>JAABTQ010000029.1 GCA_011389745.1 Desulfobacteraceae bacterium | reverse complement strand
TCCGATAGCTTTCCGAACCCAAATCGGTCATTTTCATGCGGATGGTCTTTAAAATTTCCGGAACCGGCGAACGCATCCATTCACGCCATTGCCTGGGGGATATTGAAACGTCTCTTCCTTCAATACAGTTGACCACCGCTTGTCTTCGAACCCGCTGGAAACGTTCGAAAAGCATTTGGTAGGACCTTAATGTTTCAATGGAAACAATTTCTTTTTCCAGCAGGATATGCCGGATGTACGCAATCAGCGCCGAGGGTTTTACTGAGTTTGGGCAAATCTGGGCACACCGCCTGCAACCGAGACAATGCCAAATCTCTGGTTCATGCAAAAGTTCATCCAGCATTCCCAGATTTGCCATTCTGACAATCTTTTGCGGACGCAACCGACCGGTGGCAATGTTGATCGGGCACTCGTTATCGCATGATCCGCAGGTCCAGCACAGATAGACATCTGATTTTGCCCCCAGGTTGATCAGTTTTCTTAGTCCGGCGTCAGGGACCGGTAATGAGGGCGTAAACACGGTTGCTTCAGCATTCATTTTCCTCCTCCTTTGTTGAAAACCGATACTCAAGCACATACCGGTTTTGCCCTGGCCAGAAAATGCGATTGAAAAACTTATACTTTTTCCAGTTCCCCGAACCAATGCTGAGTATTGAGGCAAAACTTAACCAACATGAGCATCACGGGCACTTCGATAAGCACACCCACAACGGTGGCAAGCGCCGCTCCCGAAGAAATCCCGAAGAGCATAGTGGATGTGGCAATGGCTACCTCAAAGTGGTTGGATGCTCCGATCATGGCCGCTGGGGCAGCGTCTTCATAACGAAGTCTTAGCAACCGGGCCAGGCCGTATCCCAGTGCGAAAATGAAAACCGTCTGGATAAACAACGGAATGGCGATCCATAAAATGGTCAGCGGATTGTTGACAATCACTTCACCCTTGAAGGAAAAGAGCAGTACCAGCGTGATCAGAAGAGCAACAATTGTAACCGGAGTCAACACATGGAGGAATTTTTCCTTGAACCAGGATTCACCTTTGGCAGCGATAATCCATCTGCGGGAAAAAAATCCCGCCACCAGGGGCAAAGCCACATAAATGCCAATGGACAACAATAATGCCTGCCAAGGCACCGGCAGCCGTCCAACACCCAGAAGAAAACCTCCCAAAAGGCCGTAAAGCACCAGCATGGTCAGCGAGTTAATGGCAACCATGACCAATGTTAAGCCGTCGTTTCCCCGGCTCAAAAAGCTCCACACCAGAACCATGGCCGTGCAGGGGGCAATACCCAGCAGAATACAACCGGCCAGATAGCTTCGCCACAGGGGAATTTCAAGCATTCTGATACCGTCCACCAGCACAACCGTGCCGGCACCATGGGTTGCACCAACCGGCAAGTTCAAACCAAACGGCATCCTTACCAGGTCGGTTGCTTCTACCCCAATAAAGCCACGGAACAAATAACCCAAAAACAGCATGGCAATAGCATACATGGTAAAGGGTTTGATACACCAGTTGATAAACAAGGTTAAAAATACGGGCCTGCCGCTTTTTCCCGCCATGATCACCGAAGCGAAATCGATTTTAACCATGATGGGATACATCATGAAAAACAAACAGACTGCAATCGGAATCGAAACCACCGGCGCCTCGTTGACGTAAATGGCTAATCCATCCAGATAATGGGCAACGCCGGGAGCAAATCTTCCCAGAAGAATTCCTGCAATAATGCACAGCAAAACCCATAGCGTCAGATAACGTTCAAAAACACTGGTCATTTTTCGATCATTGTTCAAACTCATATCCGTTCCCATATTACATTCACTCCTTTTTCGTATTGGTCTTTTTCCCCATCTTCCCAAATGGTAGGCTTCTAATTTCGGTCCCACTCATGTCTAACCGGATGATACGCTTTTAATAAAGTCCTCCTCAGTCTCCCGGCTGTCATCATCTGGAACTATCGTCTGTTTTCGGCACAATAGTTCGGGATCTGTTTTTAGAATCTGTTCGAGCCGCTGCCGATCGTTCAGTATCCGCTGTTGGGAATGCAATGATTTTGTCAACCAGGCCAGTGCTCCTTTTATCAATTTCGGGGAATCTTCTAGCGCCAGACGATAATACATCCAGCGTCCATCCTTTCGGGATTCGATCAAACGCGCCCCACGAAGAATTGACAGATGTTTGGACACGGTAGAGGGTGCCAGTTCTACCAGTTCAATGAGTTGACATACACACAACTCACGTCCCTCCAATGCGGCCAGCATCCGAACGCGGGTTTCGTCAGCCATGGCCTTGGTAACAGCCATTATTTCATACATCACCTTCTCCTTTTTTTGATTCATAGGCCCAAAAAGCAGATTTTTTTTCTCACAGGTGACCCATCGACCTTATTATACTTTGCCACATAACGAAACATTATAAAATTTACTTTATACATACTCAATCCATGTGTCAATAAAAAAAAACTGCTCCCCCCTTTGAAAAGGGGGGCCGGGGGGATTTGACAAGCTGATGCCGTTTTAAAATCCCCCTAAATCCCCCTTTTTCAAAGGGGGACTTGTGAAAAGTTAATTGTAAGAGCAAAAATTGAGAAGTCAGTTGTGCAAACGCCATCTTTTGCGTTCTTGCTACTAAAGCAAGGCTTCCGCACTCTTGGTCCGATGAAAAGCAAGACTTCCGCACCCTTGGTGAAAATCTGAAATATCCTGCAGTGACCGCCCTGGTGATTAGTGATCCCTATCACATGGCGTGTCCACTGGTCGTTTATAAAAGCATTTCAGAATATGGACACCAACTGGTTATGATTACCGCAATATTGTTTCAGGTCATTCAACTATATCGCATCTGCAGGTTCGCTTCTGAAAAAAAACGCTATCAACTCAATTTATGTCCTGAAAAAGAACTTGCATGCACTATATTTTGTACCCTATATTGTACAAAAAAAAATAATAAATATGAGGTATAAAATGCAGAGACTTAGAGAAAATCAGAAAGTAGCCGTTCCAATAGTGGAAATGAGATTAACTTTGGATAAAAAATTCAGGCACACGGATTTTTTTGTAACCGTGATCTTACAGACAAAAGGAGTGTTGAAGTGAATTCGAATAGCACACATAAAAAACCCGGATCCGGTATCAATCTTTTCAAAGTCGCCGGCATTCAGATTAATATCGATTATTCATGGTTTATCATTTTTCTCCTGGTCTTATGGAGTCTTTCGGCCGGTTACTTTCCCCGCCAGTTCCCGGACCAGAGCGCCCAGATGTACTGGGGGGCAGGACTGGTCGCAACACTTCTCTTTTTCTTTTCAGTGTTGTTTCACGAAATGTCCCACTCGCTGGTGGCGCAACGATGCGGCATTGAAATTTCGGAAATAAAACTGTTCATATTCGGCGGTGTCTCCAAACTTTCTGAAGAATCCAAAAATCCGTTCACTGAATTTAAAATCGCCGTGGTGGGCCCCTTGAGCAGTTTTGTTCTGGCCATTTTTTTCTGGTTTTGCCACAAACTGCTCGGTGGACTGCAATTTCCCCTGGCCCAGGCTGTTACGGGATATCTGGTATGGATCAACGTAGCTCTGGGAATTTTCAATTTACTACCGGGTTTCCCTCTGGACGGCGGGCGTATTTTGCGGGCAATACTTTGGTATAAAACCGGTTCTTTGTCACGGGCCACTAAATGGGCCTCGGATGTTGGAAAAGGACTTGCAGTCGCGCTGATGGTGCTCGGTGCGATCCAGATTTTTGCAGGCATGCTGATAGGCGGGCTTTGGCTGATTTTCATCGGTATGTTTTTAAGGGGAGTTGCCGAGGGAGGCTACCAGGAAGTCGTAATGCGCCAGTCTCTGGAAGACGTTCAGGTGCGTGAAGTGATGATCGAGGATGTGGTAAATGTTCCGCCTGACCTGACGGTAGGAGAGCTTGTCACCGATTATTTTCTGAAATTCGGATTTAAAGGGTTTCCCGTCATGGATAACGGGAAAGTCATTGGTGTCGTTTCCCTGGCCGAAGTCAAAAATATCGCCCGGAGTCATGAAAGCACAACCCGGGTTACCGATATCATGCAGCCTTTTAATGACAGCATGATTATTTCTCCGGATACGTCCCTGGTGATTGCTATGCGTAAAATGCTGACAGAAAACATTGCACGTCTTCTGGTGATGGAAAATGACCAGCTATTAGGCATGATTACCAAAACTGGTCTTATGCGGTTTCTGGAAATCAGGAATATCCTGGAGGAATCGAGGCCGTCCCGAAACACCGGCCATCAATAGCCATAGTTTCTTACAAGTAACTCCTCACAATTCCCCCTTTGCAAAAGGGGGATTTAGGGGGATTTTTAATATCTCTTGCCCGTATTTGTTTTTCCATAAGTATTGTTCCTTGACTTTAATGAAAATATTTTTGTAATTATCGTAATTACATACATCCATAATGTCAAGCCATAATCAATCGTTCCCCAAACAGACTTCCACCGTATGTTCCTGGCCATCATCAACAAGCGCTATTGCCATTTCCTGTTGCAACACCCCATCAACCGTAACCATCGTTGCTTCGTTTTCACCTGCCTGTTGTTGCCTGACTTTTATGTGGTAGATGGTTTCACGAAAGCGATAATGCATTGTATAACCGTCCCAATCGGCAGGAAGACAGGGTTCGAAAAACAACTTGTTTTCTTCCAGCCTGAGACCCAGAAGTGATTCCACGACCAGGCGGTACATCCATGCAGCAGATCCTGTGTACCATGTCCATCCTCCCCGGCCCGTGTGCGGTTCGACCGCATAGACATCCGCCGCGACAACGTAGGGCTCTACTTTGTATTTTTTAATTTCTTCTGCAGTGTTTCCGTGGTTTATGGGGTTGATCATTGTGAAAAGTTCCCATGCACGGCGTCTGTCACCTAATGCGGCAAAAGCCATGGTCGCCCATATTGCAGCGTGGGTGTACTGTCCGCCGTTTTCTCTCACACCTGGGACGTAACCTTTGATATAACCCGGATTCAAGCCGGATTTATCAAATGGTGGATCCAAAAGCTGGATCAGGGCGTCGTCCCGGCGAACCAAATATTTATCCACCGCTTCCATTGCCATCCGCGATTTTTTGTCATTACCCACGCCCGAAAGAACCGACCAGCTTTGTGCTATCGAGTCAATACGGCACTCCGGGCTTTCAGCCGAGCCGATCGGGGTGCCGTCATCAAAATAAGCCCGCCGGTACCATTCACCATCCCAACCATGTTGCTCAATACTCCGGCGAAGATTTTCAACTTCGGTCTCGCATTTTTTGCTAAAATCCATGTCGCCGCGAAACTTTGCAATCCGGGAGAACCGGCTAAGCACCTCACACGTGAAAAACGCCAACCACACACTTTCACCCTTACCTTCGTGGCCAACCATGTTCATTCCGTCATTCCAGTCACCTGAACCAATGAGGGGAAGGCCGTGTTCACCGAACCTGAGACCTTTCAGGATAGCGCGCACACAATGATCATAAAGGCTTGCTGTTTCTTCAGATCTCAAGGGAAGGTCATAGTAGGATTCCTCCCAGGGATTGACCGGGCGGCCATCGATGAAATGAATCGATTCGTCCAATATCCCGGTATCCCCGGTACTTTGGACGTAACGGCATGTTGCCAGCGGAAGCCAGAGAAAGTCATCGGAACAGTTGGTACGAACCCCCCTTCCATTAGGCGGGTGCCACCAATGCTGGACATCTCCTTCGGGAAACTGGCGTCCGGCGCATAGGAGCAGATGCTCACGCACAAGGCCCGGCTCAGTGTGGATAAGGGCCATGGTGTCCTGTAACTGGTCGCGGAAACCAAAGGCTCCTCCGGACTGGTAATACCCGCTCCGGCCCCAGAGCCGGCAAGCGATTGTCTGATAAAGGAGCCAGCCATTGGCAAGGAAATTGACGGATGCGTCGGGTGTTTCCAACTGGATGGCACCGAGGGCGTGTTTCCAGTAGCGCCATACCACTTCGAGTGCCTTTCGTGCTGCCGCGGAGTCACGGAAGCGACGCGCAAGATATGCAGCAGCATCAGCATCTTGCCCGGCACCAAGGGTAAAAACAATCTCCCGATCTTCCCCATCATCAAGGTCAAAAGCTACATGCATGGCTGCACAGGGATCCAACGCAGCCCCTACCCTTCCGGAAAGTCGCAACCGGGTCATGGCGGCGGGTTTGGCAAGGTTCCCATTGCGACCAATAAACTCAGTCCTGTCAGCGCTTACCGTCCTGGTGGCATGATCTACGTTAAAGAAGGCAACCCGTCTTCCGAATTCGGAGTTGTACGGGTTGTTCGCAAGGATTGCACCACTTTGAGGATCGATCTCGGTGGTAACGTGCATTACTGTCTTGGGCCGCACATCCCCCAGCACCCATTCCATATATCCACTCGCGGAAAGCCGCCGTGGACGGCCGCACCGGTTTCTTACCTTGAGCACCGTAAACTTAACAGGTGCGTCCATGGCAACGTACACCCTTACCTCGGTGCTGATGCCACGCTCCGTATGTTCGAACACAGTATATCCGAATCCGTGCCGGGTGACGTAGGGAGTGGCACCCCTTGCAGGATGAGGCATGGGAGACCAGAAATGGCCGCGCTCCTCGTCCCGAATGTAAAAGGCCTCTCCGCTGGAATCCATTACCGGATCGTTATCCCAAGGGGTAAGGCGGAATTCGTGGGCATTTTCACTCCACGTATAGGAAGGTCCGTTTTCCGTGACTATGGCACCGAAGTGAGGGTTGGCCAACACGTTGACCCATGGCGCCGGTGTTACCTGATCGCTACTGGTAGAGATGACGTACTCGCGGCCATCAGGGGTAAACCCTCCAATTCCGTTAAAAAACATCAGGTCTTCGCGGGGCAAAGCCTCAACCATGGGCGGGAGAGGACGGAAAACACGGGTCGGCTCAAGGGTTGGGATTCTTGGCTGAACCCGGCCACGCTGATCCATTTGTTCTGCAAGCGTTCCCCGGCTATCTTTGATGATTGCGCGGGCCACCGCCTGGAAAACGATGCGGTCTTCTTCCGAAATCTGGTCTGCATTCCTCACGAAAATAGCACCGGATCGATCCATCCTTTTGACCTTTACGCCGGCAGCAATAAGCCCCATGATCTGGTCGTGCAGAACCTGCCGGTAGCCTGCATGATCTTCGTTGAAGATCACCAGGTCAACGGCCAGTCCCTTTAATCGCCAGTATGCATGGGCCTGAATGAGTTGGCGTGCCAGCATGATATTCGTTCGATCTTCTATCCAAAGCAAAACGATAGGGAGATCGCCGGAGATAGAGTAACCCCAGAGACTGGATTGTCCCCGCAGGTTCTTAATTATAAGGCTTGATTCTGCGCGAAGCACGGAATTTGAATAGAGAACGGAGGCTGCAAGTCGCCCATAAAGTTGCGCGTCGGCTTCTGTCGCATTGATTTGTTGCAATAGCACCTGACTATGGGTCCATGCCAGCTCGAAAACGCGGTCGGCAAGATACCGGTCCCGGTATTTCCCAACAAGGCCATCACAAACATCGCGGTTTTCACCGGCGCCGGTAATGATATTGACGGTTGCCGATGTTTCCGGATCAAGGGTTATTTGACAACGGATGGCCACGATGGGATCAAGGACAGGTCCTTCACCGCCGGATAGGGGACCGATACCCCTCATGGCTTCGGGGGCGATAAGTGTATTACCCCGGCCGATAAACTGTAAACGGTCAGTCTCATAGGACATTTCACCTATGTCCGCACCCCTTGTCACCATTGCGTGAAACATCCATGGCGGCTGCTCGTCAGCGAAACGGGGCCGACGGGTGGCTATGATCGCACCCTGCTGCCTGAGGATCTCAGTTTGGACAAAAAGATTGCTGAAAGCCGGATGTTGCGCATCAGAAGCCGGTGATGCAAGGACCACTTCCGCGTAACTGGTAACATCGATTGTTCTGCGAGTCTTCGATCTATTAGTAATGGTGATCCGGCGCACCTCAACATCATCCTCGGGTGAAACAGCGATCTCCGTATGGGTAAGGAAATCCTCGTCTCTGAGGCGGAACTCTGCCCGGCCTTCGGAGAATATTGCTTCGTACCGACCGGATGTTTTTAGCGTCGGCTGGTGCGCTGTTGACCAGAAGACGCCACTCGAAATATCCCGGATATAACAAAAGGTGCCCCAATTGTCACAGGTGGTGTCTTCACGCCACCTTGTCACTGCCAGGTCTTTCCAGCGACTGTAACCACCACCTGCGTTGGTGACCATGACATGATATCTTCCGTTGGAAAGGAGCTGTACCTCAGGTACGGGTGTATCAGGGGTTGTGTAGACACGTAAAGGCTTTTCCTTTAAGGCTTCCGAAGTCTTGTGCACCTCGGATAGTTCTGAAGTTTGTGAGTAAAAGGCTGTAGCCTTCGGCAACCGCTCCTGAAGCAACAGCACGGTTGCCTGAAACATGGGGTCCGACTCGAACCGTTTCTGCATGGGCCGGTCCAGCAGCAGACAGGCGAGGGACAGAAGGCTCATACCCTGGTGGTGGGCCATGTAAGAGCGAACCAAAGCGCTTGATTGGCCGCGTGGCAGGTGCATTGGAGTGTAGTCAATGGCTTCATAAAAGCCATAATTACCCAGAAAACCATGAGACGCCAGGTCCTCAAGATTCCGACAGGCCTCTTCGGGTGATACCATGAGCGCCATTACCGAGGCATATGGCGCAATGACCAGATCTTCGGCGAGCCCTCGTTTCAGGCCAAGACCGGGCACCCCAAAGGCCTTGTACTGATAGTTGAGATGACTGTCGGTCATGTTGTAGCTCGATTCTGAAATCCCCCATGGTACTCCACGCTTCTTTCCATAGTCTATCTGCCTTGCCACAACAGCCTTGCAGCTCTGGTCAAGAATCGTCCGTTCATAGGTCGGCATCACCACCAGCGGCATCAGATATTCAAACATGGACCCGCTCCATGAAAGGAGAATTGGTTCTCCCCCTGCAATGGTCAGGAGACGTCCCAGCGCAAACCAGCTTTCCTGAGGAATTTGGCCCTGGGCAATGGCAACGAAACTGCTAAGCCTGGCTTCCGAAGCCAGCAAATCATAGTAACTCCCATCCCTCCGGCCTTCGCTGACGTTGTATCCGATGGAAAGAAAATGGCTAATTTTGCTGTACAGGAAATCAAAATCCATATTATGGGCAAGTTCCCCGGATCGGCGTGCAAGTTCCTCCAGACGGGCAATTCTTTTCCTCGCACGGAAGCTCGACTCGATGATGAACCCTTTTAATTTGTCAAGCTGTTGTTTCTCCTCCAATGTCACACAACATTGTCGCAATTCCCCGATAAGGGGCACCACATCATCATCGAGAAAAGCCAGCCGACGCAGCGTATGGGCCTCACCGAGACAAGGGAACTCATGAATGGTCTGCTCCGGAAGTGACAGTTGAGCCCAGGGCGCAAGCAATTTCAGCTCATCAACGGCAGCACGGCACTGCTGCTCAAGGGACCGTGCCCACCACATGGCATCGCGGTCGCCGGCGGCCTCAAAACTGCGGACCACCTCTTCTGCGGACTTTGCCAGCCGTTCAACGGATTGTGTAAAGGTCCAAATTGTTCCATCCGTTGGGGAAGACTTCGTGAATTGTAAGTCTTTTGTGAATTGCAAAAGCTTCGAGGGTATGTTCTCTTTTGCAATATCCATGAGAATCATCGCCGTATCGGCAAAACCGTCAAACAGGCGTTTTCCCATCAGCTTTTCGTCGGGCAGCGAGAGCAATCCCGCATTTAATGTCATAAGACTCGCAGCCAGGTTTCCGCTGTCTACTGACGAAACATACATGGGCAGGAGCGGCTTGAGGGATTGGGTGTCGTACCAGTTGTAGAAGTGGCCGCGGTAACGCTCCAGCGATTCCATTGTTTTGAGGGCATTTGCCGTACGATCCATGAAGTGCCCGACTGAAATATAGCCGAAGTCACAGGCCGACAGATTCGAAAGAAGTGCAAACCCCATGTTGGTAGGCGACGTGCGGTGGGCCACCACATCCCGAGGCTCTTCCTGATAATTATCCGGGGGAAGCCAATGATCTTCAGGACCCACAAATTTTTCGAAAAAGGCCCAGGTTTTTCGGGAAAGCTTTCTCAAAAAAAGAATCTGATCTTCGGCCAGCCTTGCTCTACGGGGCCTGATGGGAATGCTGATCCACCAGGCGATGAAAGGAGAGGCAAACCAGAGGACCAGGACCGGCAGGGCTACAGGCAGGGCTGAAGGTCGTGCATAAACGAGGTAACCTGCTACCACCATGGCAAAGACCGGTGCAATCCACATGTTTCGATAATATCCGGCAAGTTCCGTCCGGCCTTTGTGATCGGCCTCACCCGACGGGTTCCATTCAAGAAGACCTCTGCGGGAAACCAACATTCGCCACAAGGTTTGCAGCATGGAAGTGCCATTGGTAAATGCCTCATGAGGGAGGCAGACGAGCGTAAATACGGATTGGGCAAAGCATCTGCCGGTGGCGCGGACTGCACCGGTGAGGTGTTGGCTCATAAGTGATTCGTTGGATTTATTGAAAAAACCCATGAGGGAGTTAATCAAGGAAGGAATCAACACGATACCGATAACCGCCACAGTACAGAACCAGGGAGACCACAGTATGGTCCAGCCGAGAAGGAGAAATATGCATAATGCTATAGGCGATAGGCTGCGCCGAAGGTTGTCGAATATCTTCCAGCGGGATAATATGGAAAGCGGATTTTTTGTAAAATACCTATCGGAACCGGGAACGCCTGGGAAAATCCATCTCAGAATTTGCCAATCCCCTCGGATCCAGCGCCGCCGACGGCTTACGTCCGCATTGTAATGCAACGGGTACTCTTCGTATAACTGCACATCGCTAATCAGCCCGGACCGTGCATAGCATCCTTCGATAAGATCATGGCTGAGAATCCGGTTCTCCGGGAAACGGTCTTTGAGCACCTTCTCGAATGCGTCAACATCATAAATGCCCTTGCCGATGTATGAACCTTCGCCAAAGATGTCCTGGTACACATCAGAGACAACACGGGTGTAGGGATCGACGCCCGCATCAACACTGCACATACGGGCATACCGTGACCTGTTCGTTCCGGGCAGACTTACGGCTACCCGTGGTTGTAAGATGCCATATCCGGATACGATGCGACCTTTGTTCTCATCGTACCGAGGACGGTTTAAGGGATGGGCCATTGCACCCACGAGCTGCCATGCCGAATCGCGCGGCAGATCTGTGTCCGTGTCAAGGGTGATGACATACTTCACTTCCTGTAAAACCCTGATATTTCCCACAATGAGAGAAAAACCGCTCCCGGAACCGCCACGGAGAAGCAAATTCAGTTCTGCAAGCTTTCCCCGCTTCCTCTCGTAGCCCATCCAGACACGTTCCTGCTGATTCCATTGACGGGGGCGATGAAAAAGGAAGAAAGTATCACCGTTTTCCCTGTATTTCCCGTTCAATTCTTCTATTCTTTGCCGGGCCAGCAATAATAGCGGATCGTCCCCGGCGAGTTTTTCCTCATGGGCATCCTTAAAGTCAGTCAGCAGGCCAAATCGCAGGTTTATGTCCCGGTTTGCCAGAAACCGGACTTCCAGATCACCCACCAGCTTTTCAACATTCTCTGTGCTTGAAAGCATGGAGGGAACCACAACTATGGCAGATAATTCGGAAGGTATTCCTTCGGAAAAATCCATTCGTGGCAGCGGAAACGGTTTGGCAAGACGTGTCGCAAATAAATTGACCACAGCTATGGCCAGCTGGCTTACCGACAGAAGAACGACAACACCGACGATCCAGAGCAGCAGGCCATCCATGCCGGCTGGACGGACCTCTGCCAGCAGACCGGCAGAAATAATCACTGCGAGGATAAGAATCGAGCCAAGATAAAACAACAAAGAATGCCTGCGACCGATTCTTTGAATGATGTCAATAGCCGTCGGCCTGACCCTCACCCGCTCTTCCAGCTGGGGAAGCCCTTTATCGATGAGGTAAAAACCCACGTGATCAGCCCGGTTACCACCATTTTTCCCTGCGGTGTTTTGTTGGGCCAGGCCAATCGCTTCACGGGCCACCTCCTTTTCGGAGAATCTGCTCTTTTTTGCAACCTCCTCCACGATATGACGGTATTGATCACGGGTATTAAAATCCATCCTTTCATAGATTCCGGAAGGGTCCTCCAGCAGGATTTGTTCAACGGCGCTCATTGTTTCCACGAATTTGCGCCAGTCCATGTCGCTCAGGAATCGGAGGCTTCCAATGCTGTTGCCTATGGAAAGCTGATCAGCCGCTTGCTGCTGATTCTCCGATTGAACCAGTTGGTCGATGGTCAGGTAGGATTCTGTGAGTTGCTGCTCGATCCAGGCTAGAGGCAGTGCAAGAGCGGAGCCCTGGCCCTGGAGACGACGGGCAAGCTCCGCAATAAAGGAACTGACCATGGGCGGGTTTGATCGTGCCATGTCGGCAACCCTGATGATCAACTTCTTCGGGTCCTTTTCCGCCGTCTCTGAAATTATGTCAGCCCAATAATCGGCCAGGTCAAGGTCAATCCTGTCAATGGCAATTCGGGCTGAAATCCGCCTGAGATTCTCAATCAGCGCCAGGCGAAGCATGATGGGAATTGCCCATAATTCTCCCAACTGCAACGTTGTAACCGTCTGATAGGCGGCAACGAACCTGAAGAGGCTCTCCGAATCCACCCGGCCATCGCTGTGGGATATCATCTCCAGCGCAATGTCGTAAACACGGGGAAGGCCTTTTGATGGGCCGTCTTTCAAACGCGGAAGTTTCCTGGCGTAGCCTTTCGGTAAAAGGTTCTTTGCCGCCAGAATCTGTTCCTCTATAAGATAGAAATTGTCGAGCAACCATTCCGCTGCCGGAATAATCCTGCGGTTCGCCTTAACGGCCCTGGTCAAAAGATTGCGGACATCAAAAAGCAATTCCTCGTTTTGAGCAAGCCTCGTCAAAAGCCTCTCCGCACCATGAACCTCACCCAAGGTGTGCAAGCCTGCCACGGTCTTTCCGTGCTCCTCCATTTGAGAGGAACTGAACAACTCCGACCGAAGCGGCATGTCGTTGCCGACGTTCTTTTGGGCGAGGGAATTCTTGCGAAAACGTTTCGGGAAACGAAAAACCTTGGCGAGAATGGTTTCTCCGTGGTGCATCATTATTTATATTTCCTTTTCTATGGTGTCTGCGGTGTCTGCCAACCCATGATCGGCACCGTGCTGATGCTGTTCTTTGGGCTACCCTCGATAATCCGGTCACTATAAGCCACGTAAACAAGCACATTGCGCTCGCGGTCATAGAAACGCACGACCTGAAGCTTCTTGAAAACAAGGCTGCGTTGCTCGTCAAAAACACGCTCGCCGTCCTTGAGCTCGCCAATGATCCTGATCGGGCCGATCTGACGACAGGCGATGGCGGCATCACTCGTGTCCTCCGCCATGCCCAATTCACCTTTTACCCCACCTGTCTGCGCACGGGAAATATGGCAGGCGACTCCCTGAACTTTGGGGTCGTTGAAACCGTCGATCACTATTTTGTCGTTGGGCCCAAGCCAGCGAAAATTCGTGCTGACCGACCCGGTTGTACCGCGTTCGGGGCGGCTGAAGACCCACCATCCGAAGATCAAAATGACCAAAAGTATCCCTGCGCCTGTAATAATTCCGATTTTTTTCATAATGAATTGCCTATTTTTCAATATAGCAGCACGCGTGGAATTCTGAAACCACAGTTTTTTTCTTTGCTCCTATTATACATTCTTAAGCATAGCGTAAGAACGAGAAATCGTACCGATATATGCCCGAATTTTTTGAGTGTAACCTGGTTGTGTGAAAAGACTTGTGCTCAATTGTAGGTGCGAATTCATTCGCACAATGTGAACCACGTTGTCCATTATACAGTCTATGCCCGTTTCCCAGGGAAAAAGCTGCTGGGGCCTCTAAGGAATTTTCTGTAAATCCGTGCCGGATTTTAAGTGCGAATGAATTCGCACCTACAGAAAAATCGGATTTCACACAAACAGGTTACACTCAAATCTTTTTATGCATACGATGTTACGCGCTGAAGGCGCAAGACATATCAGCCCAGGGCAACGCCCTGGGACAGCGAGCCCCCAAATGAGGGCAGCCCTGAAAGGGCGTGACATAAAATGTCATTCAGCAAGATGCCTATGGTCGTGTGTTACGCCCTTTCAGGGCTTGATTTTCTTTATTTATCCATTCCCAGGGCGTTGCCCTGGGCTGATATGTAACGACCTTTCAGGCCTATAAAAACCATTTTTCATAGCTGGGGTGAATTCCATGCCATGCCATCCTTTGCATTCTAAGTAACTTCCCACAAGTCCCCCTTTGAAAAAGGGGGATTTAGGGGGATTTTTAAAACGGCATCAGTTTGTCAAATCCCCCCCGGCCCCCCTTTTTCAAAGGGGGGAGCAGTTACTTATTGGTTTGGGCCCGGCATGCCGAGTGGGAGGCTTACAAGTAACAAGTACCGTCACTCCGGCGAAGGCCGGAGTCCGGAATTGTTATAAAATCCTGGATTCCAGCCTCCGCTGGAATGACGGATAGCTGCTGACAAAATCGCTCATTTTAGTTCTAAAAAAAGGTTTCAGCGTTCTTAGAGGCATTTCACCTGCCCGAGACCAAGCCTGACACCTGAACACTGAAACCTTTTTTATTTACCGGTTTGGACACAAGGCAACCGGGTGGAGCACTTTTAAGCAACTAAGAGGCCGGCTTTTTATTCATCGGCGGTTGACCAAAACTAGTAAAATATTTTTTCATTCCATTCATGGCCTTCACAATATCATCGATAGCCTCGTGCATTCCTTGGGCACCAGAGCCTGTTTCTGATATTTCTTCCTTTTTAATCCTGCTCTCTATCTCGGATTTGCGCTTCTTCAGTTTTTGAGCGTATATTTCAATCTGCAGGCGATCCTCTTCTTCCATCTCTTTGATGAAATCAGAATTAATCTGTTGTATGATTTCATCGGCCTCCGCCATTAATTGGTCGATATCTTTGTCTTCAAAGTAAGTTGTCATGATGTTTCCTTTCCATTATGTTTTTTGTCCATGATTTCATGGAGGGTTAACCATCTAAAGGATATATAGTTTACATATTTTACGGTAATGATAGCCGTATATTGACAGAGTAATGGCAACTGATATCAGACCTGGCTTGCGAATTAAGGTCCAGAATATCAATTGCCAGTAATGAAAACGCTCCTTGCCCAAAACCCCGAGCCTTATAGCAGACCGAAAGATTGAAAGGAACCGCTGAAAATTTAACGGCTGTTTGATTTCCGGAGCCTTTAATTCTTTAAGCAAGGTTCTGACCCGTTGGTAGTAATTTTTAGGTGAATAAATATGTTTCATAACCGATTGATACCCGTCCAGAAGGCTGTCCATGCCCATTTTTGGAATAATATTGGTAGTTCCATCAACGTTATCTCCGGAAAAAGTATTGACCACCCGACTTTCCCGTTGAAGCCGGTCAAAGAGACGTGTTCCCGGAGGAGCCTGGAGCATTCCAACCATTGCGGTGACGATCCCGCTGTCCTGAATGAAATCGATCTGCCGCTGAAAAATAGAGGGTCTGTCATTGTCAAAACCCACAATGAATCCGCCCATCACCTGCAACCCTGAACGGTGAATAATTTTGACACTTTCAAGCAGGTCCCGGTTTTTGTTCTGGGTTTTATGACATTCCGTCAGACTGACTTCATCAGGGGACTCGATGCCGATAAAAACAGAATCGAATCCCGCTGTCACCATCATGTCCAGAAGTTCAGGGTCATCTGCCAGATTAATAGAGGCCTCCGTGAAAAAATTACAGCCCTTTTTATCTTTTCGCCATTCGATCAGAGCGGGAATCAAGTGCGTTTTAAGGTAATGCTTGTTTCCAATAAAATTGTCATCAACAAAAAATATACTGCTTCGCCAGCCCGAAGCATAAATAACGTCCAGCTCCGCGATAACTTGTTGCGGTGTTTTTACACGGGACCGGTGACCGAATAGAGCCGTCACATTGCAGAATTCGCAATTAAAAGGACATCCCCTGGAAAACTGAATGTTCATGGAGGCATATCGTTTCATTTTTACCAGATTCCACGAAGGCGTCGGGGTGTCGCAAATATCGCAGAAACCGGAAGCCCTGTAGACCCTTTCAGGCTGTCCGTTTTCCAGATCCGACAGAAAAGCGGGAAGTGTCAATTCCGCTTCATCGAGCACGAGATGATCCACCTCCATGAATTCATCAGGTTCAGAAGTAAAAAGAGGCCCTCCGGCAACGACTTTTAAGCTGGAAGCATTGCACCGGGCGATTATTTGTTTGGCCGATTTCCGCTGGACAGCCATACCCCCTATAAAGGCCATATCCGCCCATAAAAGGTCTTTATCCGTAAGGCTATCCACATTAACGTCCACCAGGCGCTTGGGCCATTCCTTTGGTAAAAGGGACGCTACCGTGAGCAACCCAAGCGGCGGGAAGGCCGCTTTCTTTCCGATAAAACTTAAGGCGTATGTGAAAGACCAAAAGGTATCCGGAAATTTTGGATAAATAAGGAGAATGTTCATAAGCAGGCTCCTTTACGAATTAATGCAGGGAGAAAGCAGTCTTTTTTTCATTACGGAATTGACGGCTTCAATTCCTTCAGAATCCAGGACCGTCAGAATTTGAATTTTCAATGGTTCGCATAAAAGCGTTTTTGTTCCGAGCAAAACCCTGAATCTTTCAGACCTTATATGAAGGTCCACATGCCCGCGGGTTTCCCATTCCGAAATCAGGTTAAATATGTTCTTGTTATGGATTTCATTGAGAATACAATAACTTAGACATCCTTCCTCTTTTCCTGGCGACCCGATAAAGGAAAGAAGGGTTTGCAAAACCTCTTTCCGCTTTTCAGGAAACACATGCATGGTTATTCTGATTATGGTCATTTTCATTTCATCATCTTTTTAAACCCAATCTTTGCGATATTTCCGGAAACTATACTCCATTGCCGGAAAAGCCCATTGCAAGTTAAGATGCTGACCATGTATAAGAGAATTTATTCTGAGGAGGCCGGCACCACATTCTGTTGTTTGATATACAATCATTGGCCGACGAAGAAAGAATCTTCCGTTTCCGAAGAAACGTTTGATTTAATTTCAACGATAGCGCCATTGAAACGGCTACCGGCTTTCGCCGGTATGCCGTATTGTGTTCCCCAAAAGGGGAAGATTCAATTCTTGTTATTGTTGATTTGGCTTTTGATATTCCGCTGATTACGTGACTCTCCGTCCCTGAATGAGATTGATCACTACTACGATAACGGCAAGCACCAGCAGGATATGGATAAAGCCTCCCATCGTGTAACTGCTTACAAACCCTAACAGCCACAGGACTCCCAGTATTATTGCAATTGTCCACAACATTTCATTTTCCTTTCATTTTGTTAAGTTGCATCCTTGGTAAATACCCCGAAGGGGTGATGAATAAAATCAATACAAGTGTATAAATTTTTGTGGTTTTCCTCCTGTTCGGTTTTTGGTTGAGTAAACTTTACCTGAATCTATTCCTGGCCTGATCGAAGATTTGTTCAAAGGCAGTCCATTTTTTGTCCAAACTCTGTTTGAGTTCTTTCAGGCCCCCCTCGCCGGCTACTTGAATCTCCTCCAATTTGTCATACTCCGCGTTCCACTTTTGGAGCATAGATTCAAGATCTTTTTTATATTTTAAACTTTCACCCATTGGATTCTGAGTCCTTTCATTAAATGGTTCGTTAATATCTGTGCCATTTTATCCGAGGGACATGATGCAATAAAAACAAATCATTTTCAGTCAGTTCATTTTATGATGAGGCTATTTTTAACTTCAGTGACACCCTTCACTGACCTCGCTACTTTCGAAGCTCTGGTAGAGGCCTGTTCGGAATTCACAAATCCGCTCAACTGCACAACTCCTTTGAAAGTTTCGACATTGATCTGGAATACCTTGAGCAACGGATCATTGAATATTTCCGCCTTTACCTTGGTGGTAATGACTGAATCATCAATATACTCCCCGGTGCTTGCCTTATGTCGGCTGCCGGAACAGCCGACCATGAATACAACCAAAACAAGTCCGATAATAAAATGTTTGACAAAATCCGCTTTTTTCATAATTCCCCCTTATATATTGTCTATTCCAAAAGTTCTTTTCTTCTCGTTCGCAGGGCTGCGCCTCGGAACGAGAATAACCTCTCTATTTTCCCGCAACCTTCTTGGCGTCCCCAACCTTCTCCTGAACTTTCCCTTCAAAATTTTCGCCTTTGCCCTCGGCTTCCAGGTCCTTGTTACCGACCACGTTTCCAACGGTCTCCTTGATCTTACCTTTCACCTGGTGCATCTTGCCTTTTGCTTTGTCTTTTGTGCTTGATTTCATGGTGTTCCTCCTGTTGATTTTGGATCGGGGTTTACTCGACGGTCATGTTGTTGACCACCTTCTTGACACCGTTAACATCGCTCACGAGTTCGGTGGCCAGGTCTTTTTCAGCCGCATTTTTCACCTGGCCACTCAATATGACCACCCCTTCTTCCGTCTCAACAGTGGTATTGAGGCCGCTGGTGGAGCGATGATGCAACAATGCCGTCTTGACCAGGGCAGTGATGGATGCGTCATCGATCCATTCTGTCATTTCGTCGGTCTTTTCTCCAATTGTTTTTTCATCCGGCTTCATTGCAACGGTTACTACCGTCATCTCATTTTGAACCTCTTTGACGCCTTCCACGTCCTGAGCATATTTGGTCGCCAGATCCTTTTGGGCCTGGCTGGTGGCTTCGCCGCGAAGAGTTACGATACCATTTTCAGCTGAAACCTCGGTTTTGATACCGCTCACGCTGTGATGGAACAGTAGGCTGGTTTTCACTTTCGTCATGAGCCACGCATCCGAGTATTGAGCAGGGGCCTCGCTTTTTAATTCCAGCTTGTTGTTCACACTTTTAACTCCGGGCATGTTTGCAACAGTCTCTGCGGCCAATTGTTTGTGGGCTTCTTCGGAAATAGTCCCGGTCAGGGTAACAATGCCATCCTCAGACCGGATTATAATGTCATCGTCGCTGAGATAGGTTTTGAACACATAAGACTCTTTTGCAGATGATTCGATCCGGTCATCCATATCGGATGCAAACAGACTGACATTGATTAAAAACATAGAGGCCACTATGACTACTATCATTGGTAAACGATATCTTTCTGTTTTCATGTTACTTTGTATCCTTTTTTTGTTGTGATTTTTTTGTAGTTCCCGAAATACCTTTTCGGGCGATTCATTAATTAGGGCTTAAATAATTACTTAGAAGCATCCCACTCGTCGTGCCGAGCCCAAACCGACAAGTAACTGCTCGCCCCTTTGAAAAGGGGGGGCCGGGGGGGATTTGACAAACCGAAGCCATTTTAAAAATCCCCCTGAATCCCCCTTTTTCAAAGGGCGACTTTAGAGGAGTTACTTTGAGGCATACCGGGCTTTAAGATCGTGTGTTGGTAATTGTAAAATATATTCAATTTTTGTGCCAGGCTTTCAACACGTAGCGCTATATCATCTATCATCTTGTTTTTTAATGATATTCATTTAAAAAAGCACTTATGAAACTCTCATAATTTACCATTTAAAAAGGGTCGGATTTAACCTCATGATTATATATGACCTCTTTTTGGGCTTTCTGGTTTTTCGGGCCTGGATTTTTCCTTGACCGCGTGCCGCGAGATTCAAAATGTCATTTTCTACCCGGCCCCCAAAGCTTTCCGATGCCCCAGGTACACAGCCCTAAACCGACGGCCAACACCGCGACGGCTAAGGCTTGATTGCCGAACAGATCCGTCAGGGTGAGTTGTCCCACATTGGTGGGATCGTATAAAATGGGAATCAGCGTCTCGTGCAACTGGGCGAAAAGGGCCGTACCGGCCAGTCCGCCCAACAGCGCGAAGACCGCATCCATTCTTCCCTCGCCGGCAGCCGCCCAAGCTGTGCCGGGGCAGTACCCGGTCAGCCCCCACCCGATGCCGAAAATCACTGCGGCCAGACCCGTGGCAACGATGCTGGTTGGCAGGGGCAGGGTGCGCCCCACACCGACCGACTGGAGCCCGAAGAGTCCCACGGCGGACAAGGCAACCGTCAGTACCATGAAGCGAGGGATATCCGCGTCCAGCATCAGGTGCGATCGGGCCATTCGATGGGCGTCGGTGGCGCCGATGCGCTGGATCACAAAACCGAAGGCGATACCCGAAAAGAGTCCCAGCCAGATAGTTGTCATTGGTTATCCTCCTGTTTTTCGATATTTCCGAAGATCAGTCGGGCGGTGAGCATGGCCACGACAAAGATGACGACGCCGAAATATAGGCCGCTGATGGCCAATTGTGTCGATCCGGAAATGAAAAGGCCCAGGGTACATCCGCCGGCCAGCCGCGATGCGAAAAGGATCAGGAATCCTCCAAAAAAAGTGGCCGTGTATCTTTTTGCCCGGCTGTCGCCGAACCGCTTTTTCCAGATTGGCGGCACATCGAATACCGGAATTTCTTTGGATGTCCTTCCAGCGATAAAACCGCCGATTGCCATGCCCAGAACAAAGGCAAAGAGCCACGAGCCGGGGCCTGGAATGGCTTTGTAGTGGGCTTTGGCCGCTATGTATTCCGGTGCTGCCCACTCAATAAAGCCTTTTAGGGTGCTGACAAAGCCGCTGGACGAGGCTGGTGGCCCGTAGGTGGCAAAAATAAAGACGATGATGCCCGACAAGGCAAACGCAGTCGGGACCCATTTCCAATAGGGGATGCACTGTTTGTTCTTGTAGTCCATGTGGTTTATCCTCCACAGGAGACGTAACCGCTTTTGGAACCGCGATCGCCTCCGGATTCAGCGGCTGTGCCGCTTTGCCGGGTTGTCTTTTCCCGACTGTTGAGAGCGGCAGGTGTGGACGTCCCTGGCAGGGTCTCGCCTTTTAGGACGTTTTCCGCAGTTTCAACAGGGTAGTAAAAGCGTTTATTGCCCCATTCCATCCAGGAGGGCTCATAGAGCATCACGTCCTCGAAACCCATAAGCCGGAGGATAAAATATCCGAATGATCCGCGTCGGGCCGAATGGCAGTAGGTAATTACGGCCCTGCCGGGGTCAAGGCCTCTGTAGAGTTCCTGCAACGCCGCATAAGTTTTGATCGCCTTGATGTCGGGGGTGGTCCAATTGAGGGTGTAGTCGTTGTTGGTTGCGGTCGGGACATGTCCCAGCTTGAGCACCGTGCCGTCCAGCCCGGTATTGGGCGCTTCGCCTAAATATTCATCCCGTGACCGGACATCCAGGATCTGATAATAGGGATCACCGAGCCGTCCCATCATATACTCGGCCTTCGCCCATTTACGAAGGTTGATCTCTCCCGACGGTGCCTGGTAAAGGACCGCCTTGGGCGTGCGGGCTGTAGGCACCGTCTCTCCACCGATATCGATCCAGCTGTCGATTCCCCGCTCCAGTACCTTCATATTCTTGTGGCCCAGTAGATCAAGAACCCAGAAAATGTAGGAACTGGTGGCACCCCCGTCCCGTTTCACCGAATCATAAAGCACCACGGTGTCGTTCCGGGCGATGCCGTGCTCGCCCAGAATTTGTTGTGCACGCTCAATACCCACGAACAACCCGCCTATGCTATCAGCAAAGTTGTCGTATTGGAACTGCGTCCAGGGCATACGGATGGCGCCGGGGATTAGCTTTCCCTCGACGTATTTGTCTATTCGAACGTCCACGATCACAAGGGACACATCCTCCTTGTGAGATTTCAGCCAATCGGCGGTAGCCAGGAAGCCGGCGTTGGGATATTCTTCGCCGGCGCCGCTGCTGATCGCCGAGGACGCAGACCAGTAGACGCTGAGCATCAAAATCACGGAAATCGCCACATAACGGATCAATTTGTCGGATCTCATGTCTTTTCCGTCCTTTCAATTTTTATAGTGAACGATAAAAAAAGTTTGCTATGATATGGAACATCAATCGGTGCTAATGCCTTTGACCCCCCTCACCCTTCTTTAAAAAACGGGGGGTTGGGCGGATTCCTATTTTTCAGGTCCCCGGTCGAATTCAATGATCCTGGCAAAAGCCCTGTCGGGCCCTTTGCGGACCCGGTGATATAGCGGGCCATTTTTCTCAATCCGTCCCCCCATATCATAGGTAAAAACTGAGACCGCCACATGGCGAATCCAATATCCGGTCAGCACCGGTCCCGTACCGTCGTAACAGGAGTGAAAATGCACAAAGTCGTCCTGGGGCTCCGGCCGCGTTTTGAGCCAGGCCTCGGGCGCTTCCTGAAAAAATACCGGATTAATCCTGTCCTTTGCGGGAATGGTAATATCGGCCTGGGGCAAGGTGACCCGCACCGCCATACCTTCATATAGTTTGGCACCATCAGGCATGTCCGAACTGTAGAAACGGTTTTCGTTGAAACATACAAATCTCAACCGGGTCAGATCCATAGGGTTTTCCGGCCGAAAATAATAGCCCACGAAAGGTCCGAACCCGATCATCCGACCGTCATGCACCTGCTCCAGACGGGCCATATACCCATGGGGGATAGTAACAACGCCATCCGATGACCCATCGATTCCCTGATCAGACCGGCACCCGGTCAACATCGTCGCACACGAACAGGTCAGAAGCAAAGTCAGGGTCGTCATCTTGAAGATTCCAATTTTCATAAAAACCTTATCCTGTATTGATGCCTTCGTGGTTTTTCAATGTGCGGCAGGCATCGCTTATTTTGTTTTCATGTTTTGCGAATAAATCAAAGCCTCACTTTTCGCAGGCGCCAAGCATTGCTGATGACCGTGACCGAACTCAGGCTCATGGCGGCGCCGGCAATGATCGGGCTGAGCAGGAGGCCAAAGAACGGGTAAAGCACACCGGCTGCCACCGGAATACCCAATGCGCTATAAAAAAAAACGAATACCAGGTTCTGCCGGATGTTTCGCATTGTGGCACGACTGAGGCGGACAGCCTGTACAATGCCGCGCAGATCGCCTCTCACGAGGGTGATGCCCGCGCTTTCCATCGCCACATCCGTGCCGGTACCCATGGCAATGCGGATTTCCGCTTCGCTGAGGTCGGGTGTTTCGCTGTTGCCGTTACCATTGAGCATTACAAATTCCAACCCTAAAGAGCGGAGCTCAATGATGGCATCGGGTGTGGTGGATTTGATCGGGTCAGCTACGGTGAGAATTCCCGAAGGTTTCCCATCGATGGCAACAAAGATTGCGGTCTTCCCCTGTTCCTGAAGCTTCACGGCCGAAGCTTCGAGCTGCTCCAGGCCGGCAATCTTTTCATTGCGCAGGAAATCCGGTGTGCCGATCATCACCGCACGATTCTCAACAGAACCGAGAAGACCGACCCCTTTCACAGAACGACAGTCTTTAACAGCCGCTAAATCGATTCCCTGGTCCCTTGCACCCTGCACGATCGCTTCAGCGAAAGGGTGTTCACTACTCTGCTCCAGTGAGGCGGCAAGACGCAAAATTTCCGTCGTTTCAAAACCACCGATGGATAGGACATCTATGAGCTTGGGTTTGCCCTCCTTGAGAATGCCTGTCTTGTCCATGACGATCATGGTGACCTTCTCCAGCCGTTCGAGCACCTCAGCGTTTTTCACCAATACACCTTCCTGTGCACCGCGTCCGACCCCGACCATGATGGACATTGGCGCCGCCAGACTGAGAGCGCAAGGGCAGGCAATGATGAGGACCGCCATGGCATTGACGATGGCGTGGGCTAGCTTTGGTTCCGACCCAAGCCATATCCAGAGGACAAAAGTGAGCACCGAAAGCACCAGCACCACCGGCACGAAGATGGTTGTGACCTTGTCGGCAAGGTTTTGAATAGGCGCACGGCTTCGCTGGGCTTCCGCAAGCATGTTGACCATCTGCCCGAGAACCGTCCTGCTGCCGACCCGCTCTGCACGCATGATGAAACTGCCGGAACCATTGACGGTGCCCCCCATCACCTTGTCACCGACGGTCTTTTCCACCGGGAACGGTTCACCGTTTATCATGGACTCTTCCACACTGGAGTGACCCTGGACCACCAGGCCGTCTACAGGCACCTTGTCACCTGGAACAATACGCAGTTGATCGCCGACTTTCACCCGATCCAGCGGAACTTCCTGATCGCCTCCTGCTGTGACTTGTCGCGCCATAAGCGGTAAAAGGTTAAGCAACGCTTTGATGGCCATGCATTCTCGATTGCAGGCCCGAAGTTCGAACACCTGACCTAAAAGCACCAGCACAATGATTACTGCTGCGGTCTCAAAGTAAATGGCGACCTTGCCTTCGTGTTGCATCGAGTGGGGGAACAAATCGGGCATGAGAATTGCCACGGTGCTAAAAAGGAAAGCTGCGCCCACACCAATAGAAATCAGAGTGAACATGTTCAAATGACGAGTCACAACAGAGCGCCAGCCATAACGGAAGAACGGCCAACCCGCCCAAAGGACCACGGGTGTCGTAAGCGCAAATTGCAGCCAGCGAGAGATCTGACTATCCACCCATGATTGCCTGGCCGGCCCCGGGATCAGGTAAGCCATTGCCAGCATAACCACCGGCAACGTCAGTGCGGTGGCAATCCAGAGGCGCATGGTCATGTCTCGAATCTCGGCGTCTTTTGCAGCATCAGTGTCAGCTGTCAGGTTTTTCGGTTCCAGTGTTATGCTGCACTTTGGGCGATCGCCTGGTTCGTCCTGCTCGATCTCCGGGCACATCGGGCAGGTGTAGACGCCCTTAAACTGAGACACCATTGCGGGAGTAGCTATGGTATGCGGCGATAATAACCTCTGCAGACAGTGGTCGCTGCAAAAGTAAGACATTGCTTTATCGCATTTACTAACTTGACTGGTTTGCGGCATTGTGACCCTCAGCTAATATTTCTTTTAATGTTCTTTGTTCATCTTCATTTAATTCGTAAATCAATGGGAATTGTTTGTTCCCATTAAACCTTATAACCATTGTCGCTTTTAGCGTTTGGCAATAATCCAGACCGCATGAACGATGCCGGGAATGTAGCCTAAAAGGGTCAGAAGAATATTCAACCAGAAAGCACCGCCAAAG
This sequence comes from Desulfobacteraceae bacterium, assembly GCA_011389745.1. GTDB lineage: Bacteria > Desulfobacterota > Desulfobacteria > Desulfobacterales > SKZT01 > SKZT01. The sequence continues at coordinate 16,949 of JAABTQ010000029.1, read as the reverse complement.
CCCACCTGAAGAAAGACGCCTAAAGGGGGAAGCAGTATCGCAATTATAATTCTTACCAGATCCATATGTCATCTCCTTGTAATTTCAAGTAACTCTCACAAGTCCCACTTTGAAAAAGGGGGATTTAGGGAGATTTTTAAAACGGCATCAGCTTGTCAAATCCCCCCCGGCCCCCCTTTTTCAAAGGGGGGAGCAGTTACTTATTGGTTTGGGCTCGGCATGCCGAGTGGGAGGCTTTTAACTGGTAGATCGGTTTACTTGCCAAACACGCTTTACTTTGATGGATGCCAGGCGAAGTGCGTCCTGATCTTTCTAAACTTTAGTCCTTCAATTTATGTGCCAGTTTGCCGGCACTCTGCGATAAGTCCCCTATCCTCTTGATATTGAATGATATTCAGTTCAATAAGCATTCATGAAACTGTCCTGAGTTATTATATAAAAAGGGTCGGATATAACCCTATGGTCATATATGACCTGGAAAGCGACAAATGAAAACACTGTGCTTGCAAAAGAGAAAGATTCTTCGTCGGTCGGGAACTTGGTGCCGGCTGACAAACTGATATGGTTGACCTCCTCAGAATGACAACAACCGGGGGAAAAGTTAGAAAGTGACTAAGGAAGCAAAGATTCTTCTTCGGCCGGTAATTTATACCGGCTGACAAACTGATATGGTTGACCTCCTCAGAATGACGACAACCGGGGAAAAGGTTTAATTGTTCTCAGAGATGCTTCTCCTGCCCGAAACCAAAAGTCCCCCTTTGAAAAAGGGGGATTTAGGGGGATTTTAAAAGGAGATCTCGTCAGGTTACTGGGTTATTTATAGGTTTGGGCACCCGGATATGGCCGTGGCCAAACGGATAATTTACGGTTTTCTGATGTCGAGCTTGCGCATACGAGCGCGCAGGGTGCTGCGGTTGAGTCCTAATATTTCAGACGCGCTGTCTTTTCCGCCGACTTTCCATTCGGTCCGTTCAAGTGTCTTTACAATATAGTCCCGCTCAACTTCTTCCAGGGTTTTTTTGCTTGCATATAAATCCATGGACGGCTTTTTGAGTCCATCAAGCAGATGCAACGTAGGACCTGACGAGTTTAGCACCGCACGTTCAAGGACGTTTTGTAACTCCCTCACATTTCCAGGCCAGTGATAATTCTGTAAAGTGCTCATGACGCTTTTCGGAATGATTTCAATGGTCTTACCCAGTCTTTTGGAAATCTTTTTGACGTAAAAATCCACAAGAAGCGCAATGTCATCCATGCGGTCCCGAAGGGGCGGCATGGTAATCGGAAAAATATTTATCCGATACCAGAGATCTTCACGGAAACGGCCATTGCGGACTTCCTCCTCCAGATTACGATTTGTTGCGACAACAATGCGTGTGTCAACTTTGATGGTGTCGGTACTGCCCAACCGCTCAAATTCTCCATCCTCCACCACCCTGAGCAGCTTTGCCTGCAGATCCAGGGGCAATTCTCCAATTTCATCCAGAAAAAGGGTGCCGCCGTTTGCAACCTCAAATCGCCCAAGGAATCTGGCTTGAGAACTTGTGAAACTGCCTTTTTCATGACCGAACAATTCGCTTTCAATTAGGTTTGGTGGAAGTGCGGCGCAATTTACTTTCACCAGGGTTCGATTTTTTCGCAAGCTATTGCTGTGAATAGCCCGGACAACCAGCTCCTTGCCGGTTCCGGTTTCGCCGAGAACCAATACATTAGTATCAGTAGCGGCAATTTGTTCAACTTTATAAAGCACATATTTGAGTCCGTCGCTTTGACCGATAATGTTCTCATGGTTGTATAACAGTTTAATTTCATCTTGCAGATAGCCTCTTTCAATTTCCAGCAGGTCTTTGTTCCTTTTTATTTCGGAAATTGCGTTTTCCACCTCTTCCACCCGCTTATGTTCGGTGATGTCGATGATCACGACACGGCACACCGGCGTGCCGTCAGTATCCTTTGCGGCGGTGGTATCCAGACGCACCCAGAATGACGTTTTATCCTGTTTCACCATCTGTAACTCATATGTCTGCGGCTCGCCGGTTTCAAAAAGGTGTTTGCGGTGAAGGTAGTGGATGTCCTGGTGCTCCTTCAGGATAAATCGGGTGAACGGCTGCCTGACCAGCTTACCTCGGGCCACATTTAACAATGTGGCGGCGCTGAGGTTGGCTTCCAGTATCAGCCCCTTTTCGGAGACGGTGCAATAGCCCACCGGTGCAAGGTCGTAGAGATTGAAATAACGCTCCCTGGAAGCATCCAGCTCCGTTTGGGTCCGGCGCAACTCTTCATTTTGCATCTCCAGTTCGATTTGGTGAACCCGAAGCTCGTGAATCTTCCGGCGGCTCTCTTCGGGCGACAGGGCCATAAGGTCTTTTTGCACCTGAGCACAATTTTGCCTGGCTTTTTCTTCGGCCCGTTTGCGCAGATCCTGCCCTGAGCCTTTTAAAGGGTCGGCAGCGGAACCGGGTATTTTACCTTTGTTGCTCATAGCGAACCCTCTTCATTTTTCTGTTCGGTGATATCCTCAATCGCCAGCAGAATAAACTCTGACTGTCCTTCCTCGCTGACTATGCGGGCATTGAGTCTCAAGGTGCGCAACCCGATATGTTCAAATTCGTGGGATATTTCATAATCGTTGAACTCCGGATCTGTGGGCAGAATCTTTTCCAGAAGCTTTCGCAATTCCGGGATATCCCACCGGCGGTCGCCCAGATCATATAGCAATCGTCCAACAGCGCTGTCCGGTGCCATCCGGAAGGTGCTGTAAAACGGGCGGTTGGCCAGGATGATTCGCAAATCGGGACCCAGCACCAGCAGCGGTTCACGCACTGTGGCGACAATCAGCTCGGTCACCCGGAAATGCGCCTCGTGAAGCGCTTTCCGGACCCGCTTTGCTGCGCTGATATTCACAAAGGTGATCACTGCCCCCTCAATCACGTTATCGAGTGTCCGGTAGGGAAGGATTCGCATCGTGTACCAGTCCCCTGCCCTGATCTGCACTTCCACCTCTTTGGGCGTCAGTGTGTCCAGCACCTCCTGAGTGTCCTCCAGCAGCGTGCCGTAACCCGTCAGGTTGGAAAGAATGTGGCCCACGGGCCGCCCGACATCGCTCTGGATCAGGTTGATGATCCTGGTGGCGGCAGGGGTGAAGCGAAGGATTCGCAAACTGTGATCCACAAAGACGGTGGCAATACCGGTGCCGGCCAGCAGGTTGTTCATATCGTTGTTGGCCCGGGTGAGGTCGGCAACCTTGGTCTGCAGTTCGGCATTGACCGTGAACAGTTCCTCATTCACCGATTGCAGCTCCTCCTTGGAGGTTTCCAACTCTTCGTTGGTGGACTGCAATTCTTCGTTCACCGACTGCAATTCCTCATTGGAAGACCTGAGTTCTTCGTTGGCGGTCTCCAGCTCCTCATTGGTGGTCTGCAGGTATTCTTCCTTGGCCCGTAACTCCTGCTGGAGTGAGACAATGAGGGCATTTGCTTCGTCGCCTGCCTCCCCAGAGATTTCAGGAGCCCTGGAAAGTACGGTCGAATTGCCTTCACCTGGTTGAATGGTTGCAGGCTGCTCCAGAATGACCAAAAACAGGGGTGCCTCGGAACTCCCCGCAGAGTCTGACGCTGCCTCGGCAGGCACGGTGCAGACAGTCAGATTGACCGTTGTGAAGTCACCATTGTTTTTGACGCGCAGATTTGGGCAGCGCACCACCTTTTGGCTTGCCACCGCCCTGTGCAGGGCTGTGACCAGATCGCGCCGCAATCCTTCCCGGGCCATTTTCAGTATATTGCTGACACCGGCATCGCCCGGGGCCGGTTCCAGATACAAACCGGTGCGACCGTGGAGATAAAGGATGTCGCCGTTGGCGTTGATAAGTGCTGCTACCGAAACAATATGCTGCATCAACGACTGTTCGGTCAGCTCGCGCAGCGAGGGTTTACCAGGACGGGCCGTCTTATGGAAAGCTTGCGGGCGCGGTTCATCCACCCCCATCATGGGAGGCAGAAATCCACGTGGATCTGTACGGTGAAAATCGTCCCTTCGTTGGTACAACTTCGATTTGCGGTCCAGGGTGGTAAACTGACTGCCGAACTCTCCCACGGTCTCGGAGGTTCCCAGGAAAAGAAACCCGCCGGGTTTCAGGGCGTAATGAAAGAGAGGAATGATCTTTTTCTGCAATTCTGAGTTTACATAGATTAGTAGATTACGACAACTGATCAAATCGAGTTTGGAAAACGGCGGATCCTTGATCACATTGTGCTCCGAAAAGACCACCATGTCACGGATGTGTTTATGGATGCGGAAAAAACTTCCGTCAGGTTCCTCAGAAAAGTAGCGTTTCAGATGTTCAGGTGAGATATCCGCGGCGATACTGGCCGGATAGAGGCCGGCACGGGCCGTGGCAATCGATTGGCTGTCAATGTCGGAGGCAAATATCTGAACATTGAAGCTTTGTTTCATTGATTCCTGATGCTCTGCCAGGACAATGGCAAGGGAATAGGCTTCCTCGCCGGTGGAGCATCCCGCCGACCACACACGGATCATGCTGTTGGGGGATTTTCCGGTAAAGAGTCCTGGTATGATCTTCTCCTGGACGGCCCTGAAAGCCTCGGGGTCGCGAAAGAAGTTGGTGACCCCGATCAGCATATCGCGAAAGAGGGCTTCCACTTCTGCCGGCGTCTGCTGCAAATACCTGACATATTCGTCAATTGTTTCGATCTGGTGAATGGCCATGCGCCTCTCGATACGGCGATGGACAGTGTTCGGTTTGTATTGGCTGAAGTCGTGCCCGGTATGGGCTCGCAACAGCATAAATATCTTCTTCAGAGCATTTTCGGCTTTAGGCGGCTTTTCGGTGACAGGCCTTCGCGGCTTGTCGAAAGCGTGGGCTGCATAGGCGATGAGCTGGGCGGGCATCTCGGCCGGCGCAAGCTCATAATCCACCATGCCGGTAGCAAGAGCGCTGCGCGGCATGCCGTCGTATTCGGTTAAAGCCGGGTTCTGGACCATAACCATTCCGCCATTGCCCTTGATGGCGCGTATGCCCATAGTGCCGTCACTGCCGGTGCCTGAAAGCACGATGCCGATGGCCCGATCGAGCTGGTCCCGGGCCAGGGACCGGAAAAAAAAGTCGATGGGCATCCGCCGGCCTCTGGGAGCGGAAGGCTCCAGCAGTTGGAGAGCGCCGCCCAGGAAAGCCATGTCCCGCCCCGGCGGGATAATGTAGGCGCAGTTGGGACGCACAGCCATCCCGTCCTCGACCTCGAAGACCTCCATGCGGGTATAGCGCTGGACGAGTTCTGTCAGGATGCTTTTGTGGTCCGGGGCCAGGTGTTGCACCAGGACAAAAGCCATGCCGGGATCAATGTCGGCGGGCATGCCGGAAAAGAAAGCCTCGAAAGCCGCCAGTCCCCCGGCGGAGGCTCCGATACCGACGATGGGAAAACCGGGATCGGTATCACTGACCACATCCTGAGCCTTGCCGTTTTCAACTGCCCCGACGGCCTTCTCCGGCGTCTCGACTTCCATGGCATCACCCGGTTTTTTCGATTTTGTGTTATCTTTTTTCCTTGTGGCCATGGTGCCTGTCTTATCCTCTCAAGTGAGGTGTCAGTGTTCAGTGTTCAGTGATCAGTGTTCTTAAAGGCGTTTCACCCTGCCCAGGGCCAGGCCTGACACCTGATAAATTAAAGGACCTGGAACCGCATGGCAAAAACCTGATTTTAGTCAAAAACCAGTGCCGAAAGCAATTAGGTTGAACTGGTTCTTTTACTCATATGCTCAAAAAGAAAATACCAAATTTATATGGGGATTGTAAAGTTGATTTTCCAGTAATTCTAATTTTGACCTTAGAGGTCTGGGTCATAAATTCGGTGACGTATTTATGATTCTATCAAAAACGTCGAAATCCAAATTTTTACATCATTTTATGCGCTGAAAGCGCAAGACATATCAGGCCTGATCCAATTAAACCATAGTAGGGCTTGATTTTGTTTTCCATATCCAGGTCGTTGCCATAAAATATTGATTAATTGACCTCTTCGAAATTAGAATTGCTGTGATTTTCTTTGGATGATTGGCGGGTGTTTGTTTTTATAGTTCCCACGCATCGCACGGGTGCGAGTTAACAAAATAAAGCCTATCGTAGGAATGAGAAATCGTATTGATATATGCCTGAAATCTCCCAATCCCAACCCTGAATGATACCCTCGGTGTTAAGTCTTTATAACCTTGAGTTGAGTGATTCCGATGACATATAACCGTCATTCCGGCGCAGGCCGGATCCAGTAGGTGAAACCAACAATCTGGAACCGGCCTTCGCCGGTATGACGTTAGAAGCATCCCACTCGGCATGCCGAGCCCAAACCAATAAGTAACTGCTCCCCCCTTTGAAAAAGGGGGGCCGGGGGGGATTTGACAAACTGAGAGGGGAGTTTCGTTCAAACACTAGTTATAATCGCCGAACTGGATACCGGCCTTCGCCGGTATGACGGTAGGAGCTTCTCCAAGTATGACGATAGAAGCTTTCCCAGGTATGACGGTAGGAGCTTCCCCCAAAGTGGAACCGATCAATTTGGCCTGAATATTCTCATCACATAGATGAAAAACTTCATGGTTCCAAAATTTTGTCCGGGTGCCGGGAGACTTCTTCAGCCGACATTGGAAAAAAGACCCGAAAGATACTTCCCTGGTTCAGTTTACTTTCCACCGTGACCACTCCCTGGTGTGCCCGTAAAATCCCAAGAACCGCGGGCAGGCCCAGACCACGACCGGTGAACTTGGTGGAGAAAAACGGATCAAAGATCTTCTCGATATCTTTTTCAGGGATTCCGCTGCCCGCATCCGAAACTTCCAGGCAGGCGTAGGCAATGTCCCGAGCCTGCCAGTCGATGGGAAAAGACTTTAAGGCAAGAATTTCGGCCTGAGAAACTGTTTTGATGGTCAGGCCGATGTCTGGTCTGTTACCATCCGCGGATTCCCATCCATTGGTGACCAGGTTGGTCAGCACCTGCATGATCTGGCCTTCGTTCGCAAGAATGACAGGACCTGACGATGGAAAATCGGTTCTAAGCAGAGGTCTATCCGGGAAAGCGGCCTGAAGCAGAACCAGGCTTCGGCGGCAAATTTCGGAAAAATCTATGGGTTTGTGCTTTCCGCGACTGTGTCCCAGGTAGGTCAACATCAGACTGCTCACTTCAGTCGCTCTGTTGGATGCTTTAATGGCGTCAGTGAGGTTATGAATCGTATCTGATCCCGGAGGGAGGTTCATGATAGCCAGCTCGAGGTTTCCTGTCACAACCTGGAGCTGGTTGTTGAAATGGTGTGCAATGGCGCCGGCCATGCGGCCAAGACTTTCCGCCTTCTGGAGCTGTCGGTTCTGGGCCTCCAGTTCGGCCGTTTCCGCCTCTACCCTCTTTTTATCGTTAATGTCGCTAATCAGGAGACGCCTCACGGGTGCGCCGTCAGTATCTATCCCAGCGACTGTTTCCAGCCGGACCCAGAATAGTGTTCCGTCCATTTTTACCATACGCAGTTCACATGTCCACGATTCATCGCCTTCCCCCGAGCTTGCCGAATCGGTCTCAAGGAGTCTTTTGTTGCACAGGTAGTAAATGTCCTGGTCCTCTTTGTGTATGAATCGGCTAAGCGGCTGCATAACCAGTGTGCTCCTGTCCGTGCCAAGAAGGGTTGCAGCGGTGAGGTTGGCTTCCAGAACAAGCAGTTGTTCATTAAGAGTGCAATAGCCGACCGGCGCCAGGTTGTAAAGGTCGAAATACCGTGCCCGCAATGCGTCCAATGCCTCCTGCGCCGCAAGCAGTTCCTCGTTCTGCATCTCCAACTCAATCTGATGCACTTGCAGTTCGTGAAGTGTCTGTCGAATTTCTGCGGGCGACAATACTTCCAGGCTTTCAGTGATCTTGTCGGCTCTTTCCTCCGCCTGTCGACGCAATTTGGTCGCCAGGTGGTGTATTAAGGTTTTTTTATCAGTGATTGTCCTGATCATGTCTCTACGGCTTCCAGGGAGGGGCATAGTTGTAGTAGTTGTAGATGCTTTCTCCCCATAGTGTGTCCTTGAAATCCGGCCATTTATCGCCCTTCTCAAACCCTGGAGCGGCTTCCAGCTTCTCCCTGTCCACATTGAGAATGAGTTTTGTTTCGGTTTCGGAGAATTCGAAAGCTTCCCATGGAATGGCGAACAGCTTGTTGCGCATGCCCATGAAGCCGCCGAATGAGAGCACTGCGTAGACCACGCGGTTCTTTCCGGCATCGATCACCAGTTCCAGGATCTTGCCCACACTTTCACCCTCGGGATTGACCACCGCTTCACCGATGATCTCCGATGCCGGAACGACACCGTACATAGCCACTGACTTTTCATTTGTTTTCATAAATGACTCCTTTTGTTCATATGTTTCACGTACCTTCTCAGACGTTTTTTCATAAGCGTCACTTACCACCTGCTTTGCTTGCCTGTAAGCCTCTGCACCTCGTTCATAAATTGTCTGATCAGCATTACTATTGCTGCCGGACTCTTTTTCACTTTTCTGTTCAGGGGCCTCGTATTTATTCTTTTCCATATTCATGTTATCCTCCTGGTAAATTTAAACATTGATGGTTATATAGTCCTTTCCAGTGTTTCCTCTGTCATGTGTTACCCATCAACTTCTTCAATTGCCTGTAGCCGATGAAGGCAATGATGCCGCCAACTAAAGCAAGCGCAGCTCCAGTGACAAGGGACGCCATAATCAGGGTCATATAAGAAGTGAGCCCAACGATCAATGCAGCGCAAAGACACATGAAGGCGACAAAACCGATGCCCACTCCAATACAGACTGTTAGGACTCCACTGCGGCCGGCCCTCATCTTTTCGCGAATTCCCTGGATCACCAGCTCAATTTCGTCGCGAACCAAAGTGGCTGAGTTGTCGGCAAGCTGTCCTAAGAGTTCACTGAAGGAGTCTCGTTTTTTTATAGTGTCCTTTTTTTCCACTTTATTGCTCATTGAAAAACCACCTCCTTACCTGCGTCCTAAAAATTTTGTATCTTATCAGCAATAATGGTTTGACATTTCGAAGCCGGTTAACTTTTTCGAATTCCGGGACTCTGCCGAGGTTTCTACAGTCTTATCCGTTGTCCAATTCTTCATTTCTCTGCTCAGTGTTCCGGATAGCAATAAACTTCTTATACCCGCCTGATATGATCAGAATGGCCAAGCCGATTCCGCCGCTGGGAAATAGCCCCCAGTTCGAACTGTGGGGCCATGTGGGCAGGACACCGACAAGCAGCACAGCCAATATGACTATTAAGACAATTTCTGTGCCATTCTTCATATCATTTTCTTTAAATGCTCTGAATCACCCGCGAGGGTTGCGCGCAGAGCGTTGCGGCGCGGTTAACCCTTATCGGGTGCATTCAGTTGTTCTATGATCTCCTCAGCCTCCTCCGGATACAGTTTCCGGATGCAGTCGGGGCAAAGCCCATGGCTGAAATGGGTTCCCGTATGCTGCGTAACATAAGTTTCGAATCGTGACCATACTCCTTCGTCGTCACGCACCTTCCTGCAATGAGAGCACATGGGTAAGATGGAACGAAGGGTCTTGATCTCGGACAACGCATGTTCCAGTGCGTTATTCTTCTCTCTGAGCAGGTCCAGGTACCGGCTGTTAGCCAGTGCGATTGCTGCCAGTTCTCCAAAGACGGTCGCGATCTCAGCATCTTCATCCGTGAAATCTGACTGCTTGTTGGCAAGACCAAGTATACCCACAGTCTTCCCTTCAAGGTTCAAAGGCGCAAACATGACGTTTCGTAGGAGGACATGCCCTTCCGGCATGTACTCCACCCAATTGCTGTTCATAAAATCGTTGTTGTACGCGGCGCGCTGTGTCTCATAAGCTATAGCCCGCAGTCCCCGAATTGGCATGGGCAGTTCTGGATCAACCGTGCACGGCAGTCCGCCGGCCTCAAGGAACAGAACCTCGTTTTCCTCTCCTTTCTCGTTCAAAAGCGCAACATAGCCCGAGGCCGCACCAGTCATCTCTCGACAGCGATCAAAGATCGCACGTGCTGCGTCGGTGAAGTTCTGCTTTTCCAGAATTGCACGTGCCGCCCGTATTACCGCATTAAGCTTTGCTTCCGCAGATGGAACTATACTCATTGCACCGTCTCTCTTTCTTCACATTGAACCAAGGCGAGTCGCTCCCTACAATGACATGATCAGGATTATTCCCGAGCCATGAAACGATGCTTGACAGACCCCTAACTTGGCGCCAATGGGTCTTCGCCGGTGTGACGGAACCTTGTTACTTAGTGCTTGAACGAAAACTCCCCTCCCACTGGGAGGGGCTGGGAGAGGGAAAGATAAGTTACTGATATTATTAACCCCCACCCTGACCCTTCCCCTATGGGAGAGGGAAATACGGACTTTTCGTTCAAGCACTACTTAGAAGGCTCCACCCGGCTACGCCGTGCCCAAACCGAAAATTAACTGCTTACCCCCTTTGAAAAGCCGCCAAGTAACTTCTCCCCCCTTTAAAAAAGGGGGGCCGGGGGGGATTTGACAAACTGATGCCCTTTTAAAAATCCCCCTAAATCCCCCTTTTTCAAAGGGGGACTTTTGAGGAGTTACTAGAATGCCGGGCTTTTTGTGATCGCGTGTTGATTATTCTAATTTTAAATATTCAATTTTTGTGCCAGGTCTCCAACACTCTGGGACATGTAATTTATCTATTTGATTTTTCACCATAATCATTATAATCAGTTCAAAAAGTATTTATGGAACCGTCATAAATTTCAACATAAAAAGGGTTATATTTAACCCTATTGTCAAATATGACCGTTTTTGTATTGTTGAGATGCTGGACAAACCTTCAGCTAAAGTGAAAGATGAGATCCTGGTTTTCATCGCTTTCCGGGATCACTTGGAGGTGTATTTTTCGTTGAGTGCCTTTCGGGCCAGATCGTCCAGGTCACCATCTGTTACCGTGGGAATAAAACGCTTGCGATAAAGTTCATCGTGCAGAATATTCGCAATGGTAGCCAAAGGGGCTGCAACCAGAACACCTAGTACGCCAAAGGCCGCCACACACAGTAGCATCGAAAATATCAAAGCGATCGGGTGCAATTTTATGCCTTGCGCCATCACTAAAGGTTGAATCACATTGCCTTCCAAAGCCTGGACAACAATGTAGGCCAGCAAAACCCACAGCGGGGTCATGCCTCCTATGCCGACAGCGAGCAAGAGCGCGGGCACAACGCTGAGAACCGGGCCCACAAAAGGAACAGCTGCCATGACGCCGGCGATCAACCCGAGAAAAAGGGCGTCCATAAATTCAAAGATCGGCCACATGAACAGAAACACAAGCAGACCAACCGCCACCATTCCCGCCAGCGTTGCCCCTGCCCACCACGGGACGAACTTTCCAATGCGTTGCATGATAATCAGAGTCCGGTCGTGGTGGCGTTCGGGTACTATTAAAAATATACTCCTGATGATCGGACGGGGATCCATCAGGGTAAATATCACTCCGAAGAGAACCGTCACTAAAACGACCAACATCTGAGCCCCGTTGAACGCCATAGCCGTGAAGCTGCCTATCAAGCCGTGTAACATTTCGCTCAACCGGGTCCGAATGGATCCCGACTCATCCGGGGAGATGGGCGGAGCCGGCTCGGTAGTTTGCACGTCAGGTTGGGGTTTGCCTTCCGCTGCCGCTGCGTTTCTCATTTCAGTGGTGACTTCCGCCTGGAGTTTTTCCTCGGAGAGCAATGCTTTTTGCTCTATTTTGATCAGAGGTTTCTGGAGACGTTCCCAGTAAACGGGCAGCTCTTTGGATAAGTTTATGTATGATTTCTTCATTGTCCCGACGAAAGCCCAGCCCGTCAATACTACGCCCACCATTATGGTTGTAGTGACTACCGCCGTCGCACCTTTTCTGCTACCCGTCAGAGACCGCATCCATGAAACCGCAGGGTTGACTGAGAGCGTAATCAGCATAATGAGTATAAATGACAACAGAATGGGAGACAGCAAGGTGAATGTTTGGATAAAAGTAACCAGGGCCGCCGCCAGGATAACATAGAAAGCAATGGAATGCTCCTTCATCCCTTTTTTTGGGTTTTTCGGGATGTTGTTCATGGCTACGTCTTTTTTTCTCCATCTCTTCTCTGAAATGTACTGCCTAATTTGAGCGATTTCATTTTATAAATCTTCCAACGTCATACCGGCGAAAGCCGGTACGACGGTTATATGTCATCGGAATCCCTCAACTTAAGGACTACTTTACTCAGCGTTTGGCAATGATCCAGACCGCGTGCACGATGCCGGGAATGTAGCCTAAAAGAGTCAGAAGAATATTCAGCCAGAAAGCGCCGCGAAAGCCTACCTGAAGAAAAACGCCTAAAGGGGGGAGCAGTATCGCTATAATTATTCTTACCAGATCCATGAGTTCATTTCCTCCTAAAGTTCTTAAGTAGTGCTTGAACGAAAACTCCCCTCCCACTGGGAGGGGCTGGGGGAGGGTTCCACCCTGACCCTCCCCCGATGGGAGAGGAATTAGAAACTTTTCGTTCAGGCACTAAGTATTATTGTCTGCTGTTCCAGAGTGCATAAACCAGCAGATAACCAATCAGGCCGACTAATATAAAGAGTCCAATGAGCGACCCAATCAGAACCCATGCAAACAGGCGGCTGCTAGCCACAGTTTCACGCGGATCGTCCAGGTAACCCCCTAATATCTTCGCGTTGCGCTGATTTGCTTTCCAGCCGAAATCAAAGAGATCTCCCAAAATTGGCACCGCCCCTGCTAAGGCATCAACGGCGATGTTAAATGCCATTTTCAGCAAAATGGTCTTGGGTGCTCCGAGACGGGCGGCTTCGGAAAGTATATAGCTGGACATGATCGCGCCGATGGTGTCGCCAATCCCTGGAATAAGCCCGACCAGAGGGTCAATTCCGACTCGGAAATTCAATCCCGGCAGTGGAATTGAATTATCCAGGTACCAGGCCAGTCGGTCCAGTCGTTTTTTTACCCGTTGCTTATCGATAATATTCATAGAATTTATATATGCGTTTGTTTTACTTGATGTTTTAGTTTTTCTAGACATTCCGGCGAAAGCCTATTGGCGTCTAATTAAAAGTCTTAAAACCGGTAACTTGCAGGTGTGGATTCATCCGCACCTACAGGTATCAACTTTTAGAAACTTTTTTAATTGGACGGTATGGACATTCGCCGGAGCTTTACGGAACCAGCGGTCAGGCCAATATTCGCACCAACTTTTCCCGGTCCCATTGGCGTGTCTTGGCCGCGGCAATAAATGCCTCTTTGTCGTTGGCATCCACGACGCCCGCATCTTGTCCAACGTTCGCTGTTTTCAATAGCGCCTGACCGCCCTTGTCGACGGCGATTGCCTTGAGATGGCCGAACGCATCGCGCACAAAATCGATCGCGGCGCTTTCTTTCGACAGTGCTTTTGCACCTTCCTCGGAGAGGATGACTGCAACAGCATCGAATAGCACAGAAGGCATACCCGCCAATTGTCCGTCAGCCGGCAGCATCGACCCATCCGCAAGTTTTGCACCACCAACTTTGGGTGCGACGATCTTCACGGCGGCGCCCGCATCGGCTGCGGCCTTTCGAATCTTTTTGATCACGTCGCCTTCTGATCCATCCGCGATCAGGATGCCGACCATGCGTCCCATGAGGGTGTCTTTCATTTTGCCGATGAGCTGCAATGCAGGCGAAGGTTCCAACTCCTGAACTGGAGCTGCGGCCTCAGGCGCATCCGGCATCTTCTCCAAGGCAAGCCCCTTGGCAACCCGCCCGGCAAGGTCTTCATCGATATGTCGCAGGTGCCCAACCATCGCCTCCCGCACGTGAACATGATCGACCTTGGAAAGCTCAAACACTAAAGCTGAAGCAAGATGCGCCTGTTCATAGGCGGTCTGGCTGATATAGAACTGCCGCGCCTGGCTGTAGTGGTCGGCGAAACTCTCGGCACGGATGCGGCTTTTGTCTCCGGTTTCGGTAATTCCGGCGGATTTAAAGCCCTTGACCGGCGTTTCGCGTGGTGAGTTTTCAGACAGGGAATTGGGTTCATAGTTAACACGGCCCGCCTGTGGCGCCATCTGCATCTGTGCGTCGCGTTGAAGGTTGCCGAACGGGCACTTGGGCGCGTTGATCGGGATCTGATGGAAATTGGGCGTACCCAGGCGAGACAACTGCGTGTCGATATAGGAGAACAAGCGGCCTTGCAAAAGTGGATCGTTGGAGAAATCGATGCCCGGCACAATATTACCGGGGCAGTAAGCAACCTGTTCGGTTTCCGCGAAAAAGTTTTCCGGCCAGCGATCCAGCACCATGCGGCCGATCACTTTCAAGGGCACCAGTTCTTCAGGAATCAGCTTGGTCGGGTCGAGATGATCGAACGGAAAATTGTCCGCTTCCTCCTGCGTAAAGAGCTGGACCGCAAATTCCCACTCCGGGAAACTGCCCGATTTTATGGCTTCGAACATGTCGCGGCGGTGGAAGTCCGGATCAGCGCCGGAAATTTTAACGGTTTCGTCCCAGATGGTGGACTGCAGGCCGAGCTTGGGACGCCAGTGGAATTTGACGAAAGTTGATTCTCCTGAGTCGTTAATCAACCGGAAACTATGCACACCGAAGCCTTCGATCATCCTTAACGAACGCGGAATGGTGCGATCGGACATGATCCACATCACCATATGCATCGATTCAGGGGTGAGAGAAATGTAATCCCAGAAGGTGTCGTGGGCGCTTGCTGCTTGCGGAAAGCCGCGGTCGGGCTCCATTTTTACGGCATGGACGAGGTCGGGGAACTTGATGGCATCCTGGATGAAGAAGACCGGGATGTTGTTGCCGACCAGGTCCCAGTTGCCTTCCTTGGTATAAAACTTGACGGCAAAGCCGCGTACGTCACGCGGGGTGTCGATCGAGCCCGCGCCGCCGGCGACGTTCGACATACGCGTAAACACGGGCGTCTTCTCCCCGACCTCCGTGAGTATCCTGGCGGTGGTGTACTGCTTCAACGACTCGGTCAGCTCGAAGAACCCATGCGCGCCCGTCCCGCGCGCGTGAACGATACGCTCGGGAATACGTTCGTGGTCGAAATGCGTGATTTTTTCGCGAAGGATGAAATCCTCCAGCAGCGTCGGGCCGCGCGGATTGGCTTTGAGAGAGTTTTGATTATCTGAAATTGGCACACCCTGGTTCGTAGTGAGCGCCGGGTGCTCTCCTCCGGCGATCTGGTGCACTTCACCTCCGGCAGCCACTTCTTGTGTGTCTCCCTTTGAAGCAGACCCTTTTTCCTGCTTACCTTTTCCCAAATTCCTCTTAATCTTATCTTTGCTCATGATCGTTCTCCTTAAGGAAAAAAGAGGCCCTCACGAAACTAGACGGGGCCTCTTCTCCTCATTGACGTTGTGTTTACTTCAATTTCTTTTTGTTTTTGTCCTTGTCCTGTTCAAACTGTTTCATGATTTTTTTAAATTCGTCCGCGTCCAAAGCCTTTTCCGCGCTTTTAAACAGCTTACTTTCCTCGTCCTTGATATGGTGCTCCACGAGCTCCTTAAACACACCCACCTTGGCTCCCCATTTATCCTCATCCTTCGGCATTTTTTCAAGTTCTTTTAAGACCAGTTCACTCACATGATGCTCCTCTATTCCCTCCATAGCATCTTCGCGGGCCTCTTTCTTCTCCATTAGAGGCGGATAGAAAGCACTTTCTTCGGCCTTCATGTGAGGCACCAGCTCTTCCCTGAGCTTTTGGAATAAATCTTCCCGCTTACTCGATTCTTTCTCTTTGGTTTCTTTAAGCTTTCCTAGAATTCCCTTTACTTCCTCATGGTCTTTTTTGAGCATCTTAAAAAATTCATTCATATTTCTTCTCCTTTAGTGTTGGTATGAAGGTCCGCCCCCTGGATTACAAGGGTTTTTGTATAACCCGAAATGACTTTAAAAAAAACAGGGTGCCTTGATGGAGCGAACCGTGTTGCCCAAGGTAAATACACATACCCAACCCTGATACAACAAGTGGGTAGCCTCATAACAGACCGCCTTAACCGAATAACTCTGATGCAATGTCGGACAGTGCATGAACCACAGGTTGCGCAAACCGGCTGCCCGAGCGATGAGTGCTTGCGCCCAGAAGAAGGCCCAAGCCTACTCCTATCCCTAATGCGATAAGAATGGTTTTGCCCGGATTATCACTACTATAAACCTTAGCCTTCTCATATGTTTCACTTACCTTCTCAGACGTTTTATCATATGCATCACTTACCGCCTGCTCCGCTTGCCCGTATGCTTCCGCACCTCGTTCATACATTGTCTGATCAGCAGTACTATCGCTGCCGGACTCTTTTCCAATTTTCTGTTCAGGGGCCCAGTATTTTTTCTTATCTATAGTCATGTTATCCTCCTGGTAAAATTTAAACATTGATGATATATAGTCCTTATCTCGAAACTGCATTCTTTAACCACCCGGCGGCAACCTTCGTGGTAACACCCAGCAGGGACATTTTGATCAGGCCGGGGGGGCCGGCGGCTCCGGGAATCAGGCCACCGAGTGAGCCACGAACTTCCCCGGCAATGGAATCCATGATTCGTTCCATTGGAGTGGTGCGTGGTATCAATACCATTGAGCCGATATAACCAAGGCCGGCAGCAACCCCTATCGCAAGGTATGGAGATTCCTTCACATATTCGCGCCAATCGAGCTTCTCTTTTATCCGCTCGCTGATTTGGTCGACTTTCTGGGAAATATTCTCTTTTTCTTTGGCTATATTCCGGCGTATATCTTCGGAACTGCGTTCGACATCCGCTTCCTTTTCGTTACTTAAATGCTCTCTTTCAGACATTTTCAGTCCTCCTTTCCAGTGTTTCCTCTGTCATGTGTTACCCATCAACTTCTTCAATTGCCTGTAGCCGATGAAGGCAATGATGC
>JAABTQ010000028.1 GCA_011389745.1 Desulfobacteraceae bacterium | reverse complement strand
TTTATGGACAAAAAACGCATTGTAGATATTTTGTCCCGATTGGGTGTATCCTGATGCCTGCAAATTGAATAATTACCAATACAGGAGTATAATGAGTGATGTTTGACCAATTTTTGATAACTGTAAACCAGTGGATGACAGGCGGGCTGGCCATTGCGGCAACGGGCGCATTTCTATGGGGGATGGTCAGCGTGCTTTTCAGCCCCTGTCATCTGGCCTCCATTCCGCTGATCGTAGCCTATGTGGGTGGTCAGGAAACCGCTGTGAATCCCCGTCGGGCCGGATGGTATGCCGGTGCCTTTTCCCTGGGGCTGTTTATTACCATAGCTGCTGTGGGGATTATATGTGCTTTGCTGGGGCGTATGCTCGGTGATGTGGGTATCTGGTGGCAGGTGCTGGTGGGAGCCGTGCTGATCTGGGTAGCCCTGGGCATGCTGGGCGTGCAGGCATGCTCCATGTCCGGTGCTCTGCTCTATCGGCTCAAATTCAGAGGAATTCATGGTGCGTTTGGCCTGGGGCTGGCTTACGGAATACTTTCCGGTTCATGTACCTTCGGATTCATCGCCCCGATACTGGCTATTGTTACGGTGCAGCAAAAAATTGTTGCCGGTTCGGTCATGATGATTTTGTTTGCCCTGGGACATTGTTTGCCCATCGTGATTGCCGGAAGTTCCACGGCCATGGTGCGAAAAGTGACTGAAAGCAGTACATGGCAGGGAGCCGGGATGTGGTTTCGCCGGGGCGCGGGCGTCATGATTGCCTTGCTGGGAATTTATTTTATTACCAACCCTTTTGTTGGAGGCGTTTGATTTTTTTGGACAACAGCTATTTTTACATAAAAACAAAACCCGAACGTATTTCATTGATCGGACCTGGGAGCCAAAAGCTTTTTACCGAAGTGGAGATCATCCCCAGAAAAGAATATCCATTTTAAATACGCCTGTTGGTAAAGATGAGATTGTAGAATTGAAAAAAAGAGATGATAACATTTATCCGGAAAAAACGATTCGAAGTGTTTTGGATGCCTGCACCGACTGTGATTCCTGCCGATTTCTGATGGATGAAAGCTGCCTGCTTTTTCCAAAACTCTACCGATTGTATGACAGGGAAAAAGAAAAGGGCAAAGTGGCGGGCAAAGCTGAGCTGCTTGACTTGCCCGATCTTTGCACCCTTTGCGGATTGTGTCCCTGTCCGGATATCCGCACCGATCTGATCCGGGGAAAAACCGAACGGGTTCGAAAAGAGGGCATGCCTTTTGGAGTTCGCCTGTTGGCTGATGTACAATTTTTTGCCCGGTTGGGCGCTCGGGTACCCCGCCTGGTTAATGCGATCCTGAAAATCAAGCCCATTGTCCATATACTCAAAAAAATAGGAGGGATTCATCCCCAGCGGAACATTCCCTTGATGGCAAAGGAAAGTTTTTTTTCATGGGCCCATCGAAAACGATTTGACCGCAAGACGGATCAGCACTCAAAAGTCGCCTATTTTGCCGGATGCACGGCTGGTTATCTTTTTCCGGAAGTGGCTCGGGCCACGGTGAATGTGTTAACTCATAATGGTGTTTCCGTGTACGTTCCGCCGCAGGACTGCTGTGGCATGCCGACCCTGCTGGAAGGTGATGAGCATACTACCCTGCACAGGGTTCAGTCCAATCTTGAGACTTTGCTCAATGCCGGCCGGGAGGGTTATGATCTTGTATGTTCCTGTCCCACCTGTGGTTTTTTGATGAGAGTGTTGTTAAAAGACAGGGCCTATTATTCCGAAGCTTATCAATGCTTGGTAAAAGCCGATACGGATGAAATCAAGGTTCCCGGTTCCAAACGCGGAAAACCGGGATTTACCCGCCTCAAAAAGTCCATGTATCAAGCCATACTGAAAGATGACGGTTATTTTTCCGGGCTTGATCCTTTAGACCGGATTGCCTTGTCTGAAAAAATTACAGACGTGGGAGAATATCTGGATCGCCTGTATCGGGAAAAACGTCTGAATATCCATTTTGGAAAGCTTGAAGGGCGTATGGCCTACTTTGCCCCATGCCACCAGCGGGAACAGGAAATCGGAACCCCCTACGAAAAACTTCTTCTGCTTATTCCGGGTCTGTCAATCCGGCGTGTGGGAGGTGCGATGGATTGTTGCGGCATGGGTGGAAGCCTGGGGTTCAAAAAGGATTTCCACGAGGCATCGATCAAGCTGGGACAGCCTTTAATGGAAAAAATCAAAAAGACTGATCCCGAGGCGGTCATCACGGACTGCCTGAGTTGCCGGCTGCAATTTACCCATGCATTGCCCTATCCTGTATTTCACCCTCTGGAACTTATCTCGCAATCGTATGACATCGCGGCAGGAAAAGGTCAAATCGAGTTGACATAACCCCATTTGGAGGAAGTAAAATGGATAAGCTTATTAGGGTTTGTTATAGTTTATCATGGCGGACTTCTGACCTCCTTGATAAAAACCAAGAGCGGCCTGAGTCTGGTTACCTTGGGCGATAGCAGCAACAATTTGCCGGAAAGGATGCTATGACAATGCAGAACCATTATACAGCTGTTGTGAAACAGGAAGACGGTTGGTGGGTCGGGTGGATTGAAGAAGTCCCGGGAGTAAACTGCCAGGAAAAAACCTACGAGGAACTAAAAGAAACTTTGAAGGTTACGCTTAGAGAAGCCCTGATGTTCAATCGTCAGGATGCGCTGGCTGCTGCAGGCAGTGGCTACAGGGAAGAAAAAATTGCGATATGAAGAGAAACGAACTTCTCAAGTATCTACCCTCTGTTCCCCAACCTCCTGTCAGCCGGATATCCGGAAGAGCGTTGCAATTACGACTCCAGCCAATATCAAGTGTAGTCTCATGGAGGTTCTATCGATTAGCTGTCTCGGTTCAGGTGCACCCTTGCAGGAAGGCGTCGGAGTTTTACGTTAAGCCGGCGGGCTGGGGTGGTGTACTTCCTATCGGGCAGCCTGCCCCTTTTCAATGTTCCGCATGAGCAGGAATGAAATCACTCGGTACAAGATGAGCATCGCGAATAGCACACCCAGCAATGCGCAGACGCGCCAGAAAAATGCATTCATCACGACCTGGCTTTGATCGGCCACCGTCATGATCCGCTCGTCGACCGAATCATTCACCTCCTGCATCCCGTGTCTCAAATCCGGCGATCCTAGCAGGTGTTCCGTCGTCGTGAGCAACTCGTTCATTCTCTCTGCGGCGAGCGCCACTTCTTTGGCTGTCTGCTTGTACTCGTGGATGTCAAAGGGATGCCCCTCATCCCCCGTCTTCGACTGGTCCGAGGCCGCATAACGTGCAAACAGGGTATCCACCGTCGTGAGCATTTCGTTGAGTGATTCGCCCGTTGGTTTCAGCGACGCGATGAACGTGCTTGCCTCGTATAGAGCGGCCCGCACGTTGGCGATTGTCGCATCCGCACGCTGCAAACGGTCATTGAGCTCTGTGAGGATGGCTTGCCGCTCGGCCGCGATGTTTGCGGGAAGTCGCTCGATCTGATCGGTCACCGAATGCACGTCGGCAAGAGCCGTGTTGAGTTCAGGGGTGGCGACCAAATCGTCCTTCATCGCCACCGCTTGCCACCGGAGCAGCGTGGACTCGCGCTTGAGCCGATAGAACATTCGCTCACCGAGCAGTCGTGCCTCGTCGACGGACTGCGCCGCTTCCCCGATCTCCGCGAAGAGGCCCCGGGCCGCGAGTACCTGGGCGGCGGCCGACCTGCCTCGCCCGATGGCGAAGTTTGAGAAGCGAACAAACGAGGCGCGAACGACTTTCGGGTTCTCCTGTGGCCAGTCCCGCAGCAGAGAGTCAAGAATGCCGAGTTGATCGGCGGTGAGCACACGAGCGGCGAGTATTCGCGATTCCGCTCTGGCCTGAGAGAGGGCGTCGGCCAGCGTCTGACCTCGCTTGCCGAACACCGCTACGGCCCTGCCGTCGTCGTCCCACTCCTGACTTACCAATGTTGTGACCACGACCAAGTCGAGCACGCGGGTGAACGCGTCGGCGTTACTGGCGATGTCGTAAACGTTGCTGGCGTTGTCCACGAGAAGCATCTGTGCCGCTCGGCGCTGCGCCGGATCAGGGTTATCCTCCTTCAAAGCATCGCAGACGGAATAGAGCAGGCCGACGTAGCGGTCGGCAAAGCCGCGGGTGAGCTCGTCCAGCTCCGCCCGGGTGACTCGTTCGCCAGCTTCCGCACCCTCAAGCCGGCGCGAAGGCTCCTCGGTTGCGCTCCTCTGTAGTGTGGCGCATCCCCCCAACATGAGCACGGCGAGACACATCCCCAACAGCGTGATTGTGGCAAGTGAGGGTTGAATATTCATAAAGCAGTCCACCTTATTTTCGCTGACAGAAAACTGATTCCACGTGGGTGGTTTGGGGTGAGGGGGGTTGCATGGCTGGATAACCAGTGATTGAATAGTTTTTTTTCTGGCCAATACGCTTTTTTTCATAATGAACGACACCCTATATTTATTTCTTTAATGTTTTAATATTTTAAGCTTCATTCATGGAAAATTCAATAAGATTTTTTTCAGTGCAACTAATTAAATTTTTTAGAATTCCAAAAAATTTCAACAGATCGGTGTACTTATGGCTTTCCCTACAAAGCTAAAATATTGACAAATATGAAAGGCCGTTACAGGTACCGGGTTTGGTGATGCGCATTTTTTCCCGAAGATCGTCAAAAATCGGAATTCGCCATTTAAGCTCTTCAACTGCTTGGGTGGAGGCCGGGTTTGCTACAATATCTCGTATCAGTCGTAAAAGTTTGGAAAAGAGGGGTTTGCTGATCCGATCTTTTTCAGGCAGTTGAAATGCCGAAAGACAGTCTTCAATGCCAATGGTTTTCAATTTATTGATTTTTTTAAATCCAACTGATATTTGCGGACAGCATACGATTTGCTTTTTTGGGCAGCTACCTTCGCAGAGGATCTCTATAGTGCAAGTTTAAAGGATAAATTCTTTAACGAACAAAAACTTGGATTTCTGTGAATCGTATTTGAATATGCACCGGAGCATGCTGGACAGAGATGTTAGAAACCTTGGAAATATTCGTATTTCGTTGGCTGAATGCTATTTTAAAATGGGAAGATTTGAAAAAGCTGACTCTTTATTTAAGGACTGGTTAACTGTTGAGCCGGAATGGGGGCTGGATGGATAGGATGGATATTGGACATAACCATCGGCCTGAAATTAATCAACAACGGATAAATTTATGACTGATATTTTGAGTGGGAAAAATATTTTAAGATAATCTTGAATTTCCATTCTTGGCCGAAAGTGTGTGAATATCAGGAAGATGGTGATATTTTAATTTGGGTGATCAGGTTAAAGTTTTCGGTATACTGGGGTAGAATTGGGGTAAAAATGAATCGAATAAAAAGAGGTTATAACCTGATGGTCATAACCCCTTGATTTTATTGGTACGCCCGGCCCGATTCGAACGGGCGACCTACGGATTCGTAGTCCGGCACTCTATCCAGCTGAGCTACGGGCGCAAAAATAATTTTTCATAAAAGGCCGAAATTTCAAAGGCTTAAAAAAAAGTGGGGTGAGTGAAGGGATTTGAACCCTCGACAACCGGGGCCACAACCCGGTGCTCTGCCAACTGAGCTACACCCACCACATTAAACCCCGCTTTAATAACAAAACTAATTTTGCATATCAAGTCTTTTTTTAATATCATTTAAATTGAGTGTTCATTTAATGCAATTTAAAACATGCCGGTTTCAAGAAATCATGGTTAATTTAAACAGCATCGGTGTTTACATGTGGTTGGTAAGACATGATAAGGTAAGGGTTTGTCAAATAAAACTTATTATTGACCCTCCATGATGCATGCTATAATATGACTTCAGTAATGAAGACGCCTCAGAGTGAGATTAAGATGAAAGACCAATTGTGTGGCTCTTTAATCACTTAAGGCACTGGCGGGTGCTTTTAAAAAAAATATTAAATTCCATATTCTAAATCATTTAACCTGAATTTTGTTTTTTAGATTGGGGGAAAAATTGACCCGATTTTATGTTTTTGTCATAAGGGCCATGTTGGGCATAATGTTTGCTGTCTTTCTAGTTCGTTTTTTTTATGGCGAAGTTGCTCCTATCTATGTGGCAGGTCTGGCAATTTTTTTGGTCGGCTTTGCTTATGTTCTCGAGTACTGGAGGAAAAAGAAAGAATTAGAGGCTAAAAAAGGAGAACATCTCGATTGAAAAAGATTATCCTTGGAACAGCCGGGCATATTGATCATGGAAAGACAACATTAGTCAAAGCGGTGACCGGAATTAATACGGACCGTCTGAAAGAAGAACAAGAGAGGGGGATTACCATTGAGTTGGGCTTTGCCTCGTTGGATCTTCCCAGTGGTCAGCATGTGGGTATCGTGGATGTTCCGGGCCATGAAAAATTTGTCAAACACATGGTGGCGGGTGCAACGGGCATTGATGTGGTTACCATGATCATCGCGGCTGATGAAGGTGTGATGCCTCAAACTCGTGAGCATCTGGAAATTTGCATTCTTCTGGGAGTTAAATTCGGTTTTGTGGTGCTGACCAAAACCGATCTTGTGGATGAAGAATGGCGGGAACTGGTCATTGAGGATGTTCGTGATTTTGTTCAAGGCACTTTTTTGGAAGAATCACCTATCATGCCGGTATCTTCAGTCACAGGTGATGGAATACCTGAATTTATAAAAACATTGGATGCTTTTTGTGAAAAAATTCCTACCCGGTCTTCCGCTGGATTGTTCAGACTTCCGGTAGACCGTGTGTTTACCATGAGAGGCTTTGGCACAGTCATTACCGGTACGCTTATCTCAGGAAGTATTTCGGTGGGGGATTCCATCATGATTTACCCGTCTGAAATCACTTCAAAAGTACGCGGCATTCAAATGCATAATGAAAGTGTTATCCGGGCTGAGGCAGGTATGCGGACGGCCATTAATTTTCAGGGTCTTGATAAACATCTGGTTAATCGCGGTGATGTGCTGTCCGTTCCTGGGTCTCTCATGTCCAGTTACATGGTTGACGTTTCTTTAATTTTTTTAAAGAGCAATAAAAAGGCAATAAAAAATCGTACCCGCGTTCGATTCCATGCCGGTACCAGTGAAATTCTCGGCCTTTTGATCCTTCTTGACAGGGAAAAACTCGAACCCGGAGAAATTACCGTTGCCCAGATTCGGTTGGATACTCCTGTGGCTTTGGTCAAAGAGGATCGATATGTGCTTCGAAGCTATTCTCCCGTGAGAACCATCGGAGGAGGAGAAATATTGAACCCGGTACCCTTGAAACACAAACGTAACAAGCCAGGGGTGATCAATAGCCTCCAAAGCCTTCGGGACCTGCCCTCTGAAGAAATTGTTGTTTTGCACACTAAAGAATCGGGTTATATCGGGGTTTCATTTGCCGGATTAAAAGTAATGACCAACACAGCGGATAAGCAGCTTGAAAATATTCTTCAACAACTTCTCTCCAGTCAACAAATCGTTATGGTGGATAGAGAAAACCGAAATTATGTTCACCGGGAAACAATAGATGACTTAAAAAAGCAATCCATGGAATTTTTGAAGAAATATCATCAACTTAAGCCTCTTAAGGCGGGTATGCCAAGGGAAGAACTGAAATCGAGATTGCCATCGCCGGTCAGCATCAGGCTTTACAATCTTCTCATAAATTCAATGATCAAAGAAGAGGTAATCGTTCAGGAGGAAGAAAATGTCAGACTTTCCGGCCATAAGGTTTCACTCCAGGCGGATCAAACGGTCATAAGGGATAAGTTGCTTAAAATATACCGTGAAACCGGACTTACACCACCGAATTTCAAGGAATTGCCAAAAGAGTTGGATGTGAACCCATCCAGCATTCGGGATGTTCTTATATTATTGACTAAAGAGGGGCAAATAGTCAAAGTAAACGAAGAGCTTTTTTTCGATGCATCTGCCATCAATCATTTAAAAAATCAGCTTATAAGCTATCTGAAAAAACATGAACAGATCAGTACTCCTGATTTTAAAAATATGACCGGCCTTTCAAGAAAATATTTAATTCCTTTGATCGAATATTTTGATTCCCGAAATGTGACGATTCGAATCGGCGATATCAGAAAGCTCAGGAGCGGATGATCATATGATTTATAATTTAAAGAATTCCATATTAACCATAAGGCAGTATGCCGGGAGAGACTATGAAGTTTTTTGAGAAAAAAACTGGTAAAAACGAATCGGATTCTCCGGAAATGCAGGATATGGAACCCGAAATCGGGGGGGGAAAATTTAGTCCCAGGCGCATCGTAATAGGAGTAGTTGTAACAGTTGCCCTTTTGTGGCTAGTGTCAACGGCAATCGGCCTTTTTATGCCGACCCCATCCGGGCAGGTGGCAACCAATGAACTGATTATCGACAACTCAGGCGCAGATGCGTCCGATCAGGATGCGCAGCCGGTTACCGGCGGGCATGATGCATCTGAAGCATCTCCAATGGATTCTTTACAAGACACAAAAAGCATTGACCCGCATTCAACCGAAATTCCAGCGCAGACAGCGCAGAAGACAGCGCAGACAGCGCAGACAGAGCAGACAGAGCAAGGCCCGCCTGGTTCTGATACTCAAGATGTAACAACCCACGGAACAAAAGATTATATTACGCAGACGCTTGATTCAAGCCGGCAAGAAACCGGTGAACCCACCCTGCCCAGCACCCCGCCCATTACTCTACCGGTCCCAAAAAGCAGCAACGATACCGACACAGAGTCGGCAACACCCTACACTCCGATGGCCCCTGCAACTTCAGATCGACCGCCGGGCATTGCCACCACCGAAGCCATGATCGAAGTTTTGGAGAATGAGCTGAGAGGCCGCTGGTGGGGATGGCGACCAAACGATTTAATCCAGATTACGGATAATGTGCGAAATTATCAGCTCGGCGTTCTGGAAGTATCCCGAAGAGCCGTGGTGGCTTTGGCCGAGCGAATGTCAAGAACCGGAAGCACAGCCTTATATGACCCGAATCTTGAAATGGCCATGAACTGGATAATGGTCAAGGCGGAGTCCTATTGGTTTCCATCGGCGGAATCAAAATATAAAGAGACGATCGCGGATATGCGGGCCTATGTGCGAAGGTTGGAAACAGGATCAGCCGTTTTTTTTACCAGGACAGACAATCTGATTCCTCTTTTAGCCTCATTTGAAGATTTGCTGGGAGGTTGTGATGAAATATTGTTGAAAACAAAAGAAGATGACGGCAGTAAAGTAAGTTTTTTCAAGGCGGATGATTACTTTTATTACACCAAAGGTGTCATCGAATCCATGCACGTCATTCTTGAGGCTGTGCGCACAGATTATTATAAAACTCTGGAAGCTCGCAGAAGCGTGGAAATTATCGATCATGCGTTAAAATCCTTGCACCATGGAAAAGAGATAAATCCCTGGATTGTTTTTGACAGTGATTTAGGCAGCATTTTTGCCAACCATCGCTCTAATCTGGCCGGGCCCGTCAGGCATGCCCGTTTCCATTTGGGACTGATGATCCGGGCGCTCTCAACTTGATTGATAGTGAACCGAACCATTGCGCTTCTTGCCCTTCTGACCGCCTTTCCTCCCTTGTCCACGGATATGTATCTGCCGGCAATCCCCCTGTTGAGGCAGCAGTGGAACCAGCCCTTGGTAATGATCAATCTGACCCTGGTCGGTTTTTTTGTGACCTATTGTCTTTTCATTCTCGTGTATGGCCCGGTTTCCGACCGGTTTGGTCGTCGACGGCCGCTGATGACAGGAATTGCCATATTTATTATCGCTAGCGTGGCTTGTGCTTTGTCCAACGGTATCCGGATGTTGATCGTGGCAAGGGTGTTCCAGGCTGCCGGGGCTGCTTCGGCATCCGCATTGGGCCTGGCCATGTGCAAGGATCTTTTCGATGTCAGATCAAGAGCGCAAATCATGGCCCATATCGCGGTGATCATGGCTCTTGCACCCATGCTGGCTCCTATTATCGGCGGGTGGGTCCTTCACTGGTTCAGCTGGCCGTGGATTTTTATTTTGCAGGCAGTCATGGGGGTGGTGGCATTTGTGGGAGTTTACAGGCTGGAGGAACCCCTGAAATTTTTCAGCCAGGTAAGTGCCGCCAATGTCCTGAAGGTGTATTATCGTGTCCTGAAAAACAGACGATTTACAGGGCTCATGATGGCCATGTCCGTGCTTGTTTTTCCCTTTTTTGCCTTTATTGCTGTTTCTTCCGAAATATACATCTCTGATTTTGGGCTCAGTGAGCGAACTTTCGGGTATTTTTTCGGCTTCAATGCCTTGGCATTCATGATCGGCCCGTTAACATTTTCTTATTTATCCCGGCGTATTTCCCAGAAAATATTGATAGCCGTTGCTTTTGCAGGCATTATGGCCGGAGGTGTCTGGATGGTCCTCATACCACACACCAGCCCATGGAGTCTGGCTTTACCCATGTGGTTTCTGTCATTTTCTTTGGGCCTGTGCAGACCCCCTACCAACAGCCTGATTCTAGAGCAGGTGAATAGGGACACCGGATCGGCATCTTCGCTGGTCATTTTTACGTTCATGATGATCGGTTCAGTTTCCATGGGAATTATCTCCCTGGCGTGGGCGGACAAAATCAGTGTTATAGGATTTATGGGAGCAATTTCCGGTGCCTTGGCACTGATTTTCTGGCTCCGGTTCAGCCGTGTTTTTATGGCATAGCCCTTAAGCCGGAAGGCTGTTGGAACCTTTTGTACCGATGCCATTTGAACTATTTAGGGCTAATTCTATCGGCTGTCCAATTGTTCGTGCTACGTTAATGGTATCTCAATGTATGGCAGGATCATGGTGCGGCCAGCTTGAAACGTCTGTAAGCTTTTTGTGAAGCTATACACACCTATATTCAAATTTTTATGAAGCCCCGACAGGCTGAGAGGTATTTTCATGAAGGACCATTTTGGACTGATTGCTCCCTTTTATGATTATTTTCTGGGTCGAAAGTTTCCTCATCATCCGGCACGTCTGCTCAAATTGCCTTCCAAAGGGTTTCTGCTGGATGCCGGTGGCGGTACCGGACGGGTCTCAGTTCATTTTAAAACCCTTGCAGGAAAGGTTGTGGTCAGTGACCTTTCCTTTCCGATGCTGTTTCAGGCACGCCGTAAAGGGAGTATTATTCCGGTGCAATCTCATACGGAGCAACTTCCTTTTGGAAATGAAAGTTTCGACCGTATTCTCGTGGTGGATGCGCTTCACCATTTTTGTGATCAGAGACAAGCTATCCGGGAGCTGATTCGTGTACTAAAACCAAGGGGAAGGATGGTCATCGAGGAACCTGATATCAATCTTTTCCCCGTAAAAATTGTCGCCCTTTTGGAAAATCTTTTAAAGATGCAAAGCCGGTTTCTCTCATCGTCTGAAATTTGCCGCATGATTTCCCAAAACGGTATTAATCCGAGGACTGAAAAGACAAAAAATTTTCGAACCTGGATTGTTGCAGACAAATAGGATTAACTTTTCCGATCCACCGCAAGATGCCCCCAGCTTTGGCAGGTGGGCATTACCTCGATCCGGTTAATATTGACATGGGGCGGAACATTAACTGCCCAATGAATGATTTCGGCAATATCCTGCGGTGTCAGAGCTGTTGTTCCTTCATAAACCCCGGCGGCTTTTTTTTCGTCGCCTTTGAACCTGACAATGGAAAATTCACTTTCAGCCATGCCGGGTTCAATGTTGGTGACCCGGATGGCTTTGCCGAGAAGATCCGCTCTCAGGTTTCTCGAAAATTGTTTGACAAAGGCTTTTGTGCCGCCATATACATTTCCGCCAGGATAGGGCCAGTCTCCGGCTGTGGATCCCACGTTAATGATATGGCCCCGGTTTCCGGCCACCATACCGGGAAGCAGTACGCGAGTGCAATACATTAATCCCTTAATATTGGTATTCACCATGGTGTCCCAGTCGCTGATGTCTGCTCCATATGCCGGTTCCATCCCAAGGGCCAGACCCGCATTGTTGATCAGGACATCCACATGGGAAAAGTTTTCCGGAAGATTTCCAAAACTTTTTTCCACTTCCCGGCGTTTTTGAATATCAAGCGTGATGGTATGGATCTGTGACAAGTATTTCAGTTCATTGGATAATGCTTCCAACCGACGGGTTCGTCTTCCAACCAGGACGAGCTTTTCGCCATCCTGGGCAAATCGCCTTGCGCAAGCCGCTCCAAAACCAGATGTAGCACCGGTAATTAAAATTGTTTTAGCCATATTGCCTCTGATTAGTGCCGTATCCATTGAATTTTAGCTTAACGTTTTTAAAAAGTGTAGAACAGTGATTATAAAAAGTCAATTTTTTACATAGAGAAATTGTGTACTCTATTTTCTGATTTTGCTTGAACAAGAATGATGAATCTCATAGATAGTGCTTGAACGAAAACTCCCCTCCCAGTGGGAGGGAAAAATAAGTTACTGATATTCTTAACCCCCACCCTGACCCTCCCCCGATGGTAGAGGGAATTATGGACTTTTCGTTCAAGCACTAGATAATGGTTCGAACAGAAAATACAGGAGATTGTAATCATGCCGCAAACCGCCTTTCGTCTGAATTCTTTTACTGAATCGGTCATTCGTGAGATGACTCGTATTTCAGACCGGTACCATGCCATTAATCTGTCCCAGGGGTTTCCAGATTTTGATCCCCCTTACCAACTGGTAGCGGCCGCCAGACAGGCTTTGGCCGATGGGTACCACCAGTATGCCATTACCTGGGGCTCTCCCCGGTTAAGAAAAGCACTGGCCAAAAAGCAGCAATACTGGATGCAGACTGACATCGACCCCGATTCCAATATCGTGGTGACCTGCGGTGCTACCGAGGCCATGATGGTGGCCATGATGACCGCGTGCAATCCGGGGGACAAAGTCATTATTTTTTCACCTTTTTATGAAAATTACGGTGCTGATACCATACTATGCGGGGCTGAGCCGATATATGTACCACTTTATCCGCCCACATTCGAGTTTGATCCTGATGAACTCCGCAAAGCCTTTCAACAAGGGGTCAAAGCCCTGGTGCTCTGCAATCCGTCAAATCCGACAGGCAAAGTATTCAGTTTTGAGGAACTCAAACTCATTGCGGAACTGGCCTGCGAATATGACACGTTTGTCATCACCGATGAGGTGTATGAGCATATTGTTTACCAACCGAATATTCACCGGTACATGGTTTCTTTTCCGGACATGCAAAAACGCACCATTTCCTGCAGCTCACTTTCCAAAACCTATTCCATTACCGGGTGGAGACTGGGGTATGTCATTGCCTGTCCTGAGGTGATCCATGCAGCGAAAAAGGTGCATGATTTTCTAACCGTGGGAGCTGCGGCACCTCTTCAGGAGGCCGCTGTCGCGGCTTTGGAATTTCCTTTAACCTATTACGCTGCATTGCAGAAAGAATACACCCAAAGAAGAGACCTGTTTCTAAGTTATCTGGACAGGGCCAAACTTCGATACACCACTCCCCAAGGGGCTTATTATGTTCTGGTGGATATATCCGACTTCGGATTTGAAAATGATACCCGATTTTGTCGATGGCTGATCAAGGAAATTGGTGTTGCTGCGGTTCCGGGTTCAAGTTTTTTTCATGAACCTGTAAACCATCTTGTCCGGTTTCATTTTGCCAAAAAGGAAGAAACCTTGAAAGCCGCGGGAGAAAGACTGTTAAAGATCGGCACCGTTGTTTAGGTTTCTATGGATTTGATTGAGGCCATGTAATGTCGTTAAGCAATCAGACTAAAAAATTCATATTCGGTCTTAAATACGGTGTATCCGGAATTTTAAAGAAGTCTTTGACAATCTCCCTGATTTCATCCAGGCTTCCCGCATTGTTGATCCTTTTGTATAGTGTGTTTCCAAAATGAAAGTTTCCCGAAAAGTACAATGCGAATTTTTTAAACCGTCGAAGTCCCATATGGTGATCATAATGTTTTTCAATCAGCTCGGTCAGCTTGAGAGCTGAGTTGAGATAGATTTCGGTATCCGGGCGAAAGCGATCGGCAAATTCCGCAAAAATCCATGGTTTTGCCACTGCCAGCCGCCCGATGGCTACACCGTCACAGCCTGTTGTTTTCATCATTGTCAAACAATCCTTTGCATCAAAAATATTTCCGTTTCCAAATACCGGAATGGTTACGGCATTTTTAACAAGGCCAATATATTTCCATTTGGGAAGTCTTGCACGACGGTCAGGTGATACCCTTGGGTGAAATGTCAGCGCGTCAGCACCGGCATCCTCAAATCTTTTTGCAAGTGTTACCGGGATCATGGGATCATCTTTCCATCCGGTACGGAATTTAACGAAAAGGGGAAAGGACACGGCTTTTTTTACTGAGGAAATGATTTTTACAGCAAGGTTAGGGTCTTTTAAAATGGCCGCTCCGCAATTTTGGCGGCAAATGGAGTTGGCTGAGCATCCGAAATTAATATCCACGCCAAAAAAACCTTCATTTTCGATTCGTTGGGCTGCAGATGCCATAGTATAAGGTTCTGATCCGAATATTTGAAAAACCAGATGAGATTTTTCTTCTTCCCGCCAACGAAAATAACCGGATGCTTTCGGATTTTCAGTTGGCAGCCGTTTGGCGCTGCACATCTCGGAAAATAGAAGTCCATATCCGCCAAAAGAGGCCAGAAGCTCCCGAAAAGCCACATTGCCAAGCATGGTCATGGGTGCAAAGGCAAGACGTTTTTTCATGATCTTTTTGCCGATTTTTAGTGGATAACCCAGAAGCGTTGAGAGTTCTTCATGCATTTTAATAAAATCCATATGCTTATCTGCAAAATAAAGGCTAATTGCTAAAAAATGAAAAAATGTTTATTGTTATGATATCCCAATGCATGGATCATATTTTTAATCTCCAAAGCTGTATAAGGTAAGTATTATGGCGGACATTATCAACCTTCAAAATTATATCATCGAATCCAAACAAAAAAGCTCATTTACACCATGGAAAAAGCGGTTTGAGGAAGATCTGGGCTTGTTTTCAGGTTTGTCAGATATTTCAGATAAACTCCTCTACCTTTTGGCCAAACCGGATAATGATTCTGTGGAAGCTTTACGGGAATTGGTAATGGCGGTTTCAGGCAAAGGTCCAATCACCAAATTTCCTTTCATAACGGATCAGGAAAAAGTGATGGTAAATAATATTGCCGTTTATTTACAGGAACAAGTATATTTTGAGATGATGAGTCGTCTGGGATGGATTGCCGATTATGCTTGTCAACGCTACAGTCTTGTGGTGCTTGTGGAAAATTTCGGCAATCAAAATGAAGTGTGTGGCAGAGCCATGCCGGTCCTCTCCCAGTCAGATCCGGAATTTGCGGATTATATCAAGTTTCCTCCGAATTTACAGAAAAAATATTTGGAAGAACGATTTGTTTAAAAAAACGTTTCCGGATTACTTTATAAGTTAAGGTAAAGAATAATTGCTTTTGCAATTGATAGAATATCGTCCCTCTTCAGTATAATCAATCGCTGAAAAAAAATTTTGTTCCTGAAGAGTGCTTTGCATTTCCTGCACTTGTTTCAG
Source organism: Desulfobacteraceae bacterium (assembly GCA_011389745.1). Classification (GTDB taxonomy): domain Bacteria; phylum Desulfobacterota; class Desulfobacteria; order Desulfobacterales; family SKZT01; genus SKZT01. The sequence goes on along the minus strand of JAABTQ010000028.1, from coordinate 26,653 downwards.
AATCTCACAATCTTTGGCGCACTCGAATTTGGATTTAAAACGCTTTGGACAGTTTTTGCAAGGTGAAGATGTCATGGCTGTTTCCTTATTCCAAAAAAAGTTAAATGAAAACCTGCAATCCTTATCCTAGTAAGACGGGTCAGTCATGATGCTTTTTATAAAGCATCTCCCATATTATTGACTAAAATAAAGCAGTTTTAAAAAGAAGTATATAAGGTAAAAATCCTATTTGTTTGGTAGAAATACAGTATTTGAAGATTCTGCTGTTAGGTATGAAAATATATATGAAATGGGCTTTCAGGGGAGTATTGGGTAAAACCCTGCTTTTGTTTTGTTAAGAATGAGAATATTACTTTCAGTATTGATTGCTTATGAAAATCATGATCCTGGTGTTTTATGTTTATCCAGAACATCACGGACAGCCAGTGCCAGATCTTCAATGGAAGGTGGTTTTAGTAAAAAAAAACGGATACCGAAGGCTTCCGCCTGTTCAGGGTTAATTTCTTTCCGGTTTCCCGTTGCCATGATAACAGGAATGTCGGGACGAACACGATGTATTTCGCTAATCAGTTTCGCACCGGTCATCTTTGGCATGGTCATATCCGAGATCACCAGATCAAATGAAAAGGGGCTCAGGCTGAAAAATTCAAGGGCTTCCAGGGAATTGTTATGAGATTTGACATGATAACCGAGGTCGACCAACATCTGCTCCATGACATCGGTAACGGTTTTTTCATCATCCACAATGAGTATACTTTCACTGCCCCTGGGTAATGGGACTGAGCGTTTTGGCTCCTCTTTTTTGGGGTCTATTTCCTGGTTTCTCGGAAAAAAAACCTTAAATATACTGCCTTTACCTGGTTCGCTTTCAACGATAATATCACCACCATGGCTTTTAACGATTCCATGCACTACGGAAAGTCCCATGCCGGTACCTTCCCCCTCGGGTTTTGTTGTAAAATAGGGGTCAAAGATCCGGTCGAGCATATCTTTGGTCATGCCGTGTCCGGTGTCGCTGGTTGTTAAGCAAACATAAGGACCTGATTTTAAGTCCGGAACGTGTTTGGCCTCCTGTGGGGTTAAGTCGATATCGTCGAGCCTTATTTCAAGTGTTCCTCCGTTTTCCCGCATGGCGTGATGTGCGTTGGTGCAGAGATTTAACATCACCTGATGAATTTGGGTTGGGTTGGCTATAACGGATCCTTCGGCATTGATATAGGATCGTATTTCAATGGTGGCAGGAAGCGATGCGCGAAGCAGTTTCAGAGCTTCTTTAATGATGCTTTTAATCTCAAGAGAACATTTTTGCTGCCCCTCCTGGCGGCTGAAAGTAAGAATCTGCTGTACCAGACCCTTTGCTCGCTGGACTGCTGTGAGTACTTGTTCGAGGTTGGTTCTGGCTTTTGACTCTTCGGGGATTTTTCTCAAGGCCAATTCGGTATACCCACTGATGGGTGTTAAAATGTTATTGAAATCGTGGGCGATACCTCCTGCCAGGGTTCCTATGGCCTCCATTTTCTGAGCTTGTTTTAATTGGGCTTGCAATAAACCTTTTTCCTTTTCTGCTTCTTTTCGCTCACTGATATCGCGGGCGATGATCAATACGGTCTGCTCGCGGTCATATTCAGCGATACAACTGCTCATTTCAATTGGAACTACCTTGCCGTCGCGACACTTGTGTGCTGTTTCAAAAATCAAATGACCTTCCTGGTGAAGTTCCTCCAACCGGTCTTTGGCGGATTCGTTTTGCTCCCTTACTTCTATATCGCTCCAATTAAGGTTCAGCAATTCCTTTCTGGAATAACCTAATCTTTCGCAGGCGATTCTGTTGGCATCAAGAATTCGTCCTTTGAAATCCAAAACCAAAATGGCATCCCCTGCATTTTCAAACAATGTTCGATATCGATTGGTTGTCGCCAAGAGTGCTTTGATTGTTGAAAAATCAAAGGAAAGAGTTTTAAAAGACGAATCACTGAAATCTTTACGTTTATCCCTTTCCATGTATCAACCTTTTTTACTGTAAAAATATGTTGTTTTTAGTAAAGTGTCGGCGAATCTTTTTTGAATTTATATAATTTTGATACCACAGGTGTAATATAAACTCAATAGCCAATTGTGCCTGAAATCAGACGCTTTCAGAAAACAACCCAATGTTGATCTCATGTTCAAAAAATATTCTTTGTGATATAATAGATCAATTAATAAAAACTTGAAAAATCAATTTTACCGATGCCAAAACTCTATATCAAGGAATATAAAAAAGAACTTATCGGATCCCGGATTTTAATTGCATGCCGAGAGGGTATTTTGCGTGAAAACATTAAACATGTTTTAAGTGATATCAAATTTATGGATCGGCAGGGCATCAAAACGATTCTGCTTCACAATCTTGCAAACCGGTTTGCCAACCGGAAATATTTTAGTCTCTTGCAGGAAAAATTGCCTAACACGCAAGTTTGTCGAATACCTGTGGAAGCGGGTGAGGATTTTTATAACTATGCACTTAATTTTAGTCCGCACATCAACAAAATAGTCTTTATTGAAAGGAAATACCTGACCGATGAAAAAGGCCGTAAGCTAAATGCGCTTACCACTAAAAACGTTCTGAAATTAATCAAAGAAAAAAAAATAATTGCTTATGGCGATTTGATTGCCAATGCCAATTTTAAAGCAATTATCGAAAAAATCTGTACTAAAATCGAAAATCAGGACATTGATCGCATACATATCGTTCCGGCGAGGAAAAGTTGTTTAAAACATGAACTTTTCAGTCTCGAAGGTACCGGGACGTTAATAGCCAATAACTTTATTGAAACTCTCGAAAGCATCAATTCTGATGATGAAGTGCGTATGGTGGAAAATATTTTAAAGCCTTACATATCAAAAGGCCTGATCAAACCGAGAAACCGGGAACATATTTCGACCCTGAGGAAAAATTTTTATATGGCCAAAATCGATGGTATACCTGTGGGATGTGTGGAAAAAATCAATTTGTCGGAAAACACTGCGGAACTCGGTGCATTGGCAGTTGCAACCCGCTATCGGAATCACCAGGTGGGCTATTTTCTTATCAAATCCTTTGTGGAATTGGCCAAAAAGGAGGGATACCAGCGGGTAGTCTCATTAACAAGAAATCCTAAACTGAAAACTATCTATTGCTCAGTCGGATTTGAAGAAAAAACTCCTGAAGACCTCCAGCATCGCAAGTCAAAGTCTCCGGATGTACCTATGTTTGTCTATTTGCTTTGAAAAAACAGTGACATCTTAAAAAACTTACTTCCTATCCTTCAGCAAATCACGTATTTCAGCAAGCAATACTTCTTGTGCTGAGGGTTCTGGTGGAACCTCAGGTGCTGCTTCCTCTTTTCGTTTGAGTGAGTTAATGCCTTTGATAGCTATAAAAATTGCAAACGCGATAATTGTAAAATCGACAACCGTTTGAATAAAATTTCAATAACTGATTTCGAGGGCAGGAATTTCTCCGGAAGCTTCCTTAATCGTGATAGCCAAAAAGAACTATCATCCATGCGGGTGTAATTCAACAAAATTATGTAAAGACAGTTGAATTTTCTAAAATTGGAGGCGGATCAATGCCGACAAACTGTTGCTGCTAAATAATTAAGTAATTCAAAATGTTGAATGGTATGTTAAATGTCGAAAAATCAAAACACAGGACAAGGCAAACCGATATCCTCATTCTTTAAGGTATCCAATATCGGGCCTATTTTATTTATCACACTCATCTTTTTTCTGACCTTTGTCGCTCGTGTGCTGATTTCACCGCTGATGCCTGAGATCGAAGAGTCTTTAGGCATCAGCCACGCGCAGTCCGGCTCCTTGTTTCTGTGTATGTCAATGGGATATTTTCTTGCCCTCATTGGTTCCGGTTACATACGCTTTGTGCCATTTCAATCTCTACAGGTTTTTGGGGGCTGATGGGATCGGCTTTTTTTCTTGGTTTTGCCGCCGGACTGTACCTGCCATCCGGAATTACCACTTTGACTGATATGGTGGAATCAAATCAATGGGGAAAAGCGATTTCCATTCATGAAATTGCGCCTAATCTGGGTTTTGTGGCTGCTCCCTTGATTGCGGAAATGATGCTGATTTATTTTTCCTGGCGGGTAATACCCTTTTGGATTGGTATTTTCTCCATATCTGTGGGTTTTCTGTTTATTTTTTGTGCAAAAGGGGGTAATTTTCCAGGAAAACCTCCCGGCATGGAATCTTTTCGTGCGCTTTTTGTCAGGAGGGATTTCTGGATTATGGTTGTGCTGTTTGGACTGGCCATTAGCAGTACCTTGGGAATCTATACCATGCTTCCGTTATATCTGGTTTCCGAAGTGGGGATTTCCCGCAATTTTGCCAATACTCTGATTGCTGTATCCCGGCTTTTCGGCTTGTTTTCCGCCCTTGTCAGCGGATGGGCAGCCGACCGATTCGGCCCCTGCCGAACAATAATGATCATGCTCGGTTTGACCGGAGTGGGCACCATTTTAATGGGGATTTTAACTGGACCGGCGATGGTGATTTGCCTGGTTTTCATTCAGGCTGTTATGGCGACTTGTTTTTTTCCTGCCGGCTTTGCGGTGCTTTCATCGATTGGGCCGGCTGGTTACCGGAATGTGGCAATTTCTTTTACCATTCCTTTGGCGTTTCTTTTTGGTGGTGGTGTGGTTCCCTTGATCATCGGCATGGCCGGGGATGCCGGTTCATTCAGTGCCGGTGTCATCATGATCGGTGCTCTGATAATCGCAGGCGCTGCACTCCCGCATTTTATAAAATTAAAAGAAGAAGGATAGGGTGCAAGATGTTACTTGAATTCAATTTTTTCAGTGGCCGAACTTACAACAAATAAACCACCTTATTTGTTTGCATCCGGCTTCCCCCTGATACACTCTAAATATTAAGGTTTTTACGGCTATTCATACGGGTTATATTTTTGAAATACAACGAGCGATCCTGCTATTTTTGGCTTCCTGCAAAAACCGCCGCAACGACCACGGATAACCATTTGCCATTATCATGGCCAAGTGCTCCTAATGTCGTATGCCAGGTCTCCACGATTTTTCCCGACATTCGAAACACCTCTTTTCGCTCGTCATAATCCTTATCCACATCAAAATCGAGCCCTAATGTATTGGCTAACATGGTGGCTGCCAAATCCTCGGCATACTCTCCACCTTCCTCCTCAGTTTCGCCGTATGCATGGTGAGCTGAAAGAAACCCATACTTGCCGTCTTCCTGGGGAAGCGCAAGGCCTATGCTCGCAACAATTCTTCGACCGGGTTCGTTTGAATGGGCTTTGGCCAGAACACATGGGGTGACTTCTCCCGGAGAAAGCATGGATAAACCCTCTTTTGCGTCGATTATTCGGCAATGAGGAGGAAATATGGAGGAAACCTCCATGATATTTAATTGGGCAATCCCGGCATCCCGGAGAGCAATTTCAAGTGAAGCAATTTTTTCTTTGTGAACTCCGATGCCTTTGGTAAAAAAAAGATATTTGGGTACATACATTTTATTTTTTTCTCCTGTTTACATTCTTTCCAGTACGTCAATTCCTATGAGGTTTAAACCTGTTTTCAATGCGGTACCGGCAGCTTTGATCAGCAACAATCGCGCTTTTGCCAGTTCTTTTGTGTCTGCATGGATAACCTGATGTTTATTATAAAATTGGTTGAATGCTTTTGCGGTATTAAATATATGGACAGCCAGCCGGGAAGGTGTCAGGTCATTGACGGAAATTTCAAACTCTTCGGGAAACCTTACCAGGTGTCTTATCAATTGCAGTTCTTCGTCATTTCCTAATAGATTTGAGTCACCATATGCGGCGGTAAGACCAAGATTCTCAGCATTCCTTAAAATTCCTGAAATTCTGGCATATGCATACTGACAATATGGGCCAGTGAATCCATCAAAAGAGATGGATTCCTGCGGGTCGAAATGGATATCCTGCATCGCTCTGACCCTCAGCAGATAAAATTTGATTGCACCCTGGCCGATAATCTGTTTACGATATTTCAATTCCTGTTCGGATAACGGATTTTCTTCATTTCTCCGGCAAATTTCCTGGGCTGCCAAATTTTCAATTTCTTCAATCAAATCATCGGCATCGACGATTTTTCCTTCCCTGGATTTCATTTTTCCTTCGGGAAGATAGACCATGCCGTAAGAAAGATGGTAACAGCCATCCGCCCAAGGATATTCGAATGCTTTGAGTATTTCAAAAAGACACTGAAAATGGTGGACCTGTTCACTTCCGACCACGTATATGGATCGATCCAGGTTGTGATCGGTTGCTTTCAAAATGGCCGTGCCGATATCCTGGGTCATATACAAACTGGTGCCATCGTCACGGAGCACGGTGATTTTTTTGGGATTTCCGTTTTTTTCCAGGCCAAACTTTTCCACCGGAAGATGAAACACCACATTTTCGCCGGCACCGTTATCTCTCAGTATCTTTTGAAAAATTTGTTTTTCAAGACCTTTGGCGATGATGTCTTTTCCAAGCTTGTATGTGTCGGATTCATAGTAGAACACATCAAAATTGAGACCGAATTTTTTATATGTTTCTGAAAAACCTTCATAGACCCAATCATTCATCATTTTCCAAAGCTTTACGATTTCCGGATCACCAGCTTCCCACCGTTGGAGCATTTTCTGGACTTCAGTTTCAAGACCCGGGTCTTTTTCAGCCTCCTGAGCGTATTTTACATACCATTTGCCTACAAAGTGATCTCCTTTTATGCCTTCGGACTTCGGTGAGGTGTCATTTCCCCACCTTTGCCATGCCAGCATACTCTTACAGATATGGACTCCACGGTTGTTAATAAGGTTGGCCTTAACCACATGGTGCCCGGCAGCCATCAGGATGTTGGCAACCGCCATTCCCAGAGCACCGTTTCTGAGATGGCCCAGGTGTAGCGGCTTATTGGTGTTGGGGGACAGGTATTCAACCATCACACGCTTTTTGGGACTTGTGTTAGGCGTGCAGAATTTTTCTTGTTTTTTAATAATTTCCGAGCAGATTTCGCCAAATAAAACAGCATTGGAAACTTTGATGTTGATGTATGGACCAGAAGCCTCGGCTTTTTGTATGATTTCACCGGAAGGGATATTTTTTGCAATTTTTAGGGCAATATCATTGGGTGACCGCCGATATTGTTTTGCCATGGGAAAGCAGCCGCAGGCAAAATCGCCCATGTCAACCCCGGGAGGATAAACCAGGTTCAGACCATCAGGGCTGGTTCCGAATGTTTTTTCCGCAGCATGTTCAATCTGAGTTAAAATTGATTCTTTAAGTTGCCCGCTGTCCATCATCTCTCCTTATTTTTCCTCCCACTGGGAGGGGAGTTTTCTTTCAAGCACTATTTACATAAACCAAAAAATATAGGCGATTAAAAAAAGAAAAACAATATCTAAATCATCAAAACCAAAAAATATTTTGGATGTTGTTCTATATGAAAAATTAAGGGCGTATGATACATCCACGCATATTTCTCAAAAAGTTCGGGTAGGTGGTTCAGACGTTCAACCTGGATTCCGGTTTTTGCCGCAATGACGATTTAACAGAACCGGCTTCATTTGAAAGGTAGAAGGAAAAGAGAGTCAGATAGACAGCTCCAAAACGGTAAATTGAAAAGGAAGCCGTTTAAATTTACGTGTTTCGGTTTCCACAAAACCTGATTTTTCGACCCATCTCTTTAATTCGGTATCATCTGCAATAATGGATAAACTGACTCTTTTGGCGCCCAATTCCCTGGCTTCAAGAATTGCCTTTTCCAATAATTCCTTTCCAAAGCCTCTGCGGCGCCTTCCCGGCAGTACCCCCAACCTTACCACATCGCATACATCTTCGGAGACTTTTTTCAATCCGATGCATCCGGAAGGAATACCCCGATCTATTTTAATAAAAAAGGATAAGTCATTGGAGAGGTCTTTTTCCACAATTTCCAGGGTGGTGTTGGATGGATGTTCGGGGTAGTTTTCCAATGTAAGTCCAAACCGCGTGGCTACATCCAGAAAACATTGTCGAATGAGAAAATTCAGCATTGATGAATCCGAAAAGTCAGCCTTTCGAATATCCGAACTTTTTATCCACATAAAAACTCCTTATTTGATATGACAGTTCAAAATAAATTCAAAAAAAAAGGGGCTTAACCTTTTAATAGGGTATAGCCCCTGATAATAGCTGTAGACAGGAAAGTGTTGTTCACACTATTTCGGAAATTTAAAGGTGATTTTATCTTTATCACCACTTTGTTTAACTTTAACTTTCAAACTGATGCTGCTGTCCCGGATTCCCAGAGCCAACTCGGTTTTACCTTTTTTATCCTCGATATGAGTAATGTTTCTGACGGTTTCAAAAATCTTATCTGCAACTTCATTACCCGGTGAGGGTAGTTCCGCATCCTTGTATTCGGCAATCACCTTAACCTGGCCATCTTTGTTTTTGGAAATGGTCACTTCTTCAGCGCCACTGTTAACACCATGAAGAGCGGCAAGGGCCAGCCATTTCAATGCGGCCTCGTCCTTATCGGCATCCGTTTTTACTTTTGACATTTCCAACAAATAGTCGGTTGTGGCAAAACAATCGCAATGTTCCTGAACTTTCTTGTGCAAGTTTTCTGTGTCTTTCATGGCTATTCCTCCCTTTGATGCTAAATTCCGATGGTTTAGTAAAATTTGAAATTACTTACTTGGAAGAGAACTTAACCACCTTTATATAAATTTCAAGTTGTATCCTGAGTTTTTACTCACCACCGTTATCGTGATAAATTGGGTTGGGAGGTATCTCAAGGGACTCTTCCGGTTCGAGGTTAAGATCTAATTCCAGTTCAGGTTCAGATGGTAATGGTATCACCTCATCAATTTGATCTGATGATCTATCCGGCGTGGGAGTATTAGCTTCCCGGCCACCCTGCTCCATGATTAGTTTGTTGAGACGATCAAATGCTTTTTCCAACGTGACATCAATAACCACAATTTGTTCCGCACTGACAATGACCCGTTTTAGTTCGGGAATTTTAAGCCGTCCGGTTGCTTCCAGATAAAATGGCTGGATGTACAAGATATGTTTGCCAAGCGGAAAAATAATCATTTTACCACGCTTGACTTCTGATCCAGCCTGATCCCATAAAGTAATCATTTCCGCAATGGTGGTGTCCTGATCAATGAGCGCATTAATCTGGGAGGGGCCATAAACCTGACGTCCCCTTGGAAACAAATAGACGATAATACGCCCGTAATTGTCACCGTCGCTTCCGACAAGGGCCAGTGCACGAAGGTTTTCGCGATTAATGGGAAGCATGGGGATAACCAGAATAAATTCCGGGTTTTTGTGCTGGATAAGATCCAGGGTTAAATAATAGGGTTGCATACGAATTAAAGTGTCCCGGTGGACAAATTCCGCAAATTGCCACCGGTCTTCATCTTTGTAAAATGTTTCCGGATTGACCTGGTGATATTTGGAATACATTTTCATCTGGATTTCAAACAGGTCTCGCGGATATCGCATTTGTTTGGCTAAATTTTCAGGCATTTCTTCAATTGGTTTGATAAGACCGGGATACATCCGTTCATAAGCCTTGGCGATAGGGTCTTTTGTATCTACAAGGTAATATGTTACAGTGCCGTTATAGGCGTCCACAACGATTTTTATGGAATTTCTGATATAGTTGAATTCATCGTTATAGGGTGCTCCCTGGGGGTACCATTTGCTTAACGTATATGCATCCTGATACCAGTACATCACATCATCGGTGACAACCAGGTACGGATCTCTATCGAGCCTGATAAACGGTGTCAAGGTTCTGATACGCTCCTGAATATTCCTTCTGAAGAGAAGGCGGCTGTTCGGACTGGTTTTGGTGGTAAAAAAAATATTCCTGTCCTTGAAGTATACGGCAAATAATGCTTTTTTAAACAAAGAGCCGATGGGGGTCCCTCCGGTGCCTTTGTAGTCGACAAAAACTTCGTCCACATCGCCGGGATAATAGAGTTCCCCGCTTTCGTTGGGGGCGATGGCATAATCGTAATGACCCGTGCCATAATAAATGCCCGGTTCTTTAATCGAAAAACCGTAATCGGATACCGGGGGTATATCCTTAATATACCATTTCATTCTTTCTTCGCCCTTCTGGGCTGCGGGAATCATAACCGGCCCGTATCCATGGGTATACTTCAGGTGCATATTTATCCAGTTCTGAGCCGATAACGGAAGTTTGTTCAGGTTAATTTCCCTTGCGGCCAGGTAAACCTGATGTAAAATGTTATCCATGGGATATCGTCCGACATCTATATCGCTGAATTGATAGTAAGGGCGGATTGCCTGGACTTCCTGGAAAACATCCATGAGCAGTTCCTTGTCCCAGAGCGGAATGTTTTCCAGGTCGGTTTTGAGTTCCGGATCGGTCAGGCTCCGAAGATTTTGCGTTCTTCCGTAATCGCGCTTTTCAACATGAGTCAAATTATAAGCACCTAACGTTGATAGAACCGAGTTTTGAATGTATTTGGATTGTCGTTCAATTTCATTGGGCTTTACAAGGTATTTATCAACATTGTCGTATAAAAAATCCCATGTTCTTCCCGCATGGGTAAGAACAAACAGTAATGTGAAAATGACAAGCGGATAGACGCCCTTGCGTCTATTTACAAAAACGATAAGTGATATGGCCATGGCCAGGAGAAATATCGCTGAAAGCCAGATCAGCGGAAGCAGGACCTTCATTTCGGTATAGCCGGGTCCGGAAAATAAAGGTAGGTTATTGGTATTGTACAGCAACAGATGCCTTTCGAGCATATATCCCCAGGCTTGAACCCAAAATGCCAGAAAAATCACAACAGAAAGATGAATTTTTGCAGATTTATATAACGGTTGATTTTCAGATGCCAGCATACGACGTTCTATGTAATAAAGAATCGTCAAACATACAAACAGAAGCAACAGCATTATAATCAAACGTCTCTGAAGAAGGCTATAGATCGGAAGAGAAAACAGGTAATAGCTCACATCGATGCCATAGACCGGATCTTTGACTCCACTGTTGGACCCGAATATATAAAGTAATGCCGCTTGCCATTGTTCATAGAGGGGGATGGCCAAAGGTATTGCAAGGATCATGGAAAGAGGGGTGTACACTTTCAATGAACCGGTGCGAAATGCCTGGATCAATTTTCTTGTTTTTGTTACTTCATGTTTGCACTCACCGGAAAGAGTACATCCAAGATATCTTGAGGCGACCCAGAAATTGAGAAAGATAATCAGAAAAAAAAACAGAGTTACCCCTATAAAAATCAGATACTTATAAAGTAATTTTAGGAACAGCAATCCCGAGTATCCGAGTGAACTATACCAGTAGAAATCTACAAAAAAATTAATAAAAAGAAAGTTCAGTATCACATAAGCAATGGCTATAATTGCAATCAGGGCCAAAAAAGCCATAAACCATTTTTTCCAACGCCCCATTCTAATCTCCTTACCAAAATATTATATTAGATAACTTTGACATATTATAGATCGCACAATTTTTTGGGTCAAGACTCATAAACGGAATGCTTATCGAAGTTTAAATTTTAAAATTCTGATAGTTTGAGATGATTAAAGGGATGGAATGGTAGGTTCCATCCCCTTTTCAGCATTAATTAATTATGTGAGATATGATGTTCAACATTTAAAAGGCGGGTTTTTATTTCACTCTTTCTTTGAATTTATTCAGGGCGGTGTTTACATTAAACGTCAGGTTTTCCAACTGTTCATTTACCCCCAATTCCAATTCTTTCCATGCATCCCCAGATTTTTTTAATTCACTAAGTTCCATTTTTAAAATATTTTCTTCGTTTTCCAGATTTTCCACTTCTGCTATTATTAAAGTACTGCCTTTTTCAACTTTGGCCGCCAGTTCCTTCAGTTTTATAATTTCAGATTCCAGGGATCTGAGCTGTTTTTCCAGGGATGCGAGAATTTCTTTTTTGTCTGCCATGTTAATCTCCTCAAAAAATAGGGTTAAAAAATAAACTTTAAAAACAAGAATATCAGCGATTGTCGGACATTTTATCTTTGATTTTTATTATCACTTGTTCCTGAAGATTTTTTAATTTGGTGCTCAATTCAACAGGATATAATTTCGGATTACGAATTGCTTTAACAGAGCCATTCAGAGATTTAAATTCATTTCTGAACCGTTGACGAATTTCTTTAAGGAGCTCAGGGGGAGCTAAGGGTTTTCCGTTTTGCATCACCTTTTTAAGCAGTTGTTCACCCTCCAGTTTTTCATCCCTTAAGCCGATAATATCCTCTTTAAATTGCCCTTCAAGAGATGTTCTGAAAATCTGTTTGGACGACGGAATGTTTTGCTTTCCCGAACTCAATTTCAATACGGGGGTGTTGTCATATTCAACCAGCTTGTAAGCGATGTTTGTGTAAGGTGCATCTGCGGAAACCCCGATTCTGGTTCCAACTCCGAATGCATCGATTTGAGCCCCGCGCTCCAGGCTTTTGGCAATTCTGAACTCATCGAATCCGCCACTGGCAAAAATTGTAACATCATATAAACCCGAATCATTTAAAATCTTTCGTACATCCTGGCTCAATTGTGCCATATCCCCGCTGTCAAGGCGGACACCTTTTAATTTATAACCCTGGTCAGCCATTTCCTTTCCCACTTGCGCCGCCTTGCGAGCACCTTCAACGGTATCATAGGTGTCGATCAACAATACGGTATTTTCAGGAAAAGATTTGGAATAAGCCCGAAAGGCTTCAATTTCTTCATCAAAGCTCAATACATAGGAATGTGCCATGGTTCCTGATATGGGAATCCCGTAAAGTTTTCCGGCCAGAACGTTGCTTGTTGAAGTAAAACCTGTGATAAAGCAAGCCCGCGCTCCCTGGATGCCGGCATCGGCTCCATGAGTCCTTCGTAAAGAAAAATCCACGAGGTTTTTTCCCTGGGCAGCATGGATACAACGGGAGGCTTTAGTTGCAATGATGACTCCGAAGTTGATGGTGTTGATAATAAAGGTTTCCACCAACTGACCCTGGATAATCGGTGCCGTCAATTCTAGAACAGGTTCATCCTTGAAAAATATCCGTCCCTCTGAAATGGCATGCACATCACCGGTAAATCGAAGCTGTGCTAAATAATTAAGAAAATCATGGGAAAAAAGATTTTTGGAATCCAGATAATCGAGATCTTCCTGGTCAAAGGAGAATGATCCCAGAAAATCCAATACCTGTTCAAGCCCGGCGCTGACAAAATAGCCCCTGTCAGGAGGATATTTCCGTATGAAAAGGCTGAAGGTGGCCGGAGCAACAATTCCGTGCTCATAATAAGATGCCGCCATGGTAAGCTCATATAGGTCGGTGAGCATTGCTTTATTTATATTATCCGGTTTCATGCCCGCTCTTTCAAAAATATAGATCGATATTCATATGATGGGATTTTATTTTCAATGGTCATTTTTAACTTAATCTAATAAAACAAACTAGTATCGTCAACTTGTTTTATGCTTTATGCATAATCCTCAGTAATCCAGAAGTGAAATGGAACTGTTCTTGACTTTGCGCCGTTTAATGATGCATACTAACTCCTCTTTTTTAAAGTAAAAAAAGGATTATCAAAATGGTAAAGACTAAAAACATTGTGCTGGCCGAGGATCACAGATTGTTACGAGAAGGTCTGAAAGCACTTCTTCAGACAGAAAAAGACCTTCAAATCATTGGAGAAGCGGAAAACGGCCTGGAAGCCATACGATGTGTGGAAAAACATGCCCCGGATCTGATCCTTCTGGACCTTTCCATGCCTAAAATGAGCGGAATCTCCGTAATCAAAGAAATCAAAAGCCGTTTCCCTAAAGTTAAGATACTTGCATTAACAATCCATGAATCAGATCAGTATGTGTTGGAAGCATTTCAATCCGGCGCCGATGGTTACTGTTTGAAAGATGCCAGCAGAGATGAACTTCTGATTGCCATCAAAAGCGTTCTTAACGGAAAAATTTATATCAGCCCTGGAATTTCCGGGGGTATCATGGTTGGGTATCTGGAGGGAAAAAAAATTATTAAAGGCTCAACAACATGGGACAGCATTACCCAACGTGAAAAAGATGTTTTAAAACTTATCGGGGAGGGATATAGAAATAAAGAAATCGCCGATCTTCTCAATATAAGCGTTAAGACCGTCGAAAAGCACAGAGCTAATGTTATGAAAAAGCTTGATTTACATAATGTCTCGGCATTAACCGCATATGCGATCGAAAAAAAACTGGTCGCAAAACCCTGACAAAGCTTGATTTTGAGTCATTATATCTTAAGTTCCTGTTTAAGTCGGGTTATACACCCGGCGTCATTGCTCAACATGGTGTGCTTGATCCGGGAGTACATTTCATGCGGAAACCCTTTTCAAAAATGGATCCGGCAGTCAGGGTCAGGGAGTCGCTGGAAAATTAATAGGAACAAGGTAAACCGGGAGATAAGGTATGAAACCGGCAAGAGAAAAAACAGACCTCGACGTGCCTGATCAATTATCGGGACCAAGACGTATAATCGGTGACAGGGGAGACCATTTCCTCAGAAAAGTCGAGGGGGAAACCGGTGCCGATATCTCAGCCTGTTACCAGTGCGAGCGATGCACCAACGCTTGTCCGGTCAGTGCCTACATGGATGTCAACCCGCACCAGGTGATTCGTTATGTCCAGTTGGGATGGCGCGAGGAGTTGCTGAGAACGACAACGATCTGGGTATGCCTTTCGTGTGAGATGTGTACCACCTACTGCCCTAACAATGTGGATGTGGCAAAAACGATCAACCATCTGCGTAACATGGCATTTCTTTCAAAGGTTGTACCTGCTGAGAAAATACTGGCGGTATTTCATAAAACTTTCGTCAATGAACTCCAGCGCTTTGGCCGGGTCAACGAATTCTGGCTCATGGGGTCATTAAACCGGCATCCTGATGTGTTGAAGGAAAAGATCAAAACCGGCGCACTAAAAGAAGAGTTGGTTCTGGGTTTTGAAATGTTTCGAAAAGGAAAACTCAAATTGTTGCCCCATCGATGCAATGAAATGAAAAAAATCCGCGAAATATGTCGCAAATAAGATGGGAGTCCACTTTATGAACCTGGCCTTTTATCCGGGCTGTTCTCTGGAAGGAATGGCCAATGATTATGAGCGATCGATTACGGCAGTATTTGACAAACTGGATGTCAAACTTGTGGAAATCGATGACTGGACTTGTTGTGGCGCTACAGCTGCGCATAGCCTGAGCGAAACCATGGCGGTATTGCTTCCGGCCAAAAACCTGGCGGCTGCTGAAAAGATGGGCCTTGATATCGTATCCCCATGCGCCAATTGCTTTAATCGCCTGACATATTCCCGAAAAATGATTTTGAAAAATATCTATGATGTCCCCTGGAAAGTGACCGGAAAAACAAAAATCTACGATATGACTCGATTTCTGGCGCAACCGCATATGATTGACCAGATAAAGCAAAAGGTTCTCATGCCTCTGGAAGGTCTCCGTCTGGTGAGCTACTATGGATGCCAGATGGTTCGACCACCCAAAATCACCGGTTTTACTGATTATGAAAATCCTCAAACTTTGGACAAGATTGCTGTTGCATTGGGGGCAATTTCATTAGACTGGTCGTATAAAGCAACATGCTGTGGAGCCAGTATCGGTATCGGAAGACGAGATATTCAATTCAACCTCTCCACTCGTTTGATAAAAAAAGCACATCAGGCAGGCGCGGAAGCCATTATTGTCTCATGTCCTTTATGTCAGAGTAACCTGGATATGGTGCAAAATGAAAAAGGAATGCCGAAGATTCCGGTATTTTATTTTACGGAAATGATGCGTCTGGCGTTTGAAGGTGAAAAATGTTCAATTCAGAATTTCCGGATGCATTTAACCGACCCCGGACGGCTTTTGAGGGAAAAAGGACTAGTCAAATAGATACGGGGAGAGCATGATTCCTTTAAAAAACAAGCCTGTCGGAAAAGTTATGGTAATCGGTGGCGGAATCGGCGGAATTCAGGCTGCTTTGGATTTGGCCGACACCGGCTTTTATGTCTATTTGGCGGATAAGAGCCACAGCGTTGGCGGCACAATGGCTCAATTGGATAAAACCTTCCCCACTAATGACTGCTCCACTTGTATTTTTTCGCCAAAACTGGTTGAAGCGGCAGGCCATCCTAATATCAGGATAATGACCTCATGTGAATTGATGAACCTTGACGGCGTGCCCGGCCATTTTACCGCCCATGTCCGACGAATGCCCCGCTATATCAATATGGATAAATGTATCGCATGCGGGCAATGTGCGGAAAAATGTCCCAAAAAGGTTCCTGATGCATTCAACACCGAATTGGGGATGCGGAAAGCGGCATATATTCCTTTTCCGCAGGCAGTTCCCTTGAAGTATGCTTTAGACCCTGATCAATGTTTGTATTTGACTAAAAAAAAGTGTGGGCTGTGCAAAAAAATATGTCCTGTGGGTGCCGTTGAGTTTGACCAGAAGGTTGAAAATTTCACTCTGGAAGTGGGGGCGGTCATCTTATCTGCAGGTTTTGAGCTGGCCCTGACAAAAGAGCACGGAGAATACGGTTTCGGACGATATCGTAATGTGGTGACATCGCTTCAGTATGAAAGGATGCTCTCTGCTACCGGGCCCTATGGCGGGCATTTGCAGCGTCCGTCTGATGGTAAAAGTCCAAAGCGTATCGCCTGGATTCAATGTGTCATGTCCCGGGATATTTCCAAGAACCGTCCGTTTTGCTCTTCCGTATGCTGCATGCACGCAGCAAAACAAGCCGTTTTAACCCGGTCTCATCTTCCTGAATCCGAAACGGTCATCTATTTTATGGATATCCGTGCCCATGGAAAAGGGTTTGACGAATATATCGAGCGCGCTACTTTTCAGCACCAGGTTCAATACAAACGCTCGATGATTTCTCAGTTATATGTAAATCCCCAAAGCGAAAATCTTGTGGTCGAAACCTTTGATCATCATATAAACGGCACCGTGGAAGAAGAATACGATCTGGTGGTATTGTCAAGTGGTTTTCAACCCTCAAAAGGATGGAAAAATCTTGCAGACCGTCTGAATATCCATTTAAATCCTTACGGGTTTGCCTGCGGGGATTTTGATGAGCCGGTTTCCACATCCCGCCCCGGAGTATATGTCTGCGGGGTTTTGGAATCGCCCAAGGATATTCCGGAGACAGTCATCCAGGCGGGTGCAGCGGCCGCAGAGGTATCAGGCTTACTTTCAGAGGCCCGAATGTTGCCGGCGCCAGATGAAAATCAGGGTGCTGACAATCAAATCGAAGAAACTCCGGAAACTGGTCAGGAAATTAGAGTCGGTGTGTTTGTTTGTCATTGTGGTTCCAATATAGCCGGTGTTGTGGACATCCCCACTTTGTTATCGGCGATTCAAAGAAATAATGATGTGACATTTGCACAGGATTTCATGTTTACGTGTTCGGCAGAAACCCAGGACAGGCTGGCCCAAACAATTAAGGCACATCATTTAAACCGAGTGGTGATCGCTGCATGTTCACCCAAAACCCATGAACCATTGTTTCAAAAAACCCTGGAGCAGGCAGGACTCAACCCCTATCTCATGGATATGGCCAATATTCGAAATCAATGTTCCTGGGTTCATGGCAAAGACACAAAAAAGGCGACGGCAAAGGCTTTGGAACTTATAAAAGCGGCAGTGGCCAGAGCAAAAAATCTGGAACCGCTTGAGGCGGATACTTACAAAATCGTCAATGATAGCCTGGTGATCGGCGGTGGACTCGCCGGCATGACAGCGGCTTTGACAATGGCCAAACAAGGATTTCACGTTCATCTTGTGGAAAAAACAGGTCAGTTGGGTGGATTTGCGGTAAAACTGACACACACTCTGGAAGGCCACTCGCCGCCAAAGCTTGTCCGTATGCTGGAAGACCGAGTGAGAAGCAATCCCAACATCACCCTTTATCTAAACAGTGAGCTTTCTGAACATTCCGGATATATTGGAGCTTTTAATGGTATCATTATCAATGCGGAAACCCGACATGAAATAAGTTATGGCACAGTTGTGGTGGCAAGTGGGGGAACGGCGTATCAAGCCGGTGAATTCAGGTATGGACAGGATGAACGGGTTGTCACCCAGGTAGAACTGGCAGAACGTTTACGCCGTGATCCTCAATGGCCCAGGCAACTCAAGAATGTGGTCATGATCCAGTGTGTAGGGTCTCGAAACGAAACATTTGCCTATTGCAGTCGGGTTTGCTGCAGTGCCGCGGTAAAAAATGCCATTGCCTTGAAAGACATTAATCCCGATATTCAGGTGGTTATTTTGTACAGAGATCTGCGAACGTTCGGTTTCAAGGAGCTCTATTATCTGGAAGCCCGCCGCAAAGGAGTGCTTTTTTTCCGCTTTATTCCTGATGAAGCACCTGTGGTATATGATGACCATGGACAGCTTGTTGTTGATTTTACCGACCGAAGTTCTCATCAGGAATTTAGAATTACGCCTGATATTGTAACGCTGAGTACAGGGATTCGCCCGGCTTTGGACAACGAAAAGCTCGCCAGGCTCTTAAAGCTGTCCAGAACTCCGGAAGGCTTTTTTATGGAGGCCCATGTTAAGCTTCGTCCGGTGGAATTTCCCACGGCGGGGATTTTTCTGGCCGGTCTGGCCCACAGTCCCAGGTTTGCCGATGAGGCTGTCGCCATGGCCAAATGTGCCGCCCAGCAGGCAATAAAAGTTTTATGTCAGGATAAAATGAAGACATCGCCTACCTATGCGGTGGTGGATCCGGATTTATGTACGGCCTGCCTTGCTTGCGTGAGGATATGCCCATTCGGAGCGCCGTTTATTAACAAGGAAGGCATTTCCGAAATCGTTCCCGCCAAATGCCAGGGGTGTGGTATGTGCCCCAGTGAATGTCCTGCCAGAGCGATTACTTTAAGGCACAGTACAGATCAGCAGACCGTGGCTGAAATCAATGCCTTGCTGGATAAGATCGAGTTTTAACCCTCGTTCTCACGCAGAGCATGGGAACGAGAGTAGCGAAAGTAAATTACACATGCTAAAACTTATTTGAAATATATATGGATAAGCATGCCTGAATATCTTCGAGATTAAAATACGGCCGGAAAACATTTATGATCACGATTATATCGCTCAAATGGTCAGAACAACGGCGGGAAGAATTGAAGAGTCCTAAGACAACCTTGAACTGTCGAGATAAATAAAAAATGCGAAAATACGATTTTTGCACTCCTTGTGTTGGGTGAATGAGGGTATGGTGGTAATTGTTTGTGGAAATTTGTGTTCAGGCGTTTCTCAATGGGTGATCTTCAGGCATCAGAACCAGAGTGGTGCGCGTGGGAAGATAAAGGCTGAGAAAGTGGCGGTTGTTTTCATGTAGGGTGAAGTGATGCTGGTTCGGAATCAGGCGGCTATGCCCTCCATATTTGGGATCATCACTGTTAAAAATCATGGTATACTTTTTTCCCGGTGAGGCTTCAATCGTATAGTTCTGATAAGAGGAACCCGGATGAAAGTTAAAGGCAAACAAAAGCCCGGCTCGTTCAAAAACAATCACTTTGTTGTCATTATGTTCGTAGATGAGTTGAGGATTTGATTCCTCAAGAATCTGAAACTTTTTTACCAGGGTAAGCATATCCCGGTCAAACATAGCGATTTGTTGATACTTGAGTGAGTGATCATCGACCAGGTGCCATTGACGGCGTGCAAAACGGTATGACCACTGGTTGTCCGGCCGTGGAAAGTCGATCCATTCCGGATGGCCGAATTCGTTTCCCATAAAATTCAGGTATCCGCTGTCTGCCGTGCAAAGGGTAATAAAACGGATGAGTTTGACCAGGGCGATTCCACGATCCACATTAATGGTTTCATCGCCCAGGCGCATGGCAGTATAAATATCAGAACCGATGAGTCTGAAGATAAGGGCCTGGTCACCCACCAGGGCCTGATCGTGAGATTCGCAGTAGCTGATGGTTTTTTCACCTTTTCTTTGGTTTGTCAGTTCATGCCATAAACGATTCATTTCCCAGTCTTCATCCCTTTGATCCTTGACAAGTCTGATCCAATGATCCGGTACGCCCATAGCGTATCGGTAGTCAAATCCGATACCTTCGCTCGATATTGGTGCGGCCAGACCCGGCATGCCACTGACATCTTCCGCAATGGTAACGGCATCGGGGCGCAATTGATGAATGAGTTTGTTGGCAAGAGCCAGATACGTCAGGGCATCCTCATCCACCTCATCATTAAAGTAATCATTATAGTTTGTAAAATTTTTTCCGAGTCCGTGATGATGGTATAACATGCTGGTGACACCGTCGAATCGGAATCCGTCAAGACGGTATTCATCCAGCCAGAACCGACAGTTTGAAAGCAAAAAATGAAGCACCTGAATTTTGCCGTAATCAAAGCACCGGGAATCCCATGCGGTATGAATTCCCCTTGATCCCCCATGAAAATATTGTGTGTAGGTTCCGTCAAACCGGCTGAGCCCTTCCACTTCGTTCGATACGGCATGGGAATGAATCAGATCCATGATGACCTGCAAACCTGCATCATGTGCCGTATCAATCAGTTCCTTGAGGTCTTCGGGAGTTCCAAATCGGAAAGACGGCGCAAAAAAACTCGAAACCTGATATCCGAAGGACGCATAATAGGGATGTTCCTGAATTGCCATCAACTGAAGTGCATTGTAGCCGGAATCAACAATTCGTGGAATAATGTGTGTAGTAAATTCACGAAACGTACCTACACGTTCGGCCTCCTGAGCCATACCAATGTGAGTTTCATAAATCAAGAGCGGACCGGGAGAGCACTGAAAATCAGTACAACGCCATTGATAAAAAGCTGCTGGATGCCAGACCTGCGCATTGAAAATCAGTGTTTCCGGGTCCTGAACAACCCGGCGGGCATAAGCCGGAATTCGATCGCCTGTTCCGCCAGGCCAGTGGATTCGAAGTCGATAAATGTCGCCGTGATTCAGAGAGTCTGAAGAAAATCTGATTTCCCAAACGCCTGACGCATTTTTCTGTTGCAAGGCAAACTCTTGCTTTTCCTCCCATCCGGTCATGGTTCCGATAAAAAATACGGCTACGGCATGGGGAGCCCATTCACGAAAAAGCCATTCATTTTCGCGAAAATGAAGCCCGAAGAATTCATGTCCTGATGCGAAATGCATCAAGTCGGTTGTATTTTGCGTAATTCGGAATTCGGTTTGATGAGCCTTATTGATCCGTCGTTTCAGTATAGATTCATAAGCGGCTAAATAAGGATCGTTCTGGAAAAAATATTTCATTGGAGTATCCGGCATGACAGGCTATTCCGACCAGGTTAAAAGTTCCGGCGTATATTTAACCCACTCGTCGCCCCGGGGCAATATCCGGGCTGTAAAACCATATCGACCGGCTGCGTTACAGGTGATGGTGCCGGCATAAAGGTATTCCCCATTACCCATGTTTTCCTGAACGGCCATTGTCAGGTTTTCACCGGATAATATGGATTCCAGGGACTTTTGTTTTCCATTATAAAGTTCCACGTCCACTTCTTCAGGCTTCAATTCTCCAAGCCTGACAACAACAGTGACGGGAATCATTTGTCCGACTCGAAACGGTCCGGAAGCGTGTCTGGTCGGGCGTGAAACCCTGATCCCACTCCAAAGACCGTCGAGTCTGTTGCGCTGGAAAACCATTTGTTTAGCTTTTTCCGCATTGTCTTTGAGAAGATTCCGAAAGTTTTTACTTGCTGGAAAATAAAACCGATGTTCATATTCTCGTAGCATTCTATGGCTATTGAATTGCTTAAACGCCATTTTCATGGATTCTTTCATCATTCTGAGCCATTTGGGAGACACTCCTGCGTTTTTTCGATTATAAAAACATGGAATAACTTCGTTTTCTAAAATATTATACAGTGCCTGACTTTCCATTGCATCCTGATAGGCCATGTCGGAATATTCTTCACCGTTACCGATTTTCCACCCGAGAGTTTCGGAATATCCTTCACACCACCACCCATCGAGGGTGCTGACATTGAGACCTCCATTGATGGCTGCTTTCATGCCCGACGTTCCGCAGGCCTCCAGAGGCCGCCTCGGCGTATTGAGCCAGACATCAGAACCCTGAACAAGGTGTCGGGCTATGTGCGGATCATAGTCCTCTAAGAAAATGATGCGATGGCGCAAGGCCGAATTTCGGGCAAAATCAATGATCCGTTTAATGATGGCTTTTCCTTCATTATCCCTGGGATGTGCCTTTCCTGAAACTATGAATTGAACCGGAAACTTTTCATTGTTCAAGATGGCTTCGAGACGTGCGGGATCATCAAACAACAGATGGGCACGCTTGTATGTGGCAAATCGCCTGGCAAAGGCAATTGTGAGGGCATCCGGATCCAGTACCGATGCAATATCCTCCATAATCGCCAGGGTGGCGTTGCGCCGGCCATACTGCTGAACCATCATTTCACGACAGTTCCGAATGAGCCTTAATCGACACATTTCATGAGCCCGCCATAGTTCCTCATCGTAAATTTCATCGATACGGTTTGCATTTTCCTCGGTCCTCTGCTGAAGATACCATTCCGGGCCGATATATTGTTCGAAGAGTTGGGAAAGCTCCAGTGAAATATAGCTGGGAAGATGAACTCCATTGGTGATATGGGAAATGGGAGTTTCATTTTCGGGTCTTCGGGGCCAGATATGGGTCCACATCCGTCGGGCTACCTTTCCGTGCAATTCACTAACACCATTACAAAACTGCGATAATCTCAAAGCAAGCACAACCATGGACATGGGCGCGTATGGACCGGCACCCGACGGTTGTCCCCAGGAGATAATCTCGTCTACTCCGATACCGAAAATTTTTTCATATCCTACCAGATACGGTTTGACAAGATCCACCGGAAATTCATCGTGGCCTGCAGCGACAGGCGTGTGGGTGGTGAATACTGTTGTTCTGGGGACAATTTCAAAGGCAGTTTTTAAATCGACGGAGTAGGCAGTCATAATCTGGGCGAGGCGTTCAATTGCTGCAAAAGCTGCATGACCCTCGTTGAGATGACATACATGCGGGCATTTTCCCATGGCCTCAAGTACCCGCATTCCGCCGATTCCCAGTACGACCTCCTGGGCTAGCCGAACACTGTGTTCTCCGGCGTATAATCTGGATGTAATTTCCCGGATTTCAGCGGGATTTTCCGGAAGATTGGTATCCAGCAGGTAAAGCGGAATGCGGCCCACATCGAGTTTCCATACCATGGTCTGAATATCACCGGTTGGGCCCGGTATCGATATAATGATATCATTTCCCGTATCATCGACAACTTTTTCAATGGGAAGATGATAAAGATCTGTTTCAGGGTATTGTTCCTGCTGCCATCCTTCCTGATCAAGGATTTGTTTAAAATAAGCTTTTCGGTAAAGCAGTCCCATGCCCAGCAAGGGTAGGGTTAAATTGGACGCAGCTTTCAAATGATCTCCGGCCAGCATCCCCAGACCACCGGCATAAAGGGGAAGGCTTTCATGAATTCCGAATTCCATTGAAAAATATCCGATGACATTTTCTGTGCCATAGGGTCCCTTGGAACGATCCAGGGGAAGAAGTACACGTTTTTCAAAACGATCTTTCACTCGCTTCTGGTGGGCCAGGAAGCTGTGATCCCTTGCCAGTTCCTCTAGACGTTCCTGGGAGACCATTGTTAAAAAGGCCAGGGGATTGCGTCTGGATTCTCTCCATAGTCGGGGATTGATTCTTCGAAATAATTCAATGGCATCTTTCTGCCAACACCACCAGATGTTTCTGCCGAGGGTTTCTAAAAAAGACAGTGGTTCCGGGATTGCCGGTAAAACCTGATAAGTTTCATAACGATACATTTATCAATTACCCATTGGGTTCGAGTTCATTCAAAGCATTATGCGATTGTCATGATCATCAATTCTTTTATAACCTTTGCGTTCTATGGTCAAGTTTAAATAAACACAGGGGCTTGTTCATTGATGTTTCATGTTTCATAACCAGTACTAATATCCGGCAACAGAATGCTTTCTATCGAGCCTTTTGAAACCCACAGCCGGTCACAAAATTAACTTGTTGACTTTTCATGGTATTTCAGAGGATATCTGTAGTATTGTTATGTCATAAAAAGGAGGCGTTATGAGATTTGTTTGGTTATGGGTATTTGTTACTTTGTTGGCAACAGGGTGCACATCAAGGTATGCGGCCATGCCGGAAATTGCCCTTGTTGATCTGAGGTTAGGGGAAGTTACCTTATTAGAGACCGGATTAAAGGCAATTGTTCGTATTGATAATGAAGGCCGGTATCCTTTACACATTAATGGTGGTGTATATCGCCTTTATCTTAACGACATTGATGTCGGCAAGGGCATGACCTCAGAAAAATTGACCGTTCCGCGGCTTGGTTCAGCCAATCAGGAGATTTTGTTTCGCCTTAACAATATCAGTTTCATATCCAGAATCCAATCCTTGCTGGAATCGAATCAATTTAGCTACAAAATCAGCGGTCATGCCTATGTGAGCGGAGGACTCGGCCTTGGCAGGAGAGTCCCGGTTGAACATACCGGAGGTTTGGACCTAAAATGACTTTATTTTGGATTTGACAGCTGAATCCATACCCGCAGTACTTCGCTGATACTCCAGGCCTGGGCATCACATCCGCGAGGGGCGTGAGGAGCATCTCCTTCAAGTATTTCCGGAATTTGCCCGACACACCCCTGATTCATGAGATCAATGCTGCTCGAAAGATAAGCCAGAGCGGTTTCCTTTCCTGCGTTTCCGTAGCCCTTCACCCAGGCCTCGCAGAAACTTGGAAAAAGCCAGGCCCATGCCGTACCGTTGTGGTACGCCGGTTTTCGTCTGGTATCTTCATCTCCCCGATATTCTCCCCAATAAGGATGTATCGGGTCATTTAACTCCTGACCGTTGTGGACAATTCTTAGGGGTAATTGTACAGGCCGATCTGCCAGACTTCTAAGTGCTCCCGGAACCAGGAGTTCTTCACATGATGTCAAAACACGTCGGATTAAGGTTTCATCCTCTAAAGCACCCAGGGTGACTGCAAACAACTGGTTTGGTCTGAGGGCGTCGTCCTTCCGACCGGAGCGGGCTGGTTCGTTGAAATTAGCATGGATACAGTCGGACAGATATCCGGATGAGTCCATCCAGAAAAGGTCCAAAATGGAACATTTTACCTTATCGGCCAGGTTTCTGTATTTTTTTGAATTTTCAGTCGAATCGATTTCAATGATAAACGACAATGCAGCAAACCACAGGGCTTGAATTTCGATGGGATATCCCTGTCTTGGAGTCCCGGCCGGATAGTTGGTGTCCATCCAGGTAAAATGGCTGGGGCTGAAAATGAGGCCGGATTCCGGGTCCATTTTGATACCATTGTCAGTACCGATCATCATGTGATTTACAATAGATGACAAAACCTGGTTAATGGTTCTGTCGCCGCATTGGACACCGAGAAAATCGTTATTTTTTTCCTGGCGAATAAGGTCGGCGCATGCAACACAAAACCAGAGGGGAGCATCGGCGGTATCACGGTTTCCCACATCATCCCCCCGTATCATATTCGGAATGGTACCGTGTTTTTCAAAACGTCCGAAAATAGATAAAACAGCACGGGCAGCCTCTGTTTTTCCGGCAGCAATCAATCCTCTTGTTACAATCAGGGAGTCACGTCCCCAGTCAAGAAACCAGGGATATCCGGCAATTATCGAATAAAGGTTTTCCCTGTGAACAATATAATGCTCAAGGGCATCCAGGAGCGCCGGAACCGGTTCATGGTCATCTGAATTTTTGAAAGATGCCGGAGAGTATGGGGATGTTTTGTCGGAATTGGTTAATTTTGCAAAGTAATCTGTATTGACCTTTGCAGCCAGGAATACGGTATCTCCCCCCTTGAGCTCGACGGAAAAATAACCGGGACTGAACAAATCGGAACTGGGATCCAATCCCCTTTCTGATTCTAAAGGATGATCCACCATGTAAATCCATTCAGGCTCGGAAGTAAACATGCCCCTTGAAATTTCCATCGCCAGCCGGTGATGAGATGGAGGGGAAAACAAAAACCCTTTTTGGTGCATTTCAATGGATCCAGGCCAAAACGTTTCAGGGCCCATGTATGCTTTTGTGGTTTCATGAAAATTGCGGTCTTCAATATCAGGCCTGACGATTAAATTTACGACAGCCGGATCCGGGAGTCGCTCCTTTGTACCTGATGATGAACATCGATGAAAATGGATTTGAACGGTGTTTTCGCCATCAATCATTTTCATGAAAATATCCAGTACGACATGTTCTCCCTGTCCGCTTGGAACGTTAAAACGCCATCGCGCCCGATCCTTGTAATCAAATGAATCAAAACAGTCAAAGCAGATCTCCTGGGAATAATCCTGATACACCAGCCATGCCCGGCATCGGGTAAGCATTATCCAGCGGTCCGTTGGATAATCAGGGCTCAGGTTTCCGGCAAGGATAGCGTCATATTTACTCTGGATATTTCCCCAACGGATATCGGCACGGAGCATGCCTCCGCATTGGTTGGTATCCAGGTATAATCGCGGGTTGGCCAATATATCTTTTCGGTTAAAA
>JAABTQ010000027.1 GCA_011389745.1 Desulfobacteraceae bacterium | reverse complement strand
AAAAAGGATGTGGAAACCGCACGCAACACTATCTCTCTTTAAAGATGAAAAGCAAAATCGTCTTCTCCCTACTCCTGGGAACCCTGTTTTCCGTTATAACGCTATATTTTGCATTTAAAAATGTTCCGTTTGCAGAGCTGCTTCAATATTTGGCTGAGGTGAACTATTTCTGGATTATCCCTTCCATTATGGCAATTGTCCTTGCTTTTATCCTGAGAGTGATTCGGTGGCAGGTTATTTTGGGTGCATCAAAGCCAATTTCTTTTTGGGAAGCGTTTCATCCTCTCATGATAGGCTTTATGGGCAATTGCGTTTATCCGGGAAGAGTGGGAGAAATCGCAAGGCCATTGATCTTACGCGCAAAAAGTCAGGTTCCTTTTACCACCGGACTTGCCACGGTAATTGCTGAACGTGTGCTTGACCTGCTTTTTCTTGTCTTTCTTTTTGGATTGATATTATTAAAAATTAAACCGCAAGATGGTCATCAAATCCAATTTGCAAGTTACCGGATCGATCATGCGGTGATGGTGGATTTGGGAAAGGGCATGCTTTTTATGGGGGCTCTTCTCGTGTCCATTATTATTCTGGTCTGTTTTGAAAAATCCCGAAATAAAATTGAAGCATTAATTATCAGACTGCCGGCTCTGATGTTCTTTTTGAGTTCATCTCAGAAACACATCATTGAGGAAAAATTTACAACTTTCACATCAAACATCATGGGCAATATTGTTTCCGGGTTTGCCCTTGTGAAGTCTCCCAAACGTATTTATACTTGTCTGGTATATTCCGCGTTCATATGGACATTGTCGGGTTATTCCTATTACCTCATGGCCAAAGGCTGTCCGGGGATCGATCTTTCAATTTTTGAGATAACCGCAGTTATGGTATTGGTCTGTTTTGCAATAGCCCTGCCATCGGCACCCGGCTATTGGGGGTTATGGGAGGCAGGCGGTGTTTTTGCCTTGAGCCTCTTTGGAGTGAATCAAAAAGATGCTTTGGGATTTACGCTGATTAATCATGCTATTAACATATTTCCCATTATTATAATCGGATTGATTTCTGCATGGATTACCGGCGTGAACCTTCGGAAGCTTCCAAAGAAAAAGATTATTGAAAACTAAATCATAATAGCTTAATAGTATATGTTTGTAAAAACGTAAAATTAATTACTAAAAGAGGTTAAAGTGTCGTTACTTGACATAGTAAAATATCCGGATGATTTCTTATTAAAGCCTACAAAACCGGTTGAAAACATTGATGGTGAGTTTCAGCAATTTATCAATGATATGGCCGAAACAATGTATTCGGCCAGCGGTATTGGACTTGCAGCCATTCAGGTAGGCAAATCAAATAGTTTTATCGTTTATGATATTCAGCAGCAAGATGATGTGCGAAATCTTCAGGTGCTCGTCAATCCCAGGATTATCGAAATGGAGGGGCAAATTATTTCAGAAAGTGAAGGATGTCTCAGCGTCCTTGATTATCGCTCTGATGTAAAAAGAGCCGAAAGGGTTCTCGTGGAAGGTTATGACAGGGAAGGAAAACCCAAACGTATTGAGGCTGACGGCCTTTTGGCTATTCTTTTACAGCATGAAATAGACCATCTTGAAGGCAGACTGTTCATTGACCGAATCAGTTTATTAAAGCGCGAGCTTTATAAAAAACGACTTCAAAAGAAATTAAAAAGCTCATGACTAAAAAACTTCAAATAGTTTTTTTCGGAACTCCGGACTTTGCCGTTCCCACACTCAGGAAATTAATTTACGCCAGGCATAGCGTCAGTATGGTGGTCACACAGCCGGACCGGCCAAAGGGACGGGGGCAAAAAATGCTACCGCCGCCTGTTAAGAAAGCGGCAATGGAACTGGGATTAGCTGTTTATCAGCCGGAATCGGTAAACACCAGTGACTTTTATGAAAAAGTAATTCAAACAGCTCCTGACTTCTTTGTGGTCGCGGCTTTCGGACAGATATTTTCTGAAAAACTGCTAAAAATCCCCAAAAATGGCGCCATAAATGTTCATGCGTCGCTTCTTCCAAAATATCGAGGTGCAGCGCCTATTCAATGGGCCCTGATAAACGGTGAAAAAGAAACAGGCGTCACCACCATGCTGATGGAAAAAAAGATGGATACCGGAGACATTCTCCTTTCTAGTGCAACCCCCATTGAAGATTCCGATAATGCCGGAACGCTTCATGATCGCCTGGCCGATCTCGGTGCAAAACTTTTGATGGAAACTTTAGAAAAGCTTGAAAATAAAGAGATTCATCCTGAACCCCAGGAGCATTCACAGGCCACTTATGCACCCATGATAAAAAAAGATGACAGTCATATTGACTGGAAACAACCTCCTGATAACATACAAAATATAATTCGTGCAATGGCGCCCGGGCCTGGAGCGTTTACTTTTTATGAAAACAGACGGCTGAAAATATTTAAAGCCATGACGGTTCCCGGTGAAAAAAATGCGATTCCCGGCACCGTTTTGAAAGGTTTTGAAAATGAAGTCCGGGTAGCTTCCGGTCTGGACGGGGCTTTGTCCATTCTTGAAATTCAGGGTGGCTCCGGCAAACGAATGAAAATCATTGATTTTCTCCACGGCAACTCGATCCCCCCAGGAAGTTCTTTTTCCTGACAACTTAAAAATAACCGGATTAAAATGGATTCCCGAATTACTGCACTGGAAATATTAAATCAGTTGGACAATAGTGATAAAACTCTGGATATTCTTTTAGATCACGCCCATCAAAAGAAAAAGTTTGCTTATAAAAAAGATCGCGCACTGCTCCAGGCCATTGTATTTGGCGTATTACGTCAGAAAAAGCAACTCGATTGGATTATCGGTCATTATTCGAATATACCCATTGTTAAAATCAACCCGATTGTTTTGAATATTCTGCGAATCGGCCTTTTTCAAATCCTTTATCTGAATCGTATTCCCGTATCCGCATCAGTGAACACCTCGGTGGACCTGACAAAGATGTTTGCACCTGTATGGACCGTCAAGTTTGTCAATGCCGTATTGAGAAACGCTGCCTCTTCATTTGAATCAGTTCCATTTCCGGACCCTGAAAAGGATATTGTGGAAAGTGTTTCGGTTAGAAAATCTTTCCCAAAATGGTTGATCCAGCGATGGTTGGAACGCTTTGGAACAAATGAAACCGAAACCCTGTGTGATGCCATCAACACCATTGCACCCATTACGGTTCGCACCAATAGTCTTCGAACAACAAGGGAAAAACTTTTCAAATCCCTGGAAAGTGAAGTCGGTGAAATTTGGCTCACTCCTGTTTCGGCAGATGGAATTTCTTTCCAAAATCCAAGATTGATGATTTCCGAATTAATTGCGTTCCGATTAGGCTGGTTTCAGGTGCAGGATGAAGCCGCCCAGCTGATGACAGGGCTTCTGGAACCACGCCCCAGAGAAACGATCCTTGATGCCTGTGCCGGCCTTGGTGGCAAAACAGGACATATCGCTCAGATGATGAAAAATACCGGACGTCTTGTGGCCATGGATGTGGGAAAAGACAAACTTGCAAGACTTTCCCAGGACATGAACCGTCAGTATATTTCTATTGTAAAAGCACACATTCACGATTTAAACGAACCTTTAAAAGGCAAACCTTTTTCGGTTTATGATCGAATTTTACTGGATGCTCCTTGTTCCGGCATAGGGGTTCTAAGGCGAAATCCCGATGCCAAGTGGCGGATAGAACCTGAAAATATAGAAGCCTTCGGCAAACGTCAAAACCTTTTTCTTGATAACCTGGCCCTGTCTGTAAAACCCGGAGGAATACTGGTTTATGGCGTGTGCAGCTTCGAACCTGAAGAAACCGATATCGTGGTAAAAACTTTCCTGGAAAGACATCCTGAGTTTACTCTCGACAAGCCTCCGCAAGCAATGATGGAATTAAATTCATCCTTGTTCACTCCCGAGGGGTATTTCAGAACCTTTCCCCATAAGCACAACATGGATGGTTTTTTTGCAGCCAGATTCCTAAAAATAAAATAAGGAGAATATTTAAATGAAACTGATCGCGCCATCGATTTTATCTGCTGATTTTTCGATCCTGGGCGAAGAAATCCGCGCTGTTGAAGATGCCGGGGCTGACTGGATTCACGTTGATGTCATGGATGGACATTTTGTACCCAACATTACCATGGGCCCTCTGGTGGTCGAAGCTGCTAAAAAAGTGACGGATCTTCCCCTGGATGTGCATTTAATGATCGAAAATCCTGATTTATTCATCAATGATTTTGCCAAAGCCGGAGCAACCCATATTTGTGTTCAGGCTGAAACCTGCATGCATCTGCACCGAACCATTCAACTCATCAAGGAAAATACAAATATACGCGCCGGAGTAGCGCTTAACCCTTCAACACCGCTAAATGCGTTGGAATGGGTGCTGGAAGATATTGATTATGTCCTGATTATGAGCGTAAATCCGGGTTTTGGAGGCCAGAAATTTATTGAAAACAGCCTTGAAAAATTAAAAACCCTCCGCCAAATAATCACCAATGGAGGCTATTCAACCTTGATTCAAATCGATGGCGGCGTGAACAAAAGCACCATCGGCAAAATTGCATCTGCAGGGGCTGATATATTCGTAGCAGGATCAGCGATTTACCAAAGCACAAATTATAAGGAAACGATTGCCCAATTCCGTAAGTTAATCGCAAAAGCCGTATAAATTTGAAAGGAAAATAGAATGGCGGAAACTCAGGAGCAAAAAATTCTCATTATTCACGGACCCAATCTGAATATGCTTGGTAAAAGGGAGCCGCAAATTTACGGAAGCACAACCCTTGAGGAAATTAACAATGGGTTGAAACGTCAGGGAGAAAAGGCCGGAATCCTCGTGGAAACTTTTCAATCCAATTATGAGGGTGCCATCGTAGAAAAAATTCAGCACACTTTTTTATCAGGCATCAACGGCATCATCATTAATCCGGCAGCTTTTACCCACACCAGTATAGCTATCCGCGATGCACTGCTTCTTATAGGTGCCCCCATCATCGAAATTCATATCACCAACATATATAAAAGGGAACTTTTCCGTCACAAATCTCTGGTCGCCGACATCGCCACCGCGCAGATTTCAGGATTTGGAGTTGTCGGCTATGCTCTTGCCCTTGACGGCCTGATCGGACTGATAAACCGTAGTACAGTCAGGTATCCACAGAAGTCAGCCCTTCCTGAATAGCCACCTTGGTCAACTCCGCAATACTATGAATATTAAGTTTTTTCATAATTTTTCGCCGATGGGTTTCAACGGTTTTTGCGCTGACATTTAATCTGGAGGCAATCTGCTTCGTGGTCATGCCTTCCGCAATCAGTTGAAGCACCTCTCGTTCACGATTGGTCAATTCACCGGCAAGTATCCGGTCACTTGACATATGGTCAACATAGTCCTCGATAACCATGCCGGCGATAGCTGGACTGACATATTTCTGGTTGGCCAGAACCACCTTTATAGCGCGGGACAGTTCCTCGAACGCGCAATCCTTCAGCAAATAACCTGATACACCCGCTTTGAACATTTCCACCACAAAACGCCGGTCTGAATGCATTGACAGTGTAATGATCTTGGCCCCCGGACATTCATTGAGAATCTGACGCGCCGCATCCATACCATTGAGTTCCGGCATGGTAATGTCCATAATGACTATTTTCGGGCTGAGCTTTCGGGCCATCTTTACTGCTATTCTTCCGTTTTCAGCCTCTCCAACGACTTCCAGCCCCTGTTCCCTGGAAAGCAGCGATCTAAGACCATCACGCATAATTTTATGATCATCAGCCAATAAAATCGGTATACTCATAGCCCCGCCCTTTTTTTGAATCATTTCCTTTGGTATTTTTTGGGGCAAACAATGGTGACTCTTGTTCCTTGCCCAAGCCTGGATTTAATTTCAAGGCGACCACCCAAATGCTTTATTCGTTCCCGGATACTGAATAGTCCGACCCCTGATAGCTCGGCGACTTTATCGTCGATTTTAGCCGGATCAAATCCAACGCCATTATCTTCCACTCGTATGTAAACATTTTCATGATCTTCTGATAACCCTAAGGAAGCCTTAGCAGCGTTGGAGTGAAATGCCACGTTGAAAAGAAGCTCCCGGGTTGCCCGAAACAACAAAACACGTATATTGCCATCAAGATTTGGGGTTTTCCCATCATCATGGTAATTATAGCTGATTTTTCCCTGACTTGCAAAGTTTTCCACAAGCCACTCCAAAGCTGCCTTCAGACCCACTTCATGGAGCACCGGAGGGCTTAATTCAAATGTCAGGGATCTTGCATCCTGGATGGTCTGACCGATAAGTTCCCGGATTTCACCCAGAGCCTGTAACATTTCCTGAGTGATTGCCGTCTCTTGAAGTGCACCCAGCTTCATTCTGGACACAGCCAAAGCCTGACCAATTTGTTCATGAAGATCTGTGGCAATTTTATGACGTTCAAATTCCTCGGCCAAAGTCATGGAACTTGTCAATCCGCGAAGCTTGTCCTGGTAGAGGTAGAGGTCTTGCTCAACCCTGCGGAGCTCCGTAATGTCCACCATCACCCCAACCAGTCCCGACACAATATTTTGACTATCCACATCCGACATCTTTGCAGATTGAATCTTGTCCGACTCATAAAGGGTTTTGTTTTCTTGACTGGTCAAGTTAAACAGATGGTTTGATGGTTTCATTGAAGATATTCTGAACCCATTTTGGATTGTGAAAACTCAAATCACATTTTATCTCAGCCCACCCCATTTTCAAAGGTGCCGGAAACAATTTAAAAAAGGTTGCCCCACCTTTTTTAATTCGATTTTGAGGGCCAGGTGAATCTTTTAAAACCCTCTATTTTCCCTTCTTATCATTTTCCTCTTCCTCGGCGAGATTTTTGAAAATGCTTTTAAAAGGAGACAAGCCCGTAATTGTTTTTTGTGTCATATCGGATAAATCCATCCCCAAATCCATCCATTTCTTGAATTGCTCATCCACTGCGCTTTTATAGGTGATATAATTCTTGATGGTCTGCTCGAGGTAATTTTCAAAAAACTCTTCCAGTACATTATCACCGTGTCGAATAATCAGATGAAGTAACGTTACCGGAAGAAGCGCATTTTTTTTACGGGCATTTTCCATGATGATTTGTGACAGTATAAACGGGGTAACATCTTCTTCGGATTTGGCATCAATGACCTTAACCTGATTTCCTGCTTTTATAAGGTCAGCCACCTCGTTAAGTGTCACATAAGCACTTTGGTCCGTGTCATACAGTCGTCGATTGGCATATTTTTTGAGCAGTATTATTTCTGCCATTTCTCCTCTGATGAAGTATGGGAATATAGGTAAAAAAAACGCAACATAATTAATTAAGAAACTTTTGTGCACTGCAATATATTTTCCTTGACAATATCGATTAATTCCCTATAATTGAGATTAAACCTGATCAGGCAACGCAC
Source organism: Desulfobacteraceae bacterium (assembly GCA_011389745.1). Lineage (GTDB taxonomy): Bacteria > Desulfobacterota > Desulfobacteria > Desulfobacterales > SKZT01 > SKZT01. The sequence goes on along the minus strand of JAABTQ010000027.1, from coordinate 35,764 downwards.
AATAAACAAACAACAAACTAAAACAAAAAAACAAGGAGTTTATAACATGGAAAATTATGTAAAGCAAATCATTGATTTTCAGAAAACCACTTTTGACAACACCTACAATGCAATTGTACAAATTCAGGATCAGGCTGAAAAACTGGCCAACGATGTTATCGGGCAGATGCAATGGATGCCTGAAGAGGGCAAAAAGGCTTTTGACGATTCCGTTAAAATGTTCAAAAATGCCAGAGAAGACTACAAGAAAATGGTCAGCGACAATTTTACAAAAATGGAAGAGCCTTTTGTTTAAACAATAAGAGCTTTATCTCACAACCGACATTAAAATACAAGGAGTGTATATGGACCAGAAACATTTATTTAAACAAATCATCGACTTTCAGAAAGCCACCTTTGACAACTCTTTTAACGCTCTGTCTACCCTTCAGGAACAGGGAGAGACTATGATCAGTACATCTTTGAACCAGGCTGAATGGCTTCCTGCGGAAGGCAAAAAAGTGATTAAAGAGTGGCTCGATAATTACAAAAAAGCTCGGAGTGATTTTAAAAATACAGTGGACGGCAATTTTAAAAAAGTGCAGGAATTTTTCGACAGCACAAAAACCGATGCCTGATTTTATGGAAGGTTATAATGGAATTCCAGGGGTTAAGCCCCTGGAGTACCTTTTTATTATTTTAAATCGTGGAGAGTTACCTGAAATGTTTTTGCATGATTGCAATCTGAATGGAAAAGATATGGATCTAAACTCTGTTAAAAACCTTGAGACATTCTCGCTACTGGTTCGGATGATCCAGGATTATCATGCCGGATTTTCCAAATATGCCAATGAATTCACAATTCCGTATCTCATGGCGACACTATATTTCAACGGGGTAGAACAAAAAAAGCTTCTAAATACACCTCCATTGGAAAGCTTCCAGTCTTATATGGATCTTCTTGAATTTAATATGGAAATTTTCAGCCGCGGGTTTCAAAGCAGCATGAAAGCTATCTCCAGCTACCATGAATATGAAATTCAAAATGCGATCGCTGCCGTGATCAAAACATGGTTTCCATTCATTCGCCATGAAGGTGAAACTCTCAGCGAATTTATAACCCGTCAATCCGATCTGATCAAAATGCTGGCTGAGGATTACCCCAAGGCGATCCTTGAGATCGAGCCTGAGTACGGTTTTCATTTCGAACGCGGCCATCACGAACTGGTAGCGGAAACAAATCGCTTTTTTCTTTATCAGGTAGCCCCTGTTGATAATCAAATCAAAATTGATCCGGACAAAAAACCGATTCTCATTGTGCCCCCGTTTGTTCTTGGAGCAAACATTCTGGCTTTCCTGCCCAAAGAAAACCGAAGTTATGCCCACTGCTTTGCCAACAGCGGTATCCCCACTTACATCCGGATTATGAAAGACATCAATACCACCGAAGCACTACAGTTAATGACCCCTGAAGACGACTGTCTGGACACCAGGTATTTTTGTGAAAAAATATTGGAAAGAAACTCCAAACCCATCACCCTTAACGGATACTGCCAGGGTGGCTACATGGTTGTCTGTGATTATTTAACGGGCAAACTGGATGGCCTTGTTGATGCCCTGATTACCTGTGTGGCTCCCATGGATGGAACCCGAAGTGACGGCCTGGCAAAGTTTTTAAACTGCCTTCCCGAGCGTTTCAATGATCTTGCCTATGGAACCAAAACGAATCCCAATGGGAATAAAGTAGCGGATGGAAAACTGATGGGGTGGGTGTACAAAATCAAAAGCATTGAGCATGAATCCCCGATCGCCGCCTACTACCGGGATTTAATGATGTTTGGCCGGCTTGCAAAATCCAAAATAACCAAAGTGGGCAAAACAGCTGCAGCCATTAACTACTGGCTCAACTACGAGAGAACTGATCTTCCCATGGCCATCACCAAAATGAGTTTCGATTCCTACAATATCCCTATTACCAAAGATGGAACCCTTCCAGTTAAAATGTTCGACCATGAACTTAATTTGAAGCGGATTGAGCAAAAGGGTATCAAATGGCTTATCTGTTTTGGGGTCAATGATGATCTCGTGGAAAAAGAAACAGCCTTAGCACCTCTCGATTATGTCAAAGCAGAGGTTTCGGCATTTCCTAAAGGCCATGTGGCCATTGCCACTTCCTGGTCACTTCCCACATCAGAATGCGCCCTGCACACCTGTTTTGGTGATAATTGCCGGGGTCCTGTAAGGTTTCATCTTGATCTGGATGAAGAGATCGATAAAAAAAAGAAAGATTAAAAGATTCCTATAGATGGGATCGCTCAATATAGGTCCAATAAACCTTCAAAAGTGTCCGGAGAAATATAGTGGATGACAAGTATTTAGAGTTTTTAGGCAATCTTTTCTTAAGTGCCGCCAAAAACCAAAAACAGATGGAAGATTTTTTCAAATTAAGCCATCAGGGTTTTAAAGGCTTTGAAGAAATGGCAGCCATGTTTCGGAAATTTTACGGCCTCGAAAACATTGAAAAAGATGCTCCCGAGTACATAAAAACCTGGCGGAATGCCACCGAAGAGTTCCAGAACACATTCAGGGAATATATGACAATGGTCGGTGTTGTACCCAAGGAAGATTATATCAGCCTGGTAGAAAAATATGAGGCACTTAAAAAAAAGGTTGCCGACCAGGATGAAACCATTCGTCATTTGCAAATGCTTTTGCGTGATAAAAGTATTGACCAGGGAGAAACCGCAAAAGTTTTTCAGGATCTCATGACAAAACAAAGTGAACAGTTCATGGAAATAATGAATACCGTCGGTCAATATTTTCAAAAAGAAGACAAGGATAATAATTAAACCGGGAGGGAGAAAGCCATGCTGGAAATTAAGAATTCAGTTGCGGTAATCACTGGAGGAGGAGGCGGTATCGGCCTTTCATTGGCCAAATACTGGGTTGAAAACGGCGGCAAGGTTGTTCTCGGGGATATATCTGAAGAACCCTTGAAGCTTGCTGAAGAAGAAATAAGGGCCATACATGGTGAGGTCTCTACGGTGGTGATGGATGTAACCACGGAGGAAGACAACGGGAAGCTTGCCGACACGGCCATTGAAAAATTCGGTGCCATTAACCTGGTAGCTCCCTTTGCCGGCATCATCAAAGACAGCCTCCTGGTTTCTACGGATCGTGAAACCGGAAAAGTCAAAAAGAAAATGCCTTTGGATTTTTTCCAAAAAGTTCTGGACATCAACCTTACAGGGGTTTTTTTGACTGTTCGGGAATGTGCGGAACGAATGATCAACAACAATTGCAAAGGGCTGATATGTTTGGTGTCTTCTACCGGCTCTTTAGGAACCGCGGGTCAGATCAACTATTCCTCATCCAAGGCAGCCATGTCGGTTATGCCCAAGGTCATTACAGCGGAATTTTTCCGTCGCGGCCTGGCGGATAAGATTCGATGTGTTGCCGTGGCTCCCGGCTATGTGGGAACTCCCATGGTCAAAGACATGAACCAGAAAGCGCTGGATGGTATTTTAACCCAGGTGCCCATCGGAAGACTTGTCGAGCCTGAAGAAGTGGCATCACTGGTGGGAGAATTATACAAAAATGAGGCCCTTGCCGGAGATGTTTATTTTATCCACGGGGGTTTGAGACTCGGCTCCAAAGGATAATAGAGGTGGTCAACAATACCTTCTCCACGTTGACACTAAATTCCCGCCCGACGAAGAATCTTTCATTTCCAATACATGATCATCAGCACAAGTGGAGGGATAGATTCTTCGTTCGCCAGGGTAATCATTAAACCACTGAAAGCCGCTCCCTCAGAATGACAGGAAAATGCTATTCAAAGGCATTTAAACTGACCTATGGGCACAACTCTGCTTTCCGATCAAAACCACATCCTATGGCTCCATACGTCCTCTTCGAGACTTTTTTTGTCTTCCTGAAGACGTATATACATGGAAGCATTCTGGATAGCCAGCCCCCCCTGGTGGGCCATGGCAGTCACCAGCATAATATCGTCCTCGGTAAATTCCCTGGGAACATCCGAATAAAGTTTCAACACACCGATCACATCATCTCTGGCATGAATAGGTACGGCGAGTATGGAAACGATTCCTTCCTCCATTTTCTCTTTTCGATATTGCACGTTTTCATCAACGGCAACATCCTTTGTAACCACCGGCCTTTTTTTCAGAGCCTCCAGAGTGGTCTTGTCATAGTAAAAGGGACCCTTGTCCAGGTATTTTTTACTCAGGCCAAAATTTGTCACAAGCATAAGAGTGCCGGATTCTTCGTTCACAAGACGGATCGTAATACCTTTAACCCCTAATATCTCGGCAATATCCGCGGACATTATCTGGAGTATTTTTTTGACATCCAGGGTAGAATTAATATTGACCGCTAAATCATGAAAAAATTCGGTATTCATGCGCATACGATCAACAAGGCGGGCATTGCTGATGGCCATACCCGCCTGCTCCGCTAATGCTCCCAGAAAATCAATTTCATCCTCCTTAAACTTGCGCGGGTCTGACGTATAAAGAGATAAAATTCCAATGGCTTTTTCCCTGACACGAATAGGTACCACAAGAATTGAAGCTATACCTTCGGCTTTTTTGGCTTCGTGATTTTCCACACGAGGATCAGAAACGGCATCATAAATGGCGATATGACCACCTGTGAGAATATCTTCCACACCTATTTTAGCCTGACTGGGTTCAGCGTGAAGATAGTTTTCAGAAAGACCTTTTTGCGTCACCGGGACAAAAACGTTTTTGCGTTCATCTTCCAGAAACAAGCAAACAGCTTTGCCATCCATAATATCGATGGCGCTGTCGACGATGACATCCAAAAGTTTTTCCTTATCGTAAGTGGTCCCGAAGGTCTTGCTTACATTGCAGATGGTCTTAAAATAGTTTTTTGATTTGCTCATCTCTTCTCTCCTTGACCCTTATTGATGGATAGCCTCTTTTTTGGTGTTTGCCTGGAATTTTTCCGATGACTTTTAGTACTTTTTTTTTTCTTGGGTTGGGTTTTGGTGGCAGGCTCAGTGATTTCGTCCCCCTCTCTTTGCTTGAGCCATTTTGAAATTTTGGGAGTGAATTCCTTTTGACACTTCGAACTGACATAAATACCGATATGGCCGGTATCCAAACAGATATCCTCGGTATCCTGACTTCCAACCTTTTGGGTCAACAGGTTACAAGCCTCCGGTGGAACCAGATGGTCATATTTTCCGTAAAAATTTAAAAGCGGCATGGTAATTTTTTTCAAATCCACACGCTTTCCGTTGAGTTCAAGTTTGCTTTGAATAAGAAGGTTTTTCTTATAGCAGTCTTCGATAAACTGTTTGAATGTTGCTGCGGGTACATCCGGGCTGTCAAATATCCACTTTTCCATCCGAACAAAATTTTCCACAAACTTTTTGTTATCCATATTTTCAAAAAAGCCTATGTATTTATCAATAATCAGGCGTGCGGGGTTTAAGAGAAGAAACCCCAGGTTCATAATGTCCGCCGGCATATTTCCATAGGTTGGACCCATCTCTTCAGCCAATGTGTTTTTCATCCAGATATGAAGCAACCCCTTATCCGTGTCGAAATTGGTAGGGGTAACCGTGGTGACCAGGTTTTTAATTTTTTCCGGGTGCAGAGCTGAGTACATGACACAAAAACTCCCGCCCATGCATATTCCCATCAGGTTAATCTTGCTCAAATTATGTTTTTTCCTGACGAAATCAATGATGTTATCCATGTAGCCATTGACATGGTCATCTATGGTAACAAACTGATCCTTTCGCTTGGGATAACCCCAATCAATCATATAAACTTCCAAACCGCTTTCCAGAAAATTCCGGATCACACTTCTTCCAGGCTGCAAATCCAGCATGGTTTCACGGTTGATCAAAGCATAGACCACCAGCAGAGGAATTTTGTGTTTGATTTTTTCAGGTCTGTAATATTTTACTTTAACCCGGTCTTCCTGATAAACTATTTCATGGGGGGTCTGGGAAATGTCGGTTTCCAAAGACCCCAATAATACTTCCGAAGCCCTTTGAACTTTTTCCTTGACCTCCTCGGTACTTTCCGCCAACCGGTTTAGTATTAAATCCACTGGGATTTTTGTCTGGCTCATAAGCTTTCCTCCTTTACCCCAAAGCCTTTAAGTTGAGTTTTCGGCGTTTACTTTTGTTCTTCAACCTTCCTGGAAAGCTCCCTCACCTTTTTTTTCAGCTCATAAAATTCCTTGTAAAGCTCATCCATTTCACGATTTGTGGGGATAGGCAAATTTTTAAGGATATCGTACATCATTTCATCACGGGCACTTCGATATGCAACAAGTGAATGAATAGTTTTGTTCATCACCTGAGTGTATTCCGGCGATTGCAATAGCTTCATATAGTGGCCTTCCAGTATCTTGATCCACATGGAATAATACTCTTTGTAGTTATCGCTGATTTCACCCTTTTCCACCATATCCTTGATTTTTTCCTGCATGACCATCGCGGATTTTTCCATGGGGACATAAAACATGTAAATAAATTCGCTTAATGCAGTTTGAAAAATATTATACTTATCAATGGCCGTGTTGGCCCTTTCCTGGTAAAATCGCGTCAATCCGATTTGCGGAATATAAAAATAGCGCTGAAATTCCTTCTCGTAAATGTCCCGTAACGTTTTAAAGGTCTCCTGATCCAGATCATCAAAATTGTAAGCTTTTTCATGCTTACCTATTCTGACCGCGCGTTCAGTCCAATTTTTCTGGGCCTCGAAATATCCCTCCCAAACCTGCTGCGAAATTTTCATGATAAATTCGGGAACAGCATCGGTTGCCTTGAACATGGCATCCAGATTTTCAGGCTCACTGAGCATGGATACAAGAGCGCCGGCAATTTTAGTCCCCCGATCCCATGTTTGTTGCGCCTGGTGAGGCGTACCTTTTGGCTGGTTTGTAAATAAATTGAACATTGCACTTTCATCCGGTTTCATCCGAGGCATATTTTCCCAAAAATTTATGGTCGCCTTCAGCCACATACTGAACATTTTGGTCATATCCATGGCTTCTTTTTCTTGATTCTGGTCCGGTTGCTGTTCCATCTATTTTAAATCTCCCTTATTTGCAGATGTTATTTTTCGTCGCTGATTATCGTAAAATGGTTTTAGTGTTCACTGCCAACCTGGATCAGGAGATTCTTCGGTCGCTTCGCTCCCTCAGAATGACAAACACTCCGATCGCTCCCTCAGAATGACACCTTTGCCAATGTCATTCTGAGGAGGCCGGCAATACGCTTTATCATCCGGCACAAAACCTATGGCCGACGAAGAATCTCTTGTTCCCGGCACAACATGTCTTTTTACCCCCCGACCGTCATGGTGAGGAGGCCGTGACCGCCACTTTTCATAAGGAGTGCGAACTCCATTTTATTGGTACAAAATGAATGGCCGACTATGAATCTTTCCTTCCTGAACACTCGAACACTGAAGTCTTGTTACTTATCGGTTATAGTGGTGCTTGAACGAAAACTCCACTCCCAGAAGGAGGGGCTGGGGGAGGGAAAGATAAGTTACTGATATTATTACCCCACCCTGACCCTCCCCCGATGGGAGAGGGAATTATGGACTTTTCATTCAGGCACTATAGTAAACTTTTTTTTCAATATCAAGAATCTAATTTGTGCATGAACGAAAACTTCCCTCCTTATTGGAGATATCGAAAAATGTGAAGGAAATAATAGACTTTTTATTCACACACTCATTTGAAAAATTACTTTTAAATAAAATGAAAAAATTTATTTGTGCACTGCATCATTTAATCTTGACAAACCATATGTTTCCAATTAAAATTCATTTTTTCAAATTATAATAGAACAATCATCAAAAGGCATTGAGGTCAATTCATTTAAACATAATAACTATTTTATCGGGAGGATAAAATTATGGAAATGCAAAAAATGGGCAAACAAATGATCAATTTTCAAAAAAGTCTTTTTGAAAATTCTTACCATGCTATGAATATGGTCTTCGAACAGACCGAAAACATGGTCGACAGTTTTATCAAACAGATGCCGATGGTACCCGAAGAAAACAAAAAGGCCATGAATGATGTGCTCGGGTTTTACAAAAAATCCCGGGATGATTTCAAAAAAGCGGTAGATGAAAGTTTTACCAAAATGGAAGAAGTTTTTATCCCCAAGGAATAGTTATTATATAGTGCCTGAACAAAAACTCCCCTCCCAGTGGGATGATCTTTGCACATACATGACACAGGGGGCATTTTTAACTGCTTGAATCTTGATGATCGAGTTTTTTTCGTCATTCCTGCGAAAGCAGGAATCCAGGGGGTTTCAGCGGCTGACTGGATTCCGGGTCTCCGCTTCGCTGCGCCCGGAATGACGGCAAATTGGAACATGTAGTCCTAAAAAATTTGATCACCAAACGAATATATTAATCATAAAATAATTATAAATTCAGCATGATACAGTACCCCATGTGTCAAGTGTGTATAAGATCAGCCCACTGGGAGGGGCTGGGGGAGGGAAAGCTGACCCTGCCCCGCTGGGAAAGGGAATTATGGACTTTTCGGTCAAGCACTATTTAAAAGGTTCGGACGAGGCATTAAGACTATCATTCTCGGAAGGCCAACATTACACTACAGTCCAATATTCTTTAATTATCGCCCTTTAGCCGCTTTTGGAGCACTCACCAATGCTTCACCCTCCAGGACAGTGACACCCTCCTGATTTGAACAAACCGTTTTCAGGCGCACACGATTTTTCTCATGTATCAATTCAGTGATTTCCACACGGGCCGTTATGGTGTCTCCCATACGTACAGGGGCCAGAAACCTGAGGTCTTGTTTCAAATATATGGTTCCCGGGCCGGGCAATTGATTGGCCAATACCGCTGAAATTAATCCGGCTGAAAGCATTCCATGAGCGATTCGGGTCTTAAAAAAAGTGTTTTCCGCATAGGATTCATTGACATGGGCCGGGTTAAAATCGCCGGTAATACCCGCATAAAGATAAATATCGGATTCGGATATTGTTTTGCCGAATTCGGCTGCATCCCCTACTTTCAATTGTTCAATCATCTTTCCAACCATCACAATTCACCTCCGTAACACATCTCCCCTGCAAACCCCTCTTACAAAATAATAACCGGTAAAATCATGCCGGGCGACAAACCCCAGCTCCACGCTGACATACCAGGCAGCCATGAAAGAACGAAGATCACAACTCCAGAGCCATTTCTGGGTTTGGTCAAAAAGCGGCTGAATGCAAAAAGCCTCACCATGGGGTGTCTGAGTCAACAGGGACAATAGTTCGTTTATGGTGGGAAATTTCCAGCATTGATGACCGGCAAATCTGTCCTCGTTTAGTTTGTCTATGTATTTTTTCGCCTCATGCCAGGTTAACGGATAAGGGCAACCCGATTGCTGCCAAATGAGGCCCGTGGTTTTATCCGTGACCGTACCGTCCTGATGGTCTGTAAAATCGTTACCTGCATATTGCAGGGGCCGCCAGAGATTATCCAGGCCAAAAATATTTTGGGCACGGGAAGGACACACCTTTACACTTTCGAACCTCCGAACCCTGGAAACCCTTTCTGAAGAATTAGCACCGCTTTGTGTGAAATAATCCGGGCTGGTAATTTTACATACCTTTTCCTTTTTTTTATGCCACAGATCTGCCAGGTATTCAAGGTTTTCGGCCATTTTATTTGCCCCTGAAAAACGTTGAAACCTGTCCGTATTCAAGGCATTAATGATAAATTGATCCCAGTTTTCATCCAGATCGGGGTTAAAACGACTCGGTATTTTCATCAAAGTTCGGTCCTCAGGGGGAAGTTCTCCGGTAAGCATTCTGTAAAGCATCACACCAACAGGATAGATATCCGCGCTGAAATCAACGTCATCCGGGTTTTTCTCCTGTTCCGGGGCAGCATAACAAGGAGACCCTACATTCAGATTCCGGGGACCTTCAAATATTTCACCCCGTAGCTTGGAAAGACCGAAGTCACTGATTTTTACAGTGTCTTGTTCCGTAACCAGAATGTTAAACGGTTTGATATCGCGATGAATGATCCCGGCGTGGTGGAGCCTGGCAAGTCCGGCAAGTATCTGGCGTATATAGTGTATTGCCTTATCAAGGCGGATCACTCTTGAAGATTGTTCGGTACGATATGTTTCGCCGATCATGGTACCCAGATTATTACAGTAGTAATCCATAATATAGAAAAGTTTTTCGTCGGCTTCATCAAAATCCCAGACATCAACAATATTGGCATGACGCAAACCTGCCATGATCACAGCCTCGCTGGTAAACAATTCCCTTAATTTACCAGTATCCATCAATTTTGCCAGTAACGGGTCGGGCGATAATAATTTAAGCGCTGCAATTTTTCCGGTCACCGGCACTTTTACTTTGTAGACCCGGCTCATGCCACCCCGGCCCAACATACCGCAAACTTCATATCTGCCGATTTTCATGACTTAACCCTTTGAAAACTTTTTCCGGTTTACCGAAGCTTGTTCGCATGAACTACAGGAAGACCCGCCGCAATAATTTTTTTGACCACCTTTTCGATATCATACCGGACAAAACGAACGTCGATTATATCCCTATCTGTATCCCAAATCACGTATTTGGCGTGATTATTTCCATCTCTGGGCTGACCAACGCTTCCAACATTGACGATATAGCAGCTTTGTCCTTTGAGTTGGGTAACACCCCTTTTCAGCATATCAGGAATACATATCTCCCCGTCAAATTCAATAATTCTTAATTCGTGGGTATGTCCGATAAAACAAATGCGCTCTTTCATTTGAGAGATGTATCGACGAATGTTTTTCTGTGAAACCTGAAACAAATAGATGATGGGAGAATCCGGGGGAAACCCGTGGACAAAACGACAGCCGTGAGCCACCATTGATTTTTTAAATCCGCCAATGAATTTTACAGAACCCGGAGAGAGCATTTGAATGTTTTTTTTCAGGGATTCGGATGCTACCGGATTGAACCAATGGAGCATGGAAGAATCAAGGCAAGCCATTTCATGATTTCCCAATACCGACACAATGGTATTTTCCTGTAAAACCCGGAGAACCTCTTCAGGCTCAGGGCCGTATCCGATATTATCGCCCAGACAAAATATGGCATCGATAAAGCATTCTTTAATATCGATCAACACTTGTTGAAAAGCATCCATATTGCCATGGATATCGGAAATAATCGCGAATCTCATCTAAGTACCGAACACATTCGGTTTAGGTATGATATTTATTTCATCATCCGCGTACTTTTCCTTTACATCAAGGATTTGATCGGTGATTGAAAAAAAGGCATCGACAATGTCAGGATCAAAATGATTTTCACGGCCTTGTTTGATGATTTCAAAAGATTTTTCAACAGAAAATGCTTTCTTGTAGGGCCGCTTTGAAGTCAGCGCATCAAATACATCCGCCATGGCCATTATTCTTCCCACGAGAGGAATCTTGTCACCCTTGAGTCCCAATGGGTACCCTGAACCATCCCATTTTTCGTGATGGGTCAAGGCAATGACCTCGGCAAATCTGATGTAACCCACATGGGAACCTTCCAGAATTTTACTGCCAAAAACCGTGTGCATTTTCATGATTACCCATTCATCAGGTGTAAGCTTGCCGGGTTTTTGCAATATGTGATCCGGAACCCCGATCTTGCCCACATCATGCATGGGCGCCGCCAGCAATATTGATTCAGTGGTTTTTTTTCTGAGACCAAGTTTGATGGCGAGTAACGCCGCGTAATTACTCACACGGTGTATGTGACCCGCGGTATTGTCATCCTTGTATTCCGCCGCTCTGCAAAGACGATAAATGGTTTCATGGGAAGCCTCCTTAATTTTTTTTAAAGCGGCCTTAAGCTGTCCGGTTCTTTGGTTGACTTCCGATTCCAGCTTTTCCTGGTAATTCCGCAAATGAACATTATAGGCCTTAACCTTGACCAAAGAACCGACTCTGGCCATCAGTTCCAATTTTTCCACAGGTTTGCTTAAAAAATCGTCCGCTCCTGCTTCCAAGGCATTGACCCGGTCTTTGACATCACCAAGATTTGTTATCATGACAATAGGGATGATGCGGGTGTATTGGTCTTTCCTTATCCGTCTGGCCACTTCATAACCATCCATCCCAGGCATCATGATATCAAGCAAAACCACATCAGGAAACAATTCTTTAACCTTTTCCAATGCCTGCCGGCCGTTTTGAGCAATAGCGATGTCATAGCCCATTGGAAGTAACATGGCTTCAATTAATCGAATGTTGCGCTCTTCATCATCTGCGACCAGAATTAATGGTTTTTCTCTCATTGATTGGTCATATTGGGAGTTATTATGCTATTTAGTGCTTGTCCCCTCCCACTGGGAGGGACTGGGGGAGGGAAAGATAAGTTACTGATTTTATTAACCCCCACCCTGACCCTCCCCCGATGGGAGAGGGAATTACGGACTTTTCGTTCAAGCACTATTTACTGAGATGTTCCTGGATTTTATTCCTCAAATCTCCAAGATTGAATGGTTTGGTAATATAACCATCACAACCGGTCTTACCCATCCTGATGTTATCGCCGGGAACTGATCCTGAAAGAACGAGCACAGGTATGTCACTGGTATTCGGGTTATTTTTCAATATTTTCGTTGCTGCCATGCCGTCCATAACCGGAAGATTCAAATCCATGAGTATCAGGTCGGGCCTGTGAATCATTGCTGCTTCTATGGCTTCCCTCCCATTGCCGGCAACAAGAACCGTATATCCGGTTACTTCCAAAATATCTTTCAATAATTTCAAATTCTTGGGCTCGTCGTCTACAATGAGGATTTTATGATTCATTTTCCAAACTCACGCAGCGTTAAATATCTCATCGGGAATATCCGCATTGGTATAAACCTTCTGAACATCTTCGCAATCATCCAGCATATCCATCAGCCTGATCATCTGCTCAGCTTCCTTGCCCTGAAGATTGGTGGTGTTTTTCGGAAGCATGGTCACTTCGGCATCCCTGTAAACAATTGATGCTTTATCCAAAGCCTCTTTGACCATTTCAAAATCCGCCGTTGCCGTGATCACTTCCCATACACCATTGTCTTCCCTGACATCTTCCGCACCGGCATCCAGGACAATTTCCATCAGCTTATCCTCGTCAACGGTCTTTTTATCCACACAAAAATAACCTCTTTTATCGAACATCCATGACACGCAACCATTTTCACCCATGTTTCCGCCACATTTGGCAAAGATATGACGAATATCGGCCACCGCACGGTTTTTGTTATCGGTCAGGGATTCAACCAACACAGCGGCACCACCGGGTCCATAACCCTCGTAATTATTTTCTTCATAATTGACCCCTTCGAGTTCACCGGTACCTTTTTTGATCGCACGATCAATATTGTCCTTGGGCATATTTTCAGCTTTTGCCGCAAGAATAGCTGTACGGAGCCTGGGGTTGGCGGCCGGATCTCCTGATCCGCCCATCCGTGCCGCCACGGTAATCTCCTTGATCAATTTCGTAAAAACCTTTCCTCGCTTGGCATCAGCCGCACCTTTTTTATGTTTGATACTAGACCATTTACTATGACCTGACATACTAAAAACCTCCTATTTCTTTCCTATCCCGATCACATATATCTCTTTGCTGGCCTTTCGGCTGCTTTGGGGTTTAAACGTTTTTTGTTCTTTGAACAAGTTTTTAACGGTATCTGAAAACTCCTTAAAATCCGGCCCCTGAAAAATTTTACAAACAAAACAACCTTCGGGTAACAAAAAAGATTCCGCAATTTCCAGGGCGACCCGGCACAACAGTAAAGACCGGTAAGAATCTATATCCTTGCGACCCGTGGTTGCCGGAGCCATATCACTGAGTATTATATTATATTGTAAATCCAATGAGTTCAACAGGTCAATGCCATTTTCCGCCACATCTCCTGTTAACACCTTCACGTTGGGCGGGACCGCAATTTCGACCGGCTTAAGATCCAAACCCACAACAACCCCTTCCGGCCCGACCATATCAGCCGCATATACCAACCACGAACCGGGGCTGCAACCCAAATCCAGGATAACATCTCCTTTTTTAATGATTCTGAATTTTTTCCGGATTTCCTGAAGTTTATATACTGACCGGGCAGGAAAATTCTCCTTTTTCGCTTTACGGGAAAAGTGATCTTCCCATGTTTTCTGTTTCATCCGGCTCCGTTTCATAACCATAACAACATCATCAAGTCAAGAGGGTGTTTTTATACGATGTGCTTATAAAGATACCATCCGTTCAACAGCTTTTAAAGCGGGAATTCTAATGTTTTCAGGCACGTTTACCTGAGGCGTCATGGATTCAAGACAGTTGATGATGTCTTCGAGTCTGATTTTTTTCATATCCCTGCATTCCATGGCAAGGCTTGCGGGATAAAATTGCTTGTCCGGATTGGATTTTTTAAGCGGATAGATCAACCCGACCTCGGTTCCCACAATAAACGCCTTTTTGTCTGATTGGCTTGCATGGGCGAGCATTCCCGATGTGCTGGCGATGACATCGGCCAGTTGAACCACCTCCGGGCGACACTCGGGATGAGCCATAAAGACGGCATCAGGATAGGTATCCCTGGCTTTTTGAACATCTTTGGTAGTCAGCAGATTATGATAAGGGCAAAATCCCTCCCAGAAATGAACTTTCTTGTCCGTGTGCATGGCGGCATACCGGGCCAGGTTTTTATCCGGCACCATCAGTATTTCATTTTCCTCAAGGCTGTTGACCACCGAGATCACATTGGCCGATGTGCAGCAAATATCCGATAAAGCCTTGACCGCTGCTGAAGAGTTAACATACGTAACCACCGGGACACGTTTTTTCGAAGATGACAGTCCCCTGATTTTATTTTCAAGTTTATCAGGGGTCACCATGTCCGCCATGGGGCACCCCGCATCCGTCCGGGGCAGAAGCACGGTTTTTTCCGGTGAGAGTATCGAGGCAGTTTCCGCCATGAAATGCACTCCGCAAAAAACAATCACCTCCGCACTTGTTTGTGCTGCCTTACGACTCAGTTCCAGGGAATCTCCGCACAGATCGGCAATGTCCTGAATCTCAGGGGGCTGGTAATTGTGTGCAAGAAGTATGGCGTTTCGCTTTTTTAAAAGTGCTCTGATTTTTTCAACCATTTATCATTTTTTCTCCTGTTGCCTATTCCATTTCCAGAATATCCACCCCTTTCGGAATGGTAAAATTAAACATATCATCATCCAATTTTATATCAAAACGATAATTGGTCATCCGAATCCGGGTTTCATCGTCATAAGCGTTGTAGGTTACAATATTGTTGATGACATACGTATCAGGGTCAACCACCAAAATAATGGCCGCCAAATCCAGTGACTGATCTACCGGAAAAAGTTTCATGCGATAATCTTCACCTGCCGCAGTATCTGTGTTCTCTAAAAAAATGGTAAATTTGTCCCTAAGAAGCTTCATATCCGATAGAAAACCAGCCCCTTTGCCGTCTTTAAAAAATGCCGGGGCAGTGCCCACCATGACCTGATTGTCTTCAGGGCGGTAAATCCACAGACGGTCCCCATCGGTAACAATGACCTGGGGGTCCGGAGATGCATACTCCCATCGCATCATGCCGGGACGTCTTACTTTAAGGTTTCCCTCGGCAGTATCAACAATATTCATGGCCTTTAATGTTGACTCCTGGATAAAATCGGCTGAAAATCCGGGTACTGAATACCGCTTTTCAATACCATCCAGAATCTTATCCAACATTTCCCGGGAGTTTAGATCTTGCGCATTTTCCGATTTATCCTGAGCAAAAAGAGTTGCTCCATAGCCTATGACTACTAAAAAAAACAAAACAATCATACAGTATTTAATTTTCATTCATTTATCCTGTCTTTAAATAAAAGGAGCCATCTTTTGCATGATCAGAAGCTTGGGAACCGCCCCTGTGAGCCGGTCCTTTGCCTGGCCGTTATCAAAAATAATGATGGTCGGCACACTCATGATATTAAAGCGTCCGGCAGTCAAAGAGTTTTGATCGATATTGAGTTTTGCCACACGCACCCTTCCTTTCCATTCCCGTGCCAGTTCCTCCACAATAGGAATGATGGCCTGACATGACGGGCACCAGTTGGCAAAAGTAAAAAACATTACCGGGACCGGAGATCTCAGGACCTTGCTTTCAAAATCCCGGTCGGAAACCATCATGGACCGACCTGAAAGCAGCCCCGCAGTTTCTATGGCCTCATGGCATTTGCCGCATTTGGCGGTTTCATTTATTTTATTTTCCGGAATTCGGTTTTTGGCCCCGCAGGACAAGCATCGCACCAGGTAAACATTTCCGGTGCTGAAATTTTGACTGCCCGATTCCGGCGTTGTTTTTTCCGTGTCCATAAATTCACCGCACTTACCACACTTTGCTTTTAAACCGGGTTTATCCTGTGGAATCCGGTTTTTTGCTCCGCAAGCCTTACATTGAATAATAACACTTTGTTCGTTCATGATATGTCCTCTTCATCAAAAAAGATAATCCATGGCCTCACCGAGGGTTTTGACTCCGATAAGGGCAATACCTTCGGGAATAATCATGCGTTTAAAATTGCTTTCAGGAACTATACAGCGCTTAAATCCCATCTTGATAATCTCTGAAACCCTTGTTTCCAGATGGCTAATGGCCCTGATTTCGCCGGTAAGCCCGATTTCTCCCATCACAACGGTTCCGCCCGGAATGGAACGATCAAGAAAAGCAGAGGCAATACCCGCAGCAATGGCCAGATCCACGGCAGGCTCGTCGATTTTAACGCCACCTGCCACGTTCATAAAAATATCGTGGTTCATCAAATGCATCCCCAGTTTTTTTTCCAACACGGCCGCCAAAAGCGCAACGCGGTTGTGGTCCAGTCCCAGAACAGTCCTGCGCGGGGTGCCGAAACTGGTGCTTGCAACAAGGGACTGCAGCTCCACAAGAATCGTTCTGGTGCCTTCCATGCTGGCGGTTACCACTGATCCGGATGCATTCTCGGGCATTTCCGATAAAAATAATGCCGATGGATTCGGCACCTCATCAAGTCCTCTTTCTTTCATTTCAAACACACCGATTTCATTTGTGGAACCGAACCTGTTTTTCACAGCCCTTAAAATCCTGAACATGTGGTTCCGGTCACCTTCGAAATATAACACCGTGTCCACCATATGCTCCAGAAGCCGGGGCCCGGCAATGGCCCCTTCCTTGGTGACATGACCCACCAGAAAGGTGGGGATATTGCTTTTTTTGGCCATGATCATCAGGCGCATGGCAGCCTCGCGCACCTGGCTGACCGATCCGGGAGGTGATGTTAAATCGGCATTGAACATAGTCTGGATCGAATCAATCACGAGCACCTGGGGTTTCAGCCTGTCCACCATTTGAAATATGGTTTCCAGTTCCACTTCGGAAACCACATAAAGCTCTGATGAACTGGTTCCGAGCCGTTTGCTCCTCAGGCTGATCTGGTTGACGGATTCCTCTCCGGAAACATAAAGTACCCGATATTTTGACAGGGCAAGACCGTTTAAAGCCTGGAGCATCAGCGTGGATTTTCCGATACCCGGATCACCGCCGATCAGCACCAGAGATCCGTAAACCAGCCCTCCGCCCAGAACCCTGTCAAATTCGTTAATTCCGGTGAGCATACGGTTGTCATCATCGAGCTGAATCGAATTCATAGGCACAGGATCATTTTGAATCAGGGAAAATCGGTCCGTTGCCCTTCCCTGCCTGCTTTTTTCAGCAACCTGTTCAACCAGCGTATCCCATTTTCCGCAGTCAGGACATTTGCCCATCCACTTGGGCGCCTGATACCCGCATTCCTGGCACACGAAAACAGTGCCTGCGTTTTTTTTCATTTAAACCTTATTTGATCTTTTTAATTCCATCAAGGGCTTCACAATACAATTTTGAAGCACTGTACCGTTTTTCATGTATCGTATCAAGACATGGATTATTCTAAAAACATTTTCAGACCGGTATACTTGAGCAAACAGCCCCGTTTCTGATACGTTTATTCTTGCGTTGGGTCTTTTTATCATATAAAGTCTGAAGTCTCAGATGATAATCTTTAACAACCAAGACCCTGAAAATATAAGTTTTTTGGATAAAAATACAACTATAAAAACATCAAGGGAAGGAAAAAGTGCGAAACATTCAAGGTAAATTCATTAGATTTCCAATATTTTTCGCAACCTGGATCACTGTGATTATTTTTTGCACAGTGTCTGTTTCTCCGGTTTCAGCATCCGTGCCGGAATCCCCTTTTGCCCCGGTAAAAAGCCTTTTGATCCGGGACGGTTTTGATCCATCCAAAATAGAGCGGCTATTTGGTGACCCGAGGATAGAACCCGCATTCAGGAGTGTTTCACTCTTTTTTGTCCATAGCGAAGCCAGGCTCAATTATGATCAGTTTACCACCGAAGAATCCATCAGAAAGGCTCGGGATTATGTCAGGAAACATCATGATAAGCTGACCACGGCGGAAAAAACTTATGGGGTGGACAAAAATGTCATTACAGCGATTTTACTCGTGGAAACCCGCCTGGGAACCGTTACGGGATCAAGCCCCATTTTAAATACTCTTGCCACCATGGCGTCATTAAAAGATCCGGACCGACGCGAAACACTGTTTCAAAACATCACAAACCCCAATCGCCTTCCGCGGGAAACGTTCGAAAAGCAAGCCGACAGAAGATGGAACTGGGCATACGATCAACTCAAGGCCTTTCTCCAATACACGGAACGGGAAAATATGGATCCATTAGCTATTTCAGGATCTTATGCAGGGGCTCTAGGTATCGCCCAGTTTCTGCCCACAAGCATTTTGGCCTATGCCAAAGATGGAAACGGTGACGGCAGAATCGATCTGTTCGACCATGCGGATGCAATCGCTAGTGTGGCTAACTATCTGAAAACTTTCGGATGGAAACCCGGGGTCAGCCGGGAGAAGGCTGAAAAAGCCGTATTTGCCTATAACAGAAGCAGTTATTACGTCAACACCATTTTGACGATCAAGGATCTATTGGGGAAACAGGGGTTATAGGAAAGCATGGACACCTTTACAATAGTTGTTGTCGGAACCGGAGTTGTCTTTTTTCTACTCACATTCCTCGCCATTCTGGACATCGCCTTGAAAGACTTTGGAAGTATGGGTAAAAAAGCCCTGTGGGGCTTCATCGCGCTGACTCCCTTTATTGGCCCGGTTATCTATTTTACAATAGGTTTCAGACGGGGAAAGAAACCTGAGCGGCCGGCATTGAAATAAACCCCGATGTTGCAAACAATAAGCATTTTTGCTTCAATCCGGCCATTTTTAAAGGGCCAAGTTCCTGATAACCGCTCTTTGTACAATGCAACATCGGGGTAAATAATAATTGACATCCCCGGGAAATTACTCTATAGGTGGGAGCCTATTAATTTTGAAAGGCTTGGTCCCATCGTCTAGCGGTCTAGGACGCCGGCCTCTCACGCCGGAAACCCGGGTTCGATTCCCGGTGGGATCACCAATAAAAATATTATGAAAATCCAATACATTAAATTGTTATGGAACCGGGTTCGATCGAGTTTCTGGTTTGTGCCTGCATTGATGACCATTGGGGCTATCATTCTTTCCATCTCCACCCTGACCATCGACAAGCTTTACCTGAAATCTGTAAGTATTCGGGGATGGTGGCTTTATACTGGTGGACCTGATGGTGCCCGAACAATATTGTCAACCATTGCAGGTTCCATGATCACGGTTGCAGGTGTTGTTTTTTCCATTACCATTGTGGTCCTTTCCCTTGCTTCTTCGCAGTTTGGTCCCCGGCTGATCAGAAACTTTATAGATCAAAGAATAAACCAGATGGTTATGGGCACCTTCATTGCCACTTTTGTATTCTGCATAATTGCACTCCAGAATATCCGCGATATAGGAGATACTTATTTCGTTCCTTATATTTCGGTGACGATCGGCATCCTTCTGAGCATGGCAAGTCTGTGTGTTCTGATTTATTTTATCCACAGCATTTCCACCTCCATTCGGGCCAACAACATAATTGCAAGAGTTAGCGTTGAGCTGGAAGAATCTATTGAAAGGATTTTTCCGGAAGAATACGGAAGCGATCGATCAAAAAACGATCGTTCCCTTGAAGATATAGTTGAAGAACAGGGCTACATTTCCGAAAAATATTATCGGGAAATCAGCAGTGTTGCCTTGGAAAAGGGTGGATATTTGGTGGCATATGATATCGATGAACTGTTGGACATCGCTGTTAAAAAAGATATTTTAATCCGGGTAGACCATCGCCCCGGAGATTTCATCACCGGAAGAAATCCCCTTTTATGGATGTGGCCGAAAAACAGGCTTGATGAAAAACTTGGAAAAAAGCTTAAAAGTGCTTTTGTGATAGGTTCGGAAAGGACGGCGGAGCAGGATATCGAATATCCTATCCATCTTCTGGTGGAGATCGCAGTGCGCGCTTTGTCAACGGGAATCAATGATCCCTTTACGGCAATTACCTGTATTGATTGGCTCGGAGAGGCACTCTCGAAATTGGCTGGAAAAAAAATGCACGATCCTTTTTATTATGACCAGGATGGAAAAATCCGGGTTATCACCAAGCCCTTAACTTTTTCCGGTGTGGTAGATGCAGCATTCAACCAGATCCGGCAAAATGCGGATACTGTTCCGGCTGTTTCCCTCCGACTCCTGGAGTCTATCGGTTCTATTGCCCATCAGGTTCGCCGGGATGAACATCGTAAAGTTTTACTGCATCACGCTGAAATGATCCTTCGAGCCTGTAAGGAGAATGTATTTGGCGAAAAGGACCGGATGGATATCCAGGACCGTTACAATCGGGTTTTCGAAATTCTCACCAGGCGGGAATCTTTCCAGGAGGAATCTATTATCGGCAGGTCTTTGGAAAAAAAATTTTCCAAAATTTTATAGCCGTTTCATAATTTCAGGTTCTTTAGCACGAAGCAGATATGTTTTTTTCCCGGATCAACAACACGTGTTGATTTTAAAAAAGATGCCTTCGGCGCGAGGGAATTAAAAATATAGTTGATAGCACTCCAATAATGTGTATAATAGCAAGATATTATACACATAAGGAGATAACAATGAGAACAAACATTGTCATAGATGATGAATTAATGAATAAAGCACTTGAAGTCTCGGGACTCAAAACCAAAAAAGAGACTGTTGAAGTAGCACTGAGACTACTCATTACCCTCAGAAATCAGGCAAACATTCGAAAGTACCGGGGAAAACTTAAATGGGAAGGAGACCTGGATGCAATGAGAACTGACAAATGATCATTGCTGATACTTCCGCATGGATAGATTATGTGCGAGGTATTGATGCCCCTCACACAAATGCTCTTGATTATGAGCTTCTTCATAACCGTCTTATTACAGGGGATATAATAATTGCGGAATTCCTCCAGGGGTTTCGTGAAGAGAAAGATTATCTGGATGCAAAAAAAATCATGGATAGTCTGGAGTACCATGATTTTGTCGGAAGAGAAATAGCGATTCAGGCATCGATGAATTTCAGACTATTGAGAAAAAGAGGAATAACAATCCGAAAGACAATCGACATGATCATCGCGACCTTCTGTATCGAGAATGGTTATCAGCTAATTCATAATGATCGGGATTTTGACCCGATGGAAGAACATCTTGGCTTGTTAATCAGACGGTAAAAGAAATCACCGAATCGGGTAACCGGGGGATTTTCTGCTCCAGTCCCCACAACCACCCCGCATGCGGGTCAGCACGGTGCGGTTCACAGACTTACCAGGCCGCAGCCGGATGGTGAATTTTCACCCATTTTTCTGTGACAGGGGTCGCTTTCCCTATCTGACAACAGGAAGGATTTTTCGAAAGTTTTCGGTGTTTGCACGGTATGCCCATTGAAAGATGATAATTTCTGTAGAGCTTACAACGGCTCCGGCCTGTCGCAAAAGATCTATGGCAATATCGCGGTTTTCTTTTACGCGGGATGCTACGGCATCAGCTACCAGGTGTATCTGAAAGCCTGCTTTGATAAGATCCAGACAAGTCTGAAGGACACATACATGGGTTTCCATCCCGACCACTATGATCTTATTGCGCCGGAAAGAATGAATAGCAGAAAGAAAATCAGGCTCCATACAGGCACTAAAGTGCTCCTTTTGACATAACACGGGAGATTTGATTTCCCTGAGTATTTCGGGGTGGGTTTCACCGAGACCCTTTTTGTACTGTTCTGTCAAAAGGATCGGAATGCCGAGGATATTGGCGGCCCGTATAAGCTGGTTCACTTTACCGGCAACCTTTTCCCAGGAATTTATAGCCTTGAGCATCCCCGCTTGAAAATCGATTATCAGAAGAAGACTGTCTTCACAACCAGCAATAAATTCATGACGAATCATAAGCATCCTTTCAAGTAACTTCCCACAAGTCCCCCTTTGAAAAAGGGGGATTTAGGGGGATTTTTAAAGCGGCATCAGCTTGCCAAATCCCCCCCGGCCCCCCTTTTTCAAAGGGGGGAGCAGTTGTTTGGCAGTTTGGACCCGGCGCAGCCGGGTGGGACGCTTAAAAATAAAAAGGTTTAACTGAATCAATGTCTTCATAAACATCTTTCGTAAATCTTGGAGTGCATATTTGTTTGGATAATGGAGGGTTTTATCATAAAGGGAGTTTCCGATCAAGTACTACTGATGATAGGCCTTTTTCAGGACCGCCAGAGCATCATTATAATCAAGCTCTTCCGGATTAAATATAAGAGAGCCGTCGTTTAGCGCGTGTCCGGCAACAGGTTCCAGCATTGTTTCGGAAACCCCGGCTTCCCTGAGTGATCTTGGAAGTCCGCAAAGTTCATAAAGCTTTTGCTGAAATTTTCTGACCAGTGCGATGGTCCTTTCCGCCCGCCTGTTCTTATCTGTCCTGACAAATTCTTCCTGGCCCCCGAAAGGCAGAAGCAATTCACTGACAAAGGATCTGGTTTTGTTTAAATTATATTCCAGGCCGAAAGGAAGAAAAATCGACATGGCCACACCGTGGGGAAGACTGCACAATGCTCCCGCTGCATGGCCCAGGGAATGCACCATACCGACCATAGAGTTTGAAAAAGCTATTCCGGCCATTGTGGAAGCATTGGCCATAGCCATACGTGCTTCAATGTTTTTTCCATCTTTGACGGCATTAATCAGGCTTTTTCCAATCAATTGAATTGCGGCAAAGGCATAGGCATCGCTGATTGGGTTTTTCTGAATACAGGTGCAGGCCTCCATTGCATGGGTGAGGGCATCCATGCCGGTGGCGGCGGTAATAAACGGCGGCATGGTTACAGTCATTCTCGGGTCTAAAATAGCCACTTTTGGATACAGCAGATGGGATGCAAAACTCATTTTGACTTTTTTTTGCATGTTTTTGATTACGGCTACAAAAGTGACTTCCGATCCGGTGCCTGCCGTTGTGGGAACAACGATCAAAGGCTTCACAGGAGATTTTAGACGATCGGCGCCTTCGTATTTCATTAAATCATCTGAATTTTCAGATACGACAATATTTGCGGCTTTGGCCGTATCCATGGGAGAACCACCGCCGACAGCCACGAGTGAATCACAACGGTTATGCCTGAAAACTTCCACTGCCCGATGGACCACATCCGTGGAAGAATCTGGTGGAACATCATCGAAAATTGCACCGATGATCATATTCGAACTGTCAAAAGCACTTTTAACATATCGAATCAGGCCGGCATTGATCACGCCGGCATCGGTAATAATCAACGGACGTCGGACACCCAGTCGGTCAAGTTCAAAAGGCAGGTTGTCAAGAGCCTTGTTTCCGGAAATAATTTTAACCGGGCTGAAAAATTCATAATATGCGGGCAACATGGTTTACTCCTTCTTCTTCTTAGTAACTTCCCACAAGTCCCCCTTTGAAAAAGGGGGGATTTTTAAAACGGCATCAGCTTGTCAAATCCCCCCGGCCCCCCTTTTTCAAAGAGGGCGCAGTTACTTGTCGGTTTGGTACCAGTCATGGCGGGTTAAATTCTATGTAGCTGAATAACCCTACAACGATATTTACCCAATTTGAGAGTTCCTAAGCTTTCTATGGGAAAGATAGTCCCGGTGGTTTTTTTCTTGAATCCAGACCACCAAGGCGATTAACGCTTCGCAATCAAAGAACCGTATTGGTAACACAGCCCTGATCAGGTTGGGCAAACCTCCAAGCTCCACAAAAGGGACCGTCTGATCCCTTTTTCTGATCCGCCGCTTCCAGTAATGAATCCGATGGGGTATCAGCCCGTTTTGATGACAAAACTCAACCTGGGAAAGACCGCTTGACTCCCACCGCCAAAATTTCGACTTTTTGTTTGTCCGTGCTGACCCGGGCATAGATGGCCACGGATTTTGGTTGGTTCATTTTTTGTTATGGCTTTTTAACAAATCATGCGTCCCGATTCTTCTGAGGAAATAAAGGTCGTCATAGATCTGAAAAGTGAAGCGATAGCCTTTGGTGATTCTGCCTTCCCAAATGTCTCTCGGGTCCTGCATTTTTTTGGTATTTAAAGAAGGATGGTGAAAATCAGAAAGCAGCCGCTTCAATTGTTTGTCGGCTGCTTTTTGAATGGAGGCTGGAAGCCGGCGGTAATCTTTGACGAATCTCTTGGAAAAAGCCAGCTTCATATTTTTACGGTCTTTAAAGCTTTGATAGCGTCCTGAGCGTTGTCAAAGGGGCCGACAACATCTCCACGGCGAACCTCCTCGTCAACCTCGGCTTCCTTTTCCTGCCACTCTTTGGTGTAGAAATATTCCTGGTCGGGTTGGATCACCTTTACAGGCCTTAGCACGATAGTTCCATTGTTAGTTTCCACTTCCACATAATCGCCCTCGGCAAGGTTGAACCTGTCCCGGAGATTACGGGGGATTGTGATTTGATAATTTTTTCTTATTTTCATCAGTCCCATTTCCGGCTCCTTGATTTTTAAATATTTAGGCATTTTTATAAATTAAGAATTTATTATTTTCTGAATTTATTAAATTATAGCGGATTGTAACGGATTGTCAAGTTTCGGGTGGGGGAGTAGTGCGTATAAAACCCTCCCAAAATCCGATGCATTAACCGCCCTGATTTAGGTCATTTTCAGTCTACAAACAAAGCGTACAAAACAATTTTTTTATACGCTTGTTTTTTACTCATGGAATATTAAGATCGCCATGTTTTTATAAATCCTCAATCGAAAATAAACGCATAACCGCCTGTATTTTCGTACTATAATTGTTTTCGTTCAGGCACTAATTAATATGTTCAATGCACTCAGAGTCCGAAAGGTATTCCAGCCATGTAAATAATAACGCGATTAAGCTGTTTTTTTGCGGTCATTGCCGGCACCCGTTTCAGCAATCGTTTGCAAATAAACTTAGGGTAAAGGTATGCGATCATGATGTTTAAACATCGTGTGAAAATCATGGCATCGGCCAAATCTCCGGCAACCGTCATCCGCTTTTCGGCAAATGCCTGCACAGGACCTATTTGCGGCGTCAGCACCATAAAAGCGCATTCCATATTTTTGAAATTGATCACCAGGTCGCTCCTGATAAATTTATTCCCTTGATATATTAAATTATCATGAATTTTTTCAAGAACCATTCGGGGACCTTCGGGAAAAACATTCATGATAATTACGAAATTTTCAGGCCAGACAGCAATTTCCCTTTGGATTTCTAAATCATGCCTGGACCCGGATTGAAATGCCCTTCCCAGCACAATGAATATAATCTTTACCACCAGTGCTTTAACCCATTTTTTCCCAGGCCTTATGGGCAGGTATTTTTTTTCACATGAACCGGAACTAAACAATGAAAGGCCGGCGGAATCAAAAATCAACTTTTTAACTCTCGTTATTATCATAATTATCAGGTATCTTTTTTTTTAAATATTGGAAAAATTAGAATTGTTAATGAATTCTTGAATATTTAGCAATTTTTTATTTAAATGGGAACCGAATATTATCAAAAGAATATTTCGGGTGCCGGTTTTCAGTGCTTCGGATTGATGACGCTGGTGTTTTTCAGATTTTGCCTGAAACCTGAACACTGAACACTGAACACTCAACACTGAACACTGAACACTGAACACTGAACACTGTCTGTCGCCCAGGGATACCGGAACGAATTGATAAGGAAGGATGTCGGCCCTCTCAAATGACGATCCATACAAACACAAGCAGGAGTTACTATGAACACAATCATTGAACCATTCCGGATTAAAATGACCGAGCCAATCCGGCTTACCACCCGTGAGCAAAGGATAGAGAGACTTGAAAAAGCCAGGTACAATGTTTTTTATCTGGATGCTGAAGATTGCATTATCGATCTGCTTACCGATAGCGGAACCGGAGCCATGTCTTCAAATCAGTGGGCGGCTCTGATGCTCGGCGATGAAAGTTACGCTGGAAGCCGTTCATGGAAAAAATTTGAGAAAACAGTTAAAAGCATTACCGGATTTAAGCATATTTTCCCGACTCATCAGGGAAGAGCTGCTGAGGGTATTCTTGCTCAGGCGCTGCTTAAAAAAGGTGACGTTGTTCCCAACAACAGCCATTTTGATACCACACGGGCCAATATTGAATTTGTGGGGGCCAATGCGGTGGACTTATTGTGTCAGGAATGCTACCGGACCCAGGAAAGTCTCCCCTTCAAGGGAAACATGGATCTGAAAAAGCTCGAAATATGTATCAGGGATAATGGTTCCCAACGGATTCCTTTTGCGATGATCACTATCACCAATAATACCGGAGGAGGCCAACCCGTATCCCTTGAAAATATTAAAGCGGTAAAAGAAATTCTCAATAAACATGACATCCCACTCATTATCGATGCCTGCCGTTTTGCTGAGAATGCCTTTTTTATCCGTGAAAGGGAACCGTCTTACGAAAATATGCCGCTGCTCGATATTGCCGGGGAAATATTTTCATTTGCTGATGCGGCAACCATGAGCTGTAAAAAAGACGGCCTTGTCAATATCGGAGGTTTTCTTGCCTGCAACGACGACCGATGGGCCGAAAAGTTCAGAAACCTGCTGATTCTCAGGGAGGGATTCCCGACGTATGGCGGTTTGGCTGGAAGAGATCTTGAAGCTATCGCCGTGGGTTTGATGGAAGCTCTGGAGTATGACTATCAGGTTTATCGCCATGCCACGGTCCGTTATATGGGTAAAAAATTAGAATCCCTTCAGATTCCTTTTGTTAAACCTGTGGGAGGCCATGCCGTATTTCTGGATGCCCTGGCTTTTCTGCCTCATATTTCGACAGACCGATATCCCGGAATAGGTTTGGTGAATTCCTTGTATATCGAAGGCGGAATTCGGTCCGTGGAACTTGGAAGTGTCATGTTCGGCAAAACAGATAAAAATGGACGGGAAATACCAGCTCCCCTCGAATTGGTGAGGCTGGCATTTCCCCGTCGTGTTTACACCCAGAGTCACTTTGATTATGTGCTGGAGGTTATCGAGGAAGTTTGGAAAAACAGAAAAGATATCCGAGGATACCGGATTTCATACCAGCCGGAATTTTTAAGGCACTTTACCTGTCATTTTGTGCCTGAATAATATTTTAAAAATATGAAAAACAGAGCGCATATTTTAAAAATCTTTGATATAGTTCAAAATGAATTTTGAATAAAAATAATAACAGGAGAGATTATATGTGCGCCTATCAGGTCGAGTATGTTTTCACTTTTCCGGATGGCAAAAAAGAAATTTTTCATTATTGTTTTAATGACAACCCTTTTGAGCTTATACAAAAACCCATCGAGAATCCCCCTGAATGGATTAAGTTGGGATTTCATCAATGCGACAACTGCAGTCTGAAATCGGATAAAACTCCATACTGTCCCCAGGCTGCTATTCTTTTACCCCTGATCCATACGTTTGGTAATGTAGTGTCATATGAACCTGTGCATCTTGAGGTAGTAACCAACGACAGGACTATTATTCAGGATACCACTGTGGCAAGGGGAATCAGTTCTCTGATGGGATTATTGATTGCAACCTGCGGGTGCCCGGCCACCCGGTTTTTTATTCCCATGGGACGGTTTCATCTGCCTTTGGCGAGTCACGAAGAAACCCTGTTTCGAGCCGCTGCAACTTTTCTTTTGAATCAATACTTTCTGAAAAATGACGGCCATCCATCGGGTGTGGAATTGGACGGTCTCTTAAAAGTATACCAAGAGATACAAACGGTTAACCATGCCATGCTTAAACGGCTCAGAACCGCCGTTCAGACCGATTCCGCTGTGAATGCCCTGATATTGTTGGACGTATATGCAAAATTCGCACTCATCGATATCGATGAATGTTTAGACGAAATTCGCTATTTGTTTCAACCGTTTTTGGAAAGTTTCGAATAACCCAAAAAACCAAAATCCGGATACACAAAGAACCCATCTTTAATAAGGGATTACCCTGATTGACAATTTCCCGCATTTTGGCATCCAAAAGATACTCACTCATAATTTAAAAGGGAGCGATTAGCATTTAGCTATCAGGTTTTAGCAAGAAAATGGCAAATATTGGACTAAAAGGCCTTCCATTTGGCCGGTTAAGATAGACATTCTATAACATTTTAAAAATATTAAGCTAATCGCTAAAACCTTATATCTAATTGCTTATTTTGGGTTATGGAAGGAGGCAAAAATGTATCAATCTCATTATATTCCACGTATGCACCCCCGTTATCATGTGGAAACACCGATCAGGTTTGTAAAACAAAATACGGAAAAATTGTTGCCTGCGCACATGCGAAACATCAGCGAAGGTGGCATGTATTTCGAATCTCGCCATGAGGTAAAACCTCATTCGGATGTATGTATCCGGCTGGAAAAAAAGTTGCCCAAAAACTTCAAAGAGATTCAAGTTTACGATTTTTACCGATCCAAGGTTCTCTGGTGCAAGGAAATCAATAGAGGAAAAGCTTGGGGAGTTGGGGTTCGGCACATTAATAAAACCCGGTGTGCAATGGGTCCCGAGTTTAACTGCAGTATTTGCGAGGAAAAAATTCCTTTTGGTAAAGTTCATTTTGTCAAAGATTTCGTATATTTTTGCTCAAAATGTTATCACGAAATGGAAAGCTGTTCAAAAGACAGTCAGGATAAAATCCGCAGGCTTCTGGAAGGAAACGTCATATAGCCTCTTTTTTGAGAAATCACTTGTAGCATCCTGCCGCTTAACCAAAAATCTCTTAAGTATATCCAATTATACAGAGTGAATTCCAATGCAACATCGGGATAATACGACCAAAATGAAGGTGCGATGATGATCAAAAATATTACCTTAAGTGCTGACGAAGAACTTATTCAAAATGCCAGAAATTTGGCACAAATGGAAAATTCCACCTTAAATGCCAGATTCAGAGAATGGTTGCACCAGTACGTGAAGTCTCAGATAAGCTCCGGGGAATATGACAACCTGATGGAAAATTTAAATTACGCCAAAGCGAACAAAACCTTTTCCCGGGACGAATTTTATGGTCCTGGTGCCTCTGTGTGAAGTTTATGGGGGGATCAACCTGTTTTACAAAGCACTAGAGCTTACAGAGAGATGGAAATTTGGATTTTATGATTCATTGATTGTCTCAGCAGCACTTCATGCTGAATGCACAATGCTGTATTCGGAAGATCTTCAACACCAGCAGAAAATCGAATTTTTAACCATTGTCAATCCATTTTTGTAGACTGTTCAAAAGCCATTGGTT
Source organism: Desulfobacteraceae bacterium (assembly GCA_011389745.1). Lineage (GTDB taxonomy): Bacteria > Desulfobacterota > Desulfobacteria > Desulfobacterales > SKZT01 > SKZT01. The sequence continues at coordinate 6,007 of JAABTQ010000027.1, read as the reverse complement.
AATTTAAATTGACCGGCATAAATTATTGGGTTGATTTATTGAGGAATTTTATCAATGATCAGAGCTTCTTCTTACAAGTAACTCCTCACAAGTCCCCCTTTGAAAAAGGGGGATTTAGGGGGATTTTTAAATTGGCCTCAGTTTGTCAAATCCCCCCCGGCCCCCCTTTTTCAAAGGGGGGAGCAGTTATTTGCCGGCTTTTCAAATGGGGGAGCAGCTGCAAGCATATTTTTCAAAGTGAGTATCAGTTACTTGCCGGTTTGGGCCCGGCGCAGCCGGGTGGGACGCTTCTTACCTGATAAACCGTTTCAAAACATCCGGCGGAATCTGCCCCTGGTGCAAGATGCCGTCGATAATAAATCCGGGTGTTCCGGTAATGCCCAGTTTTAACCCTTGATAATATCTTCTCTCAGACGGGTCAGAATGGTGTGGTCATTCAGGGAATCAAGCATCGCCTTTTCATCCAGATCCAATAATGATGCGATTTCCGCGATATTCAATTTTCCTGTTTCCAGATTGATTGACAAAAAAATATCGTTGGCTTCCCAGAATTTGTCATGGTCGGATGCATGAATGGCCAGCATGGCCAGTAATCCCGAGCCCACGTGAAAAGGTTCCGGTACGATGGGATTGAATTGGTGATCCATGGGAAAATGATAATGAACCAGGCGAATTTTATCCGGGTTTGCCTCAATCATGGTTCTAATATATTTCAAACCGCCGTATTTTTGAGGCATTGAATCAATGAATGACTACTATTTAACGGCATATCCTATTACGTTGAGTGAATTCCAAAGCATCATCGGGGTTAAATTGACCGCCATAAATTATAGGTTGACTTATTGAGAGATTTTATCAATGATTAGTGATTCTAAGTAACTTCCCACAAGTCCCCCCTTTGAAAAAGGGGGATTTAGGGGGATTTTAAAACGACCTCAGCTTGTCAAATCCCCCCGGCCCCCCTTTTTCAAAGGGGGGAGCAGTTACTTATTGGTTTGGGCTCGGCATGCCGAGTGGGAGGCTTACAAGTAACAAGTTCCGTCATTCCGGCGAAGGATGAAATGCAACGTGTCAGGGATAATGAACGGTAAGTATTAAAATTTTCAGGCAACCCTGCTGTTATGTGTCATTCTGAGGGAGCAACCCTCAGCAGCCCAAAGCCTGTAAAGATAATATGCGCCGAAATCCTGCCCGACACCTCGGCGATTGAAAAATCTCCGGCTCATCACGCCGGTACATTACATTAATATTGAACGATATCAGCAATTCTAACAATCATGGCGATTGACAATTTCGGTTCATACCAATCCAATAGCAAAAAACACCTGGTGGTCATCATTCCCTGTTTTAACGAGGAAAAAACCATTGGAAAAGTAATTTCTTCCATTCCCGAAACCATTCCTGGAATTGACACTATCGATATTCTGGTCATTAATGACGGTTCCACCGACAATAGCGTTTTCGAATCCAAAAAATACGGCGCAAATATTGTGTCTCATACCCAAAACATGGGGGTTGGGGCAGCCTTTCAGACCGGCATTCAGCAGGCACTTAACATGGGAGCTGATGTAGTGGTCAACATGGACGGCGACGGTCAATTCGACGCGAATGACATTCCAAAGCTTCTGGAACCGATCCTGGGAGGGTGTGCTGATTTTGTCACAGCATCCCGGTTCAAGAATACCGAGCTTGTTCCAACCATGCCATGGATCAAAAAATGGGGGAACCGGCGTATGTCAGGCCTGATAAGCATGCTTGCCGGACAGAAATTTTATGACGTTTCCTGCGGTTTCCGGGCTTATTCCAATGAAACGCTTCTGCACCTCAATTTATTGGGAAAGTTTACCTACACCCAGGAAACTTTTCTGGATCTGGCATTCAAAAACCTCAAAATAATTGAAGTGCCCTTGAATGTTCGCGGAGAAAGGGAGCACGGCAAGTCAAAAGTTGCCGGAAGTGTGTTCAAATACGCCTTCAATTCCGCCAAAATCATATTCCGAACCCTCAGGGATTACAAGCCTCTGAAATTTTTCGGAATCATTTCTGCCATATTATTTTTGTTATCTTTTTTCCTGGGCGCTTTCTTTTTTCTTCACTATATTCAAACCGGAAAGTTTACGGGGCATTTATGGGCGGGTTTCAGTTCCGGTTTTTTGCTGTTGTTCAGTTTTCTATTTCTGGTCACTGGCCTGCTGGCCGACATGTTCGACCGAATACGGATCACCCAGGAAAGGATTCTATACCTTGAAAAAAAACGGGCGCAAAATGAAAAATCGGGAATAAAAGGAAATCCATAGCATAGGTCGGCAAAAACCAGATATCGCATTTTTGAGAAAAAAATGGGTGACTTTAATGCGATCCTTTGTAACTGTCAGGAAGAAAGATTACTATAATTTCTCTGCAAAAATGATATATCCGGAACCTAAATCAGAGTTTAAAAAGATTTTTTGGAGTATATAAAAAGGAAAAAGCAAAATATCGCTCGAAACAATCTGATTCAGCAAAGTTTTTTTGCGCTTGACACCGCTTTCTTTTGATAGTTCTTCTTTTTTTATTTCTTTTTTTGTTTCTATATCCAACGAACGACTATTGTTAAGCATCGGATCAAGAACAAGACATAGAGGATACCCATAATTCCACAAAAATATAGGGTTAAAGTCAGCCGTCTTTAATTTTTCTTTCAATTCATCTTTTTCGTATCTGCGGAAATGACCAGCACAAATATCATTAGCTCCCCATTTTGACTTATGGGCAGGGACGGATAAAATCATTTTCCCATTTTCCTTCAAATAGCTACCGAACTCCTTTAAAGCCATTACATCATCTTTGATATGCTCCAGGACTTCAAATGCCATCAAATAATCATAAGCTTTTGTTTCAATTTTGTCCTTTTGTTCAAAAAGTTTAATGTTTTCGATTATTCTTCTTTTTGCACTTTTATAGGCCATGGAAGAAAAATCATAACCATCTGCACGAAGTCCCATCCGAGCATACATCAATAACATGTCTCCTGACCCATATCCAATTTCAAGACAGGACTTGTTTTTGAGTGTTTCTCGTTTTAATATTGCCTTAATTAAGTTCTTGCGCAGTTTATACCTTGGCATCGGTATCCATTCATCAGACATTTTTTATCTCCTCGTGTGTGGATAAACGCAATAATCCCGATCCAGCTATACCCATTACCAAATCAATTAGAGTTTGCAGAAGACGAAGACACACAGCTGTCAAAACAGCCATTTCCGAACCGATAAATGGGCTTAACAATAACAAATATACTCCTTCTCTGACACCTAATCCGGCGGGGCTGAAAAAGGCTAAAAACCCCAATGTTCCTGCCAACACGCTGATGGAAATAACCATAGGAATTGCAGAAACACTAACAGTAGTCAACGCTCTCATCATTAACCATGTTGTTAATCCTGTAAATAGACACTGAAAAAGAACTATACCAAAAGGAATTACCATCTGCTTCAATCTTAGATTCGTTTGTATAGATTGTCTTCTAATAAGATTGAGTAACCAGTTGGTTAATCTTAATATATTTTTGGGAAGGATCGTTAAAATTCCAATAAAGAGAAGCAGAAAAAACCAGAAATGAGGGAAAGGAATGATTTTGCCTCCTTGTTGGGAAAAAAGCAAGGGAAGGGAGAGAAACAGACAAACAATAGCAACCAATCCATTTGCCATAACCGGCACGATAGCTGCGATTTCAGGTCTTACTTTATACAGAGATAACAAATACATAGCACTTCCCAAAATTGCTATCTTGCCCGGAATATATTTTCCTAAAAGGGACAACCAACTGATGGACATGGCAATGCGATATGGTAAGAAAGAATTCAGTCGCGTTAGAAGAGAACTGTACAGAATTCCCCCGAAAACCCTTGTGATAATATCAGATAAAAGTGCCAATAGCAGAAATACATAGTTAACCTTTAATGTTTCCCAGTGTATGTTACTGATCTGCTTAATAATTGCTTTGCCGACAAAATACAATAAAATCATCAGTAGCAAAATTTGAATGAATCCCTTTAGCCTTTTGATTTTCATCTGACCACAGATTCTAAAACTTTTCCAAGCTGGGCTCTGATAAAACTATTAGACAGTCGGGTTTCATATAAATGACGTCCATTTTTCCCAATGGACATTGTCAGAGCCCGATCCGTTGCCAGATGTTGAATTGCCATCGATAGATCAAACGGATCACCAGGATTGACGAGAATTGCATTAATGCCATTATCAAACAAAGCATCGCTGGCTCTTGTGCGTGCGGTAATCAAGGGCCTGCAAGAGGCTAATGTCTGATAAGCTTTGTATGGAATCACTCTTTGAGTTTTTTCCTGTGTTCCGAATATACCCAGGCAGCAGTGAGATTGTTGAACATATTTTTGAATTTGCTGCAAAGGTATAAAAGCTTCAATCCATTGCAGATTTTTAGGTTTTAAGTTTTCAATTGTCTGTTTAAACTTTTTTCCTTCCTGTCCTTTTCCGATCACTAAAAATCGAATTTCCGGGCATTGTGTTTCAAGCAATTTTGCAGCATGGGCTACTACTTCAGAACCATGAAGAGGAATAAAGGTGCTCCAAAAAATGACTTTAAATGGTTCGTCAGAAGGAATGTCCGAAGGACTCCATAAAAACTCATCTATCCCAACAGGAATTGCCTTTAACCGGTACTCCGGTATTTTATAATCATTTTCTATCATAATGACATGTTCCTGAGTGTCCATAAGCACACAATCAGCAGCTTTAAGCAGTTGATTTTCATAATGCCAAATCAGCTTTGCCGGTAAACTTGTCGGAGCAAATATTTTTCGATCTCTTACAATGGTGTCATACAACCCGAAAAAGGCATCTACTGCTAAAGGACTCTGTTTTATTTTAGCCAATATACAAGCTATCCATGCATCTGAATGGGAAGGATAAGGAACATAAATCAGGTCGTAATCAGGAAGCAAAAGATATTTAAAAATCAAACGAACCCATCGCAACGGCGCATTAAGAAATGTTCTAATAATTTTATGCATAGGACTCATTCCAGATCGCGTAAATCCGGAACTTACCGTACAATAGGTAAGTCTGCATCCTAAATCTTCAAATGCTTTGCAAAGAATAAAACTTCGACTATACTCTTGAGACTTGTTTAAACTACCAAAAATAATGATATGCTTTGTCATGGTTTATTTTTAAATTGGTTGTATACATTATTTTCTACATTTTAATATCGATGGTGGGATTTTAGGAAGAATTTCGATTAAATCCTCGTTTCTTCTTCATTATTAAAAAGTCGATAAAATCAACAACTTCATTTTTTAATTCATCCGGTAAAGAATTTATCTTGCTTTCTATATCATAAGTTTCCATTTTTTACTGTCCTATCCAAAGCGATATAAATGTTTCTTCTCCCCTAATACTTCACCAAAGGATCCAATATGCCTTCACCGGCTAAGTCTGTATAAACATCCCTTTCAAGGTAGTACTTTTTTTCTTTCTTTCAGCAAGTAATCTGGCTGTAGACACGTGTGGGCTTTTTTTTTCGCTTCGGTTGCGGTTTTATCGGGCCTCTGGGGTGCTTGCGAAATTTGGACAATTTCACATTTCCCGCAAGTTGTTGAAGTATTGTCACCAGCTCAGATATTGTCATTTGCTGAAAAACGATCCATTGTTCATCAGCAATGGCAATCATCATTCCCCGGTAGATGCCCGAAATTTCATCAGCAACATAATAGCCGGACAATGTATTTTCTATGATATCGGTGCCGTGAACTGCTAAGTACTGCCTTGATGACCGATACCACGATTTATGAGATCAGGGCGACACAAAACTCGAACAGAGCAGCCCGGGGATATCCCAGGGTATTAATTTCGGAATTCAAATCTGTTGCAAGATTCTGAAATGCTGTCTCTATTGTCCAGCGATCACGATATAGTTCCGATATTTTTTTTGTGCATCCGCTGCTTTTTTCGTAAATTGGTGATAATGAATATCTCTTTGTCACCATCA
>JAABTQ010000026.1 GCA_011389745.1 Desulfobacteraceae bacterium | reverse complement strand
GTCCCCAAGTTTTTTTACCTCTGTGGCAACCAGCAGCAACTCGGCATCCCGCAAAACGGAGTCTACGCGATCGCTGTCTTCGTCCTCCTCTCCTGCGGCTACCTCGGTGCCGCTGTCTTTCTCTTCGTCTGGACCATGGGCACCGGGAGGGCGAGGATGCACGCCAAAGAGGGTCACGAGCGTTCCCGAACGGAGCCGCACCTGGGAGCGAAGCGACGGAATATGCGGCTGAATCAAAAACCGGATCTCTGGATTTTCCAGCTCCAGCCTGGAATAAAGCAGCATTCCGTAATAATTCTCCTGCGGCTGGTGTAGCGTGTAAGGATAGTCGTCTTCCAGGCTGTCGAGCTGTTCAAGCCACCACTGGTTCGGTTCGCTTAGCAGGATGAGGTCGGGATTGGTGTCGTGTATGAGGTCGCGCAGCGCCTCCACTTCACGATTGTCGGAGAGCACGTTGAAGGCCAGGAGCGATATGCGGTTGGAATCGTCTTCGGCGCGGCTGTCCGACATTTGCCTGGGATAAAACGCCGTGTAGGGAGCGATGCAAATGAGCTGCCAGAACAGTGCAAGTCCGACCACCGCAGCAAGCGCGTGTTCCCATGGCCGCAATCGTCCGCAAAGACGCAGCACCGCATAGCCTGCCAGCGTCAGCCCTATCAGTACGGCGATCTGTATGCGCGGAAAATCAAGGACACGTATCCACCAGGCGTTGCTATGGAGTAGAGGGACTGCGGTACCGAAGACCAACACCAACGAAAGCAGGCCCACAGCGACGCGGCAGAGGAAATGGAGTGCTTTCCCTTTGGGTTTTATTGACATGATGCAAAAGGGGTATGCGACCGCAAGGTCTCACATGGAGGTCGGCGCCGAGCGCTGACCGGAATTGTGAGAACCGCTTGGTTGGGGAATTGTATCCCTCTTGTTGTTCGTGGGCAGCAATGAAATTGCCACGCTAGCAAATGCTCCGGGAGCACAGCTGATAAAACATAGAGGGATGCTGGATTGGAATCTCTTCGTGGAAAGAAGAACCAATGGGTCAGCGGGTAAGAACCTCTCCATATTGTAGTCTTCAGCGAATCCTGGGTTTGTTTTGACTTTGGCATACAAGCTTCTCTCCTTTAGGGTGTGCGAAATCAAAGTCGTGCCGCCTTCTCCCTGCTTCTCGTAGAACAACCGGCCATCATACAAATCTTCCAGTGCCGAAGAAAGCAGTTCCATTTTCATTCGAATCGCTTTCTGAGTTCCTTTTTTGCATCGTGCCAGCCGACAATATTCTCTTGTTCCGACCTGAGGCGTTGATCTGTTTCCTGGATAGCTTGGAGATGCCAGTCAGGAGATTCGATCTGATCATCATCTTTTGACAGGTCTTCCCATATGGCTTCCATCACCCGAAGCTTCTCTTCTTTGGAAAGGTTTAGTATTTCAATGCAGTTTGACATGGTATATACTCCTATTGATTTACTTACTAAAATAACCTCTTGTATTGATAATTGTCAAATCATGGTCTTTGGCGAACGAAAACTGTGCCGCCCGGTAGTTTGGGTCGGCACCAGTCCTGGTTGGCGATTCATTCTCCTAACAACTCCTCAAGGCCACGCTGGATGATTTCATGCAGCAATTTTATTCTTCCCGCAATTTTTTCTTTTGAATCTGTCTTACTTTTTTCATCAAGCCCTCTTTCCTTTACTAAAGTTGCAAGTCTTTCGATGTCCTTGGGCAGGAAAACAGGATTATGGATTAATTCCTCATGACAGTCGTAGCAGAAAATTGTTGTTTTACCCTCAACACCCCAAGGACATTCTTCAAACACTTTGTCTCTCTGCGTTCCACGACGATTATTGGAACGTCCAAAAAATCGCTCAGCTACAAAATGGTGTTTTGATGCATGTGAACGCCCTTCAGGCGTAGGACAAAGGATCCGGGAGGCACTGAAATGGGGGAACCGAAACTATTGATATAGTCAGAAACATGGTCCGTACAAAGCACTACAGCATTAGGACTGTTTTCATACCGTTCCATTATTTGCTCTTTTCTATCTTCTCTTCCAGCACCTTGAGTTCCGCCAGATCCTCTTGATCCGCTTGAATCGCCTCATACTTTTTACGCTTTGCATCAAACAGCCGGTATATTTCCTTGACTTTTTCCTCCATTTCCGCTTTGCTGATGATTCCTTTACCTTTGAGCAGCGGTTTTTCGTTGAAGGTCAATATGCGGTCCACGTTTTCGTGCCAGAACTTCATGGTAATGTCGGAACGGTTTTTGACTCTCAGCTCGGCGGTTTCCAAAAAGATCACCACCAGACGATTTAAGGTATCGATCTCATCTTCATTGAGATAATTTTTGGCGATGGAAATATCTTGCTTGCGTACCACACTGCCTTTCCAGGAGGTGAGCGCCATATTGAGTTTATCCGCGTCGGCCCGATCCAGGATGATTTCGGCGGCGGTTTTTCCGGTGACGGCATAGAGCAGCTTGTTTTGGGTTTCGGCAAAAAACATCTGGGTGGCTTTATCGGTTTTGTCGTAATCGATGCTCAGGGCGAACAGATCCCGGACCTTCTGGTAAAAGCGCTTTTCAGACGCCCGGATATCCCGGATGCGTTCCAACAGCTCGTCAAAATAGTCGGGTCTGCCGTCGGGATTTTTCAGGCGTTCGTCATCCATGACAAACCCCTTGACCATATACTCTTTCAGATGCTGGTTGGCCCAGATTCTGAATTGGGTGCCCCGTTTGCTCCGGACCCTGAACCCGATGGCCAGGACCATTTCCAGGGAATAAAAGGTGACCTGATAATCTTTACCGTCGGCGGCAGTTGTTAAGTATTGCTTAACAACTGAATTTTCATCTAATTCCTTTTCTTTCAGTATGTTAGCTATGTGCATGCTGATGTTGGGCACGGAGGTGTCAAAAAGTTCCGCCAACTGATTCTGGTTCATCCAGACCATGCCGTCTTTGGCATAAAGAGATACCGAGGCTCTGCCGTCGATGGTATTGTAAATGATAATATCCTGCCGGTCCTCATCCATGATCACTCCTCCAGCACGGCTTCTTCCAGCTCCAGGGAAATGGTTTCCAGGGCCGGGATGTCGGCTTTAGTCTCCGCCGGCGAGCGCAATGGTTTGAAAGTATCTTAAGGTGTTTGCTAACGGTAGACTGGGCCAGACCCAGAGCTTCTTTTTTCACACACGCACAATGCTTTACGTTGCAGTAGCTTGACCATCTTACCCGGTTCGGCTCGGAAAGTGCCTTCATGACTTTTATGAACTCTCGCATTTACCTCCATATAGATATATAGCAATATGGAAAACCGAACTTTCCATGTCAACAAAAATTATTTATGCGAAAAAAATATACTTCTGAATTTTCGCAAAAGGACAAACCAGGTAAGTTTGAAAAATTTTCGCTTAACGCTGACGATTTCTTTTTTTACCGGCGATGTATCGTCGCAGAATGTGACGATACAAACTTCCGGACGCATATTATTGGGAAAAATACACGGGCCGGCACCATCTCTGAGAAATATGCAGTCTGAGGAGAAAAACGGCTGTTCCTTTTCCAGGCATTTTAGCATGTTTTTTTCCAGGGAAGGTTTCAATGTCAGGATAAAAACAAAGTCCCAGTGGCTAATAATCAGATCCGACTGCACATTTTTACAGCAAATGCCCCCGCATTTTTTGATACACCGGGTCATCAGATCTTTTGATTTTTCCTGGAGCGCATTTTGGGTTGCTTGAATTTCCCGACAAATTTTTTGTAAGGATTTTAAATTTTCAGGGTTAAATTCGCGTATAATTTTTTGTGCCTGTTTGAACTGATTTGCTATATACATGCCATTAAATGTCCTGAAGCACGATAATCTCTCAGAAACTGGTTGTTAACAGCTGCGATGATGAAATACAGCACCCATGTGGATCGACAATTAACTTTGGTTTTTCAATAGTTTTTTTAAATGGTCTTGTCAAGCGGCTCATTGCTGTCGCATGAATAAAAATGCTGGGTTTCTCGGATCCTCGATCCTGCTTGCGCTGCTTTCTTTGGGCTTTGATCTGTTCACGACTTGGCCTGCGGCTGGGTTTGTTCATCAGCGCATAAGGCTGTGCAATAAAATTATGGTTTCATATCGTTAGTATGGCCAAAATGAGAATTGCTGGGCGCATGCTGTGAACATAAAATTTGCCGGAAATTATCCACAAGCGGATAAACAAAAATCTTTTTCGGACTCGTTGTGTAGGTTTTGCCCTTCCGAACAAGTCCTGCTCCGCTGGTCATCCCAAGATACTTAAAATTTGACGCCCGGTAGCATGTCCCATCATAATATTGCGGATCAACAAAGGTCTCCAGTAAAACCGGACGATAGCCCCATTGCTGTTGCCAGTCCTGTCCCAGGACCCTGACAACCCTACCCAGTGCGTGGCTTGCCAGGTATTTGACCCGGACCCAGGGAAAAATCAAAAACCGCCCGTTGTTTACAACAAAACCCTGATTTCTTAACCGCTCATTGGTGCTCCAGCCGATCCATTGATCCCTTGATTTGAGTGCCTTGGCTGCGCCTGAAAACAGCATGCAGCCCAATATTGACCGTGGGCCCTCAACAAAATATCGAAGAAAACATCCAAAGGGTCTTTTATAGCCCAGGTAGTGGTAACGGCGCAGATATTCATTAAAAATGGCCGTTTCTTCTTTGCCTATTACAACCCTGAGCTTGATTGGCCCTATGTTGCCAAGTTTACCTTCGACAGTTTCCTGAGCAAGGACCACCGTATTGTTTACCACCGGTTGCTTATGCCGCTTGCAACCTGCATCAGCCTTGCCAGGCAATTTTATGAGCCCTCGGGCCTCCAGGGTTTTGAGCAACTTCATGCATGCATCCACCTTGTTGCTGCCCGAGGCGGTTTGCCAACCCAAATGTTCACACACTGTGTGGGCCAATTCAGTTCGGCTCAGGCGACAAAATGTCTCAACGGTCTCGCGAATCTGAACAAGCTCCTCTTTTTTAATCTGTCGACCACATTGGACTATCATGGCAACCTCCTTTTTCAAAGGTAACGTTTCAATTGGACTGTATATCCACATACCCCACGCTACCCTATCAAAAGGCCGCCTGTTAGTCTATAGTTATTTTGAGACAAAATATTTTGGACACCGCTAAAGATCATTTTTGCATATGACTCAGACACCCCTTAATAAACAGGTATTAGCGTATACCCTTTTGCCTGATAGCCTATTGAAGATATCCAGCCATTATCCACGCGGGAAATTAAAGGCGATATGGTTTCCGGGGCCACACCAAAGAAATTGGCGGCAAACATGCAGATTTCCATTTGGATGCCATCTTTGGCCATGGCTTCAATAACAGTATCCATTTCTTCCAACATTTTTTTTTGTTCAGGCGAAAATCCCTCTCTGCTGTTCGACAAAAGATTTACCGAGCCGGCCATGAAAACCACTACGAAGTCAGGTTTTTCGGTAACGGCTCTTATGGCATTGTCCTTATAAGTGTCATGAAGCAATTTGATATGAACCAGGGCATACTCAGGATTTCCATCCCTGAAATCAAAAATCGTTTTTACGGATTGGACGTCTTTCAATGCCTTGTAATCTCCCGCCGTTGCAAATGCTGTAAATATCAATAAAAGGCATGTTGAAAGTAAAATAACCGATAACTTTGCTTTAAATTTTATGTTCATAGCAATACCTCCTTAGTTTCTCCAATGATAGGTATGGGTTAAACTCAAATTAATCTGATTGCAAAATCCTGACCGCTTAATTTATGCAAGAGGCGCCAGCGCGGTCCGAATACGCCTAAGTTGCTCATCCGTGGTCAAAGTCTTTATCAATTTCTTAAATCGCGGATGCTCAACACCTGAAAAAATGTATTGCCAGCGGTAAGCTTTTAACACTCCGGATTTTAGCCGTGCGATTTCATCTGTGGTAAATGTCCGGTCGCAGACCTCTAAAAAATATTCCACATCAGCTGCACTCTGAGCCTGGAGAATACTATCCACATCCACCACAATTCCAATAAGTTCATCAACAGCCTGATTCCTCTGTTCAGGGGAAAGCTTGTGATCTTCCCGAGGCCACTCCAGCTCATCCATGATTGCATGAGTGGTTTCTTCTTTCCAGTGAAATAAAAACAGGTCCTTGTAAAGCTCAGAAAGGTTTTCATTCGGCTCTATGCTCTGCTTGTAATGTTCCTGTGTAAAAAGTTCAATTTCCAGAATCAGAGCCATAACAGCCCATGTGGAGTTTTTCAATACCGCTTCGGCGACCGCATCCGGATCGGGCAGGAATTTGTACCCCACAGGCATGCCCTTGGCCATCAGTGTCTCTACCCGCCGAAACAGATCCTGATGCTTTACTTCTTCATCACAGAATCGAATTAAGGCTTCAAGGACGACTTGATCTCCAAGCCAATGATCACGGGTTAATTCGAGAATTTTGGCAGTGATAAATCGCTCCACGAATCCGAACATGTTGGCATAGGTTCGTCCCTGAATCTGGCTGAGGAACCTCTTTTCTTCAGCACTTAAAAAATCGAATTGATTAATCTGGGAAATACCGTCAGGTAAAAATTTCTGGGAAAAGTCAAATTCCCGACCCCGGATGACATCCTTGTCGATATCCCACCGGACCCGCTTTGATACTTCAATACACTTGGCATATCGATCATGATCTGTGATGTCGGTTGAAGGCTGCATGGTATTACCTCCTTTGGTAAATAGTCTTTTTGCAAACTATTAAGCCATCGTGAGTCAATCCCCCACAATGACAAGCAAAGGGTTACTATACAACTTTGAAGCCCGTTGAGAAGACGCTTATTTTGATGATAGTGTGTACTGACTTTCCTGATAGGTTAAACAGGTTCAGGGTCACTGTCAATAAACTGGTTAGAATAAAATATACGATACGACGGAGAGAATTATCCTTGTTTCCATCCGGAGATTCCGGATGGAAACAATAAATTCAGGGCTGTCAGGTTCGGGCGATATTGGCTTCCCTCATCCGTTTCAGAACATCGACGGCTTCTTTCTGTCCCTGATACATCCGGCACATGTCAATGGCCATACCTGCGAACTGGGCCAGGGCCTGTACGAAATTGACATCCGAGAGGGTAAACTCCCAGGGCTCGGCAGTATAGACCCGGAGCGCTCCGAGCAGACGTCCCCCGACAATGATAGGTACTGAGAGAATTGACGCAATACCCTCTTTTCGAGCGGCTTCGGGATATTGGATTCTCGGGTCGTCGGATACGTCATAGATTGCTACGGGGCCATCTTTCAAGGAATCAGCTATGGACTGCATGGCGCTGAGGGGGCCTTTGTTGATGTATTCATCGCTCAGCCCGAAAGAGGCGGCGATCTCAAGTTCCTGGGACTTCTTGTTGATGAGAAACAAGGCACATCCCTTGACATCCAGAGCGTTCTTGATTCCATCCACGGTCATCAATACGATCTCTTCGGGAATTTTAGAGTGAGAAATGGACTTGGTAATGTTAATAAAGGTTTCATAGTTGATAAGTTCTTTCTTCATGAACGGCCTCCCTTATTTAATGGGTTGATGAATTGGCATTGGACGAATATGTTTTACGGTCCTTTTTGAGATACGCCAAACTTATAAGACAGCGGCCGGAGAGAAGGAGTGTGAGTGTTTTCCAAAGCAGAAGAGAAGCGCGAAGTCGCCTGGAAAAGAATCAGTTGAATCAGGCACCGGATGAACATTAAAAAAACTGCAATGTTTCAATTCAATGATACGATATGGTGCAAGCCCGCCAGTTCACAATTTTTTTATACGGATTATTTATATTTAATCCTATACAAAAGTTAAAAATATTACAATAAAAAAATGCTGTTTACACGGATCCCGGCATATCTCAAATGCAAATAGAATTGTTCTATAAAAGCAATTCTACCACACCGGTATTTCCATCGAGCCGAACTTTCCGGCCGGTTTCTATTTTCCGGCTGACTTGCTCGATGCCCACTACTGCCGGAATTCCATATTCTCTGGCTACAATGGCGCAATGGTTCAGGATTCCTCCCATTTCCACAATGACTCCGGCTGCGGACATGAACAAAGGGGTCCATCCGGGATCAGTGTTAAAAGCCACCAGGATTTCCCCGGGTTTTAACAAGTGAAACTGATCCGTATGGCGTATCACCCGTGCAACGCCTTCAACCACTCCCGATGAGGCCGGGATTCCGGAAAGGATAGTGGTGGATGAATCGGCTGAAGTCATAATGGCCTCTGACGGCTTATTCATTCTAAGGCAGTAAGCAGGAGGACGGTCCTGCTCCTGATAAAAAGTTTGTCTTCTTGTTTTTATTTTAGAATGCAGGCTATCAACGGTCAGTTGACCTGAAAAAACAGCCCTAAGTTCTGTGAGTGTCATAAAAAAAATACTATCCGGGATGTCATTTAAAGAGGCAAATTGGGGCGTTTTGGATATGGTGATCAAAATTTTTCGAATCCGGTAAAAAATTTTGTCCAGGCCATATCTGAGGTCTTCCCTGAGAGCCAGAAAGTTTCTGGTGGCATTGACAAAAGGAGCCAGGAGAAAAGTTGACGGTTTCATGCGGCCGTTTCGGTTTCGGGATGAATTCATTTGGGAGCTTGAAACGGAACTCCGGTCTTTTTCTGAATTCTTCTCCATGGAACCTATCATAACGACCATCATAGACACCACTATCTCCGGGGCTTCATCCCATCTGGGATGAATAAAATCCCGGTTGGCTGATCGGAACCTGTAGGTTTTTACAAAAGATCGGATCGCCCGGGTGACAGGATGATTTGGAAATTCCGAGGAGAGCACTTTCCATGTATCCTTGCCATTTTTTCCCCTGAAAGCGTTTTCCAGAAGCGTTTCATCGCACATGCGACAAATGGATTTAAGCTTTTCCTGGGACCTGACTGTAACATTTGAGGGGATATGTGTAATTTGTTCGAGGACCCATTGTTCGCTTTTTTTAAAAACGATAGTGGCCAGATGGCGAAGCAGCCAGGTAAAAACAGTGGCGTTGCCGTACCCCCACTGGTTTCTTTCCTGGAGTTTCCCCTGAAGGCTCAACACACGTTCCAGCTCGTCACTCAACTCTCCCAGCGTCATGTTCTGATAGGAATATACATCAACCCTGTTTAATTCCGTTTCAATTGCAATGAGATGTTTTTTCAGGAAACGACGAGTAAAGAGAGGAATCATGGCCGGGTCGGTGATCAGAAACGGAATTCGGGGAATTAACCCTATCGCTTTTTTCCAGTTGAATGGGGTTTCCAATACCTGTTTTTGCATGGAAACGGGAAACATCCGGGAGATTTCTCTGAAACGCAATGATCGGGGCACCAGTTCCAGGATCATGGCGACAGCTTGGCTGCTGAGGTAACCATACCCATTGATCACTTTGACCAGGTCCTTGTTTGCAATATCATTGAGTTTCAATTTCCTCAAAACGGGTTTAAATGTGAAAAGATCTGCAAATTCATCAAAAACGATTGATCCGGTAATGTCACTCATCCGGTCGGCCCAGAGGTCTTCGATGATGGCTCTTGAGTAAATATTTTCAGCCCATTCAACCATGGTACGGACAGGTTCGGGTGATTCAGTTTCGGGATGAGAAGCTCCGTTGGTGATGGGTCTGGCCTGAAGGACATATACCTGATTTTTTTCGATGGCCCATTCCATGTCCATGCCCCGGCCGAAATGGTTTTCCAGCTTATTTCCGATGTCATAAAGCCGCATTAGATTTTTTTTTCCGATATCCTGTTCTGAGGATTGCTGGCGGGAACCTATACTGGTAAGTCCGGTTTTTCTGGATATTTCCCACCTGCTGGGAGTCACCTCTCCTGATACGAGCTTATCACCCAGACCAATCACACTTTCAACCAGCATGGTATCTTTTTTTCCTGAAAGAGGATGGCGGGTGAACAATACGCCCGCAAATTCAGGCAATAATTGGCGCTGAACGATCACGGATATATAAGGTTCGGATGGGGGTATTCCCTTTTGCCTTCGGTAAACCATGACCCTGTCCGACCACCAGGAAGCGTAACACTCAAAAATAGCGTTCAAAACATTTTTCGGAGAAACCCCCAAAACAGTGGAATACTGCCCCGCATATGATGCCGCACCATCGTCCTCTCCCACTGCTGCAGACCTGACTGCAAGATACATTTCCGGATGAAACCCTCGTATTTTTTCAATACGCTCCATAAACTGCCGGAAAATCGTGTTTTCCAATTCGATTTTCTGAAATGTTTTTTTCACCGCCTCTTCCAAATTCGATTCACCGGCAGCTTCCGATGCCACAACATCGGAAACATATTGATCCATCCCACAGGCCTTGACCAGCCATGACATACTTTCGACGGATATCAAAAAGCCGTCGGGCACATCAAAGCCTAAACCGGCGAGTTCCCTGAGCCTGAGCCCTTTTGATCCAAAACAATGTAATGAATCCTCTTTCCGGGCGTGAATCCCCAGTAACCCCTCCATAAAAGTCAAACTCTCCAAATCTGTTACCTCTATTATTTTTTATCTTACATCCCGCTGCTGAATTGCTTGCCGAAAAGCACATCATAGGAAAGAACTTCCAATCCCCGGATAAAAGGTTCCTGACGCATTTGAGAAAACGGGACCAGCTCATCATCACCGTTTTTGATAAAATTGCGGTGAATCACCGGGTAACTGTTAATACCATGTCCTGTGAAGGCCATATGCGGGGGCTGATCCTCGCCCATTTGCCGAAGCAGGATTCCGGGAATATAAGACGGGCTTATTCCTTCAGGAATATTCGCGTTACTGAGCAATTCTTTTTTGTTTGACCATAGCAATCCCGGTACTTCACTGAGCTGCTTTTCCATTTGAAGTCCCTGCTTAAGCGTGCCTGAAAGGTGATAGAAGGCCGGTCCTATGCTTGGTTGATGATCACCGAAAAATAAAAGGATGACCGGCTCCTTGCGGGTGCTCAGGTATTGTGTCAACCTGGCCAGTTCCCTGTCCGCATCCCGAAGTCCGGTCAGGTAGGTTTCCAGTTCCTTTCGCAACCGTTCCGGGTAATCAGCAGTGACGGAAATACTGTCGGCACCGTATGCATTCGGAAGGTATGGCATATGATTCTGCATGGAAACCGCATAAACCATATAAGGTCCTTTTGTGGACTCAATAACATCAATCATTTTGTCCACCAGTGCTTTGTCCGAAGTGAATTTTCCCCTGATTTCGGCCTCTTCGAACTGGTCTATGGAAATAAACTCCTCAAACCCCAGGTTGGGGTAAACCCGGTTGCGACTCCAAAACCATGCGTGAAAAGGATGTACGGCAACGGTTTGATAACCCGCATTTTTGAGCACCGATGCCAGTGAGGGGGTAGGGCGGCGCAGGTAATGATCAAAAGGAATGGCCCCTGCCGGAAGAAAGGCATTGGAAAGGCCTGTTAAAATTTCAAATTCCACCAGGCTGGTGTTACCCGCAAATGTGGGGGAAACCAGTGTGAAGCTCGGAAATTTAGCAGACAGTTGCTTGATGTTTTTCAGGGGATCATCCGAGGCTTCAAATTTAGCGTCGGAAAGATATGAAAATCCCTCGCTCATCAGAATCACTAAACTTACCGGTTCATCTTTGCCGGAGGGCTCATTTCCCAAATTGGAATAGTCGTCGACCAGGCCGGCCACCATATCCCGATTGTAACCTTGGGGCGCCTTAATCAACGCCGGTGCAATATTCATTGTAAAGGCCAGCAGAAATCCGTTGGTGGCATAATTTTCGGTCTGATCCCAATTGATATTTCGGATATTGAACAATGCAATGGGGTTGAGTGAATTGCCGAAAAAAAGGCCAAGCAGCATTACGGTAACAACAAGAAACGACAAGCGGGTTTTAATCCTGAACGGTCCAACAATGTGTTTAAAACGATAGAGAGAAAATAAAAAGATCGCAAAACCTAAAATTCCGGCCGGAATCAAAATTTTACCTGAAATCAAAGCCACTGCAAGTGCCCCTAAATGCCAGCCATATATAAGGTCCCATCCGAAAAAGGGAACATGGAGAATCATCATTTTGACAATATTGACCATTGTCATGATCATCAGAAGAACAGCGCCGCAAATTATACCTGTAACTATTTTTCCGGTCAGGGCAATAAAGGCTGAAAACACGATTGTGATCAGTAATGCATTGATAGCGAACGGTTTTGGGTAAAGCAAAATCCAGTCGATCATATCAAAAAAACTACGACGGATGATCATTTCCTGAATAATGACGGCTGCAATCGGGGAAAACACAAAAAGAAGCGGGCCGGATGAAAAAAAGAAAGAACGTGATTTCATTTTCTTGAACAATTTTGATGATGTTAAATGGTTAAATCTAAAGGAATTTAAGAAAGCAATAATAAAGCCAATTTGAAATATTAATTAAAATAATCGGTTAAAATGGATAAAAACCTGCCTTTTGTCAAGGAAAAAGACCCCTTTATCTTGTTCTTATCTTGAATGAGGGAACGAGGAATTTTCAACGCTGTTGCAGAAGTAGGGTGGGAAATTTTCGTAACCATGTGCGCAATTTTCGTAACCTTCGGCAACTGTATTATTTTTCCCAATATTAGATAAAAATATAAAATCAATAGGTTAGACCATTGGCCTATTGTTTGCACTCGGTTAGCGGATTATTTGCATTTTGTTGGCTTATTGTTTGGGTTTGATTCAAAATTTATCAGCATTGTATATGTAGTACCATTTAACTTTATAGATATGAGAAACAGTTCCCAACATAGCCCTTCGATTTTCGCTTCAAACGCAGTGTATCCAATTGATACATGAACCGTTGCCTTCCAATTCGTTGATACATCATGCGGGTTAAAGGATTCCACCATAAGGAGATATTGTGAAACACTTTAAAGATAAAATAATGCTCAATTTGATACTTGGTTTGGTCCTTGGTGTCATCACCTTTAGTTTCTGGGCCGTACTGAATCGGCCTTTCACCGAACCGGCATGGCCCTCTTCAGTTTCAGGTATGTCTTTTTCACCGTTGCGCATTGGAAATGATCCGGCGAATAATCTTTATCCTTCTGTTGAGGAAATTGACCAGGACATCGAACTTCTGTCAGGACAGGTCCATTCCATCAGAACTTATGGTGTCAGCGGCACACTCAGCGAAATTCCCGCACTGGCAAAAAAATATGACATGAATGTCACACTTGGCGCGTGGCTCACAGCCGATCCGATTCAAAACAATATTGAATTGACAAAACTTATTTCCGTTGCCAATGCCAATAAGGATGTCGTTAAACGGGTGATTGTGGCCAACGAAGCAATTCTTCGGAAAGAACTGACGGTAAATGAACTAGCGGTTTATCTTGAACGTGTGAGATCCGAGGTGGACATCCCTGTCAGTACCGGCGAGCCCTGGCATATATGGATTGAGCACCCCGAACTGGTCAACCATGTGGACTTTATCGCAGCTCATTTTCTGCCCTACTGGGAGGGAATCAACCTTGATGAGGCCGTTGATCACGTTGAAATGACCTATAATTTGCTTCAGACTGATTTTCCGAAAATGCCCATACTGATGGCTGAGGTCGGCTGGCCCAGCAATGGCCGGACACGAAAAAGCGCCATTGCATCCGAAGCAAACGAAGCCATTTTTCTTCGACGGTTTCTCGAACGGGCAACCGCTGAAAATTATGAATATTATCTGATGGAAGCCTTTGATCAAACATGGAAAAAAGAGACAGAAGGATCGGTCGGTGCGTATTGGGGAGTTTTTGATGCCTACAGAAATCCGAAATTCGCCTTTACGGAGCCTATTGTTAAGGTACCTGAGTGGCGCTGGCTTGCCGGCGGATCTATTGTTGTGGCTTTATTTGTTTTCTTTATCCTTCTCTTTGACAGTCATACTCTTTTGGGCCGGGGAAAAGGTTTTCTGGCGGTCATCGCATATGGATTCAGCGTAAGTATAGTATGGGCAGGGTATGATTATACAAATCAGTACCTGACGCCTGGGATTATTGTGATCGGGATTGTCCTTGCCATGGGCTTTTTGGGAATCGGTCTGGTTCTTTTGGCCGAGGCTCATGAATGGGCCGAAACCTCATGGGTCAAGCGTCGGCGAAGGCTTTTCACCCCGACCGATTGTCCGCCGGCTTATCATCCGGTCAGATATCCAAAAGTCTCTGTCCATGTCCCGGCATACAATGAGCCGCCGGAAATGGTTAAAGAAACCTTAAACAGTCTTGCTCAGCTCGATTATCCCAATTTCGAGGTTCTGGTCATCGACAACAACACCAAAGACCCGGCCATATGGCAGCCGGTTTCAGACCATTGCCAAAAGCTTGGGAATCGGTTTCGTTTTTTCCATGTGGACCCTCTTGCGGGATTCAAAGCCGGGGCTCTGAACTTTGCCGCAGCCCGTACATCCAAGGATTCTGAAATTATTGCCGTCATTGACAGCGATTACCAGGTAAAACCTTCATGGCTTAAAGACCTTGTTCCATATTTTGCAAAACCTGAAATCGGATTTGTACAGGCACCGCAAGATTATAGAGATGGGAATGAAAAAGCTTTCAAATCCATGTGTCATGCCGAGTACAAAGGCTTTTTTTATATTGGCATGGTCACCCGAAATGACCGTAACGCCATCATTGAACATGGAACCATGACCATGATCAGGGCTTCGGTTCTTGAAGAGGTCGGCGGATGGGCAGAATGGTCTATTACTGAGGATGCCGAATTGGGGCTTCGTATTTTCGAGCACGGGTATGAAGCGGTCTATGTCAAGGACAGTTATGGTAAGGGGCTGATTCCGGACACCTTTACAGACTACAAAAAACAGCGCTACCGATGGGCATATGGGGCTATCCAGATTCTTAAACGTCACGGAAAGATGTTGTTCGGGAAAAAAGCCTCACGACTGACTGCCGGCCAGCGATATCACTTTCTGGCGGGATGGCTTCCATGGATATCCGACGGTATCAATATATTCTATACCCTTGGTGCCATTGTGTGGTCTTTATTGATGATCATCAATCCCGGGCATGTGGACCCACCGTTGGCTATTTTCATGATTCCGCCCGTGGCCCTTTTTTGCTTCAAGGTTGCTAAAATGGCTCATCTTTATCGGACACGGATCGGCACTACCAGAATTCAAACATTTGTGGCAGCTTTTTCAGGGCTTGCCCTGTCCCATACCATTGCCAAAGCGGTTTTATCCGGATTTTTCACTTCGGGCAAACCTTTCTTCAGGACCCCCAAATGTGAAAACTGCCCTGAGCTGATCAAAGCCATGGCTGCATCGCTTGAGGAAACCTGCATTGCTTTCACTCTCTGGGCTGTAGCTATTGGTGTCATACTGGTTCAGGGACAGGATACGCCGGGCTCGGTACTTTGGGCTTATGTATTGATTATTCAATCTTTGCCCTATGCTGCATCCTTGGTGATGTCCATGATCAATTTAATACCCGCATCCCGGCGGAAGACCTTTGAGACTCATCCTACACTTCCGGCCGATTTGAGGGTGTTTGTAAAAGACCATAGATAGGTGGTTGCCTGAACGCAATCTTCATGTTCCCAAATGCAGCACGGGACAAGAAAATCCCGGCCGACTAAAGATTCTTCATCGGCCGGGATTTCCATGCCAAGGGGCAAACTGCAAAGACGGCCTCCTCAGAATGACGGTCTAGTACATGTCATAACCGACTTCTTCAAAAATCGGTTTCAGAAATTCAAGGCTTTTTTGTCCGGCTTCTTCAGGCATATCCGTATAAGGATACAATTCAAGGCTGGTATCTCCCTGATAGCCAAGTCTAACCATGGTGCAAAGAACTTCATTAAGATCAATTGCGCCTAAACCCGGAATAAGGTGATTGTGTTTGCGTGTGGCAGCGATGTCTTCCAGATGCACGTGGCCAATGTATTCGAAAAGTTCTTCGAAAGATTTCGACGGATTTTCACCCGCGCAATAAAAATGACCGATATCAAAATTGAGTCCTATGAAAGGGGATTGGACGTCTATGATAAACTCTTTAAATTCCGAAGTGTTTTCAATTAGAAGATCGGGTTCGGGTTCCACCAGAATTTTTATCCCCAGACTTTCAGCATCAGGCATAACCTTTTCCAGGCCTATATGAAATAGATCGAAAGCCTTTTTTCGGGTCATGTTTTTTTCGAGCGGGCCTCCGGGCGGAATGGAAATATTGGAGCAATCCAGGGTCTTGGCCACCTGAAGGGATTGGATGGTATGCCGGATCCGAATTTCCCGCCTTTCCGCCTCGGGTTCGATCCAGGAGGGAAGGTAGGTGTCACCAACGGCAAAAAGTGTGAAGCTGTTGATGTTGTTAACCTTCAATTGATGTTGTTTTAAAAGTGCTCTGATATGACCGAGCTTTTCCTGGCTATAATCCGGAGGATAAAGATGCGGTTGGTCACCCATGATTTCTATACCCTTAAACCCAAGCCGGGAGATCATTTGAATGGATTCTTCCAGGGAATACCTGACAAAAGCGTTGGTGCTGTATCCGAATGTCATTTTTTTCTCCTGATTCTTTTTCAGCTTTAAAAAACCTGATAATATCAGAGGCAGTTTTTTTAATCCACTGGACCTGTGATTTATTGAACCTGTCGGCACTCATTTTCAAGTTTTTGCAGGGCCCTGATCTGTTGCTCAAAAGTTAGGGGTGGATTGATGCCCATGGGCTTTTTAAAATAAAACCCCAGTTCTGGAATAAGACCGCTGCGGCCTGTCAGCCCAATTGCGGCCATCCAGCGGGCAAGGTCAATTGCCAGCGGGGCGGCCAGGATGGAATCCCGGCATAGAAAATTAATTCTGATGCTCATGGGAAGACCAAACAGACCGTTAAAGTCAATCACATCCCAGGCTTCCTTGGCATCACCCCGGGGGGGATAATAATCAATGACGACTTTGTGCGTGGAAGTTCCGTATTTTTCACCTACGGCATATCCGAGAATATCATCGAGAAGTTCTGTCTTATTAGCTAATTTTCCTGATGCACAGCCCGGGTTCATGAGGTTTTTACCGTCATCGTTTCCAAGGATATTCAAGCTGTACCATCCATCAACCTTGAGGGATCTGGCCTTGAGAGCCGACGCCATAACGACTTTCAAATAGGTTTGACCAGTTTTGCCGTCCCGTCCGCAAATCGGTACTCCTCTTTTTTCAGCTTCCCGGCAGATCACCGGAAATTCCACGGAATTAGGGGTAAAATTGACAACAGGCACGCCTGAAAAGATAGCGGCAAGGACATAAGCAAGGTCGGGAAATTTTTCCGTATCTACGTTATCATAAAGGTCCGGAAGTTCTATGGTGTCATCAAGAAAAGTGTTTAAAGCGGCCGGCAAAAGGTTGACCATTACAGGCAAGGCATCAGGATTTAGCGATTTGAAATGAGAAATATCTTTTGAAATTTTCTCCACCTGCGTTTTTAATCCGGATGATTTATCCGGGGCCGGCCTTATGGGTATCTGAAGAAGTTGCGCCTCATAAGGCTTCCAAATTTGGGGAGAAAGGACTCCGTGATGGCAAATCGCATCGACCAGAGTACTGTTTTGGGAATCCCAACCCGCAGTTAAAATGGTGCCTGAGGTACCGAGAGTGGATAAATTGTTTGCGGTGGTCAGGTAAGGTACTATCAGTTCAGGGCAATCATTTATTACGGATGCCGCAACCGCCACAGTCGAGGCTACAGCTCCTTTGGCTCCCGCAATAAGAATCATCAGGGGGCGGCTGTTAGAGCGTTCAATGCTTTTCATTTAGATCAATCCTTTAATTGATAAGATCCAACTATATTATGGCTTATCCTCTGCCGAACTCTTTCATCGAGGTCTATATGAAACGCGGAAGCATTTTTGTCAATGCTTACGGTCAGGACCACGGCAAATTTATCGGTATTCCAAAAACATTTTTTAAACGATGTGATATGACATCCTAAAGGGTCATCACGGAGGACCATCGCTGGTTTTCCGTGTCTACAGGCAGGCCTTTTCCTTTTAAAATGGCGATGATCGAATCCTGGTTGAATCTCAGGTAAGGATTTACTTTACGTTCATCAGCCAGGGTCGAACGAACATGGTCAGGATCATAATCTTTCAAATAACTGTCGAGGTCCGGATTGTGAGGCTCAAATTGCTTTGCAACGGCAATAGACGCTCTCACATAATCATGACCGGCATACAGGATGGTGTCGTCGGGATAAGATAAAAGAAGTTTAATGGACTTTAAGAATCGATCCAGTTCACCGGAAAAGCAATTTCCAACGGTACCGTTAAAAAGAGTATCTCCGGCTATCAGGCAAGACCCGGTATAAAAGCTCACTGAGTCGGACGTATGCCCCGGAGTGTGTAAAACTTTTAATTCCTGGTCTTCCAGAAATAATTTCCCGGTTTTTGCTATGGTTTTGTGATCCTTATAAGTTGTATTCATTTTTTTGATTAACTCCGATGTTCCATTGGTGTGGTCTGCATGAGAATGGGTGTTGGTCGCAAATTCCAAAATCAGACCATGGTCTTCGATAAAGGCTTTAATCTCATTCACGGCACCTCCATCAATGGCAATGGCCTCATGCTTGGTATAAACCACGTATCCCAGGTTATCAAAAGAGTACCGAAACTGTTTGACCTTCATAAATTTATCTTTAATCCTTTTGCTGATGATCAGGCTTGTTTGAGCGCCGGATTTTTGATGGACCGGATTTCACCATTTTCCGACAGCAGTTTGAACACCTTGTAACACCGGTCACCCACAAACATGGATTGCCCCAAACCACCGGCTGCCACCGGGGTTTTGTAGCTCAGCGTGATGATCCAGAATTTGTCATCATCGGTAAGTTCGGCTTCTTCAAACAGAACCTTTCCCAGATCCTGTTCGGGATAAAGTTTTTTCAGGTGGTCGATGGCTTTGCCGGATGCTTCATTGACATCAATCATGATTATCTCCGATCAATCTGAATCAGGACATTTAAAACCAAGGGCCTGGTTTAACGCTTTACAAGAGTTTTTCCTGCCCTAAATGGATTATGTTAAGCTTTTTTATAATGCGGGTCAAGACTATGGATTCATTCTTTGCTGTCATTCTGAAGGAGGGACGTGCAGTATTTTTTATGGTTGAAAGGACAAAAGCTTACAGATTTTATACGCAAAGGGTTTTGAACGAAAAGGATAAAGTCAGACCTAGTCAGAAATAAGAATTACCTCGCCTAAAACGTATTAGTTGACAACGCCTTAAAAATCATTCAAATAAGTGTCTATATAGATCATAAATTATTGAGAACCTATGACTTTTTAACAAGGAGTTTTACTCATGACGGTGCCGACATTTTTGCAAAAAGCCCAGAAACTCGATATCGAAGCTTACAAAAAGCCGAAAGATTGGAAGAGCCTTTCCAAAACGCATTTGCCTTACTCCGGTTCTCCCCAGAAACATCCGTATGATATCAGCAAGGTTATACTGGTGGCTGATCCTTTCAGCAGAAATACATTTTATTACGAATTTAAAATCCGTGATATAGAGTTCATTGAAGATCTCCACAACATAGTCAACATTGAGGGTGAGGGGGTAACCATGGTTAGAATCTGGATCAAGAAAAAATCGATCGGAGTCAGATGTACCCCCTTTGTAGTGGAAGATATCAACAACGTGATATAACATTTCTCAGGATTTATCAGTGAATGAGTCCGCTTGCAAAAAGACCCTTACCACTCAAGGAGGTCAGCCATGCCGAGAAGTAAAATCGATATTCCCTGCCATGTAGATTACCTTTCGATCCTGGATGAAACCGGTACGGTTGATAAAGAACTGGAACCGGATATTTCCGATGATTTTTTACTCGACATATACAAAGCCATGGTTTTGGGGAGAAGATTTGACGAAAGAATGTTAAATCTTCAGCGTCAGGGGCGGATCGGTACCTTCCCTCCCATAACTGGTCAAGAGGCTGCTCAGCTTGGAACAGTAGCACATTTGAGGCAATCTGACTGGTTTGTCCCTTCTTTTCGGGAAATGGTAGCTGAGATTTGGCGGGGAAGGGCCATGGAAACCTTTTTGCTCTATTATTCAGGGTATAACGAAGGAGTTGATATCGCAGAGGACCAAAATAATCTTCCCCTGAGTGTTCCGGTTGGGTCACAGACGCTTCATGCGGTGGGATTGGCGTGGGCGGTTCGATACCGTAAAAAAGATGATGTCGCCATGACATGGTTCGGCGACGGCGCCACCAGTGAGGGTGATTTTCACGAAGCCATGAATTTTGCCGGGGTTTTTCGACTCCCCGTGATCTTTGTCTGCCAGAATAATCAGTGGGCCATATCCGTCCCGCTTTCCAAACAGACCCGGTCCAAAACCTTGGCGCAAAAAGCGCTGGCATACGGTTTTCCGGGAATTCAGGTGGATGGCAACGATGTACTGGCTGTCTACACCGCCGCCAAAGAGGCTGTCGAAAGAGCACGGGCCGGTGATGGTCCCACCATGATTGAATGTGTCACCTATCGTATGATGATGCACACCACCGCTGATGATCCCAAACGGTATCGATCCGACGAGGAGGTCGAAGGGTGGCGAAAAAAGGATCCGATCACCCGTTTTGAGAAGTATCTTATTGACAAAAACCTGCTTGAACCAAAGAAAATCGAGTCCGTGGATCAAGAGGTAAAGGAACAAATTCAGCAGGCGGTGGATAAAGCTGAAAAACTAATGAAAGAACTGGGTGATCCTTTGGACATGTTCAATCATGCATATGCCCAATTGCCGCCGCACCTGGAAGTTCAAAAAGCATATCTTGCCAAGGAGCTGGCCGAAACAATGGAAAAGGAGTAGAAAAATGCCTAAGCTGACTATGGTACAAGCGTTGAATATGGCTTTGAAACAAGAGATGGAAAAAGATGACGCCGTTATCGTGCTTGGTGAAGATGTCGGACTGGATGGCGGTGTTTTTCGTGTAACCGACCAGCTTTATCAACAGTTTGGAGAAAATCGCGTAGTGGATACCCCTCTTGCGGAAACCGCGATTGTGGGTATGTCTATCGGTATGGCCATTTACGGTTTAAAACCGGTTTGCGAAATACAATTTTCAGGATTTTCATATCAGAATTTCCATCAGATCGAAAACCATGCATCGAGAATGCGATGGCGTTCCCAGGGTAGATTCGGGGTACCCATGGTTTTAAGAACACCCTACGGGGGGGGAGTCCGCGCCCTGGAGCATCATTCGGAAAGCCGGGAAGCATTCTGGTCCCACATGCCGGGCCTGAAAATGGTGATTCCCTCAGGCCCCCGAAACGCACGGGCTCTTCTGGTAAGTGCGATCCGTGATCCCGACCCGGTCATTTTCTACGAGGCAAAAGCCCTTTACCGGGCATTTCGGGAAGAAGTTCCCGAAGAGGAAGAAACCATGCCCATCGGAAAATCCCAGATTGCCAGAGAAGGTAATGATTTGACCATGATTTCATATGGGGCCATGACACGTCCCACAATGGAAGCCGCATCGGAATTGGCTGAAAAAGATGGTGTCGAAGCCGAGGTAGTCGACCTGTTGACGCTGTCACCCCTGGACGATGACCTTTTTACCGAATCGGTCAAAAAAACCGGAAAAGCCATGATCATTCACGAGGCACCCATGAGTTACGGGCCCGGAGCTGAAATACTGGCGAGGCTGGTGGAAAAATCATTTTATTATCTTGAAGTACCTGTCGAACGGGTCACCGGCTTTGATATCATTATTCCACTGTTCAACCGTGAAAACCATTATATACCCAGCGTTAAACGAATTCTGCGAACTGCAAGGAAAATGATGGATGGAATGAAATAACCCATGTTCTCATTGCTATCGGTCGAAATCCCAACACCAAAGACCTTGGCCTTGACCATCCATGCCCATCCCACCCTTTCTGAAACCGAGATGGAAACCGCTGAGATTTTCCTGGGAAGCGCCACTCACATTATCTCGACAAACAAATAAGGACCAGACACCCGCACCTGCTTGTGTAAATTGTCATTGCAGCCCTTTTGACATGCGTGAAAATGTGCTTAGTTTAGTAATATTGAGACATAGCGAAAGGAGGCTGCTATGAAAAACAATACGCGTGAAAAATTCAGAAACTTAATGACCCGGTTTTGGATTTGGACTATTAAAAACCATGTTGTAATTGTTGTTAACATTGGAATATATACGTTTACAGCGGTTGCAGCCATCCTGTTTTTGAGTATTAGTGGTGTTATCCATCTTCAAACAGCTCTAAATTCCATTCTGTTCGGCGGATTGGGCAACTTTGCAATGTTATGGTTGCTGCTGGAAATTCGCAGAAACCATTTGCTCAAGATTACTGACCCGGAATTGAGACAAAAAGCCCACGAAGAAATGCTGGTATTTATTTACCAAAGAAAGCATAAACTTAAGAAAAAAGAATTAATCTGGACCAGAACCCAGAAAAAAAAACGGGCCTCGCAGGGTTGAATTGAGCGCTTTACAGTCGAATAAATTTCTGTTAGATCAAAATTTGTGCATCACAAGTTTTTCAGTGTGGCATATAACTTACAAGTAACTCCTATTTAATAGCTTTAAGGAATTTATAACCCACGGAAAATGGAAAAGGCTGATACGGAAACATACGATAAGTACATCAAGGCTCTGATGGATATCAGCCGGGCCATTACCTCTGATTTTTATCTTGAAGATATACTTAAACTTATTGTTATGGTCACAGCCAAGGTGACTGGGTATGAAATATGTTCACTTTGGCTGATCGATGATAGTATCAACCCGCCAAAAATCAGGCTCAAAGCTTCCCAAACAATCGACCCGGATTATGTCAAGGATCGTTCGCTGGATTTGACCGAGGGAGTGGTCGGATATGTGGCTACCCATAAGCAACCCCTTATGATTCAGGATGTTCTCAAGGAACCCTTATTTAAAGAAAAGGAAATGGCCCGTAAACTGGGCCTGGTTTCCATGCTCAGTGTTCCGCTGCAGGTAAGAGATGGCAAAGTAGTCGGTGTTTTAAACTGCTTCACGGTCAAAACATATCATTTCAGTGAAACGGAGGTGAACCTTATCCGCACCGTTGCCAACCAGGCGGCAGTGGGGATTATGAATACTGAGTTGATGGTCAAGACCAAAGTCATCCAGGAAGAACTCGAAACCCGGAAACTTGTGGAACGGGCTAAGGAAGTCCTGATGCACCGACGAAACAAAACCGGTGAAGAAGCCTACCGATGGATCCAGAAACGGGCCATGGATACGCGAAAATCCATACGCCATGTGGCAGAAGCCATTCTTTTATCCGAAGAACTCGAATAAATCAAACCATCACCATTAGCGACACTAAATAAATTAAAAAATTTTCAGGAAAAATTCTTGACATTTATATTAAGTGGCGCTAAAAATTAATAATTAATTAAATTACTAATGAAAAATTTGCACAATGGCGTGCGAATTTTTCATCAAATTACAAGACAAAGGCGTCTTTACCCTGATTTTGGGTAGGCGCCTTTTTGTTTTTCCATTTCCGGCGTTTTTAATTTTCTAAATTACACAGGAGGTATTTCAAAATGAATCTTCATAAACCCAATGCCAACGAGGCTTTAAGAACCAAGAACCGTTCCAGGGATGTAGCACCCCAGTCAGGACTCTGCAGCAGATGCATTGATGGCTGCAAGGGAAACTGTGACCTTTTCAATGCCACGTTCAGAGGAAGGGAGCTGCTTTATCCGGCGCCTTTTGGTGAAATCACTGCCGGAGCGGACAAAGACTACCCCGTGGATTATTCCCACCTGAATATCATGGGCTATGCCCTTGGAGCTTCGGGGATTGCAGCCAACTCGGACATGGCCACATTTCCCAGGGTAAGCACTGAAACCGAATATGGGGTCACTCACAAAGTCAAAATGAAAATTCCCATGTTTACGGGTGCGTTAGGAAGTACTGAAATTGCAAGGGCAAACTGGGAACATTTTGCTGTGGGTGCTGCAATTACCGGAATCAGCCTTGTTTGTGGCGAAAATGTGTGCGGAATCGATCCCGGACTGGAATTTCATAGCAATGGAAAAGTCAAAGAATCTCCGGATATGAGAAGACGTGTTGAATCTTATCGCAGATTTCATGAAGGCTACGGTGATATTCTTGTGCAGCTTAATGTTGAGGATACACGTCTTGGTGTGGCCGAATATGTCATTGATAAACTCGGTGTGGAAACCATCGAACTTAAATGGGGTCAGGGAGCCAAATGTATCGGTGGTGAAATCAAGGTCAGCTCTTTGGAAAGGGCACTTGAACTGAAAAAAAGAGGCTACATTGTTACACCCGATCCTGAAAGTAAAGCCAACCAGGAAGCCTTTAAAAGTGGCGCGATAAAAGAGTTCGAACGTCACTCCCGGCTGGGATTTGTCGATCAGGAAGGGTTCATGAAAGAGGTTGAGCGGATTAGAAATCTGGGTGCCAAACGTATCACATTAAAAACCGGCGCTTATCCCATGAGAGAATTGGCCATGGCGATCCGATGGTCATCCGATGCCAAAATCGATCTGCTGACAATCGATGGGGCCCCGGGCGGTACCGGAATGAGTCCGTGGCGGATGATGGCCGAATGGGGAATTCCTTCCATTTATTTACATTCCATGGCGGTAGAACTGTGCAACATGTTGGCGGAAAAAGGAGCATGGGTACCTGACATTGCATTTGCCGGCGGATTTTCCTCCGAAGATCACATTTTCAAAGCCCTTTCATTAGGCGCTCCTTATTGCAAGGCCGTATGCATGGGACGTGCCCTGATGATTCCGGGAATGGTAGGCAAAAATATCGACCGGTGGCTGCGCGGTGAAGATGGCGGACTTCCCTCGACAGTTTCGAAGTTCGGCACCACCAAGGAAGAAATTTTCGTGGCTTATGCAGATTTGAAGGAAAAATACGGCAAGGAAATTGACAATCTTCCGCTTGGAGCAATCGGTATTTACAGTGCAGGAGAAAAAATCCGTGTAGGCCTGCAACAGCTTATGGCCGGAGCAAGAAAATGGAGAGTCGATTTTATGTCCAGAAAAGACCTGGCGTCATTAACCGAAGAAGCTGCGAAAGTGACCGGAATTCCCTATATTATGGATGCTTATCGCGCGGAAGCCATCGAGATCATCAACGGTAATGGAGAATATACCGAAAATTTCAGGGCGGTTTCCAATTGAAACCAGCTCGACAGTTCAAAGGTTTTTTGTAACACATTCAAATCCCCCTAACGCCCGTGGGGGGATTTGGATTTCAAGGCTATGAAGCCATCCTTTTTTGTCATTCTGAGGAGGCCAACATTGCAGGTTGTTATTTGGTAAATAATTATTGGCCGACGAAGAATCTTTCGCTATCGCAGGCACGGTCTATCTATTTCATACTCAAAGTCATATCTGATCATTATTGCCGGACTAGGACGAGAGATTCTTCGGTCGCCGTGGTTTCAATCTGTTCAATCTGCATAGGGTTAAAATTTTCTTTTCAGTCAGACCACTCCAGATGGCTCCCTCAGAATGACGCGAAGAAGGACAACTTCCGAATCTTGAAACCTGCATTCTGAAGACTTATGGCTTGACATCCATAAAACACACCTGATATAGATCCCCCAATATCATCATTAGTTGCTTTAATTTATTATCCAGCGGACGAGCGGCATCCCGCTATAGAAATTATCCCTCACTCAAAACAGGTGGCTATGCTTTCCATTACATGTGATTTCCATTTTGATTCAGCCCATCGTCTTTTCCGAAAAGATTTATCCGAAACCGCCAATAGGGATATTTACGGTGGATGTACCGATCTTCATGGCCACAGTTACCGTTTACAGGTTTGTGTTTGTGGTCATACCGATGCCAATGGGTGGATTCTTGATTTTTCCGAACTCAAGGCCGTGGTTTCCCGTGAAGTTCTCGACAGGTATGACCATGCCTGCCTCAATGATCTTCCTGATTATCAGGAGTGTCCGCCTACCGCGGAGAATATTGCCCGCACCATATTTTTTAAGCTCCGTCCACATTTGAAACGCCCCAATTGCCGGTTGCACCGCATCACCGTATTTGAAACACGGGATACACGGGCGGAATGGACTGAACATCATGCTGGCGATTTGTGAAATTTTTTATTCCCTGCAAGGAGAAGGCCCCTTTATGGGAAGACCTGCTGTTTTTGTGCGTATGTCAGGCTGCGTCAAGCCTTACTGTGAATTTTGCGATACGCCCGAAGCTCTTGGTCAAGGTACTCCAATGGCCTTGGCAACGATTTTGAAACAAGTGCGGAGCTATGGGTGTTCATTGGTGGTAATCACCGGAGGTGAGCCTTTCCTGCAATGGGAAGACGGGCTTTTGCAACTGTCTCAACAACTGCTTGAGCAAGGGATGAGCATTCAGTACGAAACCAGCGGACGGGCAGGTATTCCGGAAAATGTCACCGGTATTGTGGTGCTTTCACCCAAACCCGGGCAATGGCCGTCTCCCGGGATAATATCAAAGGCTCACTTCCTGAAACCCCTTGTGGGGGATGACCCGCAAATTACCCTGGAAGCCATACAACATTGCGGATTTCCGGCAAATCGGGTCTGGCTGATGCCTTTGGGCCGAAGCAGGGAAAAACAAATCGTCCGAATGCCCATGGTTTGGGATCTTTGTGTCCGTTATGGATACTGTATGTCACCCAGGCTTCATATTCTGGCTTTCGACCAAAAAAAAGGGATTTGATTTAGCCGGATTAGATACACTATTTCAAAATTATGATGGGAAAATTTTCATGAAAAAAACCTCGGTTCATACAGTCGTTGTATATTCAGGTGGTATGGATTCCACGGTATTGCTTCACGATTTTATTGCCGGCGGCACGAAAACAGCAGCCCTCAGCTTTGATTACGGCTCTCGCCACAACCACCGGGAACTTCCTATGGCCAAAGCGGTCTGCCGGAGTCTGAACGTATCCCACCATGTCGTGCCTCTCACATTCATACCGGAGCTTTTTAAATCAGCCCTGCTTTTGTCTGGTGCACCGGTCCCTGAAGGTCCCTATGACGTATTGACCATGAAACAAACAGTGGTTCCTTTTCGTAACGCGATTCTTATGGGTATTACTGTGGGATATGCCGAAACCATTGGTGCAGCAGAGGTTGTTCTGGCATCTCACGGTGGAGATCATGCCATCTATCCTGATTGCAGACCTGAATTCAACCGGGCATTTGCACAAGCGGCCCGTCTTGGAACCGACAATAAAGTTTCTGTTCGTTTTCCTTATGAAGAGCTTGACAAACGCGATATTGGTGATCTGGGCCGCCGGCTTGGTGTGGATTTTGCCCGAACATGGACCTGTTATAAAGGAGGCGAGCATCATTGCGGCGTGTGCAGTGCCTGCCGGGAGCGTAAATATGCCCTGCGCTGCGAAGAAGGAATGGATCCCACCTTTTACCTGAATTCGGGAGGTTCCAAATGATTGATGGCCAATATTCGACGGACCTTCCTCTTGGCCACCCGGCATTCGCAAGCACTTCATACGATCCGGACCAATTGCGCTCAGTTTCCCGTAAAATCGCCAGAAAGGGTATAGGAATCGTTGACAACAGCCCACTTTTTTTTTTCGGAGAGGATATATGGAACTGTTGGGAACTTTCCTGGCTGGATTCAAAAGGAAAACCTGTCATTGCCGTTGCCGAAATCAGGATACCGGTGACAACGCCCAATATGGTGGAATCAAAATCTTTAAAGCTTTACCTCAACAGTTTCAGTATGACCCGGATTAAAAGCCCGGAAACTTTGCGCCAAACCCTTGCCCGGGATATCGGACGTATTGTGGAAGGGACAGTCTCTATCCAACTGATACTGCCCGATGCCTTTGGACAACTTGGGATCATGGAGCCGGAAGGAATCTGCATCGATCGCCAACATATCACGGTTACGGAATTCAACATTAACCCGAACTTACTCAATGTGGAAAACCACAGGATATCTGAAACCCTTTTTTCCCGCCTGATTCGAACCAATTGCCCTGTAACCGGACAACCCGACTGGGCAACAGTATACGTGACATACACCGGATCGCGCATTCGTCCGGACTCTTTGCTGCGTTATTTTGTGAGCTTTCGGCAGCATCAGGGTTTTCATGAATCCTGCGTGGAAATCATGTTTTACCATATCTTACAAAAGTGCAGGCCTGAAACGCTGACTTTGTCGGCCCGATTTACCCGGAGGGGCGGTATCGATATCAACCCGTTCAGAAGTACCGAAACCAGTTCAATCTCTAATTTCCGCGATCCCCGTCAGTAAGAGAATATGTGACGGCTATGTCGGATTATGAACTTTTTTCGAGAATAACAACCTCGCATTTGCCTTCAAGAGCTGCTTTGAAGTCAACCGGATCCTGGTCTCCACCGACAATGCTTCCGTAGTGCATGGGAACGGCGATTTCCGGTTTGATGGAAAGAGCCGCATCGGCCGCTTCCCTGGCAGTCATCACATATGTTCCGGAAACGGGCAACAAGGCGATATTTGTTTGAATGTTACTCATTTCCGGGATAAAATCCGTATCGCCGGCGTGATAGACGCGGATGCCATCCATTTCGATGATAAAACCTAGCCAGCCTTTGTTTTTAGGATGAAAGTTTTTATCGACATTATATGCTGCTACGGCTTCGATCTTGATATCGTCGAGGGAGAGACTCTGGCCCGGCTTAACTACACGAACATCGCCGGAAAGATTCTTTGCCGAATCCTTATCCGTGACGATGACTGTGTCGGGTTTTCGAATGTGCTCAATGTCTTCGGGGGAACAGTGATCAAAGTGTTCGTGGGTAACCAGTATGATGTCGGCCTTTTTTCCCGGGGATATCTGATAGGGATCGATGTAGATGACCTTATCGGCCTCGATACGGAATCCATCGTGTCCCAGCCAGAATATTTTCTTAATCAATTCTTTTGCGATCATTGATGCCTCCTTCAGGTCAGAAAGTTATTGGTAGATTTATGATTATATTAAACATTTAAGAAAGGTACGCATGCTTGTCAAGAACAAGAGGGGATCAACCTATTTCCAAACCATTCGTCAATCACAAATCTAATGATGTTAAGCGGGAAATTAGCAATCAATAAATTGGCTGAAAGATATCTTGACTTTCATTAACCGAGGGTTATTTTTTTTAAAATAGCGAAATATCTAAATTACAAACTACTTAACATTGGAAGGTGAATTATGGATAATAAAACTTGCATGTTGGAAAGATTTTCAAATTTCAGTATAGGCATTGCACTCATACTGCTTAGTGTGGCTTTTGCTATAATCAGTTTTGTTTTATTGCCGGTTGTCGGCTTATTGGTTGCCATTCCGATCTTTGCGCTTGGTATAGCTTTTTTAGGAGCAGGTCGTAGCCAAGCCTGCCAGATTATCACCGAGCGAACAAGAAAACTTACCACCTTTTAATCAAATAGTGGCTGGATGTGACCATGAAATTGTTCGCAAAAGGATTAACCCATGTTTGAACAGGTTAATAAAAATGTACCGGGAAATATTGTAGCGCTGAAAATCAGCCAGGAGATCACCCAAAAGGATTTTGACAATATCTGTCGTATTATGGAAAGCGCAATAAAAAATCATGGCAAAATCCGCCTGCTTCTTGTGGTTGAACACTATGCCAGCTTTTTTTCAGCCGAATCGCTTTATGAAGATCTAAAGTTCGCGCACCTTTATTCCAATAATATTGAGCGAATGGCCGTGGTAGGTAATCGAACCTGGAAAAGTACCTGGGTTGCCCTGTTTGGATTGTTCAGTGGATTTTTAACCAATTATTACGACAAAGCCGAAATAAATGATGCGTGGAACTGGCTTCAGCAACATGAGTCTCATCCCTAAGAATCAGGAGCACAACGGTTGCGATAACTATATCGAAAACAAGAGAACTCCTTCATTCATCAGGTAGTTCAAACATAAGCCTATAGACTGGAAGAGAGTTTCAACTGATTTTTATTGATGGTTAATCCGAAATTTTCCCGGATCAGTTCATGATGTCCTTCATGAAAAGGGATAAAAATCAACCTGGCTTTTTCCGGTCGTATGGTGATTCGAGGCAAAAGAGGCAGGTAATGGTTTGAAGGACATGCAAATGAAGCGAAAATGATTTTCATGCTTTCGGCGGCTTCCTTAACGGGCAATGTTACCGGATAGATATGCCCTGAAGGAAGCTTGTTGACCTGCTCATGTCGGGGTTGAGCCATGGTAATATTTCGATTAAGACGGAGAAATAACTTTGGCGGAACTTTGAAAGCCATGGACCAGAAAAAAAAATCTATTTCATCATCATGCGATCGGGGTACTTTCGGTAAATTGGCAACGCGTATCAGATCTGCATAGGAATTCAAACAAACACCCTCAACCTTTGCTTTAATTCGCCAAAAAGGAAGAAAAAAATTACCGGGCATTTTTAGAGTAGCAAATTTAACGGGTATAAGCCTTTCACCTCTTGAAAACCAGACGGTATTGCAATTTTTACAAATCAGCACCAGAGAATCCCGCTCTCCGGAAAGATCCCATCCGCAGTGGGGACAAAGAGTCGGTACAAAAATCAGACGCCATTCGGGCGGACCTCCCGGAAAAGATTCAAGGTTGAAATCGTCAGGAAGAGAGATATTTACAGATTTGTTCAATACCGCATCGATCATCCGGTTTTTAACATAAAAGGGTGAATAAATAATGCTTATGCTCTCTCCGACAAAGTCCTGATGGTAAACTGGTGATGGCAGATTTTTGCTGAATCTGCGGATAAAAATTTTCATGGCATCATCACGAGAAAAAGTCGGATGTAAAAAACGACCCGGCGTTTCAGGCAAGACAAATTTGAGTTTCAAAGCTTGGCTTCGAAATCCCAGAGAAACCGGGAAGTAATTGGATTGAAAGCCCTGACAGCTCATGTCCATAAAGCGATGGTGCACCCCATCGGAGACGGATGAAAAAAGCATCCCTTTAAATCGCCAGTAGGGTACATAGATGAGTTGGCTGTTTTTGGGTGCATTGTCAGGCAGCATATATCTGAAATAGGGGTTTTGAATAAGATACGATGTCACACGGCAATAAGGACATATGACCAGGCGGTCGGACTCTTCAAGAATAGCGGGAGCTCCGCACTGGGGACACTGATGCTCGATAAAAAGAGTAGTCATTATTAAAGCTTTTCACCACACTGGTTACAATGCACTGAATCCAAAAGGTTTTCACTTCCACACTTTTTACACAATCCGGGTTCGGGTTTTTCTTCGACCCGATGACCGCATCGGGAGCAGTATTTGGCGTTGGGAGTCAGGTTTTTCTTACAGTTCAGGCATTGTGAAAAAATCAGTTGTTGATGTCCGCAGTGGGGGCAAAATTTGGATTCCAACGATATCGGGTTTTTGCATTCCGGACAGGCAATATTGTCGGTTTGTGGATGTTGTTGCTTCTGTCCTGCGTTTGCAAAAAATTGGGAAAACATGGCAGGCATCATCAATCCCACCCCCATACCCATCCCGGTATTGGCAGCACCTTCTCCTTCGGCGGCTTTTTCCACAGCCATTGCCGCTTTCATTTGAAGCAATTTATTCATGTCTTCAAACACACCCAGCCGGCTTCGGTCGTCGATTGCCTTTTGCACTTCCAGGGGAGGCGTAATGGAATTCATATAAAGATGGGTCAATGACAGGCCGAAATGGGTAAAATCATCTTGCAGTCGTTTGGCCAGATTATGAGACAGTTCGTCATATTTTGAGGGAAGATTCAAGATGGAATCGATGGTTTCGCCCATAAGATCATTGAACCTGGATACGATCACAAGGTTCAGGTACTCTTCTATTTCTTCGGTGGTATAAATTCCCTGTGTGCCCACCAGTCGGTTGATAAAAAGGACCGGCTGGACTACCTGCACGTTAAAGACACCAAACGCTCTCAGGCGAACCAAACCAAGTTCTTTATCCTTAAAAGCTACCGGATCCCGGGTTCCCCATTTTAAGTTGGTAAAAGTTTTTAAATTAACAAAATACACTTCTGCTCTCAAAGGGCTTGTGAGCCCCCAGGGGAGGCTGACAATTTTGGTCAGAATGGGAATGTTGGCTGTTTTCAAGGTATGCCTTCCTGCCGGAAAGGCCTCCATTGCTTTTCCTTTGTAGAAAAAGACTCCAGCCTGACTTTCCCTGACCGTCAATTGCGCCCCATATTTTATTTCTCCGGAACCTGCTTCCGGAATCCGATGCACCATTGCTTTTCCGGTATCATCGAACCATTCAATAACCTCCAAAAAAACCACGTTGTTTGTTCCCATCTGTTGACCTCTTTTCCCGGCTTCACCCGGATTGATTTAATTCCAATTGTGCTGTGAATTCCTGATGTGACAAAAAACGGCGCCGGATGCTGTCCACCATCTCACAAATGATTTGAGTGTAACCTGTTTGTGTAAAATCCGATTTTTCTGTAGGTGCGAATTCATTCGCACTTAAAATCCGGCACGGATTTTACAGCAAATTTCTTAGAAGCGCTCCACCCGGCTGCGCCGGGCCCAAACCGACAAGTAACTGCTCCCCCCTTTGAAAAAGGGGGGCCGGGGGGGATTTGACAAGCTGATGCCATTTTAAAAATCCCCCTAAATCCCCCTTTTTCAAAGGGGGACTTGTGGGAAGTTACTTAGAAGCCCCCAGCAACTTTTTTCCTGGGGGAACGGGCATAGACTGCATAATGGACAACGGGGTTCACATTGTGCGAATGAATTCGCACCTACAATTGAGCACAAGTCTTTTCACACAAACAGGTTACACTAAAATGATTTATAATCAATGCAGTTCATTTTAGTCAACTTAAAGATTAAAGTTGCTGAAACCACTGATCATCAGAATGGCTTTTTGTCATGATGTTTTTGTTGTGAATCAAATTTTTACTATTGAAAAAGAGGTCTCTCTCTTATAAAATTTAAATATCATTTCAGGAATCTTTCAATGTTATTTGAGCATTAATCAACGAAATTGAACCAAAAATTTGAATGGATAATAAAAGGCTTAGCTGAATTAAGGAGGGAAGGTGAGAAAAGAAGTCATTGGGTTTTGCTTTTTATTGTTGCCGCTTATCTTTTGTTCCTGTGCGCCCATACCCATAGTACCGGTTGAGTGGGAATATGAAAAGTCGGCTATCAGACTGAATGTAACAGCCGATCCTATGTTAAACCTCTATAAAGGAAGAGCTCATGCTCTCCATGTATGTGTCTATCAGCTCAAAGATCTCAGTTCTTTTAATCAACTGGCCGAAACGCCGGAGGGAATTTCCAGTCTTCTTCAATGCCGGCTTTTCAATTCCGACGCAGTCGATGCTATGGTTTTATCTCGTTCAGGGATTCAACCCGGCGATTTTCGCACATTTACACTTGATCGTACTGAAGGGGCGAAATATTTTGGAATCGTGGCTGGGTATCAGATTTTGGAAAAAGAACGAGCGCTTTGGCGTTTTCATATTCCTGTAGCGGATGAAATAGTGATAACCGGATTGCAAAAAATCGAAAGGATACAAAAACCTGGAATATTGAGTATTGATCTGTATCTGGGGGCACAACAAATTCAAAAAGCCGTTGTCAGGGAATGGTTAAAGGAATAATATAAATTGCGTTTAACCGACTGTTTTATCGATTTAATTGCCTATGTGGCTTATTTTATAAAATTTGTGGATTCGAGGCAACCCGCCTTTGAACAGGTTAAGGCGAATATCGAACGTCTGATCTCGGAAAGTCAACACTGTTTAAAAACAGGCAAGGTATCCCATGAAGACTATGATTTGGCGCGTTTTGCCATCTTTGCCTGGATCGATGAGAGTATTTTAAATTCTTCCTGGAAAGAGCGAAACCGATGGCTGAGTGAACGGCTTCAGCGTATCCATTATCATATCTCCAATGCTGATGAGATTTTTTTTGACAAGTTAAACAGTCTCGGGCTTCACCAAAGGGATGTGCGGGAGGTTTACTATTTATGCCTTGCCATGGGTTTTGTAGGGCGTTATTGTAATCAGGGCGATGAGTTGCGCCTTGAACAGCTAAAGGGTTTCAACCTGGTAGCACTTACAGGAACCTCCGAAACGCTGCGTTCGCTGGATACCCAAGAGCTTTTTCCCGAGGCCTATAATGTTGATGATAATAAAAGGTCCACATGGAGTGTTTTCCCTTTTACTGTCTTTTGTGCGGGTTTTCCAGTAATTCTTTTTATAGTTCTTTTTATTGTATACCGGTTTATCCTGAGTAATGTCGGAGAAAATCTGCTGGGGATGATACCATAAATGAAACAGATTTTTTTTATTCTGCTGGGCTTTGGGGGTATCTGGATCGGAATGCTTTTTATAAGTAAAATCATGCTTATACGCCGTGAGCAAAAATTTGTGCAGCAAGTTATTTCTCAGGAGAATGCTTATCACAACAATTTGGGGGACCGCGAAAAGCAAAAAGCAAAAAAGCTTCAGGAGCAATGGAAAGAAGCGATACAGGCACTTAGAAAATCGTGTCTTAAAAAGTTTGGAAACCCCTTGTATGTTCTTCCCTGGTATATATTTATCGGCGAAAGCGCTTCCGGAAAAACCACCGCCATAAAAAGTGCAGGATTGTCATCCCCTTTTGATGACCTAAGCCGTCCCTCCGGTATTTCAGGAATAAGAAATTGTGACTGGTGGTTTTTTGATCAGGCGATTGTCCTTGATACGGTCGGAAAATATTCTATCCCGGTGGATGAAGAATTTGCCAGGGATGAATGGCAAAAGTTTCTTTCCCTTTTAATTAAATTCCGAAAAAAAGAACCTATTAACGGACTCATTATCACGGTGCCTGCTGACAAACTTATAGATCCAAGGATGGAAATTCTTGAAGATGACGGCCGCAATATCCGCAAACTTACTGATGAGCTGATGGAAGTTTGCGGCACCAAATTTCCCATATATCTTATGGTCACCAAATGTGATCTGATCCTGGGCATGACAAAATTTTGCAGCAACTTTTCCGAAAAAAATCTGGACCAGGCTATGGGATTTCTGAACCAGGAAATGCTCAGGGATGCCATGGCACTTCATGAACGGACGGTCCGAATTATAGGTGATCGACTAAAAAATTTAAGACTATTAATTTTCCAGCGTTCCGGCTTAAAGATTGACCCGGAACTTCTGCTTTTTCCTGAAGAGTTCGAGCGGATCAAACCCGGACTGGATACATTTATCAAAGCAGCATTTGAGGAAAATCCCAATCAGGAAACCCCGGTTTTACGCGGAATATTTTACACCAGCGGGCGTCAGGAAGGAAACCCTTACTCCCATTTTATGAATTCTTTTGGGCTTATCCAGGAAAAAGAACTCCTTTCGGGAACAACCAAAAATTTTTTTCTACATGATTTCTTTTCAAAAATACTTCCCAAAGACAGAGAACTTTTTACTTCAACGCAAAGGACACTGGGATGGGGGAGACTGACCCGAAATTTAGGATTGACCTCCTGGATCGCAATATCTATTGCGCTTTGCGGCTTGCTCAGCTTTTCTTTTGTCAAAAACCTGAACACCTTGAAAGATGCCGCTAGTGATTTCCAACCCCTTCTTGTTTTACAAGGAGAAATTTTTACCGACCTGGCGACCCTGGATCGTCTTCATCAGGCGATTCTAAATATCGAGGAACAGAATAATAAATGGTGGATTCCACGCTTTTGGCTCACCGAGAGTCTGGGCATCGAAAAAAAACTCAAGGAAAAATTTTGCTCCAGGTTCAATGATGTATTCCTGGTATCATTTGACAAGCATATGTCGGATCCCCTTTCCGGTTTTTCTGCTGTTACTTCTGATGAGGAAATAGGATGGTATGCGGCACACCTGGTGCGTCGAATTAATTTACTAAGAGCACATCTGGAAGGTAAAGATCTCGAAGGACTAGATAAAAAACCTCAGCCTTTTTATGATAGCATTGTGGTTTCAGCAAATCGACAATTTATTCCTGAACTGCAAAAACAGTTTCATAGCCTTTATCTCTCCAATCTGGCCTGGAGAGATGACACGAGCCAATTAGAGCAGGAGATAAATACGCTTCAGAGCCGGCTTAAACACCTTTTGGATTTCAGGCCCAATGAGATTCACTGGATTGTGGCCTGGATAAATCAGGAACCGACAATATCCGATATTTTTTTACATGCTTTTTGGAAAGACCGCACCTCTTCCGAAACAAATTATCCAATAGTATCCGAAGAATCCCCGGGGAAAAATGAGGAGAATTCCTCAATAGTCAGAGGGGCAATAGTGCATCGGGCATTTACTTCCGAAGGAAAGGTAATGATAGAGACCTTCATTCAGGAAATGGAAGAGGCACTGCCCGACCCGATTTTGCTTGCAGACCGTAAAGCGGAATTTGAGCGATGGTATAAGGAATCCTATTTTAACGAATGGTATGAATTTGGTAAGAAATTTCCAAAAAACGTTGAACTTCTCAACGGAAAAAAGGAATGGCAGCAAATGGCCTCCATTATGGCTTCTGATAACAGTCCTTATTTTGTTGTTCTTGACACGATGGCTGAAGAACTGGCGCCTTTTTACGACGGATTTTTTGGGGATAAGGATTTACCGGCATGGGTAAATCTTGTTTTTGAATTTTATATTGCCGGGAGCCATGTGGAAGACAAATCAGGAGAGGGTATCGGGGCTTCGAAAAATTCAGGAATTTTCAAAAGGACCACAAAAAA
Source organism: Desulfobacteraceae bacterium (assembly GCA_011389745.1). Classification (GTDB taxonomy): domain Bacteria; phylum Desulfobacterota; class Desulfobacteria; order Desulfobacterales; family SKZT01; genus SKZT01. The sequence goes on along the minus strand of JAABTQ010000026.1, from coordinate 7,325 downwards.
AGTTAAGGCAACCATAAAAAAATTCCAGCAAAAAAACGGTTTGGGTGAATATCCGGGGGAATCGGAACTTATCCGGTCCCGCATGGTTGCGGAAAAGGCCTATATGCAATACAAAAATGCATTGCAGGAAATCACGTCGATTGCATCCTCCAGGCAAATAGCATTCCAAATTACCCGGGAAATTTTTGAAGAAAATCCTGCCATAAGCATTTCACCTTTTTTTATAGCCCAAAATGCCATTCAAGATATGGAAACAGCCATGACAGGTTTAACAGCGGAACAACCCATGTTCTGGGATCTGGTCAAAGGTCCATGGGATTTTTTGCTGGAGTATGCAACACGGGAATCATCCTGCCAGATCGAAACTTTATGGGCAGAAAATGTCATAGAGGAGGCTCAGGAAATTTCCGACATCAACAGCATGGCTAATTTAATGCTTGGCCGGAATGGTTTGATTACAAAGTTTATTGATGGCCCGGCAAAACCTTTTGTTGGTCGAAACCCCGACAAAAATTATTATTCAAAGGAAGCACTGGGAAAAAAAATAACATTTAAAAACTCTTTTTTTAATTTTTTGACTCAGGGAGCCTTAATGGATCAGCATAGAAGACCGGAAACCGAACAAAGAATCCAGTCCAATTATTCAGTTAACATCAGAGGGTTACCTACTGATGCCAACTCTGATGCCCAAATCATGCCTCACGCCACAAATCTTGATGTGAAATGCCTAAATCAGGCTTTCACCATGGTAAATTTGAATTTTCCTGTCCAAAAAACCATCAACTGGTCACCGGACAATTGCGGGGATGTTGTCTTCAGTATCAAGGTGGACAATTTGGTTCTGACAAGAAAATATACAGGAAGTAATGCATTTCCAAGGTTTTTACAAGACTTTTCCCGAGGAACCAGAACGTTCTATCCCAGGGATTTTCCGAAACATCGATCCGCTTTGGAGAGGCTGAATATTACCCAAATCATGGTGAATTACCAGTTTAGAAATTATGAAAGGGTTCTGGCGTTGCTCAAAAAAGTGGAAAAAAAGCCTGAGATGCCAGGTTTACCTAAAAATATAGCACTTTGCTGGGATTGATAAAGTCCGTAAGCACATAGCAATTGTCTATCATTTGGTTTTCAGTTGCAGGTAGGCTTCCTGAATTTCCTTGAATTTTTCTTCGGCCAGTTGCTGGAATTCTTCACCCATGTGGCCCACCTTATCGGGGTGATAGGTGTTGACCAATCGGCGATAGGCTTTTTTGATTTCATCAGCAGAAGCATTTCTTGCAACGCCCAGGACCGTATATGGGTCTTTTTTTTCATCACCCGTTCCCTGTTGTTGGCCGCGATTGTCGGTACTGCCTCGCCGGCGGTTTCCATATTGCTGCTGGTAATAATCGTGTTGTTGTTTAAATTGCCCGAATGTGTCTGATGATTTTGCCCGGTTTGAGTAAAAATAGTACCAGACCATGGCAAGTACCAGGATGTCATCAATCCATCCAAGACCAACGATAAAATTAGGGATAAGATCAAAAGGCCAAATCGCATAAATGATGGCCAGTATGGTAGCGATAATTTTCAACATGTTTTTGATTTATGATGAATTTCAAAAATTATATAGTCATTCTACTTTTTGATCCGACCATTGTCAATTCATTCTCTGCATGGCTGGACACCCTACCCCTGAAACCCTGAAACCCGAAACCTGATTCTTGGCTACTCATCAAAATCATCATCCTTGTACTGATGTTTTTTTCGAATGAGTTTTAAAAACCCGATGATGGTCAGAAAAGCCCCGGCAACGAAAAGGAGTTCGTAGAGATGATTGCTGAAATAAGTAAACCAGGTCAGATCTTTGCGGATGGATTCTTTCCATGATATTTCCATTTGATCGAGACTTTTCCGGTAAACGTTGTAAAAAGCTTCGCTGAAAATTTCTCCTTGGGCCATTTGATCAAGAAGCTCGAGAATTTTATTCTCTCCAAAATGGCGAACAAGATAAGTGATAAAGCTTTTGCTTTGTTCATATGCAAGGATTCTGTCCCGTTCGGATCTGGGAAAACCGGAGCTCAGGCTTTCAAAAGGGATAAGATTGCCGGTCAATGACGCCTGGTTCAGCGCCGATTGCCTGAGGTTGTAAATAATTTCATCGAAGCCGCCGCTTGCCCACTGGCAAAGACCTTCATCCAGCCATCTGGGAATATTGGGGATATGATCATGAAGCAAAAGATGGCAAAATTCATGGGTAAGCGTAGTTTCCAGTGAAAAAGGCGTGGTAACCACTTTGGAATAGTCGATGGCGATAAGGTTCCGATTGGGAATTGCATAGGCGATGGTGATGGGATGATCTGCCGTTTTAAGGAACCGGTCCCTATTGTTGATCAGTACTATAAAAGGTTTTTGGTTATAGGTCCATCCGAAAAGGGCCTCGGTTTTGACTTTGATTTCAGTAAAAATTTGCGCCACGTTCTCGGCGCCCTCACCAATTCCCGGCTCGAACAATATGAGGACTTCATTTGTTTCAAACACTTCAGGTCTTTCCGCCCGAATCTGGCCCGGTAGAATAAAAAATAGCACTATGATCGAAATCACATTAAAAAAAGTATTATTCAGCCGACGATTAATCATGATTCAGAACAAGTTTGGCATCTAATGCGATCCATCGGTCGCCGGAGAAAACCAAAGGATTGATATCAAGTTGACTGAAACGTTCCCCAATTCCAACTGCAAAGTCGGCGGTTGCGGAAATGATTCGACTCAGGCTGTCCGGGTCGCACTTTAACCCTCGATATCCAAAAAAAGCGGGCGAGACCGTCAATTCCCGAAGCATCCGGCCGGCTTCCTGAAAAGTCAGGGGGGCAAGGCGAAAGGCTACGTCCTTGTAAAGCTCGGTAAGAACTCCTCCGGCACCAACCATGACCGCAGTTCCGAAGCTGTGATCCACCAAAGCACCTACGATTAGCTCAGGCCCCCGGAAATGAATCTGCTCTTCCACAAGAATAGGAGTGCCGGGAAATTTGTTTACGAAATCATTCAAGACTTCTTTTATCCTGGATGATTCAACTCCCATGACCACACCGCCCTGGTCGGTTTTATGAAGAATATGGGCCGAACATACCTTGACAACAACCGGATATATAAATTTTTTTGGATCAAATTTTTCTCCGGGTAAAAACCGCATTCCGCGAGGTACCGGAATACCCCATTGTGAAAGCATTAATTTTGTCTCATATTCATCCGGATAACCGGGAACCAGGAAACTGTCAATTGGTATGGTTGTTTTTCTGTCCATTTTTAAGCCCTGATCGATTGGAGTATTCCAGCCCGTTCTACCAGAAATCTGGCTGCCCGAACCGCTCTTCCGATAGAAGGAAAACCCACGATACCTTCCCGATGAAACTGTCTCAAATAACTGTCCGTAAAGGGTCCGTATTGGGTGAACACAATTACCGGCTTTTGAGAATCCCTGACCCTGGAGGCTATGGATTCCACAAGACCATCCGTAATTGACGGAGGAGAAAAAAACGCTGTACAGATTACAATGTCCACACCATCATCATCGATAATGGTTGAAAGGGCGTCGCCGATCATCCGGTCGTTTGCGCTTGCGGTCAAATCCACCGGGTTGCGGCATGATGCAAAAGAAAAGGATGTTTTGTAAATTTGTTCCTGGGTTTCGTTTGAAAGTCTTGCCATTTCCAGCCGGATACCTCCCCGGGTCATCTCCACGTGGTCGGCACCCATCACCCCATAACCTCCGGCGGGAGTCAGGATCGCCACACGATTTCCCTGAGCAGGAGGCAAACCGGACAATGTCTTGGCGGCATCGCAAAGCTCTTCGTCGTCAAACACTCTTTGCACACCATATTGACGAAATGCACCTCCGACCACACGGTCTGACCCGGCAAGTCTTCCGGTGTGGGAACTTACCGCATCAGCCCCTGCCTCGGAACGACCGGCTTTCAACACCACCACCGGTTTGATCAGCGAGGTTTGCCGGGCTTTTTCAAGAAATTTACGGCCCTGGGACAAACTTTCAATATAAAAGGCCAGGCAGGTAGTCTCCGGGTCCTGGCCGAACCACGAAAGAAAATCCAATTCATCCAGGTCACATTTATTGCCAAGCCCAACAAATGAGCGCAACCCAAAACCGGTATTGCTGGCAAGCCCTAAAGCCTCGGTACCGACGGAGCCGCTCTGAGAAATAAATGCAACCCCTCCTCCTCCGGCCAAAGCCTTGTCACCGTGATCCACGAAAATGGTATCCAACTGGTTGTGAGGCAAAAAAAGTCCCAGAGTGTTCGGACCTAAAATTCGCGTATTACTGTTTTGAGTGATGGACACAAGCCAGTCTTCCAGTGCTCGTCCTTTTTCGCCGGACTCACTAAAACCGCCCGCTACGATGATCAGCTTTGGAATACCTTTTCGGGCGCAATCATTAGCTACCCTGACAGCGCTTTCCGCTTTTATGGCAATAACAGCCAGATCCACGGTTTCAGGAAGCACCTCCACATGTTCATAAGATTTTCTTCCAAGAATTTCATTTTCACGAATATTGACCGGATAAACCGGGCCTTTGAAACGAAGAAGCTGTTCGAATATGATTCGTCCCACTCTGCCTGGAGTGTTGGTGGCCCCGATAACGGCAATGGACCGGGGATTCAGCAGCTCGTTTAAATCTGAGTTGTTTTGCATAGAATTAATTACCGGTACGGTTTTTGAGTTAGCCCATAGCTCATACTAAGATTTTCAGAAGCTAAGGTCAATATGCTTACCCAAAGAACCAGTAACATACAGCAATCGAGGTCAGAATACCGGCCAGATCCGCAATCAGTGCGCAACCCACCGCATGGCGCACGCGCCGGATTCCCACTGCTCCGAAATAGACCGCCAGCACGTAAAAGGTGGTCTCGGTACTTCCCTGCATAGTCGCGGCCAGCAGGGCAGGAAAGCTGTCCACCCCGAAGTTATTCATGGTTTCAATCAGCATGGCACGAGCGCCACTTCCAGAGAAGGGTTTCATGAAGGCGGTCGGCAGCGCATCAATAAAGCGTATATCCCATCCTATCCCTTCGGCCATCCAGCGGATACCATCCAGACCCGCATCCAGGGCACCACTGGCGCGAAGAACACCAATGGCCACCAGCATGGCCACCAGATAGGGCAGAAGTGATACCGAGACATCAAAGCCCTGCTTGGCGCCCTCGATAAAGCTTTCGTAGACATTGACCCGGCGAAGCGCGGCTATCAGTAAAAAACCGATGATGACACCGAACAACACCAGGTTGCCGACCAGGGTTGAAGTGGCTGCGAGAACCTGGGCCGACATCCCGGCCAGTCCGGTCAGCAGGACCCCAAGTGCCAGCGCACCAGCACCGAAAAAACCCAGTACCACCGGGTCCCATATCTTTAGCCTTTGAATTGCTGCCACAGTCATCAGGCCGACCAGACTGGAGGCCGTGGTGGCCAATAGTATAGGAAGGAACACCGCTGTGGGTTCAGCCGCTCCCTGCTGGGCGCGGTACATGAAAATGGTTACAGGCAATAGGGTCAAAGAAGATGTGTTAAGCACCAGAAAAAGAATTTGTGAATTGCTGGCCGTGTCTGGTTCGGGATTGAGGCTTTGCAGTGCATGCATGGCCCTGAGGCCGATTGGGGTGGCAGCGTTGTCAAGACCCAGCACATTGGCGGCAAAGTTCATGGTAATATGCCCTATTGCTGGATGGCCACTGGGCACATCAGGCATCAAACGGCGAAACAATGGGTCAAGTATTCGGGCCATCAGATTGATCAAACCTGCTTTTTCGGCAATTGTCAGAAGACCCAGCCAAAGAGTCAGGGTGCCAACCAGCAAAAGGACAATCTCAACACTCAATTTCGCCATATCGAATAAAGCCGCAACCAGGCGACTGAACACTTCGCTATCACCCAACCCCAGCCATTGCCAAAGTGAGGCGGCAAAGGCCACCATAAAGAAGCTCAGCCAGAGTTTGTTAAGCATCGAGGATTATCTTCCAGAATATGGGTAACATTGGCACAACCTGATAGATAGGAACATCTTTTTTGTCAAGAAAAATATATTTATTCTGATCTGAACGCGTATCCTGAGATGCACGGTGATCGAGGGCATCTTTCCTTATCTTTCCAATACGGATATAGCTTCGATCTGGGTGAAAAACCAGTCTTTTTCAACTTTTATTATCCGGCAAACAAATTCGCTGACCTCCCGGATCGGTTCACCTGAAACCCACATCGCCTCGACATATGCCGTAAATGCGATCCGGGCAATGCTCTCATCCGGAAAATCGATTTGAATATCATGGAATTTCAATGAGATTTCGGAATACCTGGATCGGCTTGCCATTACATGGGCCGGTATGTTTTCCCGTTTGTATGTTCTTGAAATGGAATGGGACGGAATTTTTATCATGCAGATCTCTGTGAACATGTTGCCGATTTTTCGGGCACTGGCCGCGGCCATTAATTGATGTTCATCCGAATCTTTGGATACCAGTTCCGCCAGGTTTTTGAGCTGTTTTTTTCATCTCATCACCGGTGAAAAACCAGAAAAAAATGAAAATGCCGAAAGCAGCGACCAGAGCGATAATAATAAAGTTTCGCAGGTAATTATTCAATTTGCAGGCATCAGGATACACCCAATCGGGACAAAATATCTACAATGCGTTTTTTGTCCATAAATCCGGTATGACGGTAAAACTCCTTGCCCTCAGCGTCAAAAAAAATTTGTGTCGGTATGGCCCGAATTCCGAATTTTTTGGCCTGGCTCGGATCTTTCCATACATCGATAAAAACAATGTCAGCCCTACCGGCATATTCTCCTTTAAGCTCTTCAAGAATAGGCGCCATCATTTTGCAGGGAACGCACTCGGTGGCACCCAGATCAATCATGGTAACCCGTCCCGGGGTTAAGTCTATGGATACCGGTGCGGCGGTTGACCCATTCACTTTTGGCCCAACGGAAGTCATGGGTGGCTTCATCATATTATAAAAAGTCACAACAGCAATTATTGCTATGGATATAATGATGATCCAAATGGATTTAAAGTTCATTTTTCAACCCCTAATTTTGCAATCTGTTTGGTCACTTCAGTCTCCGGCAAAAAACCTGTATGCCGGAAAACCTCTTTACCTTGGGCATCATAAAATACCTGCACGGGAATGGCCCGGATACCGAAACGCGAAGCCAGAATCTGCTCTTCACCCACATGAATGAATACCACATTCAGCTTTTCCGGGTAATCTTTCTGCAATTTGTCCAGAATCGGCTGCATCATGTCGCAGGGTACACAACCGGTGGCACCGAATTCCAC
>JAABTQ010000025.1 GCA_011389745.1 Desulfobacteraceae bacterium | reverse complement strand
ACCGACATGCTGGGAACGGATCCTGAAGACGGTTTGAACCGGAAAGAAGCTCAGAAACGTCTTAAATATTACGGATATAACCGGATCAGAGTCAAGACAAAGCGCTCGGCATGGATAATCCTGATCGCCCAGATTAAAAACCTCATTGTTCTTTTGCTGGTAGTGGCTGCTGCAGTATCCTTTGCCCTTGAGCAACTGTTGGAAGGGGTTTCCATCATGGTGGCCATGCTTGTCAATGTGGTTATCGGATTTTGGACGGAACTTCGGGCGATTCGGTCCATGGAGGCACTTCAAAAGATGGCGAGGGTACAGGCCAAGATATTGCGCCGGGGAAAAATTCGGAAGATTCCTGCGGAAGACGTTGTACCTGGAGACATCATGGTTTTAGAAAGTGGGGACATGATTCCAGCCGATCTGAGACTTATTGAAGCCAATCGGATACAAGTCGACGAATCCGCCCTGACAGGAGAATCCGTTCCTATTGATAAGACAACCGATACTTTGCCAGATGAGATTCCACTGGCAAAACGGACCAACATCCTCTTCAAAGGCACTGCCCTGACCCATGGTTCCGGCAGGGGCGTGGTCGTGTCCACCGGTATGTCCACCGAACTGGGCCGTATTTCTGAAATGGCTGAGGAAGCTGAAGAAGATGCCCTTACGCCGTTAGAACAACGCCTGAACAAGCTGGGACAGAAGCTGATCTGGGTCACGCTGGGAATTGCAGGCTTGGTCGGCCTGACAGGGTTCATCGCTGGTGAGGATCGGTTTCTTATTTTTAAAACCTCTATCGCCCTGGCAGTGGCTGCGATTCCTGAGGGTCTTCCCATCGTGGCCACCATTGCTCTGGCTCGCGGCATGTGGCGAATGGCCGAAAAAAATGCTTTGGTCAACAGGCTTTCATCGGTTGAAACACTCGGTGCAACCAGCATTATCTGTGCTGACAAAACCGGAACCCTGACAGAAAATAAGATGACCGTGAGCACGCTGTGCTTGCCTGATTCAGATGAAGTCGAACATATTGATTTTGATCCGGATACGGACCCGTCTTTCTCCGAAAAAGAAAATAAAGCAAGGAACAAGTCAGCCACGAGCCGGATCAGGGATGTATTGACCGTCGGAGTGCTCTGCAACAATGCGCAGCTTTCAAAGGAAGACGAAGGAGTGGGTGATCCTATGGAGGTGGCTCTGCTTCAGGCCGGCCTGGGGATTGGACTCAAAAGGGATTCTCTGTTGGAAGAACATCCCGAGGAAAAAGAAGTGGCTTTTAGCACCGATACCAAGATGATGGCCACCTGGCACCGAAAGGAAGACATGTATCTGGCGGCGGTCAAAGGCGCCCCGGAGGCCGTCATTGAAGTATCCACCCGAATACTGACCGAGGATTCTGAAGAACGGCATCTCAATGACACACTCCGGGAGAAATTACTCGAGACAAACCGGAATTTGGCTGGAAATGGACTCAGAATGCTGGCAGTGGCGCGTAAACAAACCGATGATATTCAGGATGATCCTTACTCCTCTCTGACTTTTCTGGGTCTTATCGGGCTCCTGGATCCACCGAGAAAAGGAGTGAAAGAAGTCATTTCAAAACTGAACAAGGCTGGTATTCGCGTGGTCATGGTCACAGGAGACCAGCACAGAACAGCAGGCTACATCGGCAAAGCATTGGGACTTATCGATGGAGGTGAAGCAATAATCCAGGGAAAGGATTTAGGAAACCCTGATGATTTCAGCTCTGAAATGCGTCACAAAATTCTGGATTCTTCCATCTTTGCCCGCATCACACCCGAACAGAAGTTGAATCTTATCTCCCTGTTCCAGGCCGACGGCTCGGTTGTCGCTATGACCGGCGACGGCGTCAACGATGCTCCAGCCCTCACCAAGGCAGACATCGGCGTGGCCATGGGCAAGCGTGGAACCCAGGTGGCAAAAGAAGCCGCGGACATCGTGCTTAAGGATGACGATTTAGGCACCATTGCTTTGGCTGTAGAGCAAGGCCGGGTCATCTTCAACAATATCCGCAAATTTATCGTTTTTTTGCTCTCGGGCAACGTGGGTGCAATTCTGATTGTGGGGGTGGCCATGCTTTTCGGCACTACATTACCGCTTTTGCCGTTACAGATCCTTTATCTTAACATGATCAGCGATGTGTTTCCTGCCCTGGCTCTGGGTGTGGGCAAGGGAGAACCCTCAGTCATGGAAATGCAGCCCCGACCTTCTTCGGAACCTGTGGTTCCTAAAGCTTTATGGGTAATAATTACAGCTTATGGGGTGCTGATCGCCTGTTGCGTCCTGACTGGTTTCTGGATTGCCCTGGAGGAAATGTCTCTGGCTTCTGAACGTGCTGTAACTATATCCTTTCTTACTCTGGCCTTCACCAGAACCTGGCATGTGTTCAATATGAGGGATTTCGGCTCCAGCCCTCTTTTCAATGATGTGACACGCAATCCCTTTGTTTGGGGTTCCGTGTTTCTGAGCATTGGATTGCTGGTTCTTGCTGTTTATTTTCAACCCCTGGCCAAGGTTTTGAGCATCGTACCCCCCACAACAATGGAGTGGGGACTCATACTCGGAATGAGCCTGATACCGCTGGTATTGGTCCAGGTGCTCAAGCAGTTCTCTTCTCTTGATCCGGTGCGACAAAAGAAATGAAATTTTCCCGAACCTCACAACGAAGATCCCAGGCCTGGGGGGGTCATCCGGACTTTGTCCCGCTTCCGTGTCGCTCCCTCAGAATAACAAATCCTCAACCGATGTCTGAGGAGGCCGGTGACATCGTTTGTCATTTAGTGCCAGTTGATGGCTCACTTTTCGGATAGCCCTGAAGGCTTCACTTCATACCCGGTTTCCATCAGAACGACGGTTAATAAGCGTGTAATCGTTCCTGCCAGGTATTAGAAAATTAGCTATTCAGGTTCAGGAAGCATGCCGCGCAATACCACAAGAGATCGGCTTTGAACCTTGATCTTGTTTCCTGGTTTAAAAGATTCTTCTTTTTCCAGCTCTGTAACCGCCGTATCGATTTCCTTCAGCCAAAGCTCTCCCCATTCGGGACCGGGAATCGTAAAATCCAAAGATTCATGGTGGGCATTGAAAATGATGTAAAAATTGTCATCGATAACCGGCTCCCCACGAGGGTTTGGGTTCGGAATGGTTGAACCGTTTAAAATAACCCCCAGGGACTTGGCGTACCCTTGTTCCCAGTCTTCCACGGTCATTTGCTCACCTTCCATCGTAAACCAGGCAATATCGTTTATTTCACTACCATGAATGGGCCGTCCTTGAAACCAGCCACGACGGTGAAAAACATGGTGATCTTTGCGATACTGGATAAGCATTTGGCAATAATCAAGAAGTTCTTTATCGATATTTGTCCAATCATACCATGAGATCTCGTTGTCCTGGCAATAGGCATTATTGTTGCCCTGCTGGGTTCGGCCGGCTTCGTCTCCCCATAGCAGCATAGGCACGCCCTGAGAAAGAAGCAGCGTGGCAAGAAAATTACGTTTTTGGCGGTTTCGCAGCTCGCGAACATCCGGGTTATGGGTCGGGCCTTCAACGCCGCAGTTCCAGGAACGGTTGTTGCTTTCTCCATCCTGGTTTTCCTCACCATTGGCCTCGTTATGTTTTTCGTTGTAAGAAACAAGATCGTTCAGAGTGAATCCGTCATGGGCAGTAATAAAATTAATGCTGGCGTAGGGAAGGCGGGAGGTGTTTTCATACAGATCGGAGCTGCCGGTAAATCGGGCTGAGAATTCTGCCAATGTCTGATTTTCGCCGCGCCAGAACTCTCGAACGCAGTCACGGTATTTACCGTTCCACTCAGTCCATACCGGAGGAAAGTTCCCCACCTGATACCCGCCCTCGCCCACATCCCAAGGTTCAGCAATGAGTTTAATCTGACTTATTACGGGGTCCTGCTGGATGAGGTCGAAGAATGCCGAAAGCCGGTCTACATCATGCAGTACCCGGGCCAACGTAGAGGCCAGATCAAAACGGAAGCCATCCACGTGCATCTCCAGAACCCAGTACCGCAATGAATCCATAAGCAGTTGCAATACATGCGGGTTGCGCATGTTCAAGGTGTTGCCTGTACCGGTGTAATCCATATGATAGCGCTTATCCTCAGTAAGACGGTAGTAATAGGCATTATCTATTCCTTTAAAACAGAGCATCGGACCCAGATGGTTTCCCTCAGCCGTATGATTGTAGACCACATCCAGAATTACCTCTATGCCGGCTTGATGCATTGTTTTGACCATTTTTTTGAATTCAGCTACGGCAGCAGCAGGACGATTATCAGATGCATACTCATTATGGAGCGCAAAAAAACCAATGGTATTATAACCCCAATAGTTTCTCAACCCCTGGTCTACCAGGCGCTTGTCATGAATGAAATATTGGACGGGCATCAGCTCTATCGCGGTTATGCCGAGTTGCTTCAAATATTCAATAGCTATTGGGTGCGCCAGGCCTGCATAAGTACCGCGCAACTCCGGAGGAATGTTCGGATGCATGGCCGTTAAACCTTTGACATGGGTTTCATAAATAATAGTTTCGTGCCATGGGATTTGAAGTCTGCGATCCCCGCTCCAGTCGAAATGGGGCTGATGCACAACACATTTTGGCATGAAAGGAGCGCTGTCACCCTCACTCATATTTTCGGGACCGCTATCAAAGTTGTACGGAAAAACCGCCTCATCCCATTTAACCTGTCCATCAATTGCTTTGGCGTAAGGATCAAGTAAAAGCTTGGAAGGATTGCAAGAGTGACCGTTTGCCGGTTCCCATGGTCCATGAATCCGGAAGCCGTAACGCTGGCCGGGCTCAACAGCGTGCAGGTAACCATGCCAGCAGTAACCGGTTACTTCGGGCAAATCAAGGCGCGTTTCCTTTCCTTCTTCATCAAAAAGACAAAGTTCGACACGCTCGGCTGTTTGAGAAAATAAAGAAAAATTGGTTCCGGAACCATCAAAAACGGCTCCCAAAGGATAAGCGTATCCTGGCCATATCTTCATTTTAGTCTTTTTCCGGAAAGGTTTGTATTAGAAATATCTGGCTCCGATAGCATATCGACCAATGCCTGCATCTCTTATTTTTTTGCACCACCTTACTTCAGCAAGCGTTATGGTTCTGGGTGCGTAATTAAGATTCGATTGAGCAACATTGGACAATATTTCTTCTGTTCTGATAAAAATTATCGATTTTTCCTTGAACAACGACACGCTTTCCAAATAAACACCGGCTTTACTGTAGTTCAGCAATTTGCCATAAGAATTTTCTTCCCCATTAAAGTATCTGCAAGCTACTGAAATATCACAATTATAACGCTTACCAGCTCTTTTGTCCATTTTCTGAATCCTTTATGGTGAGGAGAATCATGGGAAAAAATATACTCCGTCAGAATTGCAGTGTATTTGGTTTCCAGGTTTTAATTCGACCCGTTTTCAGATTCAATATCTCAATTTATTGGGAAGTTAACAAAAAAAAAAGGAAATTATTAAAAATACATTAGTGCTAAATTGAAAAAAGGTATATGGGGTAGATAATGTATTTTTTTCCTGGGGGAACGGGCATAGACTCTACAATGGACAACGGGGTTCACGTTGTGCGAATGAATTCGCACCTACAATTGAGTACAAGTCTTTTCACACAAACAGGTTACACTCAAATTAATTAAGGTCAGATAATACTTATGGATATTTCAATTGATGCCATTGACTTAAAAAAGTCCCGGGAACAATTGATATTGGAACTGGCAGAGTTGCGCACCAAGCTGGCCACAAAGGAAAAGAGTTGTCACGAATTGTCCTTGGAACTTACCCGGTTGAAATTTACAGATTTGCGGGAAAACAAGTCTTTTCAATTTAAGTACGGCATAACCGATAACACCGGGCGTGAACGAATAGACCGTGCCACATCGCACCAGCTCGACTTGATAGAAAGCATACTTAACAACATCCCGATTCTGCTCGTCATGTGGGATCCCCGACTCCGGCGATTTATCCTTAACCGTTGTGCAGAAAACGTGATCGGCTGGACGACTGAGGAGGCCAACGAAACTGATTTTATGAGGGAAATCTATCCGGATGCAGCTTATCGTGCCGAGGTAGAAGCCTTCATGCGCGCCGTTGAACCCGAATGGCACGAATGGAACGTTAAAAGTAAAGATGGTAAATACGTGCCGATCGATTGGGCCAACATCCGTTTTACCGACGAAACCATGATCGGCATCGGCGTGGATCTCCGTGAACGAAAAAAGGCGGAGCAGATACTCAGGCGGAGTGAAAAACGCTATCGGCAATTGCTGTCAGTGTTGCCGGCGGCAATATACACCTGCGATGAAAATGGCCTGATCACCTACTACAATGAGCAGGCCGGCAAACTATGGGGTCGGTTACCCCGGGTGGGTGATCCTGATGGACTATTTTGCGGCTCTTACCGTTTTTATTGCCCGGACGGCTCTCCTCTTGTTCACAATCAGACCCCGATTGCAGCTGTGCTTGAAGGAGGAAAAATCGTCCGCAATCAGGAGGTCCATATCGAAAGGCCGGATGGCTTACGTTTATGCCTTTTAGTTAATATCGATCCGCTCCGTGATGAAAACGGCCGGTTATGCGGTGCGATCAATGTTTTTTCTGATATTACCGCACATAAGCGAACCGAAGCGGCACTGCAGCGGCTGAATGAAACTTTGGAACAACAGATTGCTGAACGTACCGAGATAGCTGAATTCCGCGCAAAACAGCTTCAGGTTTTAACGAGCGAACTGATTGAAGCCGAAGAAAAGGAGAGGCAACGGATCGCCATGCTGCTGCATGATGACTTGCAGCAGATACTCGTTTCGGCAAAGTTCCAGACAGAGATGCTGAAGGCTTCTTTGGAAGGTGAAACGATTAAGATCGCTGAAACGCTATTGGATACCTTGTCCAAAGCGACAGAATCCTGCCGCAATTTAAGTCATAAATTGAATCTTTCCTCTATGTACTGTCCGGATTTGGGAGTGACATTAAAAAAAATAGTGGACCAAATGGAAAAAAATCATGGGTTGCGGATCGAATCCACAATTGAATTTAACAGCGACCAGGTTAGCGCGGACATTAAATTTTTTATCGGCAGAACAGTTCAGGAATTGCTAGTTAATTGCGCGAAGCACGCCTCATCGGACCGGGCAAGCCTCGAGATATACGGACGAGGAAATCTATTAACCATCACTTTTGAAGACAATGGCGTAGGATTTGATCCGTGCCGGCTCAAAATCCGCGGGGGTAATGAAGGGGGAATCGGCCTGTTCGGTATTCAGGAACGGGCAGAAGCATTAGGGGGATCTTTCAAGGTTGAAAGCTCTCCCAATAAAGGCAGCCGATTTGTTCTTAACGTACCGTTCAAAAAGAAATATATGGAAGATGCTGATAAAATTACCACTTCAGATATGTTCAAAATGTTGTTAGACGCATACGACCTGACAAAAGAGGTTTGAAAAAAGTTGTTTTTGCAAACTATCTCCTCCGGGTAATCGAAAAAAAATTTGATGGGCGTGAGTGATATAGTGGGTGGTCGGAGCTATCGATTATAAGATTGTCCCCCCTCCAGGAAGCTGTACGAATCATGTGGGGAAAATATTACTGTTATTGCATACCGCGAATACACAGTTTGCCCCATTTTCTTGCCTTTTCCCATGTTTTATTATGTTTACCATGAACTGATATCAGCTTAAGGAGGTAAATCTTGAATTGGGAACACATTGCGGGGAATTGGAAACAATTCAGAGGCAAAGTCAAAAAAAAGTGGAGTAATTCGACCGACGATAACGTGGATTGGATCGAAGAAAATCGCGATCGGTTAGTCGGCCTAATCCAGGAAAGGTTCGGCCAAGGTAAAGAGGAGGCCGAAAAATCGGCCGATAAATTTTTGATGTAAATCGAAGACCTAAATGCAGGAGGGATAAAAATGTTGATCTTTAAAAAAATGATAGTGTTGATAAGTCTTTTGGCTTTTCTGGGAATCGGTGCACTCGGTTGTGAGCAGAAAGGTCCTGCGGAAAAAGCCGGAGAGCAAGTAGACGAAGCCGCTGAGCAGGCAGGTGAGAAGATGGAGGAGGCCGGAGAAGAAATGAAATAGGTATTCTGATCACTCGTGTAAACTCAATAGGAGGTATCGATATGCTTAAATGGAGTATAATCTTTTTTGTTATCGCGATCATTGCAGGACTTTTGGGCTTTACCGGCATTGCTGGGGCTGCAGCCGGCATTGCAAAAATCTTGTTTGTAATATTTTTGATCCTGTTTGTGGTTTTTCTGATTATGGGAAGGAGACAGCCGACTGTTTAACAAAGAGGACCACGGCATATAGCAGACCGAAAACCACTGCGGCTTTCAAAATTGATGGATATTGTCTTTTGCCTGACGGGAATAAATCTCAGCGGTAGCGGTGCTGGCTGGAAATAATATCACAAGAATTCCAGCGGCCAGGGACCCTTCAGCACCGCTCAAAAACCGGGAAATGATATAGCCCGGCACGCTGATGCCTGCGATCAGAACCACAATTAGCCGGATATGAAACGGATTAATTACATCATAAGGGCCGTAGGTGCGATCCGGCAACCTGCTTTCCTCCCATTTGAGTCCGCACGCAGCCGGGACAGACGGAGTTGATCAAAATATTGGTTCCCCGAAGCTCCCTGGCCAACAGCGCCTTAATTCCATTGAGTAGCGCAATTTGGATAACCTATAACCCGGGGATTGGACAAGCCTGATCCTGTTTAAAGCACTTTTAAATTATTGTTAATATATTCCAGATGGATCTTTTTGTCGCTGAAGTGTTTTCTCAATCGATCCTTTAAAGCCGAAGGTGTCTCTTTTGACACGATCTGTCCGTAATACCGACAGGCTATAGTTTCAGCGGTTTTCAGAGCCTTCAATGCACTTTTCATTCCGACCGCTGTTCGCAAGACAGCAAACGCCTCAATGACATATCCTTTGAAATCTTTTGTCAGTTTCGGGGGCTCTCCCCCCAGCGATAGAATGTCCTCTGAAATATCGGCGATATGATTGATGTGGCTGCCCCGGAATGCCGTCAGCCGTGAACGAATAATCTCATCGGAAATTTCATCAAGAACCCGGTCATAGGTATGGACGATGTCGATGTCTACCTGAACCAATTCTTCTAATTCTTTTATCAGCTTGTTAGTATCCACTTTTTAACCTTTTTTAATTTGAGTGTAACTCAGTGTTCAGTTGTCGGGCGGAGCGCTTTTAACTACCGAATCAGTAAAACCGGGTTGGCGATTTCATCTATCAGGCTGCAAAGTTTTTCTCCTTCAAACCAGCCCTCCAGACAAGGGATAATTACCGGCCCCATTGTATCCCGACGGATGCGGTCGGCCAATTCAGACAGAGTCGGCTTGATGATTTGTCTGAATCCGACCTGGATTCCCAAATGTCTCAAATGTTCGGAGGCATGGTGTTTATAGGCTTCGGCTTCCTCCACAGTTTCGGCGACAATGAATACAATCAGTGGCGCATCGTGAAGTTGTGCGAGATAGACCGCCGTATCCAATATCTTACCCGCTGATACGGTGTCATCGTACACCGCGACAACCGGAGTTCGGATAAATTGAACCCTGGTTTTCAGGATCATGGTCATACCTGTACGCTGCAATAAAAGGGTACGCACCGTAGATCCGGAACGCTGCATTCCGGGCAGGGACCGTCCGATTTTTCCCATGACCACCAGGTCCGTGTCGGCACCGGCAGACAAGACTTCAGACCCTACATCGCCCCGGACTGTACGGAATTCCCAGGACACATTTAGCCGCTCGGAGGTTTGGGCCAGCACTTTGCGAATTCGTGCCGCCTGGGTGCGCAACTGTAATTCCATTTCTTGCGGCGCAATCCTGCGCGACCGGGATAAAAAAAAGCTGATTTCTCTGGCAAAAGGCAATTGAGCCAAGCGCAGCAAGTTGATATCTTCCACAAAAAGACCCAGCAGTTCGGCCTCAAAACGCGTGGCCAGGTCGACAGCCGTTTGTAATGCATTCAGGCTCGATGTTGAAGCGTCCAAGGCCACCAGAATCCGTCGGATCGGTGAATGACCCGTATATTTTTCACTCATTTGCGTGTTCCACCTTTGCTTGATGAGTTGGTAAAAAAACCGTAACAATTTTTAATGGCCGCTTTCAAAATCATCTTTCTTGGATTCGGAAGCCTCCCTTGCGAAACGTTTTCTTCTGTCGGCAAATTCTTTCAACCGTTGCTGCACCTTGCCGTTGATGGATTCCTCCGGATATGCACCGGTATCATCCGGTTCCCCGGCAGTCATACCGGTAAGAATTTCAAGGCCCTGGTCAATTGTTTTCACCGCGTGAATATGAAATTTCCCGGCTTCGACGGCATCAATGACATCCTGCCTCAGCATGAGGTGTTGGATATTGCTCTCCGGGATCAGCACCCCCTGCTCACCGGTCAGACCTTTGGCCACACAGATATCAAAAAAACCTTCGATTTTTTCATTCACCCCGCCAATAGGCTGAATCCGGCCATGTTGGTTGACAGAGCCGGTAATCGCAAGGCTTTGTCGGACAGGAACATCGGCGATAGCGGAAAGTAATGCATACAACTCAGCCGATGAAGCGCTGTCACCCTCCACACCGCCATAGGATTGCTCGAAAACCAGGCTGGCCGAAAGTGACAGCGGATTTTCCAGGGAATACCGTCCACCGAGAAATCCTGATAAAATCAGCACGCCTTTGGAATGAATCGGTCCACCCATGGCCACTTCCCTTTCAATATCCACCACTTCGCCCTTTCCTAACCTGATGCGCGCCGTGATGCGGCTTGGACGTCCGAAAGCGAAATCCCCCAGCGAAATCACCGAAAGACCGTTTACCTGGCCTACATGGGAGCCTTCTGTATCGATCATTACGATATCTCGTTCGATCTGCTCTTGCATGAGTTCACGCAGTCGATCCGAACGATGAATCCATGAATCGATCGCTTTTTGGACATGCCCGGCTTCAACAATCGAAGCCCCGTTTTTCCGCGCCCAATAATCCGCTTCATTCAGCAGATTTGAAACTTCTTCCATATGAAGCGATATTTTTTTGCTATCTCCGAGCAAACGGCTGCCGCGTTCGATCACCCTGGCAACAGCCTCTTGTTTGAACGGCAACAGATTTTCCTTGTGTATTGCGCCCGCTATCAAGCGGACAAACTCGGACAAATTCTCCCGGCTTTTGTCCATTTGCAGCGCAAAATCCGCCTGAACTTTAAACAATTGGCCGAAATCAGGATCATAATATCTTAACAGATAATAAAAATGCGGAATCCCGATCAATACGACTTTGACCTTGACAGGCAGCGCTTCGGGTTCCAATGAAACAGTGCTGATAAGGCTGTACATTTGACCGATGGACTCAATTTTGAGCTTTCCGGATCGCAGGCTTCGTTTAAGCCCGTCCCAGACAAAGGGTTCGGTCAGTACTCTAATGGCATCCAGGATAAGATAACCTCCGTTGGCCCGATGCATAGCACCGGCACGAATCATGGTAAAATCGGTAATCAGAGCCCCCATCTGGGCCAGATGTTCGACCCGTCCGAAAAGATTCTGATATGTCGGATTCATTTCATAGACCACCGGCGCACCCTCACTTTTGCTGTGATCAACCAGCACATTGACATGATAGCGACGTTCAGCCTGCTCCATTGCTCCGGAGGAGGCCGGTTCCATGCCACCCTGGGAGTGGGAAGCATGCTGAGCCTGTTGTTGCGGTGCCTGCTGTTGAAGCCCCGGGAGCAGGGTGCGCACGTTTTCGATCAGGTCATTGCGTACATCCTGAAGATAGTCGCAAACTGCTTCGTGATCCGCATACTTTTCCTTTAATTCGTTAATAAGGGGATCGATGGCAAATTCAGTCACTTCATGGTTGAAGGCTTTCTGCTTTACACGAATCTCTCGCTGCCATTTGGGCATATTCTGTGCGATGCGATGCGCTTCTTTTTGCATCTCTTCGATTTTATCCTCGATACCTTTTTTTTCTTCATCGGACAATTTTTCATATTCTTCAGAGGAAAGGGGCTCCTTAGTTTCATCTTTGGTCGCGGCAAAGGCCATCCCCCCGGGGGTTGGCACGGGCTCGAGCCCTCTTTTTCTCGCCTTTTGACGAAGCTCTTCAAATGCCTGCTTTTGTTTTTCGTGCATTTCTTCCATTATCGATTGGGCCCTGTTTTGATACTCTTCGTTTTCAAGTGCCCCCTGCATGGCATTTCGGATATCTTCTATCAGCCGTTTCATATCTTCTGCCAGGGCTTTGCCTTTTCCGGCTTTCAAAATTAACAGCCTCGGCGCATGCTGTTTCTCGAAATTGGTAACATAACAGATGTCTTTCGGAGTCTTTTCCTTTTTAGCACGACGATGCAGCAAGTCTCGTATAAAAGTATGTTTTCCGGCTCCCTGATCTCCTAAGGCAAAAATATTATACCCCTCACGCTCAATTCCGATCCCGAAATCAAGTGCCTGTTCGGCTCGGGGCTGTCCGATAAAGTGTGCGGATTCAGCAAGGTTTTCGAAATCATCGGTGGTGTCAAACTCCAGTTCATCGAGCTGACACTTCTGATACAACTGACCCGGTTTTAATTCTAGTCCCGATTCAGGCATGATATGTCCTTTATGGTTTGATGGTTCATATTTTTTTTTCAGCATCTATCATATGCTTTTGGACTTCTGTTCGCCATGCGTTCAGTTATGTATTTTTTTCTCAGATTTAGCGTATTTCCCTCAAATCAAATTTAAAAGGATCTGTTTTCGGAAGGTTTTTGGATGGATCAGGCTCCGAACTTCTTTAAGCGGTCCGCATTGGCCATCATCAGCGGCATCAGATCCACTGTCGGGAGTCGGGGGCCGAGAGCGCCGGCTAGGCAAGCCCGTTCGCCAAAACGGTTCACCATGTCGTTGCGGCAGTATTTGGACCAGAGCAGGACGGGAACCGGATGCCACGAATGGTTTTTCATCACTGACGGTGTGGAATGGTCGCCGGTGACCACCACCACGTCCGGATTCAATTTCATGATCCGTGGAATCACGGTATCCGCCTCTTCGATGAGGGTGACCTTGCGGTTATAATCGCCATCCTCTCCTGCACTATCGATTTTTTTTATGTGAAAATAAAAAAAATCGTAATCATTCCAATTCTTTTCAAGGGTAGTGATTTCATCTTCAAGTGTTTCACCGGTTTCCAGAATGTCCATTCCCACCAGCCGGGAAACTCCCCGATACATAGGATAGGCGGCGATGGCGGCGGCCTTTATACCAAAAGTATCGGAAAAGACCGGCCAGTCGGGTTTCTGGGAAAAACCTCGCATCAGAACCATGTTGGCAGGGTGATCTTCCGCCAGCACCTCACCAGCTTTTTCAATGAATTGTTTTACAAGTTCGGCGGTACGTTCGGCTTCGGAAGTGAGTGGTTTCGGAGGAAGCGGCTTCAATCCGGTATTTTGAGGATCGGTATCGGCCAGTTGACCGGAGAGATTTTCGCCACGCATGACCAGCAAAAAACGGTATTCTTTGACCGTATCCACAAAGAGTTCAACATCCGGGATTTTGATTTTCCGAAGTTTTTTGCATAATTCCAGGTTTTTTTCATTGGGGATGCGACCCGCTCGCCGGTCGATGACCTTACCCTGTTTATCCACTGTGCAGAAATTTCCGCGCGCCGCAACATCGTTTTTCACGAGGTCGAACTTAATACCCAGTGCTGCCGGAACTCCGCGCCCTACCTGGTATTGGATAGGATCGTATCCGAAAAGGGCAAGGTGGGAAGGCCCGCTGCCGGGCGTGATGCCCGGTCCTATGGGCTGATGAAGCCCGCAGATTCCCTCCCTGGCCAGGTTGTCCAGGTTCGGAGTTTCGGCTTTCTCCAGTTCAGTAAAGTCCTTTGGATTGGCGGGAAGTCCCCCAAGGCCGTCCAAAACCAGAAGCACCATCTTGGTATCTGCGGGTTTGATTAAGGTGCGGATTAGTTCGAAGTCCATAATTGTTCCTTTTTTGTTGAGATGCATAAAAATGGGTTTTCTATAACAGATTATTTGTCTTGCAGCACAGTAAGACAGGGCAGGGGTTTGCCCTCAAGAAATTCAAGAAAGGCTCCGCCACCGGTGGAAACGTGAGTCATTTTATGGGCTACTTCAGCCTGATGAACGGCGGCACCGGAATCCCCCCCACCAATATAAACCTCGGCATCCAGGCCGGCCAGCCCACGAGCTATGGCTTTGGTTCCTCTGTCAAATGGGACCGTTTCAAACACACCCAGAGGACCATTCCATATTACCGTTTTCATTTTTCCGAGTGTATTGATAAAAAGATCAACGGATACAGGACCAATATCAACAATTTTCCATCCGGAAGAAATCTCATTCACGGGGACTGTTTTGTGTTCGGCGTTTTCACGAATCTGCGGGGCAATAACCACATCTTCGGGCAATATCAGTTTATCTTCTGCTTTCTTCATGATTTTTTCCGCTGTATCAAGCCCTTCTTTTTCGATAAAGGAACTGCCGATTTCCAGGCCTTTGACTTTGAGGAACATATTGGCCATGCCGCCGCCCACGAGCAGAACTTCGCTTTTGTTTATGAAGGCTTCGATCGTTCCGATCTTATCGGAAATTTTGACACCTCCGAAAAGAGCTGCAACGGGCTTGGCCGGATTGTCTCTCAGATGTGTCAAAGCTTCCACCTCCCGTGCCATCAGAAAACCGGCTGATCCAGGCAAATGATGGGCCACGCCTTCGGTGGAAGCATGAGCACGATGGGCTGTGCCAAAAGCGTCATTGACAAAAAGATCAAATCCTTTTGCCAGTTTAGCTGCAAAATCCGGATCATTTGATTTTTCACCTTCATGAAACCTCGTATTTTCCAAAAGAAGCACCTCACCGGGCTTTAAAGCCGTCACAGCAGATTCAACTTCATCGCCTATGCAATCATCCAGCATCCCCACGCCGACTTTGAGCAGTTCCGTCAAACGCTTTGCTACCGGCCGAAGGCTTAATTTTGCGTCCGGTTTCGCCTTGGGACGACCCAGGTGGGAGCAAAGCACCACTCCGGCCCGATGCTTCATAAGATATTCAATGGTGGGCAAAGTTGCCCGGATCCGCGTGTCGTCGGCCACAGCCCCCTCTTTTAACGGAACGTTAAAATCACATCGCACCAGAACTTTTTTTTCTTTAACATTCACATCTTTGACGGTTTTTTTGGTCATTTTTTTCTCCCGCTGATAAGCAAAATGATAAGACCTTTTAACCGGTCAGCCGAACAGCTTCACGGACCATCTGGGTACTGTATCCCCACTCGTTATCATACCAGGCCATGATTTTAACCAGATCTTTATCCACCACCTGGGTCATGGTCAGGTCCACTATCGACGCTCTTGGATCCTTAATAATATCCGAAGAAACCAACGGAACTTCCGTAACGCCCATAATATTTTTATAGCGCGGCCCCGAGGCTTCCTCTTTAAAGATTTGATTGACTTCATCCACTGAGACTGCCCTGCTGGTGACAAACACCAGATCCGCCAGCGAGCCGACGGCAACCGGGCCTCGCACAGCAACTCCATCAAATTTATCTTTGAATTGGGGAAGCACTTGTGTGGCAGCTTTGGCAGCTCCGGTAGATGTGGGTACGAAATTGATCGCAGCAGCCCTTCCACGGCGCCATTTGTTTCTGGGACCATCCACAATGTTCTGGCTAGTGGTGTAAGCATGAATAGTGGTCATCGCAGCCTTCTTTACACCGATTCGCCTGTCCATCACCTCGGCTACGGGTGCAATACAGTTGGTGGTGCAACTGGCGCACGACACTATTCTTGCAGAACTTTCGGCCTGGTTAACACCATGAACCACTGTGGGGGAAACCCCGGTTTTTTCAGGCGCAGACAAAATGACCCACCTGGCACCGGCTTCTATATGTTTTTTCAGTTCGGGCTCCTTTCTAAATACGCCGGTGCACTCAAATACCAGATCGACCCCAAGGGCTTTCCAGGGCAGATTGGATGGATCTTTTTCCGATAAAAATCCGTAAGAGACGCCATCTATTACCAGTACGTCTTTTCCGGCTTCCACTGTGCTGGAATATCTCCCATAGACCGAGTCGTAGCTCAGCAGGTATGCCAGATTGTCAGGGGCAATAAGATCGTTAACAGCTACCAGGTCAAGTTGGGGCGTTTCAAGAATTATTTTGAGGGTCGCCCTGCCGATCCTGCCCAGACCATTGATTGCAACTTTTATCATGTTATTCCTCCTTCTAAGTAATAAGTTCCGTCACTCCGGCGAAGGCCGGAGTCCAGAATGTTATAAAATCCTGGATACCGGCCTTCGCCGGTATGACGTAAAAATAATCATCCCTAAAAACATGTTACCTGCCGATTTTGGCTCCGCATGCCGAAGTGGAGCACTTACAAGTTAAAAAAGTCATGTGTCAGGTTCAGGACATTCCCTTTTTTACACTGACACCTGAAACCTCTTTCCATTAACATCCGAAAATCGAGTCCCATTCATTGTTCGACGCAGATTATAGTGCGATGCATTCCGGCGGCGATTCGCACAAGAATTTTTCAGATGGATCTATCACCGGCCGACGGAGCATTCTTTGGTAAAGGTCGATATATTGTTTTGCACAATTCTCGTGATTGAACCGTTCTTTACCTTCCTTCATAATCCGGCGAATATGGCGATTTTTCTGTTCCGGTCCGAGTTTATAAAAAACCATTGCCTGGTCAATGGCCCAGAAGAGTCCGGCTGAGTCAAATATTTTGAAAAGAAATCCGTTTCCGGAATTATTTTCCGGATCCAGATGAGAAATTGTGTCATGGAGACCCCCGGTGTCACAGGCGATCGGAAGAGATCCGTATTTAGTCGCTGTCATTTGTGGCAAACCGCATGGCTCGAAAAGTGAAGGCATGAGAATGAAATCAGAGGCCGCATACCCCATTCGCTCCAGCGGTTCGGAAAAATCGCGAACGGCAACCCGACGGTCAAGGTCGTGCAACCGAACGATATCTTTGAAAACATCCTGATATTCCCCATTGGCTACAAAGACGATCTGAAGGTTATCATTCCAGTATTTGGAGGTCACCTGGTATAAAATATCGGACAGGAGGTTACATCCTTTCTGATAGGGATCAAGCCTTGACGGCCAGAAAAACAAGGGGGCATCGGGATTCATGATAAGCCCTAAAATATTTTGGAGTTCCAGTTTGTTTTTTCTTTTGCCTTCAGAAAAATTTTCACAGTCATAATTGCAAAAAATGCTGTCGTCCGTTTCGGGATCCCATGTCGAATCAGGAGCGTTAAGTATGCCCACCGCACAACTGGCCTCATATTTGTTGCTCAGTTCCCTTCGCAGATGATAATCAACAAACCCGTGACGACCTTCCACGATTTCTTTTAAAAATGTAGGACTGACCACATTAACAAAATCTGCTGCAAATACACCGGATACAAGAAAATTTATCGGAACGTTTTTTTTCCGGGCTTCTTCGTAACAGGAAGGTGGAAAATCATAATAAAGATTATCCCAGAAATTGGCTGCGTCGATGCCGCGATCCTCAATGATTTCAAGATTGGTTTTGACTGAATGTACGTTATGTATTGTGAATAAGGACGGGATTCCCGCTTTTTTTGCCATCGCCGGAATCAGTCCGGTCATCCAGTCATTGCAGTGGATCAGATCCGGGCGAATCCGGGGAATGAGATTATTGATTACTTCCCGTTGAAAGGCCAGGGAAATCATGCTGTTTTCTCCGCCATGATCCGAGTAAACATTATTAAGATAATAAAAGGCGCGGTCAGCCGCCAAGTGTACACGGTCATCGGAAGTCACCCGACGGAGCGTCTGTTGTTCTTTTTTTAAGTAAGCGGATAATCGTCCATTGAAAATGGCCCGGTAGTCCGGTATGGCCACATGAACGTCCGCTCCCTGAGTAAAAAGTGCGTTGATCAGCGCAGCGGAAACATCAGCCAGCCCTCCTGCTTTGGCGGTTACACTGCCGGATATTGTCGCCATTCGTTCAGGAAGATACGTGACTTCAGGTGTTATGATCAAAATTCTCGGTTTTGTTCTATTCCTAATCATTTTTTGCCTCCGAAAAATACCCGGCCAGAAGCGGTATGATTGGTTGAAACCATGGATCTTTCAACAACAAGACCCCCACGACGTCTTTTTTTGAAGCCGCTCAAAAAGTTCGGAAAATTTTAGCAAAATCCCTTAAGTGTCCTGATGCGCCTGTCTGAAGAGGTGATTCAATAAACTGTAGCTGCGAATTTATTCGCAGCAAAAATGCACAACTCATTTTTTATATTTATTTTAATTACCATAAGATATTTTTATGAAAAATACTCGAATCAATGTATTTAATCATGGCTGAACATGTAAACCTGGGTACAGGAATCGGGAAAAATCCGCCGGAAAATGTAAGGGAGCAGGACCAGTGTAAGGTTATTTCATGATAAAAAAATTATCCCAGTCCTGGAGGCAAAATTTTCTGATTCAATGAACAATTCGGTTGGATATAATCATGCTGGTTTACTAAAAAATATGGAGTACGAACCCTTTGATTTGAGGTAACCTGTTTGTGTGAAAAGACTTGTGCTCAATTGTAGGTGCGAATTCATTCGCACAATGTGAACCCCGTTGTCCATTATAGAGTCTATGCCCGTTCCCCCAGGAAAAAAGTTGCTGGGGCCTCTAAGGAAATTTCTGTAAATCCGTGCCGGATTTAAGTGCGAATGAATTCGCACCTACAGAAAAATCGGATTTCACACAAACAGGTTACACTCCTTTGATTTTTGAGAAAATATGTTTTCGCACTCTATTTTTGTAAAAAGATTGTTATGATTCTTTTTAGCGAATCTTTCGGAGCCAGTCTTTTATTTCATTGGCCTGGTATTTTTCCTGGTCTATGGACAATTCCAGGTTGATGATCTCACCTGCATGCTTTTGGGTTTCTTCATCTTCCCTAAGTGCCTGATGGCGTTTTATGGACAATTCCACATCTTCCAGGGTCTTTGACAACGCGTTACCGATTGTTGAACTCAGATTCAAAGGTTGTAATGTAAAGCGTGGCGCAATCCCGTTTTCGGCCACCGGCTCGGACAGATGGGCAAGCTGTTTCATCTGTGTCATTGCAAAATCCATGAGTTTCCATCCGAACAGGTCTTCATTCTGAAACACCCATGAATCGCGCACATGCCGAAGCATCAGATTGTATTTGAATTCTACAAGTGACTGAATCTTTTCAGCATAGTCATTGGGTAATTCATTATCCTCACCCGGTGTTTCCGATGCCTCTTTCTTGTCGAGCTTTTTTAGCATGCGTTCGAATTTTTTGGCATGCATGGCCGATTCCCAGGCTTCCCGATGCAGGACACGTTTGATATGAGGATCATCTACTTTTTCCGCCTCCGAATTGTAGTGAGGAACCAAACTTTTTTCGTACTCAACGTAAGATTTAAAAATTGTTGCCCGATTCGTTGGATCGAAGGGATAGGGTGCCGGAGTCAAATCAGGTTCTCCCCCCAGTTTTCCAATAATCATGCCTAACCAGTGCATATGCCACATTTCTTCCCGGCAACGTGAAAGCAATTTGGCTCCCAGCGGTGTATCTTCCCCTTCCAGGTAGCTGTGGACCAGGTAACGGATAATGGCCGCATGCTCCTCGGCCATATCTTTGTTCAGCATGCTGATAAGTTCCTGATTTTCCATTAAAATCCTCCATCATCAGTTAGTTGAATGATTATAGCGTATATTGTCAAAAAATTCGGGTAATTAATTCCCCTTGGATTGACCATGGATTCCAGCTCTTGATCGAAAGCCGGAATCCGGAAATAACCCGATTTAGCTCCATAATCCTTAAATTTAGAAAGCTACAAGATAATAAGCAAAGAAATATAAATTTAGCCGAAAAATAATTTTAAATCAATTAGGGATTATTTTTTGAATCATATTGTTGCCGTTTTCCGACTGGATCTCTGTTCATTTTATATATCCTTGGTTACTTTTCGAGAAGGTTTTCCGGTTGACCGATACACAAAAGCACATCTCGCCACAACCGGGAATCGGGAGATATTTCTTTGCGGTGCGATACGGCAAGGGGAATCGGAATATGGATATAATAATTTTTCCAGAAACCCACTACCATTTCCGTTCGACCGGTCATGGCGGCATGAACGGCATTATGTCCCAAAAGCAGACAAAATGCGGAATCGTATGTACTTGCGGGAAGACTCCTGATGATATAGCTCGGATCAATATATTTCAACACCAGGTCGAGATTGTGTTTACTGAAATCCGCGGTAATCTTTTCTTTGAGAAAAAGGCCGATATCTCCTAGACGCACATTTCCGGAAGGATCGGTTCCCCCTGAGTTTTCCAGTAGATCCTGGCCTGCGCCCTCTGCAACCACGATCACCGCATGGCCGCGACGATGAATTCGTTCCCTCAGGATTTCAAGAAAGACTGGAAGAGAGAAGGGAACTTCCGGAATCAAACAGAAATTCACGTCGTTGTTTGCCAAAGCCGCATGCGCTGCAATGAATCCGGAATGACGCCCCATTAGCTTGACCAGCCCGATACCGTTGCGGGCGCCGGTGGCTTCCGAGTGTGCCGCGTAAATTACCCGTGAGGCCTCTGAAACGGCTGTCATGAAACCGAAAGAAAGATCCATATAGGCAATGTCATTATCGATGGTTTTGGGGACCGCAACCACAGCAATCTTGAGACCGCGTTGCCGGACTTCCTCAACAACCGCCTGGGCGGCCCGCAAAGTGCCGTCTCCACCGATGGCAAAAAGTATCCCGATATTCATCCTTTCCAGTGTGTCACAAATTTCATTAATTTGCTGAGGGCCGCGGGAAGAACCCAAAATCGAGCCGCCTTTTTGATGCAGATCAGCGACCACCTGAGGATTCAACTCCATTGGCTCGTGTTTGTAGGCCGGGGCCAAACCTTCGAGCCCATAGCGAAACCCCCATACTGTATGAACTTCGTAACTGTAGAAAAGGCTTTGAACGATGGCACGGATAACATCGTTGATTCCCGGGCAAAGGCCCCCGCAAGTGATAATTCCACACCGTAACTTGGAAGGGTCGTAATATATTTCGCTCCTCGGTCCGGCCTTTTCAAAAGAAGGTACTGTTTTGCCTTCGGAATTATAAGCTTGCAGCTCTCGAAAGCCGGTTATATATAATATTCTTTCCTCATCGTCTACAAATCGTTCACCCTGCATAGGTGACGGAATACGGGCTTCACCAAGTTTTTTTACCTGGAAATCGGATTCGGTTATTTTGGACGGCATGTGTTTAACTCCTTGTTTTTAAATACCATTAAAAACGCTCATTGCACAAGTGGACCGCAGCTCCCAAAAGCGCCGCCTGATCGTTTAGAATCACGTAGACAGGTATGGTCTTCAAAAGGTGCCGGAAACGCCCTTTGTCGGAAAAGGAATGAAGAAAATTTTTCTCACTTAAAAATGGCAAAATCTTCGGCACGATTCCTCCGCCGAGGTACATCCCCCCGTAGGTGAGCCCGATTAAGGCCAGGTTGCCCGCAACAGCCCCTAAAACGGAAACAAATAGTTCCAGGGCTTTCCGGCAAAGCGGATCATCTCCTGCAACAGCCACCTCTGAAATAACACGAGCGGGATCTTCCTGGTTCATTCTTTTTACTAACCAGGACGGTTGCGGTGCCTGGGTATTTAAAATGATCCACCTGTATATATTTATCAACCCGGGGCCGGAAACAATTCGCTCAGCGCTCACATGTCCCATGGACTTTCGAATATATCGCCACAGTTCCACCTCTTCTTCCCGATTGGGAGCAAAATCCGCATGTCCGCCCTCTGAAGCAAGCGCAACGTATTCATCCTTTATCTTAACCATCAAACTTATGCCCAATCCGGTTCCGGGAGCCACCAAACCCCGAACGCCGTCTTTGTGCGGTTCGCCTTTTTGAAGAACAAAAAGCTCTTTGTTTTTCAAAACCCGGGTTGCGGTGCCCGTGGCCTCCAGGTCGTTTATCAGGCGAACATGGGGCCAGGAGAATTTGGTCAGCAGGTTTTTTTCAGAAACCTCCCAGGGAATATTGGTCGCATGGCATTTGCCATTTTCAACCGGTCCCGCTAATCCGAAGCATGCCCCTGCTACCAGGACCTGCTTTGTTTTTAAAAATTCTTCCACAATCGATTCAAGATCAGGATAAGCTGCGTTGGAGAAAAAACCGATATCCTCAAACACAGGATAACCTGCTGTTGGTCTGAAAAGGCCGATAAGGGTTTTGGTGCCTCCCACATCTCCGGCCATCATGAATGTGTTGTTTTCTTTGTATGGCATAGTCGGCATGATAATTGATATCTTATCCGTGAAAAAGTTAATAAGAAAATATGTTTGACCCTGAGGCAAGGATTTTCAATAAGGATTATCACTCATTATCTGGGAACAAGGCAAGTATTTTTTTTCGGATACGGGGGGTAAGGTTCGGGAGTCATCTTTTGTCTTTCATTCTGAGGAGCGACTTGCAGTGGATCTATGACTGAATGGGAAATATTTTCCGAAATGTTGATTGAAGCCTTGGCGACAGAAGAATCTCCGGCCCAAGACGGCACTGATGATCAGATCTGACCCGGAGTGACAAAAAAAGAAAAACGTGCCTCAGGAAACGAAAGATTCTTCGTCGGCCATGGGTTTTGGTGCCAAAGGATTAAATGCCTGGGAAAATGAGAATAAGGAGATTATCAGTCCGCGAAAATTAATACCAATACCCCGGCAATCGCCACACTATTTTTTCAGTCAGATTTTTCGCATTTGAAGTATCATTTTGTTTACATTCAGAATTTTGTTTGGATATTTTCTCTTCCAAAAGTCTGACACGTTGCCGTAACTCGGCCAATTCTCTTACAAGGGTGTCTTTTGGTTTATCCTGAACATTCATGGCCCCCTCCCTACTTGTTAATATAATTTGAATATGGAATTTCCCTTCCAATTTACAATAATCATATATCCAAATATAATCAATCAGGAAAACCCTGATTTTGGCATATATTTTACTATATATCGGTTGGTAGCAATTAGTTCCAAACGCTATTGCAAAGATCAAGGCAGGTGGGGACAATTTAAGCGAAATTACAGGCTTTGCCCCATTTTCATTCGATAGAATTGTGGTAGCGTTTATAGGGTGCAATTCGGAAAATGATCGATTTTCGCACTGAAACGGTGTAAATGACCCCGGTGAGAACATGAGTTCAGGAGGTTCAACAATGAAAGTTGGTATTATCGGAAGCGGGTTTGTGGGCAGTGCGGCGGCCTATGCAATTGTACTTCGGGGCTCTGCATCGGAAGTAATTCTGGTCGATCTGAATGAAAAATTGGCTCGGGCTCAGGCGGAAGACATTCTTCATGCAATCCCTTTTGCGGCCCCTGTGAGGATCAAGTCTGGCAAGTACCCCCAACTTGCGGGTGCAAACCTCGTAGTGCTGGCATGTGGCGTCAGCCAGAGTTCAGGGGAAAGCCGGCTGCAACTTCTGGAGAGAAATGCAAAAGTGTTTGAAAGCGTGGTCCCCCAGGTTCTAGATCATGCGCCGGAGGCGATTTTGCTGGTTGTAGCCAATCCGGTTGATGTCATGACTCAGGTGGTCACTAAAGTTTCGGGGCTTTCTCCAGGGCGGGTGATCGGGTCCGGAACCATTCTGGACACGGCTCGTTTTCGCACCCTGTTGGGAAAGTTTCTGGGGGTGGCTGCACAATCTGTTCATGCCTATGTGGTGGGGGAACATGGTGACTCGGAGGTACTTATCTGGTCGAGCGCCCGGGTGGGCGGGGTTTCGCTCTTTGATTTTGCCGCAGAGCACGGGCATCCCATTACCGGTGATATTAAGTCTCACATCGACGACGGTGTTCGGAAAGCGGCATATCATATTATCGAAGGGAAAGGTTCGACGTACTATGGTATTGGAGCCGGAATCGCGCGGATCACCAGAGCGATTCGCCTCGACGAGCGGGCGCTTCTTACCGTGTCCGCGTTGACCGCTGAAGTAGAAGGGGTTCAGAATGTGGCGCTTTCGGTTCCCAGGGTGGTCGGTGCGGAAGGGGTACTTGCTGCACTACCCCCAACGCTTTCAGATGAGGAGCACAAGGCACTTCAATCAAGTGCCGGAATTCTCAAAGAGGCGGCTGAAAAAATCGGTTACTGAAAAATTCCAGGTATTTCCTGTTTTTGCCTGCCACAAGAATTTCGAATTCAGCTCCGGCGCAAATTTATGATTTCCATCCGGTTGTTGGCTTCAGGATGTTTGGAAGAAGGCCCCTCCGTGAGGATCACGAGATCACCCTCCATATTGTGTTCACGGAGCCATTCACGGGCAAAAGCCTTCCAGTCCTCAGGGTGTTTAGGAGCATGGAAAGAGTGAACTCCATAGGAGAAACCGAGATTTTGACAGGTCGATTCCATGGCACTCACAGCGGTAATCCATACCGGAAGCCTGAAACGTGCAATGGTCCTGGCGGTGCTGCCGCTCCGGGTGGGGACTATCACTATCGCCGGAGATGCATGGCGCAAAGTGGTCTCCACGCCAAGGGCGATGAGGTCATGAAACCACGACGCATCGTCGTCTTTTCTTGCCGGAAGGATTATTTCATGGGCTGACATAGCAGGTCTGCGGGGTTCAATGGCGGCCGCGATTCTGGCTAACATGGCCACAGCTTCCACGGGATATCTCCCCATTGCAGATTCTCCGGAAAGCATGACACAATCTGTGCCGTCCAAAATGGCATTGGCCACGTCAGTGGCTTCGGCTCGCGTGGGACGACGGTTGTCGGTCATTGATTCCAGCATCTGGGTTGCGGTAATGACGGGTTTTCCAACGAGATTTGCCTTTCTCATCAATTCTTTCTGTATCCACGCCATATCTTCAATAGGCATCTCCACCCCCAGGTCTCCCCGGGCGATCATAATCCCGTCCGCGACCTCCAGGATCTCTTCAATGCGTTGGAGCACTCCTGACCGCTCGATTTTGGCAATGATGAAAGGTTTATGGCCGAGATTTTCCGCAGCTTCCCGAACCGCCTGAATGTCCGATACCGTTTCCACAAAAGACTGGCTGACCGCATCCACTCCGTTTTCCAGTGCAAATTTAAGACATCGGAGATCCTCCTCCGTAAAAGCGCTGATTCCCAGATTGATTCCCGGTAAATTCAGCCCTTTTCGGGATCGGAGTTCGCCTCCTACCACTACTTTGCACTTCAGCTCATTGCCTTTTACCTCGCTCACTCTAAGCTGGATATAACCGTCGTTCAGAAAAATCATGTCTCCTGATTTTACCACATGGGGTAATCGGGAAAAGCTCACCGATATTCTCTGCGTATTACCCACAAAGTCTTCAGTGCTCAAGGTGACCCAGTCATCGGTCTCTAACTCAATTGGCTCCTGATATAAGTCACCGATCCGGATTTTCGGACCTGGGAGATCCGCCATAATCGTCACACTTCTTCCCACAGAAATCGCCGCTTCCCGCAAATTTTCGATCATTTTTTTATGGCTCGGAAAATCGCCGTGAGAAAAGTTAAAACGGGCCACATTCATGCCGGCCCGGATCATTTCCGCCATGATTTCACGATTCGCGGAAGCCGGTCCAATGGTGCAAACGATCTTTGTCTTATGCTGTGGGAGCATCATGCGTCTTTCCTCTCCTGGATTTAAGTCCCGAAGGATTCTGCCGTTGTCTCAGGAAAAAACCACTGTTTTCCAGCAACCTTCGGGCTGTTTATTTTTCTATATTTATTTAGAGCATGAACGAAAATTCCTTTATTCCCTCCCAAAGGCGAGGGGAGTTTTGGTTCACGCTTAATTAAACAACCTCCGAAGCGTATCTTCGAGGATCTTTTCAGGCGTTGTTTTTTCTTCCTTATCGGATTCTTTCCCGTTTTTGTCCGGGGCTTGCGGAGTCAGCCGCTCTAAACCCTTGTCCTGTAAATGTTTTCTGAGTTCTTCTTTGCCCCTTTCCATGAGTTGATCGGAAACAGCCGACGTGTCCAGGCTAAACCTGGGTGCCTGTAATGTACCGGCCACCCCAATGGGTACCATGGTCCATCCGTCGCCGGTTTGCGCTATCTGAGAATACAACTTTCCAATTTGGACCTGGGAGGCGATTGCAGGCGCCAGTCGCATGTTTAAAGACAGGTTTAACGCGCCGTCCAGCCCGATGGTGCCGGTGGGAGCCATCCGGACTTCATTACCGGTAAAGCGACTGTCGAGCTTGATATTGCCGTTTTCCAGCTTCATGTTTCCTTTTAATGAATCAAATTCGAGCACTTCCAGCTTTCGGGTATTTAAAAAACCGGCAAGTCCGCCGGCAAGCCCTGTCCCGGTCAATCTTCCGTCAATGACATTCACATCGCTGCGGGAAGTAAGTTTTTGTCTGATCATATCCCAGGTCGTGCCTTCGCCCTGGATGTCGGATTTCAAAAACATGGTACCGAAAACGGTGTTCGAAGCCCTTGGAAACAGGGCGTTCATTATATTTTCCGCGCGGGTTTCTTCCACGGATATATTCGCAGTATAGGCAATGGGCTTTCGGTTGAGTTCGGCTCTCGCAGTTCCTGAAATCTTTCCGCCCGCGACGTTTCCTCTAAGATGATTGACCGTCAGTACATTGTTTTTAAGCAGGTATTGAAGGTCAAAATTTGTGACTGCCATGCCGCGGAAAATCGCATCGGCAACCCGAACATCCCCTTTTACCTGCGCTGGAATGTCAAACGGGCCCGGTTCTTCAGGCTTAGCCGGTGTCTTATCCCTTGACTTATCAGGCGTCTTATCAGGCGGATGGATCGGGCCTTTCTTGTCTACATCCATGGATGCCAACAAGCGGTCGATATTGAGTTTATCCGCGGTGATGGTGTTATTGATGCTGATTATTTTACCCATGAGGTTATTTACGGTAAAATCCATGCGCAGGCGATCGCCGGCAAGGTGAATCACCAGGTTATCAGAAGCGGCGGTGTCTTTTGCGATACGGATATCGCCGGTTATTTCCGGGACCAGTTGATTAATGGTGAAACCGATTTTTTCAAGGGTGATCTCCCCTTTTTCAATAAGATCTTCCGGATTATCCGGCGAGCCTTTGATATGAAATTTTGCGCCGATATTTCCCGCAGGGAGCATTTCAGCCACCGGCTCCACCAGTTTTTGCGGCAAAGAAGCAATCAGATCCGAAAGAGAAGTCATCGTCATTTTCGCGGTTATATCCAAAACCGGATCTTTTCGGTAAGATAAAACATTGCCGGATGCGGAAAGTAAAATTCCATTGATATTCGCATCAGCCTTACCGATAGTTAGTATTTCAGAATCCAGGTCCATGTCGATATGATAATCAAGGGTTACCCGGGCAATTTCAATAGGGGCATCGGGCATGTCCTCAAGCAGAAGGTCAATATCATTTAAGGTTATCCGGCCGGAAGAATCAACAATTTGTCCGGTTGCCTCCGTCTTGAGGTCCACGCTCAATGTCAGGCTGGAAATTTTTCCCGGAATATCCTCGGCAACATAAGGCATGAATGCGGTCACGTCCAGGTCCTTTAAGAGGAGTCCGGCTGTAATGTACATGGTCTCAGGATTGATGGTACCGCCAACTTCGATGGGTGCGTTGTTTATATTCGCAGAAAGATCAAAGGGAAAAGACCGGACCCGGGAAAAATCGGATACGGCTACGGAAAGATCGGTCAATTGATACTCTTGTTTCACCATGTGATCCATGAAAATGAGCATGCCATTGGATATGGAAAGCTCGTTGATCACCAGATCGATCGGCCGTCCGCCGTCTGTTTCATCAACCTGTACCTCGGAGGATTCATGTGTGATGTCTTCGATGTCTGTTTTTTGGGCTATCAGGTCACTGAAATTGAATTCACCATTTTCATATCTCTCCACCCGGATTTCGGGAGAATCGAGCCTGATTTCATCAACAATCACTGAAAGACGAAATAGAGGCCAGAACCGGTAGCGTAATACCATGGCTTTTGCGGACACGAAATCTTTTATATTATCTTTGGACCCGATCACGAAATCGGAGATCACGATGCCTGAAAAAATGCGCACGTTGATATCTCCGATTGAAACCGGCCTGTTTAATCTTTCTTCAGCCATGGGAATCACCACCTGGCGGACCCTTTCAGGAGTGATCAGAAACTTTGCGGCAATCAGCAGGGCGCAGACCGCTAAAACCAGAACCACCGTCACAACTCCGATTATCTTGATCAGCTTTTTCATCTTTTGACGTTCCCTTTTGTTTTTTCGTAACATTGCTTTTTATCCAATGAATATCTCTTTCAACAATATGATGGATTATTTTAAAAAAGCAAGCAGGACCAAAAAAAGTATACGCATAATCTGATTTGAGTGTAACCTGTTTGTGTGAAATCCGATTTTTTTGTAGGTGCGAATTCATTCGCACTTAAAATCCGGCACTTTGATTTATAGAAAATTCCTTAGAGGCCCCCAGCAACTTTTTTCCTGGGCCAACGGGCATAGACTGTATAATGGACAACGGGGTTCACATTGTGCGAATGAATTCGCACCTACAATTGAGTACAAGTCTTTTCACACAACAGGTTACACTCGTCTGATTTCCCGGCATGCACTATGATCGATCAATGCCGGTACCCAGAGGTGTTAAGAAGTTTTCCCGTTAATGTTGTCACATCTTTCGACCTTTAGGTTATGCACCTTATTCACTACCACTTTTCAATGATTCCATGTTCCAATAATGCCGTTATTTTATGAGGTGAATACACTATTTACCTTATTTTTTTTTGTATTTCACGATTTATATTTTAGATAAATTGAGATGTAAGCTGCTTAGTATTCTGGAACTTTGACAGCCCACAGTTCTCCGTCATGCCGGACTTGATCCGGCATTCAGAAAACTCACAGCTTGAATTCACTGATGCAATTTAACTGGATTCCGGCCTTCGCCGGAATGACGAGACAAAAAAACTGATATCATAATAGTTGATGTCAGTATGATGAAAAATTAAGGCTGTCATATTTTATCTATCATATTATATAAGGAGGTAATTATGAATTGGGATCAAATTGAAGGAAATTGGAAGCAATTTAAAGGCAAAGTTAAACAACAATGGGGTAAGTTAACAGACGATGATATGGATTATATTGAAGGAAGTCGCGATCGGCTGGTAGGCAAAATTCAGGAAAAATACGGTAAAAATAAAGAAGAAGCCGAAAAAGAAGCCGATGAATATTTCAAAAAAATGTAAAAGGATAATTGAAAAACCTTTTAAATTAACACAGAAGGTTTTTCCAGTTAACCTTAAACCGATTAGGATAGAGTGAAAGGTCATGAAAAGTCGGTACTGTTACCTATGGGTGCTCGGATGATAAAAATCATCTTTTCCTTTTTGCGAGGCAGAGCCTGGCATTGGATTAAGAAAATCCCATCCGGTCAAAGTGTAGCCGACAGGCCGGTGTGATAAAAGGATAAGCTTCGGAAACCGAGAGAAAGTCAATGTCCTTAACGGAAAAACAGCAATCCCGGGCACGCTATGGCGAGTGTCCGGGAAACGCTCAGGATGAAAACCAGAGCATGTCTTTAAGCAGGTAACTTCTGTCAGAATCACTCCCGGGTTTAACACTTGTTTATAATTAAGGTTTTAAAAGGAGGTAATCGATAGGGTTGGAAAGGCATAAACATTTTTAGTTGTTGCGATTATCGCAGGATATTGGGCTTTACCGAAATATTTTTCTTCTAAATATTTATGATATTCTTTCTCATCTACCAGCTTTCCCTTAAGAACTCCCTTAAGAGTTCTCACCGTTGGCGTAAGTGGACATTCCTTTTTTAGTTATTCATTTTTTATAATTTCAAATAAATCTGAGACGAAACGCGAAACGGATTTACCTGTTTTTGCAGAGTGTTCTTTTGCTGATTCAATTAAGTCATTATCCATCCGCAGTGTCAGTTTGGTATTCATAGTTACCTCCTGGAAAATTGACGTATTGTATATAGATATATATACGACATAGACTTAGAAGCGTCCCACTCGACGCTCCGAGCCCAAACCGACAAGTAACTGCTCACCCCTTTGAAAAAGGGGGGCCGGGGGGGATTTGACAAGCTGATGCCGTTTTAAAAATCCCCCTAAATCCCCCTTTTTCAAAGGGGGACCTGTGAGGAGTTACTTAGGCTTCAATCCGTGTCTAATTGAAATGAGTAACCTGTTTGAGTGAAATCCGATTTTTCTGTAGGTGCGAATTCATTCGCACTTAAAATCCGGCACGGATTTACAGAAAATTCCTTAGAGGCTCCAGCAACTTTTTTCCTGGGGGAACGGGCATAGACTCTATAATGGACAACGGGGTTCACATTGTGCGAATGAATTCGCACCTACAATTGAGCACAAGTCTTTTCACATAAACAGGTTACATTCAATTGAAATGAATAATTTTATCATTTCATTTGAGTTTGATAATCTCAATGCAGGACATATATTAGCTTTGTTGATAACGCCAAACCGAAAAGGAAATGCAGAATGAAGATCGTATCCATCGCTGTCAGCAAAAAAAAGGGAACCCGCAAGACACCGGTTGATGAGGTATTTGTGTCCAGGGACCACGGCCTTGTGGGCGATGCTCATGCCGGCAAATGGCACCGCCAGGTGAGTTTCCTGGCTTCGGAAAGCATCGAAAAGTCCAGGGAGCAGGGACTTGATGTGACCTTTGGGGATTTTGCGGAAAATATCGCCACCACTGGTATCGACTGGAAAACACTTCCGATAGGCTCCCGGGTACGGCTGGGAGATACGGTTCTGGTCGAGGTAACTCAAATCGGAAAGGAATGCCACACCAAGTGTGCCATCTACTACAAAGCCGGCGACTGCATTATGCCCCGGGAGGGAGTTTTTGCCCGGGTTTTGGAGGAAGGAACCATTCGCTGCGGGGATGAAATAAAAATTTTATGAAAAATACCGATAACCATTTATAATTCGCTGACGAGGCTGTTTATGAATATGCCATGCGAAATCAATATGGATGATTTTGAGCTTTCCTTTAAAATTTTTCATCAGCTCATGGCCCATAAGGTTAACGAGATTCTGCTGGTATCCAGTCCTTATGACGCTTTTATCATGGAAGAAGATGGTCGCCTGGTGGAAAGAATTATCCATGAATACAGAGGGTTGAACCTGTCTAGTCCACCTATGCTGACATGGGTATCAAACTCCAGAGAAGCCCTGGAAGCCCTTTCAAAAAAAGATTTTGATCTGGTTATTTCCATGCCCCGTATGGATGATATCGAACCGCTGGAATTCGGTCGTAAAATTAAGGAAAAATACCCTGATCTTCCTTTTTTTCTTCTGGTTCTTAACACCAGCGGTCTGCTTTTAGATCCTAAATACAGTGATAGAAGCGTAATCGATAAAATGTATGTTTGGTTTGGAAATACGGATCTTCTTCTGGCACTCATTAAAAATGTCGAAGATCGGATGAATATCCGATTTGACACCGAAAGGGCATGGGTTCGTGTGATCATTATGGTGGAAGACTCACCGAGATATCTTTCCTCAATTCTGCCTTTGCTTTACAGACAAATTGTCATTCAAACCCAGGCAGTTATCGAGGACTCAATCAACGCCGAGCATCGGATGTTAAGAATGCGTGCACGTCCCAAAATTCTTGTTGCCGAAAATTATGAAGAGGCTGAAAAGCTCTATAATACTTTCAAACCCTATATTTTAAGTATATTTTCAGATGTCCGGTTTCCCCGAAACGGACACGTTGACAACCAGGCAGGCCTCTCCTTTCTAAAAACCATACATGAAAAAGATCCGTTTTTACCGCTTTTGCTGTTAAGCTCCGAGGAAAGTAATCGTGAGATGGCCGTAAAAATTCCGGCGATTTTTTTGAACAAAAACTCAACATCCCTTCACAAAGATATCGGCGATTTTTTTATTCAGTACCTGGGATTTGGTGATTTCATTTTTCGCAACCCGGATGGTTCTGAAATCGGAAGAGCTTTCAACTTGCGGTCAATGGAAGAAATTCTTCCCAAAATCCCTGTGGAATCCATCTATTATCATGCCACTCGAAACCAGTTTTCAAGCTGGCTGATGGCCCGCTCGGAAATCAAGCTGGCTTCAAAGTTAAAGACCATAAGGGCGACAGATTTTAGACGTCCCGAAGACATTAAAGATTTTCTGATTCAATGTGTGCATGAACGCCGAAGGGGGCGTCAGCGAGGCGTGATAACAGATTTTGGAACCGATTTTGACCCGGATACCGATTTTAGCAAGATGGGTAAAGGTTCATTGGGTGGAAAAGCACGCGGTTTGGCGTTTATGTCGACACTTCTGAAACGGACACCTGAAATTCAGGAAAAATTCCCGGAAATAATCATACGAGTTCCCAAGGTCGTGGTCATCACCACCGAGGCGTTTGATGAATTTATCAGGGAAAATCAACTGAAACATTTAGCCACCGAGGATATCAGTGATGAACAGGTGATGAAAGAATTTTCAGAAGCCCGTCTTCCGGATTGGCTTTTAAAAAATTTGAAAAAATTTATTGTAAAAGCCAGCTATCCTTTAGCCGTCAGATCCTCAAGTCTTCTGGAAGATGCCCAGCGCGAGCCGTTTGCGGGCATATATCGAACCTATATGCTTCCCAACACAGCCCGCGAGGTCACGCTGCGGTACGAAAGACTTCTTGATGCCATAAAACTGGTGTTTGGATCTATCTACCTGAAAGCCCCCAAGGCTTATGCAAAAACCACTATGCACCGTCTTGAAGAGGAAAAGATGGCGGTGATACTCCAGGAGTTGACCGGTATGCAATACGGAGAATATTTTTATCCGGCCATTTCCGGGGTGGCGCAATCGCACAATTTTTATCCGATTGGACATTTAAAGCCCCAGGACGGCCTGGTGCACCTGGCCATGGGTCTTGGCAAGACCGTGATGGAGGGAGAAAAAGCGCTTCGGTTCTGCCCTCGTTATCCACAATTTCTTCCGCAGTTTTCAACAGTTGAGGACATTCTTGAAAATGCTCAACGTCAACTATATGCGCTCCAATTGGGTGCTTTTCCGGAAAACCTCTGTATGGAAAACGGTACACTGGCAAAGCTATCGGTGGATGATATAGAAAATTGCCCTGCCCTGGACATACTTTCCAGCACATATATTCCCGATGAAAATCGGATTCGGGACACAACAGCGGTTTCCGGACACCGGATTGTAACCTTTTTCAATATCTTAAAATATGGCACGATCCCGCTTCCGGAGCTTCTGTTCGATATTTTACAAATGGGAAGTAAAGGCATGGGCAGTCCGGTGGAAATCGAGTTTGCATTAAACTTCCCTGCAAAAAAAAATCAAAAGCCTGAACTGTCGCTGCTTCAAATTCGACCCATGGCCCACTGCAGGCAATTTACAGATATTGAAATCACGGAAGAGGAGAAAAAAAACGCTCTCTGTTTTTCAACTTCGGCATTAGGTTTTAATAAACACCAGGACATCCGCGATATTGTTTTTGTCAAATCCCGGGATTTTGATCCGGCCGGTACTGTGGAAATTGCCGGTGAAATCGGGCAAATAAACGGGAAACTTTTAAATGAAAAGCGCAAATATCTGCTTATCGGGCCAGGTCGATGGGGTTCTGCGGATCGATGGCTTGGAATTCCGGTACGCTGGAACGATATCGCCGGTGTTGGAGCCATGGTGGAAGCATCCACGGAAAAACTCAAGGCGGATCCTTCCCAGGGATCTCATTTTTTTCACAATATTACCTCTTTAGGCATCAGTTACCTGACCGTTTCGGATAACGACAAAGACTTTCTTGACTGGAATTGGCTCGAATCACTTCCAAAAGAAAAAGAAACCCGGTATCTGAAATATGTGAAATTGGACAACAATTTAACCATTAAAATCGATGGTAAAAAATCCCATGCGGTAATCTTAAAATAAGGAGAATGAAAAGCTGATGAAACGATTGTTTTTCACAATTATTCTGGTGTTTGCATCATGGAGTTTCGCAAACGCCAAGATTGACCTTGTCACCCTGCCCGAAAGAGATACCGTGCAACTGACCATTTATAACTCCGCCGATCTCACATTGGTGAGAGAAAGCCGTATGCTGACGTTGAAAGAAGGTCTGAATCAACTTCAGTTTTCGTGGGAAAATACCCTGATTGATCCGACCAGCCTGGAGATGATTCCCAAAACAAAGGCAGGGGAGGTTGATATTTTTGGTCTGACATTTCCGCCCCGGGCAAACAATCTTGGCGTTTTTAAAATCGACAGCCGGGTCAGCGGCAAAGCTCTCGTGGAAATTACCTATCTGACCAGCGGACTTTCCTGGCGGGCATTTTATATCGGGACATTATCCACTGATGAAACGGCCATGCGGCTTGAAGGTTATGTTCGTGTTTCCAACAATTCCGGCGAAGATTACGATGATGCCCAAACCCGGCTTATTGTAGGCCAAATTCACCTTCTGGATGAAATCGCCCTGCTTGCCCGCCGGCAATTTCCCTACGGACAACCCGAGCCTAAAACGGTCTTGGGAGACGATGCTGGTGAAGGAGGAAGGGTAAGACGAATCTTTGAAAAAGCAGCGCCACAAATCATGATGCCCACCGCGGCTATGGAGAAAAAAGAAATCGCCAAGGAGAGCCTTTCGGAATATTTTCTCTACACCATCGAAGGCACGGAATCGATTCCGGACCAATGGGCCAAAAGACTTCCCAGTTTTGACGTTTCCGAAATCCCGGTCGAAAACCTCTACAAATTTGAAGAAGAGCGCTTCGGCCAATCCACTTTTCGTTTTCTGATATTTAGAAATGATCAGAAGCACAAGCTGGGAAAAACCCCTATCCCGGATGGTCAGCTTAAAGTTTTCAGAACGATCGATGAAGATCATCACCTCACATATGAAGGGAATTCCCATTTTAAATATATCCCGGTGGGAGAAAAAGCGGAGTTAAACCTGGGACCTGTGGAAAATGTTATTGTCGAATCCGTGTTGATGAAATATGAGACACAAAATTACGATTTTTTCGAAAACGGCAATATCAGCGGATGGGATGAAGTTCAGACCTTTGTCATTAAAGCAAAGAACACAAGGAATATCCCTGTTGCAATAGAAATATACAGAAATATGCCTTCTGCTGCATGGGATCTGAAATTGATCAGAGATGAGCAGCCTTTTGAAAAAATCGACAAGGATTCAATAAAATTTACCTTGAAGCTTGCTGCTACCACGTCGAAAGAATTTTCATATGTGCTTACCAGTTATCACGGAACCAGAAGTGAGAACAGGTGAAAATAAAAGGAGAAAAAAGTGAATGCTTTTAAAATATTCCGGT
Source organism: Desulfobacteraceae bacterium (assembly GCA_011389745.1). Classification (GTDB taxonomy): domain Bacteria; phylum Desulfobacterota; class Desulfobacteria; order Desulfobacterales; family SKZT01; genus SKZT01. Next base: position 9,090 of record JAABTQ010000025.1, on the reverse strand, counting down.
TTTGTTTTATTTCACTCCTATTAGTTCTAACCAGCCTTACTGCCCATGCGCGCATCAAGCTGGTCTCTTTACCTGAACGGGAAGATGTCGTTATCAGGCTTGAAAACAGACAGGCCACACTGGTTGAGGAAGAGCGGGTGCTCACACTTCAAAAAGGTGTTAATCAGGTTGACTTTTCATGGAAAGGGGTTGGTATTGACCCGGATTCCATTCGATTGACCATATTATCACATCCTGACCGCGTAAAGCTTCTCAATGTCAGCTATCCTCCCTCTGAATCGGCACTTGTGTGGGAAATTGCAAGTGAAGAGGCATGGGAGGAAAAGGTTCGGGTATCTTATCTCTTAAAAGGTATTGACAGTCTCATTGCCTACAAGGCCATTGCTGATAAAGATGAAAAACAAATTGATTTGCGAAGTAATTTGATCTTGCGAAATTTTTCCGGAGAAGATTTTGAAAAAGCCCGGGTTTTTTTAGATTTTGGAGAATCTTTTGAAAAAAATACTGTCCATGAACAAACCCAGCAAATGCTGCTATTTACTGCGGCAGCCATTCCCATTGAGAAATTATGGACTTTTGACGCACAGATTCAACCCTGGGATCCGACCCGGCTCGAAGTCAACGTGGGAATTCCGGTCAGCTATCGTTTAAAAAATATTAAGGAAAACCATTTGGGAAAATTTGCCATTCCCCAGGGCAAGGTTCGGGTTTTTCAGGAAGATGGGCATGAAAGTACAATTTTTTTGGGTGAGGACACCATCGACTATGTTCCAACCGGAGAAAATACAATGATCAGAATCGGTGACAGCCGGGATATTGTTATTACTCAGCAAAAGATGCATTCAAAGAATATCAATGTCCGGCGAAATAAGGACAATATGGTGGTGCTCCATGACATTGATGAAAAAATTTATGCAAAAATAGAAAACTTCAAGGACCAGCCGGCGGTTTTGACCATGATTCAGCATATTCCCGGTCAATGGGATATGGCCGACTGCAATATGAAATACACATTAAAGGATTCAAGCACATTAGAGTTCGAAATCCACTTGGCTCCAGGTGAAAAAAAGGAACTTAACATGCGCTATCATCGACGAAATGTCCGTTAACATTGTGCAATAAAATAGGGCTGTTTTTTGCATTAAACTTAAAAACAGCCCTTTTGAACATAAAAAGACTAATCGACCTTGAAAAAAGCATTGGGTTTTGCCTTACAAACCGGGCAGCTTTCCGGAATTTCATCTTCGCAGGTATAACCGCATACCGAACACACGTAGTAATCGGCTTCCTTCATATTCTCAATGTTGTCCAACGCTTTTTGATACAATTTCGCGTGGATTTCTTCCACTTCGTTGGCAAACTTGAAGCTTCGGTGTGCCGCCTTTTCCCCTTCGGCTTCAGCTTCTTCAATCATTTGCGGGTACATGTGTTTGAATTCATGAGTTTCGCCGTCAACGGCAACCTTGAGATTTTCAGCGGTGGTTCCGATTTCTTTCAGCGCCTTTAAATGGGCATGGGCGTGAACGGTTTCCGCCTCTGCGGCTGCTCTGAAAAGTTTTGCAATCTGAGGATAACCCTCACTATCTGCCTTTTTAGCAAAAGCCAGATATCTGCGGTTGGCCTGAGATTCACCTGCAAAGGCATCCTTTAAATTTTCAATGGTCTTACTCATAAGTGTTTTCCTTTCTGGTTTAATTTTTACATTTGATGAAACTATTTGATATATTGGGAAAAATGTTTTAACCGAAAAGTCCTGACTTGTCTTAAAAATCCCCCTGAATCCTACTTTTTCAAAGGGGGACTTATGTATTTTCTTTCTTTGCCAAAGGAGGGGACTATGAGCAGCCGGTCCTGCACAAATAAGACAACAGCCACCCCGACCGTGGGGTTCCGATAATGTTTTTTGTCGCACACTGAACAGTATAGGTGTATTTTTCCATCGCTCATCGCTTTCTTCAGAGGGTGCGCACAAAACGGGCAAAACTGAAAATCCATAAACCGACCCCATGGTATACCTTGGTAAATTAGAACGGCCAGAATTGATTATCATTCCAGATTTCCTGGGTCAATGCATTGTCAATGTCGACCAGCATCGCCAAATGCTGGGATTCCCACTGATGAAGCCATTTGTAAATGGCCTTTTCTTCCGGATCATTAGAATCCTTTTCACTCCGGGAATAGTACTGTATGGCATCTCGTTCCATGGCCATGGCTGCAGCTATGGCGGCAGATTCAAAACCGGCGGCGGAAATTTGTTGTTTTATTTTATCCGTAAGAACTTTTTGTGCGGCTTCTGATTTCTCTTCTTTTGGAAGAGCCTCCGGATCAAATTTCTGCTTAACCTGATATACCTTGAATTGGTGGGCCAGGGCTTTAATATGTTTTTCTTCCTCACCCGCCATTTGTTCGAAAAAATCTCTCACAGCTTCACTTTGAGAGTCATTAGCAACCTTCTGGTAGAAAGATTTTCCCCGGATCTCCAGTAAAACGGCTCCTTTTAAAATTTTTACAGCCGTGCTCTCCTCCATTCAATATCTCCTTTAAAATTGAGTTGATGGATTTTAAAAAAATATACTCTGAAATAAATAATTCTAAAACATAAAAAGTCAATAAGCGGATAATTTCGGATAGAGTCGTTTCACAGAAATGGAGAACGAAGTTTCTGTTTTGTTTCTTGACACAAACAAAGGCTTTATTTATGTATCTTTATAATAGGTGTTAGGTGTTAGGTGTTAGGTGTTCAGGGTTCAATGTTCAAAAAGCTGATTCATGTCTTCTTGCAGCGATCATGAACATCTTGTAATGATAGTGTGCTGGTTTGGTTGCAGACAAGGCACGGTGAGATGATTAAAACAATGATGAAACAAATGGAAACAATGCCTGAAAAACGCTGGATAATATATGGAGCCAATGGTTACACCGGAAGACTGATTGCAAAAGAAGCTGCCATGCAAGGGCTTCATCCGATTCTTGCCGGAAGAAATTATCAAAAAATCAGGTCGTTGGCTCAACGATTAAATCTGCCATGGTGTTGTTTTGATTTGAAAAATCCTGAAAATATATCTACCCGCCTCAATCAGGTTGATCTTCTTTTAAACTGTGCGGGGCCTTTTACCGCTACCTCGGTACCCCTGGCCAAAGCATGCCTGCAAACCATGACCGATTACCTTGATATCACGGGCGAAATTGAAGTTTTTGAATATATCCATGCACTGGATGAAAAGGCTCGTAATGCAGGTGTTGTTTTATGTCCTGGTGCCGGGTTTGATCTTATTCCCACCGATTGTCTGGCGGCGGCTTTAAAAAAATGCATGCCTGATGCAAAATACCTGGCTTTAGGCTTTGATGCAAAGGGGCCGGTGAGTCCGGGAACGGCAAAAACCATTATCGAAGGATTCAAATATGACGGAATGATTAGAAAAAACGGGATCCTCAGCGTAGTCAGACTCGCATATAGGGTCAGAAAAATCGATTTCGGGTCAGGTCCTAAAACGGCAACGACCATTTCCTGGGGTGATGTTTCAACTGCCTTTTATACTACCGGAATTCCCAATATTGAAGTTTATGTTGCTCTTCCAGGCAACGCGATTACTGCATTGAAAATTATGAGGATTTTTCGGCCCTTCATTTCTTTGGAACCGATTCAAAAGATTTTGAAAAAAATTATTGATATTCAACTAAAAGGGCCATCGGTTCAGCAACGCAAAACTTCACGCGTACGCCTTTGGGGAGAGGCTGTAAATATCAGGGGAAATTCCGTGCAGGCGTATCTTACCACGGCCAACGGGTATGATGTGACCATCAGGGGAGCCCTGGGGATAGTGAGAAAACTCCTTGAAAAAAAATCCAAACCCGGCGTATACACCCCCTCGCAACTGATGGGAACTTTCTACATATCAAAACTGCCCGGTTCCAGTTTTATTACCCTGCGTGTCAATCATAAAAATTGAGGTCAAAATGAAAGTTGTTTTTCATAAAGATTTTTATAAAGTGTATACATCCGATCCGGCTTCGGCTTATGGACGAATGGAAGCCATTGTGGATGTCCTTGATGGGGAAGTGGAATTCGTTACTGCTGAGCCGGCCTCGGAAGAACAAATCCGTGCAGTTCATCATTGCCGGCATATTGAATATGTTAAAAACCAACGCCTTTATGAAATTTCAGCACTGGCTGCCGGCGGTGCGATTCAGGCGGCCGGAATCGGATTAACCGAGCCGGCGTTCGGCCTTATCCGCCCTCCCGGACACCATGCGTCCGCCCAATCCTGCTGGGGGTTCTGTTATTTCAATAACATGTCCATTGCTCTGGAAACATTAAAAAACGAAAATAAAATATCCTCCGCTTATGTTCTGGATATCGACCTTCATTATGGTGACGGCAATGTCAATATTTTAGGCAAAAAAGATTATGTCAAGGTCTTCAATGTGGAAGCCAGGGACCGTAAAAAGTATATGCTGGAAGTCGCCCTTCAGATGGATCGCTGCAATGTCGATATTATCGGCATATCCGCAGGTTTTGACAACCATATGGAAGACTGGGGGGGAGTTTTATCCACAGACGACTATGAAGAAATCGGAAGATTGGTTCGTGCCGCGGCGGACAGGTCCGGCGGAAGTTGTTTTGCTATTCTGGAGGGCGGTTACAACCATAAAGTGCTGGGATACAATGCTTTGGCGCTTATTCATGGCATGTCGACACCAGGTAATAAAAAAAAGTGATGGAACTTACCAGTTTGGGATACATTTAGGAATATCCTCATAACGCCTCTGGACAGACTTGATGATTTCTAATTGTGAAAAAAAAATTTCCACCAGTTCAGGATCAAAGTGCTTACCTGAATCCCTCCGGATTGTTTCCAGGATGGCAGAGTCATCCCAGGCTTCCTTGTAGGCGCGCTCCGAGGCCAGGGCATCATAAACATCGGCAAGGGCTACAATCCTTCCAAAAATCGGAATTTCTTCCTGTTTTTTCCCTCTTGCGGATCCATCGGGAAGTTCATAACCTGGTAAAGGTTTTCCGGAAATGCAGTCCACATGCCCGGGATATCCATCACCATCCCAACGCTCGTGATGAGTTAATGTTACCTGCCAGGCAGCTTCATCAAATTCCGATTCCCAGCCTGAAAATAGTCTTGCACCCATGATGGTGTGTTGTTTGATAATTTCGAATTCATTAATATCCAGACGTGCCGGTTTTTTTAAAATCATATCAGAGATAGCCACTTTGCCGACATCATGAAGCATGGCCGCCATTTTCAACACGTCTCGATTTTTTTCGATAACAGATTCGGGAAGATTACGCATCTGAGCCCATTTTTCATAAATTTCCACCGAATATCCGGCAACTCTATTGACATGGGCGCTTGTTTCCCGGGGATCACGCAATTCGGCCATGCGAATCATACGAAGAAAAATCGATCTTGTCATTTGGGCCCGTTCCAGGGCAACCGATGCAGTGCTGGCAAAATGATTCATCATGCCCTCATCATTTTCGGAAAAATCAATAATATGTTTTTCCGAATCCTGAGCGTTGATAATCTGCAAAATGCCTAAAATATCACCCTTGGATGATTTCAGGGGAATGGTGAGAACCGAACGGGTTTTGTAGTTGCAAGCTTCGTCAAATTTTGTGCTGAACTGATAAGGTTTTGTGGCATCGATCCGATAGACATCAGGGATATTTAACGCCGATCCGGTCAAAGCCACATAACCGGCAATAGCGTGCTTGTCTATAGGAATTATAAACGTGGAATAAATCAGCTTTCCGTTTTTTCCGGTCCGGCGCTGAACCGTATCGTTCTGGGTGTATGTAAAATGAAGGTAGTCTCTGTCGCGTATGTATATAGAGCCGGCATCGGCATTGGCAAACTGCCTGGCCCGAGTGAGGATACGCTCTAAAAGTATATCCAGATCCTGAATTTGGTTAAGTTCGACTCCCAAAAGGGTCAAAGCCTCAAGCTTCTCTTTCTCAGTCAGCACATTAATCCCTTTGGTTTAATTGATTCCGATTCGACATTACAAATATCATTAAAAAGCATTCACATTTCATTTAAAATTTCAGATACTATCAAAATTAAATTACCGGATTATTTGTCAAAGTCAAGATTGATAGTTCAAAAAATATAACATAGTTTAAGATTTTTTTACGGTTTTATTTGTTCAACCTCGGAGTCTTTCCGGAATAACAGATAAGAAAAACTCAAACTAATATGTTTAATGAGGAAAAATATGGATCATTCTTTTAAAGTAGCCGGCTTTAATGCAAACGGCATTCGCCCAAGGACTCCCATTATATTGGATTGGTTGAAAAATAATAATCCGGATGTGCTTTGTGTTCAGGAGACCAAAGTACAGGATCCGGATTTTCCAGAAAGGCCATACAAGGAGGCCGGATATCATCTGGCATATATGGGGCAGAAAAGTTATCATGGCGTGGCAATATTGAGTAAAACACCCCTCTTTCATGTCCTGAAAGGGTTCAACGATGGCGAGGAAAACGAAGCTGCCCGTTTTATTTCCGCACAAACCGGTAGTAACATTATCATTGTCAATACATATGTCCCCCAGGGGCAGCAACCGGATTCGGAAAAATTCAAATATAAGATTCAATGGTATGAAAGACTCCTGGTTCATTTTCAATCTAATTTCAATCCCGACAGTCCTGTGATATGGGTTGGGGATTTGAACGTAGCGCCCACAAGTCTGGATGTTTATGATCCTGACCGACTCTATGGGTCTGTCTGTTATCATCCTGATGAACATAAAGCCCTGGAAAAATTAATGGCATTCGGTTTCATCGATATTTATCGCAAGCACAAACCCGATGAAAAAGAATTCACCTTTTGGGATTATCGCATACCCAATGCAGTTAAGCGTGGATTGGGATGGAGAATCGATCATATCCTGGCCACCCGACCCATGGCCGAAAAATCAATCGGCACCTGGATCGATAAAACCCCCAGGCTTCTTCCGAAACCTTCGGATCATACCTTTATTGTGGCTGAATTTAAAGTTTAGCATAAGGAGCAAATCTATGACCCCCTCGGATTTTGGCCTGAAAACCCTGGATTTTTCAAAAATCGCCGGCAGCCAAAGCGCGCAGGGAAATGCCCGGCGTATGCTGGAAGTGCTTACTGGTCGTTATGATACCCCGGAGGCGGACTTTTTCTGTATGAACGCTGCAGCGGACTTTATATCTCGGGCATTGCCGATAGTTATGCTTCCGGCACGGATATGGCAAAAGATGCCATGGTCAAAGGTAAGGCACTGGAAAAACTGGAGAACCTTCGCCAATTCCAGGGTTTGTCCTTGTAATTGGCATTCTTGACAATACTTTTGTGGATCTTAGTATATGTGTCTAAACGATCCACATTATTTATCAAAATAGAAAAGGTATATATGAAAACCTCAAATATACCTTTTGGTGAAAGTAAATATACGGATGCTGAAAAGCGATATTGAAATTTTCGGCTAACCTTATAAACTTAGGAGGTAACGAACCATGTTCGACAACGATATAGCAAAAACAAAGTTTGATGAAGGTGTTGCGGCTTTTTTAAAAGAAAATTATGAAGATGCTGTGAGTTTTTTTACGGAAGTTATCAACCATGAACCCTCTTCAGCAATAGTCTACTTGAGCCGAGGAGCTGCTTTTACACGGATGGAGCGAACCGAAAATTCCATCAGAGATTTTGATAAAGCCATCGAGTTAAAACCCGATTACGCAAGGGCTTACCATCTCCGGGGCCTTGAACATGAAAAAAGAGGAGATGCAAAAAAGGCTCTGAGAGATTTTGACAAGGCTGTGGAATTGGATCCTGAATATGGAGCGGCCTATTATAGCAGAGCAGCATCCCATTCAAAAACGGGGCATGAGGATCTGGCCCGGGAAGACATAGAAATGGTCACCATGTTTACGGAAAAAAATATCAGTGAATTTGCAAATGAAAACAACATTTGGAGATCACACCAGTTAAAGCTTGAAGCTGAAGATGTGGCCGACGTTATGGACAGATAATCCGCTGGTTTCATAGTTTTAGCACGGGCAAACAATCCGTTAAATTTTCCACAAAAAAAGGGGTTAGCCAAAGTGGGTTAACCCCTTGATTTTTTGGCTCGCCTCGCCTGGACCCGATTCGAACCGCGACCTGTGGATTCGAATTCCGGGCCTCTGAGTTTCCTATTCCCAATTATTTCGTAACATGCCTTTCCAAATTATCACTTCGGATAAACTCACCTGAGGCCCTTTGCTTATGCGAAAGGTCGATTATATTGTTTAAAAAATGACTTTCTGAAACTTTGCAGTGTCAGGTGCTTTGCTACAATTGGGTTGACAAGGTAACCGGCTTAAAGTACTCATACATCTTTAAGGAGTTAAGATGATACCCATTGAAATTATGATCACATTTCTCACAGCATCTATTCTGCTTGCCCTGGCACCGGGTCCCGACAATATATTCGTACTGACACAGTCTGCATTGCGTGGAAGGCTTGCAGGAATAGTAGTGATGTTCGGGTTGTGTACGGGTCTCATAGTGCATACCAGTGCTGTGGCATTGGGAGTCGCTGTCATTTTCCAAACATCGGTGGTTGCATTTTCTATTCTTAAGTTTATCGGAGCCGGCTATCTTTTGTATCTTGCCTGGCAAGCGTTCCGAGCATCCGCAGAAAGAATCCGAATTCAGGATAATGGAAAAGTCAATCATTGGACGCTGTATTGCCGTGGTATCATCATGAACATCACAAACCCCAAGGTTTCTATATTTTTTCTAGCTTTTTTGCCACAATTCGCCAATCCGTCAAGGGGGCCTGTAACATTTCAGATCTTACTTTTGGGAGGTCTGTTTATCATTGCCACAATATTGGTTTTCGGAGCTATAGCTCTCCTGTCCGGCGCTTTGGGTCAATGGTTATACAGGTCCACCCGCACCCGGAATGCCTTGAACAAGATCACCGGCACTGTTTTTCTGGGCCTGGCGTTAAAACTGGCAACAACCAGGCAGTAAGCAGGAGGTCGTCAAACCCATAAGTAACTGCTCCCCCCATTGAAAAAGGGTGGCCGGGGGGGATTTGACAAACTGATGCCATTTT
>JAABTQ010000024.1 GCA_011389745.1 Desulfobacteraceae bacterium | reverse complement strand
TCATCGAGAAGAAATACCGTGGTATTTTTCCCGAGTTTATGAGCCATGGTAGCCATCTGAAGCGCACGTGTCGTACGGTTTGGGTTATCTGTTCCGCAGGAAAGAGCGATCACAACATTGTTGGTCATTTCTCAACCTCCATAAATTTGTTATAGTTAAAACTTATAGCCAAAAATAAGCTAACGAGCCAGAGGCAATTGCATCAATCGGCTTTGACCTCCTTTTGAAAAAACAGATCCTGTCTCAGATACCACAAGAAACAGTTTATCTTCAAATACAGTCATTCCCTGGATTGGTGTACCCATCTTTTCTCCGAGGGTTCCCTCTTTGAATGTTTTGTCTTCATATTTTAAAATGGTCAACCAGGTACTTTCGATGCCTGGCGAGATACCGGTTTTGCTCAAAAGGTTTCTATCCGAGGCGACAGCAATCATTTCGCTGATACCATTACCATCCAGATCGACAGCGACCGGAGAAATTTCTATCGAAACGGAATTGGTCATAATATGTTTTGCTTCGGGGTTCATTTTATAAGTTAACTTGGATAAGCTTCCCCCCATCTTTTTGGAAGATTTAAAAACAGGGTCCTTTCCCGAATAGATGTACAAAATCTCATTTCGGATAAAAGCAGCTTCGGCAACACCATCTCCTGTAAAGTCCGATAAAAGCCCCCCGAAAACCGTAAACTGCCTTGGGAGTTTTACCGATGGATTTTTATATTCAACATCATTGCCGATCAATTTAAGTTCTTGAATTCGATAACTGAAAAATTCCTGTGGGTCATATTCCTGTCCCAGAAGTGTCTCAGGCATTCGGTCGCCATCAGTATCAAAGGCAACAATTAATCGGGGAATGCGATCTTTTACCAATTGAAGCCGGTTGTTATCCCATGAAAACAAGGTGCTTGCCGGCATATGGTCTAACCAATTGACGATAGCAAGCATCGGTGATGATGAATGCTGCGGTTTCCACCAGCTCAAAGACAAAATGGGAGCAAAGATAGGCGAATCTTTTTCCATCAACAACAAAATTTTATCAGTAACATGAAAGATGCGAATTTTTTGCCCATCCGTTGTGGCAAGAAGCAGTCCATTTTCATCAGGCAAAAAATCAGCCATGATCACAGGACCACCCGGAAGTTGATCCATATAGATTGAATCCTGAAATACTGGTTTTACTCCATCAGCCACAGGTTGCTGCGGTGTTACGGTAGAGACGGAAACCATCGGCTTAACAGATTCAATCGCTTGTTTTGCCGGTTCTTTTTCAGAAACCGGCAAGGTTGCCGGTGCAGGCACCATTTTTTTCTCTTTACTGTAAGATGAAAATTCCTGCTGCACGATAGATTCTGAAAATGTATATTCACGGATAATCAAAAACTCGGGATCTCTTACCTGCAATGTATCGTCCTTTAAAATAAAAACCACGGCCGTTTCGGTTTCCGGTAGCATTGCCGGATCTTTGGGTTTCAATTTTTGGGCGGTATCAAATTCCATCCAAACCATATGAGAAAGATCATCCCTAAGTCTGAAAAACAGTGCTTTGCCTTCACCGGTATAATCCCAGAATATGGCACTCATTTTCTCATAGCGCCTGACAGTATCGCCAATGTTGATTTCATTTAACTGCAAACCTCTGGTGTATGAATAACCGTCCCTGACACGAGTAACTTTTAAAATCCCCTTAACCTTTTCCAGATTTCCCAGAACTTTGCCGGTTACCGGATGAACCAATTTTTCTCCGGCAGACATCACACTCAGAAGATCACCTTTGGCAAGTCCTCCGGATTCGTCCAAATCCACGATGATCTCACCATTTTCAACCATCACCACAACCCCGGACAAAGGGGAAAAATCCTTTGCGATCACCTCCGGCATATCGGCATTTGCATTGATACTCAAAAGAAATCCGGAAAAAATTATACTCAGAAAAACCACTATTGGTAAAATTTTCACATAAACGGAATTTGACATGGAACTAAACCTCCGGGCTGGGCGATTTTCTAAAAATATAAAGGAGGTCGGCATTCAGCCGGCCTCCCCGGTTATACCATCACCGACCTGATTGTTCTAAAACATATAGCGGACACGAGCAGTGGATCTAAAAATGTCTTCATCGGAACTGCCATCCCTGATCTCCTCGACCTCAAAAAAGTCCATGGCGTCATCAGCCCACAAATATCCTGCGTTAACGGCAAACTCAACATTTTGATACAATAGGTATTTCAGGTAACCGTTGAGTTCAATTCCAATCTTGTCATCGTTTTGCGATCTTCCCAGATTATCGGTATATTCGAGATCTTCAGCAGTCATCATATACATCAATGCTCCACCAACCGTCAACTTATCCGTAAGCTTGCTGTCAAGGGCGATTTTGTTCATGACAAAGCCCTTATCATGAATATATGGGCGTTCCGTAAAATAGGTGTCATCCGTGTACCCGCCTTCCATGATCGTAACGCTGTCGAAACGGTCCAGATCGGTTGCCAGAAATCCATTAAAGGTGCTGTCAAGCGGATCATCATCGCCGGATGCATACCAGAATGTATAGGTAAGTTTATGGTTTCCGAAACTCATCCCGGCATCCAGGTGAGCAAAATATGCGTTTACAGTAAAATCACCAGCTCTTCCCAGGCCCGAAGCAAAATCGGTATAATTGATATTATCGATATTTCCATTCTGGTACATCAAGTCCCATTTGATAAAGAAAGGATTCGGGGAAAAACCGCCATCAAGACCCAATGTCCACAAATCCAGGTCAACTTTGTCCTCAAAGCGTTTAATGAGCCAGTCCCGGGAAGAAATACTGCCGAATTCAGCAGGAGTATCCGCATCAGCATCACTCATTTGATAGAGAGCAAATACCCCTAACTTAAGACCTTCAGCGGGTTTAAAATTGAAACGCCCGAATAAGGCATCCACATCTTCCCGGTCATCATCACTGCCTGTCGTTCTAACTTCATAACCTCTCGCCCAAGCAGCCTCGTAATCCATATCGCCGACATCTCCATACAACTTGACTCCCCCAACGGTTTCCTGCCAGATATATTCATTAACTGTGAACGGCTGAAGTCCCATTAGGAGGCGGGATTTTTGGTCAACAAAAGGAAGCTGAAAATCCAGGTATGCCCAGCGAACTTCCATTCTGACTTTATCTCCGGAATATGGCATCCCGTCCGCATCTCCAAACCTTAGCCCACCGATTTCGGTGGCAAATACCCCTTTTACAGCACCATCATCCGAAGTCGCGTCGAACCAGAACCGATACTTGATTTCACCAAAATTATCTTCAACCGTGCCGTCATCCAGTGTACCCTGTTGTTCCGGTCTAAAAAAATCGGCATGGTTGGTGTAAAGCATGAAACGATTGTTCATATCTCCGTGTAACGAAAAATCAACAGCCGATGCCTGGGTAACCAATCCAAAGACTAAAAACAGAACTAAAACCAAACCTGCTTTTTTCATTTTTATTCTCCTTTTTTTTAGAAGCGTCCCACTCGGCGTGCCGAGCCCAAACCTTCAAATAACTGCTCCCCCCTTTGAAAAAGGGGGGCCGGGGGGGATTTGACAACTGATGCCATTTTAAAAATCCCCCTAAATCCCCCTTTTTCAAAGGGGGACTTGTGGGAAGTTACTTGTAAGCATTTCCTGGATTATTCTGAGGCTAAAGCTTGCCTGAAGAATTTTGAAGAGTTCCTCCTTTCTTTGAGATTGTTTTATTCGTAAAAAGTTCGGATGACAAAGTTCACCTATGCCTATAGAAAATGAATATTCAGTTATTATTCAATTTTTTTTATTCCTTGGTGATTTTTGCGCTTTAAAGATTCAATTTTGGGACTATTACAAATACCATCTTTCAAATATGGATTGTGGTGAAAAGCAAATTCTGTCAATGTTAAGTCCTGTTTTTTAAAGTTGTTTTGGCTGCATTGAAAAAAAATTGCAAGAATTTTTTTATATAAAAATTCATATTCTTGACATTCGATCCTGATATTATCTATATGTCTTGTCATTAAAAAAATAATTAGTGCCCGAGAATACAATGAGCACCAAAAAATATTGGGGGATAAACATGGCAAAGGTTCTGGTGTATGGAAGCGGGGGGCGTGATCACTGCCTGGCGGACAAATATGGTGACAGCCGGCATGTGGATAAGGTTTATTTTATGCCGGGAAATCCTGGTGTACTTTATACCCCAAAAGGCAAGCGAGGCCTTATCGAACTGGTAAACCTAGCCGACCCCAATGATTTTAACCAGGTGGCCGGTTTTTGTCTTGAAAACAAAGTTGACCTGGTGGATGTGGGCTCTGAGAACCCACTTTCCTCAGGGCTCATTGATGTGCTGAATCATCATGACATCCCGACGGTCGGCCCCAGACAGGAATATACAAAACTTGAAAGTGACCGTTCCTTCACCAACTTTTTGCTTCGCAGCATTGGTGTGGGGAAACCCGAACATAAGGTCTTTTTTGATCCCGGGGATGCGAGAAAATATGTAAAAAACATCGGTTACCAGGTAGTGGTTAAGGCAAACGGCCTTGCCGCCGGCAAAGGCGCCATCGTCTGTAATGATGTGGAGGACGCTCTATGTGCCATTGAAGATATTATGGTTAAAAAAGTCTTTGGAAAATCCGGTGACAGGGTTGTCATCGAAGAAAGAAAATTCGGCACGGAAATTTCATTTTTTGCCTACCTGGATGGCAAACATGTCCTGCCCCTAAAAATGTTCTGCCAGGATTATAAACAAGCTTTTGATGACCATGACCAGGAAAGTATTCAAAATTTCGGCGGCAATCTCAACACAGGCGGCACAGGATGTTACTGCCCCCATAAACTGGTCAGTGATTCACTTGTCAACAGGATCATTCGCGAAATTGTTAACCCTACTGTAAATGTCATTTACAACGATTATGGATGGAACTATAAAGGCGTTGTTTATTTTGGATTAAATCTGGATCCGGACAATCAACTGGAGGTGTTTGAAATTAACGTGCGCCACGGTGACCCGGAATTTGAAGTGCTGGCCCGCAAATTCAGTACGGACTTTTTTGAACTGGGCATGGCCGTTTGGGAAGGAAAACTCGATCAGATCAAACAGGTTTGGAACCAGCAATATTATGTGGATGTTATTGCCATGGAAGGCAGATCCAAAGCCAGTCGCGGATGGAATCCCGGATATCCCAAACGCTACGGCAAGGGTCATCAAATTCTGGGACTTGATGATCTGGATAAAGGCATTGCAATTTATTTTGCAGGTGTTGATATTTCCGAAGACAAAGGATTGGTAACCTGGGGCGGAAGAGTACTTCATCTGATCGCAGGAGATGAAACCCTTGAAAAAGCACGCGAGAAAGCCTATCACAATATCCGGAAAATCACCTTTGTGGATCACAAAATGGATGGCGCAAACTGCATGCGCTTCAGGACCGGGATCGGGATGTAAATAGATATTTTGTCAGCCACCCCGGGTGATCCGTCATGATTACATCCGCATTCAGCTCCATTGCCTTCTTGACCTGCCCGGCATTGTTGCAGACATATGTCATCATTTTTTTTTGTTGGTCGTGTGCAAAAGCCGTCAGGTCTTCTGAAAGGTTTTTCACCGACACACACAGTCCATACAAATGACCGATTTCCGAGGCACTCGTGTTCCTGATCGAGACATGCCCCGTGGGGTCATATGCCTTATCCGATAAATTCAGCACATATTTGAGTTCCGGTGCAGTATCATGCGCCAATTTTAAGACATCCGGGTCGAAAGAAAGAATAAATATGTTTTCTATATATTTTTTAAACTGTGGTTTTCTTATTTCTTCCAGAACTTTTAAGGTCAATTCCAAAGATCTTCCCGAAATTTGATCCGGTTTATAAGACTTGATTTCAATCATCAGTCGGGTACGGTGGGCATATGTTTTGAGGGTCTCATCCAGTCTGAGCCAGGGTTCCTGTACAAATGAAGGGCTAAACCATCGCCCCGGTTTCAGTTCGCAGAGTTGCTGATAGGTCAAATCGGAAACCCGCTTTGGTGTTCCCATAATTTTAAACAGGGTGGGATCATGATATAAAACCGGTATACCATCTGTGGTCATTTGAATATCGGTTTCCAGGCCGTTGATGGGATAAGTCAAAGCAATATCAAAAGCCGACCGGGAATTTTCCGGGGCTTGTTTGTTTGCCCCCCGATGAGCAACCACCCATGTTGTGTTCATCAATTTATACCACTCCCTGGTCCAGCATCGCCTCCGCAACTTTGACAAATCCGGCAATATTGGCACCGATCACATAATTTCCCGGCATACCGAACTGGGCCGCGGTTTCAATGCAGGTTCTGTGAATACTTTGCATGATCATCTTCAAGCGATCATCAACTTCCTGACGGGTCCAGGAAAGCCGCATGCTGTTCTGAGTCATTTCCAGGCCGGAGACGGAAACACCCCCCGCATTGGCGGCCTTACCGGGTCCATAAAGAATCCCCGAATCCAGGAATACATCGATTCCTTCCAGACTGGTGGGCATGTTAGCCCCTTCCGAAACCAGAATTACACCGTTTTTAACCAGATTTTCAGCATCTTTTTTGTTGATTTCGTTTTGGGTGGCACACGGAAAAGCACAATCAGCCTGATGGTCCCACAACGGATTGTGGTCAAGGGATAGATCCACCGGTGTATAGACGGCATCGGAATATTTATCCTTGTATTCTTTAATACGTCCTCTCCGGACATTTTTGAGCTTCATTAGCCAAGCCAGTTTTTCATGGTCGATTCCTTTTTCATCGTAAATATATCCGGAAGAATCCGACAAAGTCACTACTTTGGCACCGAATTCAATCAGTTTTTGGGTGGTAAACTGGGCCACATTTCCCGACCCTGAGATTAGACAAACTAAATCTTTCAGATTATTTGCACGTGTGGAGAGCATTTCACTTGCAAAATAGACAACTCCATACCCTGTGGCTTCCGGGCGAATCAGGCTCCCCCCCCAGTTGAGACTCTTTCCGGTCAGGACTCCCGTAAATTCATTGGCCAATCTTTTATACATGCCGAACAAATAACCGATTTCTCTTGCCCCGACTCCGATATCACCAGCGGGAATATCAGTATTGGACCCAATATGACGAAACAGCTCACACATATAGCTTTGACAAAACCGCATCACCTCATTGTCTGACTTTCCTTTGGGATCAAAGTCGGAACCGCCCTTGCCTCCGCCCATGGGAAGAGTCGTCAGAGAATTTTTAAAAACCTGTTCGAAAGCCAGAAATTTTAAAATTCCCAGGTTTACCGAAGGATGAAATCGAAGTCCCCCTTTGTAGGGACCGATCGCACTGTTCATCTCGACACGAAATCCTCTGTTGATTTGAACCCGGCCTTGATCGTCCAGCCATGGTACACGAAACATGATCACACGCTCCGGCTCGACAAGA
This sequence comes from Desulfobacteraceae bacterium, assembly GCA_011389745.1. Lineage (GTDB taxonomy): Bacteria > Desulfobacterota > Desulfobacteria > Desulfobacterales > SKZT01 > SKZT01. The sequence goes on along the minus strand of JAABTQ010000024.1, from coordinate 37,119 downwards.
CGCTCCAGAATTTTTGCTTGTCGATACTCGGGGTTTTGTTCCAGCACAGGCTCGATGGACTCTAAAAATTCCTCGATAGCCTGATGAAATTCCCTTTCCTGCGGGTCTTTATTTTTCACCAACTGCAATATGTCCGGCATGATAAACACCTCCTTGTGGGGTGATTCAAAAAATCACACAATCGTATACCCGGGGCCTTCCCCCCCCTCGGGACATGTCCAGGTAATGTTTTTAAAGGGATCTTTGATGTCACAGGTTTTACAATGCAGGCAGTTAGCCGGGTTAAGCTTAAGCCTGGGTTTTGAATCGTCGCTGTCATGCTCGATTTCGTAGACATTTCCCGGACAAAACCTGGTGCAGGGACTTTTATACACAGGATAGCACTTTCGGATACAAACATCCAAGTCATGCACAATGATATGTGACGGCTGGTCTTCGCGGTGAATGGTCTTGGACAGAAAAACACCGGTGAGCTTGTCAACATAAAGATGTCCGTCATAAATTTTTCTGTCGATGGTCTCCAAAGGTTTCACAGCTTGTTTCTCCACCGATTTCAAAGTTTTATAATCATCGGTAATCGGCATGGGATCACGCACCCCCTTACCTTTGGTAATATATTGAGCACCCAGGTAAATCATTTTAATAGGCATCTTTTTTGCCAATGCCTGGGAAAAATTTCTTCCTTCGTAAATTTCTTGCTTAAGCCAGCTTTCATCAAAAAGTTTTTGATATAATCCAAGGGTTTCCTCAGCAAAATTTTCTTTTTCCAAAGCGCTCAGAATAGCTTCCGCAGCCAACATGCCCGATTTCATGGAGGTATGAATGCCTTTGAGACCCGGCACATGCTGCATACCCGCGGCGCCGCCCACAAACACCGCCCCATCCACCGCAAGTTCGGGAATCGTATAATATCCGCCGGTGGATACGGTCCTTGCCCCGGACTCGATCACTTTACCCCCCTTGATAATATCGGCTACAAAAGGGTGCAGTTTAAATTGTATGAACGTATCGTAAAGATCCAAACGAGGATCTTCATAGGCCAGGCTCACCAGGTAACCCAAAGTCACCCTGTTGTCTTTCATCTCATAGATAAAACCACCCCCGGCGGTATCGAGGCCGACAGGATATCCCAGCGTGTGAATGTCATTTCCACGGCTGGTGGTAAAATAGTTGTTTTCGGAAAGTTGTATGACTTCTTTGATGCCGGTTTCAAACACCTGGGGCATTTTTCCTTCCCAGATTTGTATTTTTTCCGATAATTGCTTCATCAGACTTCCCCGTGCGCCCTCTCCAAATACGGTCACTTTAGCCATGATATCAATACCGGGTTCAAAATTACTCTTGGGATTGCCCTCCTTGTCCAGGCCCTTGTCATCAGTTCGCACACCAATGATCTTTTTTCCGGATGAATCAAAAAGAGTTTCTTTGCCGGCAAATCCCGCAAACAGATTGACCCCCATTTCCTCGGCCAACTGTCCAAGCCAACGGGTCAGTCTGGACAGGCTAATGATATGAAACCCCTTGTTGTGCATATATCTCGGGGTGATGGGAATCTTCAGAGCCTTATCTTTTGTCAGGTAATAGAATTCATCATCCCTGACATCGGTTTCCAGGGGGCAGCCTTTTTGAACATAGTCCGGAATAAGTTCCGCCAGGGCAATAGGGTTCATTACCGCTCCGGAAAGTGCATGAGAACCTATTTCCGACCCTTTTTCGATAATTGCAACCTCAAGGTCCATCCCTTTTTCCCGGGCAAGCTGTATCAATTGAATGGCGCCTGCCAGGCACGCAGGACCCCCACCAACAAAAAGTACATCAAATTCAATCTGTTCACGCTCAATAGTCATATTCTTTCACCTCATTAACACCTTAAATTGTCATATTTTTTTGAAACATTCATTAACACAGATCACAATTTCAGGTAAACTGTCAGGGATAAATATTTTTTTGTTTTTAACCATAGCTTTTCAGAAAATGAGTATAATCGATTCACATGGAGAATACATATGCAGGACAAAATAGAAAAAATCAAATCCAAACAACATGAAATCGGAGATTTTTTACGAACCGGCATATGGACTATTCACCGAAAACAATTTTCCGGTGCAAAAGGTATCTTGCTGCATGTGCTGAGAATATTCGTGTTAACATTCAGAGGATTTCAAAACGACAACTGCGCACTGAGAGCATCGGCCCTGACGTTTTACACTTTTCTTTCCATCGTGCCGGTTCTGGCCCTGGCATTCGGCATTTCCAAGGGTTTTGGTTTTGAACCACTCATAGAACGTTTTTTAAAGGAACAATTTCTTTTTCATGAAGATGCATTAACCCGGATTATTTTTTTTGCACAGGATATTCTGGAAAAAACAAAAGGTGGGGTCATTGCCGGAGTCGGTGTGACGATTTTGTTCTGGACCGTAATCAAAGTGCTGATCCACATTGAAATGTCTCTGAACCAGATATGGAAAGTGGAAAAATCGAGAAACATGGGCAGAAAATTCAATGATTATTTCGCCTTCATACTCATCTGCCCTGGTGTCATCATTTTGCACAGCAGTCTGTCGGTATTTATCACAGTACAGGTTGAAATCATCATGGAAAAAGTTGAACTGATCGGAATATTCAGCCCGGTCATTTTTTCCCTTTTGAAAATACTTCCGTATGCGCTGATCTGGATCATTTTAACGTATATTTACAAGTCAATTCCCTTCACTAATGTAAAAATGTTATCCGCGGTGGTTGCAGGTGTTTTTGCCGGAACCGTTTTTCAACTGGCCCAATGGGCCTATCTTTATTTTCAGGTAGGTGTATCTCAATATAATGCCATTTACGGAAGTTTCGCGGCCATTCCCCTGTTTCTGATCTGGTTGCAGGTAAGCTGGTTTATTGTGCTTTTTGGAGCCGAGTTATCTTATGCAGTTGAAAACGTTGACCAATATGAGTTTGAGCCGGACATCAAAAATATCAGTTATTCTCAGAAAAAGCTGCTTAATCTATCCATTGCGCATCTTTTGACCAAAAATTTCGCGGAAGAAAAAGCTGCTCTGTCCCCAAAAGAGATTTCCGAACATCTTGGTATCCCTGTTCGGTTTGTTCAACACGCACTCAGTGAGATGATCGAAGCCGGAATCGTTTCCGATGCCAAAAGCCAACAAGATGAAACCCGTGCATTTCAACCCGCAAAGGATATCCAGTTATACACTGTCAATTATATTATCAACGCACTGGAAAAAAAAGGAAAAAACATCACTTTTATTGAGAAGGCATCTGAAATTCAGTCCCTGGAAAATTCACTGGAAAAGCTTGAACAAATCATCGAAAAATCTCCGGCCAATCTTCATTTAAAAGATATTTAAACGGCACATGATCACGTGGACATATTGACACGAAAATCCCATCGAGATTTTTGGTCAGTGGAGTATCAATTTAATAATTACATCGGTGATCGTCTGGTAATTAAATTGCCTGCATTCATTGGGCATAAAATTCACTCACAAAATACGTGATTTTTCGTTGCAATTTGATCTTGGTTATGGTTAAAAATTTGTTTTGAAAACGCTGCCTGGGTTTCATGGGTGCTTTTCCCCATGGTGAAAAGGGAATACGGTGAAAATCCGTAGCGTTGGACCGGCGCTGTGAGCAGGGACCTTCCGGCCGCATGATGTCACTGTCCGCCACCAGCGGATGGGAAGGCGCGGCCTTTCAAAGGGATGATCTGCAAGCCGGAAGACCTGCCAGGGCAGAAATGATGGAATCTATTGTCCACTGGTTTCCGTGTTACGGAATTATAATCGTAACACGGTTTTTTTTGCTCAAAAAATTTGCACTTTATTGGAGACAATCAACATGGATTTGCTGCAAAAAACCATAAATCGGATTAAAGAACCTGACCTGAAATTTTATGAAGCTGCTAAAGAACGACTTCGGCAACAAGCCCGACCGGCGGGAAGTCTTGGGTTGCTTGAAGAAGTCGGCGCCAGGCTGGCCGGAATTTTCAGCACTTTGGATGTACGATTGAAAAATAAAATCGTGGTGACCTGTGCCGGAGATCACGGGATTTGCGAAGAAGGTGTCAGCCTGTTTCCCTCTGAAGTGACCCCGCAGATGGTTTATAATTTTGTCAATGACGGCGCCTCGATCAACGTGCTGGCCAGGCATGCCGGTGCAAAAGTTTGTGTGGCCGACCTGGGAGTCGATCATGATTTTGATCCGGATTTGCCAATATTTCACAAAAAGGTGGGAAAAAGCACCCGCAATTTTGCAAAAGGACCCGCCATGACACGGGATGAGGCGATCCGGAGTGTAGAGGCCGGAATTGAAATCGTGGAAGAACTTTTTCAGGATAGCGCTGTGGATATCCTTGGAACCGGCGACATGGGGATCGGCAATACAACACCCTCAACGGCAATTATTGCTGTTTATTCAAGGCTTCCGGTTTCAAGATTAGTGGGAAGAGGAACCGGTGTGGATGATTTGGGACTTGAGAGAAAAATCAAAGCCATTGAAACGGGCATCGAACTCAACCGTCCTGATCCATCAGACCCTCTGGATGTTCTTGCCAAAATCGGCGGTTTTGAAATCGGCGGGCTGGCGGGTCTTGTGATCGGGGCAGCGGCTCGATCCATTCCGGTAATTTGTGACGGGCTCATTTCCACCGCAGGAGCATTGCTGGCCTGTGAAATTTCCCCGCCGGCAAGGCAATACCTTTTTGCCGGCCACAATTCAGTTGAAACCGGTCATCGGTACATGCTGGATCACCTGGAGCTTAAACCTTTGCTGGATTTAAAGTTCAGGCTTGGCGAGGGTACCGGAGCCGCACTGGCCATTGAACTTATCGATGCCGCCACAAGAATTTTATTCGAGATCAAAACCTTTGATGAAGTAGCCATCAGAGATGCTCAATAAATACTTTTTAAAGAAATGCTTTTTTGCTACAGTGTTTGAATGAAAACTCCCCTCCCGGTGGTAGGGGCGGGGGGAGGGAAAGATAAGTTACTGATATTCTTAACCCCCACCCTGATTCTCCCCCGATGGGAGAGGGAATTATGGACTTTTCGTTCAAGCACTACATAATCAAGATGGATTTTCTTTTTGTTTAAGACGGAATAAATATTACTAAAATGAAAAATATATGGCAAATCAAGGACCTGATCGATCTGGAATATTTTCTCGGGCGAAAATTCAGAGAACCGATTGAAGATAAAGATGCTGACAGCAGGAATTTCGATAGAAATGCCTACCTGTCATTTTCAGGTCATAACCACCGGGCGGATGATCCCTCATATCGGAAAAGACTTATAAGGCACTGGTTGGAAAAGCGGCGTGCACAGGAAAAACAAGGCGGCCGGTTTCAAGTTGTACTGCCCGGTGATGCATTCACAGAGACAATGGGTATCATCAGATTCTTGACTGTTCTAATCGCCCTTTTTTTCGGTGCTGGGTTGACCTGGAGCCTTTTGTCTTATCAGGGCAGGGAGCCGGTAAACGTGTTCACCTGCCTTTGGGTGCTTGTTGCACCACAGGTACTGCTTTTATTTTTTCTGCTGTTGTCGGTCGTACTTTATAAAATACGAATATTAAAATCGTTTAAGATGTTATATCCGATGATTACCACAATGGTGCAGGGAACCTTAAGAAAGATCGGTCAACTTGCGGAAAGACGGATAGATGCCGACAAGGCAAACCGGATCAGGGGAACATATGCGCTATTGGGAAAAACCAAAACCGTATACGGATCTGTTTTTTTCTGGCCGATTTTTTTGCTGTCACAGCTTTTCGGTATATTTTTCAATTTTGGAATTCTGGGTGTCATGTTTTTAAAGGTTGCCATCACTGACCTTGCTTTTGGCTGGCAGACCACCCTTCAGGTGGCTCCGGAATCTGTTCTCCGTTTCGTGGAAATGATGGCATTGCCATGGTCATGGCTGTTTTCACCACCGATTGCCCATCCGACAATTACACAGATTGCCGGGTCCCAAATGGTTTTAAAGGATGGCATTTTTCATTTGTCCACAGGTGATCTTGCTGCCTGGTGGCCATTTATTTTTCTGGCCGTATTTTTCTATGCCTTCGTCCCCAGGATTATTCTTACCGGCGCAGGCTTTTATTTGAAACGCAGGGCGATTGAATCCATTGATTTTAACCACAGCGCATGTGACCGCCTGGTTATGGGCATGAGAACCCCCGAAGTGGATACGGTCAGCCAACCCTACCAGGCCCGGGATACCGAAGAAAAAAGAACCGTATCACACACTACTGCTGTTGAAAAAACGAATGCTACGGTAACACCGGCTATCGTACTGGTGCCGGAGGAAATTTTCGATCAATTTAAGGATTCCAGACTTGAAAAAAAACTGCATGATTCACTTGGAATCCACGCAGCAGCCGTCATTTCCGCGGAAATGGATGCAACAAACGACAGCAATCTTCTCAGGCAGACATTTTCGGAAAATCAAGACCATCAGGGAAAAAATGTTTCTTATCGAACCGTTATTATTCTGGAAGCCTGGCAGCCACCCATAAAGGAAAGCATCTCATGGATAAAAAGTCTTCGCTCTGCAACAAAAGGTAACGCCGGCATGGTCATTGCGCTGGTGGGAAAACCTGGTCACAATACCGCTTTTTCACCACCTTCAGACATGGACAGAATGATCTGGGAACAGGCAATCAACAGCCTGGGAGATCCATATATACGAATCGAATCTCTTGGAGGAATAACCATACAGTGAAAACCAAGTCTCCGATTTTTGCGGTTCTCGGCCATCCAAACGAAGGAAAGTCCTCAGTTGTGTCCACCCTTGCGGAAGACGACAGCGTCAAAATAAGTCCCACGCCTGGTGAAACGCGCACGTGTCGGGAGCATCCGGTCATTATTGATGGCCGGATCGTCATCCGTTTCGTTGATACCCCTGGTTTTCAAAATCCCCGCCGGACCCTCGAGTGGATCCAAGGGTATACGGGGCCGGGTAACCGAATGATCCCGGAATTCATCAGAACCCACCAAAAGGATGAAAATTTTACCGATGAATGCGAACTATTTTTACCTCTTGCGGAGGGAGCGGGAATTATTTTTGTGGTCGATGGCGCCCGGCCATTCAGGAAAATCGACTCCATAGAAATGGAAATCCTTCGCAAAACCGGTCTTCCCCGGATGATCGTCATCAACGCCAAGGAAAAAGGGGCCGCGGAAAACATCGAAATATGGAAAAGTGAAGCCAGAAAACATTTCAACATCATCAGGCTCTTTGATGCTCATAAGGCCAGTTTTGCACAGCGCATCGACCTTCTGGAAAGCCTGAAACATATTGACCCGGAGTGGCAGCCCGCCCTTGTAGACACAATTGATGCATTCAAGGCAGACTGGCATCAGCGCCTGGAAGAAACAGCGTCAATTATTGACCAGCTCCTCCAAACGGTTATCGGATATAAAGCCGAAAAAATCTGCAGGGACGAACACGCAATCGAAACGACCCGCGATCAACTATCTCAAACTTATCAAAATCGCATCGCTGAATTTGAAAAACAGGCTCACCGGGGAATTAAAAAGCGTTTCAAGCACAATATTTTTTCTTATGAACTCCCCCCACATTCGATTCTCAAAAATGATCTGTTCAACAAAAAAACATGGCAGGTTCTGGGTCTGACCCTCCGGCAAATGGCAATAGCGGGAGCCGGCATCGGCGCCGGCGTCGGTTCCCAGGTCGATCTGGCGCTTGGAGGAATCACTTTTGGGGTCTTCACCGCAATGGGATCAATCCTCGGGGCCGGGTCGGCTGCAGTTGGTATAAGAAAAATTGCGGGTACAAAGATAAAAGGAATTCCATTGGGGGGCGCAAAAATTGAGGTCGGTCCGGTGGAAAACGACCAGCTTCTTTATGTTTTGACAGACCGTTCCCTTGTCTATTTTTCCCATGTGATCAACTGGGCCCATAGTCGACGGGATACCCCCGAAGCAGGTTCTTTCGGCGATATCGATATTACCCCTCACCTGACCGCCAACTGGGGGGAGGCAAACAGGCGCATTATACGTCATTTTTTCAAAACATTGCGAAAAGGTGACAGCAGCTTAATAAAAAATGCTTCCGCTGAATTCCGCAAGATGACGATTTCTATTCTCAAAAAGATTTCAGGTTTTCAGACAGCGTGAACCGGATGAAAAACCTCCACCCTGACCCTCCCCTGCTGGGAAAGAGAATTATGGACTTTTCGTTCAAGCACTAATTACTTACTTTCAGATTACATTCGGGACTGCCCTTTATGGGCACGGTAAATGAAAAAACTGAACCTCTACCAGGCTCACTTTCTACCCAGATTTTACCACTGTGATGTTCGATAATTTTTTTGGTGATGGTGAGACCAAGACCGCTTCCGGTAGGCCGTCCACGCGAAAAGTCCTTGACCTGGCGAAATTTTTCAAAAATAATATCCTGATTTTCATTGCTGATACCGATCCCATTGTCGATGATATCCACCTGTAAATAATTTTCTTTTACCCCTAAATTGATGGTGATTGTGCCTTTTTGGGGCTCACAAAATTTGGCAGCATTTGAAATAAGATTGACCATCACCTGGATGAGTCTGTCACGGTCTCCGATTGTAAATGGAGCTTTTTCCGGCGTATTTACCTGCGAAGCGATCTCTTTATCTTTGAGCAATTGGCTCACACAGGCAAGCGCGTCATCGATCAGGTCTATCATGTCAATTTCTGAGATATGTAAATCCATTTTGCCTGATTCGATTTTTTGTAAATCCAATACTTTGGAAATTAAACGGGTCAAACGGTCGGTTTCCTTGATGATGATATGGGTAAATTGTTTTTTCTGAGTTTCATCGATGTTGGGATTATCATGAAGAATTTCAGCCAGAGCACGGATTGAAGTTAAAGGTGTGCGCAATTCATGGGTTACGGTGGAAATAAATTCGTCTTTGAGCTTATCCAGTTCTTTTAATCTTTCATTGGCGGCTTGAAGTTCCAGTGATGTTTTTTCCAGTTCTCTACTGTATTCAATGACCTGACGGGTTTCGTCAAGAATGTTCATGACTTCTTCGATGCCCAGGGATTCTTCCTTGACCACCGACGATACCATCACCCGAGCCGATGCCGACCCGATGGCTCCAGCCAGAAGTTTTTCCGCATAGTTCACAAGACCTGCATCTGATGTAGCTGACTTTTGCCAATCCATCTGATGTTTATCCATATAACCGGTCAATGCTTCATCCGCTCTTTGCCTTCCCAGAAACCTGCTCAAAAGTGACCTTAAATCCGGAACCGATGCGGTTCCCCGCCAGAAAAAAGATTTGCCGGACCCTCTGGAATACCTGAATACATCCACAAAAAGCGCAGCCTGTGTGGCTTCCAAAGCCGACGGTCTAGAAAAAACCGACACCCCGATATAGGCGCCGATGTTGAAAAACATGCTCCAGAAAACCGCGTGGGTGATACTGTTGAAACCTTCCAGCCCAAACAATTGAAAAGGTTTTAATAGTGCAATACCGTAAGGTCCGTTAAAAACAAAATCCTGGTGGATAAATCCGGCCTGAACCAGAGATGGAAGAAAAAGCGTATAGATCCATACCAAAAAGCCGGCAATGAGGCCGCAAAGGGCCCCCATCCGGTTACCACCTTTCCAGAAAATCCCCCCGAAAATAGCTGGTGCAAACTGTGCTACGGCAGCGAATGAGACCAGACCAATAGAAACCAGTGGATAAAATTCACCGATAAATCGGAAATAAGTGTAACCTAAGAGTAGAATTAGAGCGATTCCTCCACGACGCACGGACAGCAAAAACTTGCTCAAATCGCTTCGCTCAGACAGCCGTGTGAAAGGCATCCTTAGCAGCACCGGCATGACCAGATCGTTGCATATCATTGTGGAAAGTGCGATGGTTTCGACAATGACCATGCTGGTGGCAGCGGACATTCCCCCGATATAAACGAACAATGCCAGCCCCTGTTCGTTTTCAATCATTGGAAGGCTTAACACAAAAGTATCTGCATCCACATTTCCTGCGGGAAAGTGAAGTAAACCTGCAAACGCCACCGGCAAAACAAAAATATTGATAGCCAGAAGGTATAAAGGAAAAAGCCAGATAGCTTTATTAACATGCTCTTCATTGACATTTTCCACCACCCCGATCTGAAACTGCCTTGGCAAACAAATAATGGCCATCATGGAAAGAAATATACTCACTCCCCAATCGGCATAAGAGCCGTTTTCAATGCCGACGGTAAACAGCTTGTTTAACTCAGGAGTTTCTTTTGCTTTATTGATGATATCTCCGAATCCTTCATAAATAAAGTATGTGACAAATATGCCGACCGTAAGAAATGCCACCAGTTTCACAATGGACTCAAAAGCAACTGCCGCCACCAAACCCTCATGACGTTCGGTTGCTTCCAGATGGCGTGTACCGAAAAGAATGGCAAAAACCACCAGAAGCAATGCAACATGGAATGTTGTGTCTTTAAGAACTGGGATTTTATCAAAATGAATGGATGGCATTATTATCTCGGGGAAATTCTGAATGATCTGAAAACTGATGGAAATGGCTTTAAGTTGTAAAGCAATATAGGGAACTACACCTAGAACAGCTATGATCGTTACCACCCCGCCTAAGGTTGCGCTTTTTCCATATCGCGATGCAATAAAATCAGCAATGGAGGTAATATGATGGACTTTGCTGATTCGAATGATTTTTTTCAATACTAGCCAACCCAGCGCAGCCATGAGTGTGGGTCCCAGATAAATGGTCAGAAAACTTGGACCGGTCTGAACCGCTCTTCCAACACTGCCGTAAAATGTCCATGCCGTGCAGTACACGGCGAGCGAGAGGGCATAAATATATGGATTGCTGATGATGCTTCTGCCTATATCCGCTCTTCTGTCCCCATAATAGGCAATGGCGAACAGCAGTCCCATATATCCGAAAGAGAAAAAGAATATGATACCGGTGTCTAGCATGACGGTCCTTGATTCGAAGTATACGGTAAACCAGATTCTTTTTCATGGGATTTTGGCGCATCGGTTTGTTTATGATGCATCTTTGGAGGTTTTCGGGTTATTAACGCCATTGCAATGATGATCAAGGCCCATGCACAAAATAAAAATACGAACAAAAGAGGAACTCCGAAAATAAATATTTCATGGTTGAACAATGAGATGATGGGATGGTTAAATATCAGACAACCCAGTAAAAAAAGGCAAAACAACCGTTTGTTTTTTATCATTTCAGGGGTCATGGGATGTAAATTCTCCAATGTTCAGACATTGCCCGCAGGGTGAATACCCTTGCCAAAAAGCATCCCAGGCGCTTTCAAATAACACAATGTTCTTTGGCACAGTTTTTTTACCATATGGACATGCAGGAATGTGGAACCGTTTTGAATTAATGTTTCCAATATAACGCTCCGCCTTCTCACGCCAATTTTTCCAAACACCTCTTTTGGACGTCATAGCCTCTTGCTGCTTTTTCAGCAGCACGTCCTGATATTTCAGATTGGCTTTATGATACAAGTAAATTGCATAACCATTTTCAATGAGGACTTGATTGACAAATATACCACTTTCCAGGAACACGTATGCGAGCCTTCTGCCATACCGATCTTGTTGCCGCTGATCAAATACAAGGTGCAGGTTTTCAGATAAAACCAGTTTTTTGTTCAATTCCCTGGCAATAATTCCATAGGGTTCCGCCATATTTGTCTTGTGGTCGATTTCAGGAGCATCAATTCCGATATATCTGATTAAATCTCCATTTTCCAGAACAATCGTGTCACCATCCGCAACCCATTTGGCCTTAACCCACTCCTTTGCGTAAGAGTTGACCGGAAGAAACAGAAACCACAGAAAAATCCATGTTAAAAAAAAGAATAATGAATTAGCTCTATCCCAGGTTGCATATCTTTTCCGCGCTCTTATCCAGCATTTCCGGCAATCCGCCACGGTCTGCCGGGACAAAGCCAAAGGTTTTTTTCCATACATTTTCATCCTCCATGCAAAAATATAAGAGAACCTCAGGAGCAATTTTTCTGATATGGCTGATTATTGTCTTGTAAAGTTGGATTCTCAGGGGCTTAAAATACCTCATTTTGCCGTCCATTCCACGAATGAATTCTCCATATACGATTTTAGAATCCGGAAATCGCTTTTGAATAATCGGCTTTAATGATGGCATAAAGCGAAATGTTCCCAAACTGATCCATACGATATTTTCCGGGCGAATGTGGGAAAAAAGTTTTTCAACCACGTTTTCATAATCTTTTTCACAACCGGGATAAATCACCATGGGGTCAAAATGAAAAGATAAAGGGTATCCCCATTTTTGGCATCTTTCAGCGGCTTCCAGCCTGGATGTCAAGGAAGATGTTTTTCGTTCCTGAGTTCGGATTACCTCTTCAGTGTTTAACGACCATGACAGAATTGTCTTTCGGTTGTGCTGTATGTCCCTGATATTGTCTATTGCGGTGGTTTTTGTTTTTAATTCCAGCACCGAATGGTTTTGCCTGGAAAAAGCCGGAATCAGCAGTTGCGACAGATCAGTCCAGAATTCCCAAATCATACTGTCCGTGAATTCCCCTGTCCCGATTCGTAAGTTTTTTTTTTGGGCAAAAACGCTGTCGAGTTCTTCCATCAAAGCATCATGATTAACAAAAAACTGCAAAAGCGGAGGATGAAAATAAGACTGTAAAATACAATAGGAGCAGTCCATGGTACAAAATGTGCCGATATGAAGAATCTGATACCCGCAACAAATATAATTCTGAGTGCCCGGGCAGTTTTTTAAAAAAGCGCCTTTATTTTGGGTCAGATAAAGTATTTCCTTGCCCCGGCCTACCGGGTCATTTTCATTGGCAAGGTGCTCGTAAATTTCCCTGACGTCGTCAACTACATTAACCGGGCATTTGAGGCGATCGCATATGCTATGCACCTGAGAGATGTTTTGAACGGAGCGATCAATGTAAATTTTTTTAATAGTCATTTACCCGATCCCCGTAAATTCAAAGCCAAGCTTAGCCTGAAGTTTTTCAATCCGGTTAAAAATTTCTTTCAGCATGGTCTGTTCGATACGAGAAAGTTTCTTTGGATTGATATAATTATCCGGTTTAGCCTTTTCATCCATGATGGCTGAAATTTGCCGGACAAACCTCAGTTGCATCAAAAACCCGTAGGCCTGGTCAAGTTCATTATAGTCCTGCCATGGAAGAGCTTTTTTTTGGTAAAGCTGAAATAGCCGATCCTGGGTGTTAGTTTCATCGATTTTGTTTTTCAAGGCATAGATTCGCGCAAAATCCACAACAGGCTGCATGGCCGCTTTAACATCAAAGGCATCGCGATGCTCCCCTCGGGATTCCACCACGAAATTGCGGAAAAAGCCAATGGGAGGCTTGAAATATAATGCGTTTTCAGCCATGTTCCTAAAAAAACCCGCCCAACCTTTCAAAGAGTCAAATAAAAACTGACGCAATTCTTCAATGATTTTCATATCTCCGTATGCACCTTTAAAATCGAAAAAAATACTCGATTTTAGAAGCTCTTCAGGACCTCCGGAATAAATCCAGGATGAAAAATACTCTTTCCAGACAGATAAAGGTTGGCACCATTTCGGATTTTTGGCCATATTGTCGCCTTCGCAGAATGCGTAACCTGCCTGATCCAGCCAGGAACAAACCTTTTCACCAAGTTGTAAAAAATATTCCTGAACCTGACTTTCAGAATCTTTGTTCACATCCCGATACACAATGGCATTGTCCTGGTCGGTTTTCAGGGTCTGCTCTTTCCTTCCTTCACTTCCCATGATCATAAACACAAATTCGGCTGGAGGATCTCCAAGGTCTTTGATGGCCATTGCGATAAATTTATTTAAAATGGTGTCTGAAATGGTTGTGATCAGTCGTGTCACGTTTTTGGCTTTGGCACCACCATGAATGAGTGATTTAATAACACCGGGAAGCTGGTTATGTTTATCGATTATTCCATCCAGGGTGGAAGTTTCGGAAATTTCCCGAATTAAAAAGAAAGGCGATTGACCCTGTGCATTGAGAAGGTCGCGATCGGTAACAACCCCGATGACCTTTTCATCAGAATCCGTCACCGCCAGGTGCTTGATGCCTTTCTGGCTCATCACCATCATGGCTTCAAAAATCAACGCCTCTTTGGGAATTAAACTGATCGGAGACGACATAATCTCGGCAACCGGGTAATTGATATCATATCCTTCCGCAATGACTTTTTTTCTCAGATCCGAATCTGTGATCACACCCACGAACCCCTTTTCCGAAGATCGCACAAATATGGAACTGCACCGGTGCCTGGTCATAACCTTGGCAGCTTCCCGGATGGAAACCGACGAACCGCAACTTACCAGATCCTGATTGTAAATGGTATCAACAGGCTGGTTGAAAAACTGTTGTTCATCATGCCCGGGATGTAAAGTCTTTGATACGATAGACGCGTAAGACCTGTCCAGCATTCGTTTTCCGAATGTATCGGTGAAATATTCGGAATATGATTCATATTTGGAGCAAAGGGATAAAAAATCTTTTTTGGGGAGAATGTAAAAGTAGCAATCTTCTGTGCATTTTAATGTTCTTACGGCAATTCCATTATTAACAAGAAGTGTAATGCCTCCGTAAATGTCACCTTCTCCCAAAAGCGCGCGGAGGCTTTTCTGGTTGTTTTCCTCATAGTAACGCTCAGCCGCACCTCTTTGGATAATATACAAATAATCCAGTTTTGTCTGTCCCTGAATGCATGTGATGGAACCTTTGGGATAATGGACAATGGAAAGTTTTGCCGCAACACTTTCAATTTCATCATCAGGGAGAAATGAAAAAGGAACCACGCTTGATAGAAACTGAAAAGTCTGTTCCGTTGCCAGGGTTGAGATGTAAGAATCATCGAGCATTCTTGTACTGTAAATATCAATAAAAAAATCTTTTATCGACTCATGGCGATTGCAAATATCCAGGAAGGTTTTCTTAGGCATGACATAATAACTGGCATCTTTTTCCACGACCAGCGTCCGAAAAGAGATGGCTGCATTCATCCATATGGAAACTCCCCCAAACAAATCGGTCCTGTGGAGAAAAACACTGAAGCTTTTTTTACCTCCGATCTCATGATACGCTTCAAGCGAACCGCTGTTGACAATGATCAGGTGCTCCACAGGGGTTTTTCCCTGTGAATAAAGCAATGTACCTTTTGATTTTTTTTCAATCCAGATCCTTCTGGCGTAATTTATTAACTCATCTTTGGGAAGGTCTGAGAAAGGGGAAACTTCTGATAAAAATTCAAAAGCCTGGTCGCTCATGGAAACTCCTTTATGGGTTTCGCAATTTTAATATTTCAATCTGGCATACATGGTTTTTTTAGAGGCCAACCGCGCTTCTTTTAGCGTATGGATACCTTGTTGCGCTAAGAGCGGTAGAAATTTTAAAAAGACTTCAGCCGTGGCAAGAGCATCTCCCAAAGCAGTATGCCTGCCCACAATACTGATTCCAAGGCGCTTGGCAATGGCCTCAAGGTTTTGGTTTTCCTGGGCGGGGTGCACCACGGCAGCCAGAAGCAGCGTATCAAGCACGGGATTTGTAATTTTTATCCCTGTCTGATTTTCTTTTAATTCAAGCATCCGCATATCAAATGCCGCATTATGGGCCACAAGAATGGTTTCTTCGGAAAATTGATTAAATAATGGAAGTACCTGTTGGATGAGCGGTTGCCCCTGAAGCATTTCCGGCTGAATCCCGTGAATTTTAATCGATTCTATGGGTACGTGACGTTTTGGATCGATGAGTTGATCAAAAATTTCCTCATGAAGAATACGGCCATTGACGACTCTGACAGCCCCTATGGCAATAATTTCATCCCCTCCCCGCGTATCCAGACCCGTGGTTTCGGTGTCAAAAACCGTATATGTCAATGACGACAGCGGCTGGTTATCCAATTCAGGAGTTTGATCGGGCTGATTGAACAGATCAAAATCGTAGAACTCAGGGCGGCTTTCCGGAACAATGGTCATGGTTCGAATGTTATCGGATTCAACGACTTCAACCGCAGGAAGACAAATTCGCAAATATGACTGGTTTTCCGCATCCCGGCAGGAATAGGACCAGATTTCCGCCTCATGATGCCCGACGACTTCTTTGAGTGTGAGGGGTATTCCTTCATCCTCAATCATCAAAGGTTGTTCATCCCATTTTTTTAGGGTTTCCATTTTAATGGAACTACCCTCCCATAAAAGATCAATATTGACAAATCTCCCTTTTCTCCCAAGCGTACAAGAAAAATTCCGGCCTCCCATCTCATTCTTAAGCTGATTCAGGACATAAATAATGGCCATAATAATTGAGTAGCTGTCAACCCTGACCCATTCTTCCAAATCATTCGACTCAACGGAAACTTGAATGCCAAGCACATTATCCGCCCTTTTGGCAATGGTTTCCACCAGATCCTGCGCCGGCATTTTAACCAGCGGCCACTCGGTTTTCACATGGCTTGAATAATCTATTGCGGCGTTATCTAATATAACCCCCAGGGCAAGTGACTCTTTGTGTATGATCTTGTTGAATTTTGTGAGCTGTTCCTGACCCATATGAGGGTATTCCAGAATGGCTTCGATCGCTGCCCGAATACTTGCCACCGATGCCCTGATACCTCTTGAAAGATTTTTTAACAGAAAGTCGACCCGACTATCCACCTGAAGTTGTTGGGTAATATCATAAAAAATCATGATAAAGCCGGTAAGTTGCCTTTGCTGATTTAATATGGGAACAGCCTCAACACGAAGCAAATTGCTTTCTTTGCCCACAATGACAAAGTATACGGCAATATTCATCTCTTCACGTTTGAGTTTTTCGGCAATCTCATCAAGCGCATGGACAATGACACTTTTATCAATGACTCCAAATACTGAGCGTCCAAGCCCTATGAAACGGCCGGATTTGTTCAACGGCGAATCATTTTCACTCTGTCCTTCTAAAAACTCTTTTGCACGTTTGTTATAAAAAAGAATCCGACCTTCTGCATTGCAAATCAAAACCCCTTCAGGAAGCTCGGCCATAAAAGCCGCTAAAAGATTTTTTTCTTCTTCAAGATCAGCCTTGGCCATCTGGATTTTTTGTTCCACATTTCCCCTTAGATCCTGCGCACGGTTTGCACCTACATTGATAGCATTAACCAGGCGCATGATCTCTTTGCTGCCCTCCACTTTTATTCGGTGGGAAGGATTCACGGAATTGATCAGGGTAATTTCTTCGGTAAGTTTATTGATGGGGATAATATAATTGTTAAAAATGGCGTCCAGAATGAATCCCAAACCGGCCAGCAGAACGAATATCAAGCCGAAAACATAGATAAACCGGTCTTTGAGTATTTGAAGAATAAGCTGCGTTTCCGCAGCCGAAAGTTGTTGCCAAAGAAAAAAACCAAGGCTGATTACCAACGCAAAAGCAATGGTAAATGAAACAACAACAAACCACCAGTATCTGTTATTGGGATTCACAGGTTCCCCCCTGGTATTGGCTTAACCCTCTGATTGATGTGGAGGAACGATTCGAGTCATTTCCAAATATTGCTATTTTTCAAATTTAAAAGCTCATATAAGGGGTTACGATTAATTCTACAAATATGTATGTCAGGAAGGTAATCACTCCGAGAAATACCCCGTAAACATAAATAGTATTGTTTTTATGATGCTTTTTTTCCTTGAGATCATAATATACCGGACTGGCGCATTTTTCACACCAATATCTTCTTCGATCAATGGTAAAGGTATGACCACAGTCACATTGAACTTCTTTGGGTGTTAGTTTTTTCATGTAACAATTCCTCTGTTGATAGATAATCAATATAACCAAATTCCAGCCACTTTTTTAATGAGACCCTTGGAGGTATTTTCCTTTTGGATAATAAAATCCCCCTTAATCCCCCTTTAAGAAGGGGGAGACTTTCTTGTCTCCTTTTTTAAAGGGGAGACTTTCTTTTCTCCTTTTTTTAAAGGGGAGACTTTCTTGTCTCCTTTTTTTAAAGGGGAGACTTTCTTTTCTCCCGTTTTAAAGGGGGAGACTTTCTTTTCTCCCGTTTTAAAGGGGAGACTTTCTTTTCCCCCCTTTTTAAAAGGGGGGCCAGGGGGGATTTCCCCTTCAACTTTGGCCTCTTCAATAATTAAAAACACTCATAAAGTTTCAGCTATTTCAACAAAAAAGTCAAGGTTTCAAACCCATTTTAAATAAAAAAGCCGGAAGATACCTTGATATCTTCCGGCCTTTCTCATGGGATTAAATTATCCGAAAAGCCCCCAGCCAAAAGAGGCGGTAAATAAAATTGCGAATGCCACTACTGCAATCAGGTAAAAGTCTTCTTTAGCCATATTCCTTACCTCCTTGAAGTTTTTGTTAACTAAGCTTCTCTAATAACGATCATGGTTTCTTTTTCGGCCCTTTCAATCTGGGTCGCACTGGTTGTGGACATTTCCGCCTTGAAGGTTAAACCCCACATCATTATGATACCCAGGATCCACCATGCAATTTGCCATGACCATAGGGGAACGAATCCTGCGAATGAAAATGCGTTGTTGCCGAGAATACAGGCAGGCCCGATGGCAAAGAAATACCAGATAAGGACCACGGGCTTCATGATAGTGCGCCATTGCTGGCCTTTTTCCGAGGGCGCATCAATGTCGTCCAGGAAGTTGCGGACCTCCTGCTGACGCTTGATGGTTTCCTCATCATCTTTAATTCCAATACCTCTGCAAATGTATGCCACCACTAAGCCTGTGAAGGTGCCCCAGAATGCCGAATGCATGGACAACGGGTTAGGCCAGATCGAATAAGTAAGATATACCGCGATCATACCTGCAAGGGTACCTGCTACAGCTCCTACGGACGGGAACCTGAAACCCCATATGACGCCCAGCTGAAAAATATACATTACAAATCCAAAGGCTGTTGCCAAAGCTCCCAGAATAACCAGGGCGGCCTTGGAGGTTAAACCCACCGCAAGCGCAGCAATTGTCAATACTGTTGCAAGGATACGGTTGACCCAGATTTGCTCGGCATGGGAAGCTTCCTGTTTTTTAACGTAACGCCAGTAAACATCGCGAAGCAGGATCGAACCGCCGGTTCCCAGATAAGGAGCCGCGGTTGAATGAATGGCGGCGATGGCGCCGACAAAAACCAGTCCTAACATGAACGGTGGAAGAAATTGTTGCATGAGAAGCGGAATAACTTCCCGGTCACTGGTCATGGCGTTAAATGGCGCAATGCCTTGAAGCTGCAAAATTTTGGCTCCAATCCCCTGGAAAGAGGAGAAGAAAAACAATGCAAAACCAACCACGAAGGTCGACATAAAAGTCTGCTGCCAGGCAAGAGGCGCAGGGGATTTGATTCCAAAGTTCCACATGGTAAATGCCGGGGAAGATTGAATCCCCATCAGAGCAAACATGTAGGTCAGAATCATGACCGCAGTCCATCCCCCTCCCAGGCCGAAGTTGATGACCTGGGGAACTGTTCTCAATCTTGGTTCCAAAGCAAAAACGTTTCTAGAGAATTCAGACCATCCCCCGAATACATCCGCATGAATGACGTAAAAACCCAGAAGGATGATACCACCGACCAGCAGAATAAACTGGATAACGCCGACCCATGTGCTTGCCTTGAGACCACCGGTACACACATAGAACCACACAATAAACGAAAGGAACAGGGCACCGAAAGTAAACGGTACACCTGCGATAACCTCAAACAGAGCACCCGCTGCCATCAACTGCACCGCAGAATAGAAAATGGAGTACAAAACAGCGGTGATTACGGTCAGCCATCGGGCTGCCTCTGAATTATAATAGTAGGCATACATATCGCCGGGTGTGATAAACCCGTAGCGCTTGCCCATCAACCAGTTTCTTTTGGCGAAAAAGGTTCCGGTAATGGGAATGGTTAAGACGTAAAAAGATGCAAAGGCATATGCCAATCCATCACGCCAGATCAATCCGGGGTGACCGATAAAGGTCCATCCGGAAAAGGATGCAGCCGTGGCCGCCATCAAAAATGCGAAAAAGGGGATAGATCGGCCTGCAATCGAATAACCCGAAGAGGTTTTTTCGGTAAAATACCCTTTCAACCCCCAATAAAAACAGTAGATAATGTAAATACCAAGAAAGATATAAACCCAAGTGGTTCCACTCATTTTTTTATTCCTCCTGTGCCTTATGTCACTTCAGTTGACCGGCTAACCGGAAATAAATAACTCAGTTAATAAAATAGGTTTTGTTTTTTTTTTCACCTCCTTTTTGATTTTAGGGTTTCAGGTAAACTGCAAATGACAATGCCAACGCTAACCGAACGATAACTTCCTTCCCCCCTTAAATATAGCACTAGCAAAACCAAAACTTTTATTATCCTCATATGTGCGATTTAGTGAGAAACCATCGGTCATTCCGTCAAAAGCCGGAATCCATAACCTGGATCTGCTTTCCTGGATACCGGCCTTCGCCGGTATGACGTGATAAGTTTCCCGGATTAGAATCGCTCGATTCAGGATAATTTTCCCTTGCCTCCCTTTTGATGCCGTGTTTATGACAGGGAAGTTCAGACGTCTCCCGTGTCAATGTTTGCGATTTTAACCCTTTACCATCTTTTTGATTTCCTCGACAATTTCAGGGTTCGCCAATGTCATGGTGTCGCCGACATCCCGATTGTTGGAAATGGATGCAAGCACGCGCCGCATGATCTTTCCGGACCGTGTCTTGGGCATGTCCGAAACGATCCAGACTTTACGTGCCTTGGCAATCGGACCGATCTCCCTCACCAGCGCATCGTTGATTTTTTTAGCAAGTTCTTCGCTGGCATGATATCCGGGTTTGAGAGCCACGTACAGATCCGGTTCCACCCCCTTGATTTCATGTTTGATCGGCACAACTGCCGCTTCCGCGACCTCTTCAACGACAAGTGCTGCGGATTCAAGTTCCTTGGTTCCCAGACGGTGTCCGGAAACATTGATGACGTCATCGGTACGGCCCAGGATACGGACATAACCGTCTTCAGCCATCACGGCGGCATCACCGGTCAGATAGGGCCAGTCTCTCCAGTCCTTGCTGTCGGGATCTTTGCAGTATCGCGCAAAATAATTCGTGACAAAGCGGTCCCGATCTCCCCAGATGGTCTGGAACATCCCCGGCCATGGATTCCGGATACAGATGTTGCCTGCGATTCCTTTACCCGGAGGTATTTCGTGGCCATCATCATCGTATATAATGGGATGAATCCCAGGCATGCCGGGTCCCGCGCTGCCGGGTTTCATCGGTTTGATCGCCGGAATGGTGCTGCACAAAAATCCGCCGGTTTCAGTCTGCCACCAGGTATCCACGATAGCGGCTTTTCCTTTGCCCACCTTTTCGTAATACCATTTCCATACTTCAGGTTCGATTGGCTCGCCTACGGTGGTCATATGCTTGAATTCATAATCATATTTTGCGGGTTCATCCGGACCGATTTTTCTAAGGGCACGGATTGCGGTAGGTGCGGTATGGAAAATGTTGACTCCCAGATCCTGGGCGATCCGCCAGCACCTTCCGGCATCGGGGTAGTTTGGGACTCCTTCAAAAATAACCGATGACGCGCAAATGGCCAGGGGCCCGTATACGATATAAGAGTGGCCGGTGATCCATCCTATATCCGCCATACACCAGTAAACATCTTCAGGATGAATGTCCTGAACATATTTGGAAGTTCCGGCAACATAAGCTAAAAAGCCGCCTGTTCCATGCTGGCATCCTTTGGGTTTTCCGGTGGTGCCGCTGGTGTACATGAGAAAGAGCGGGGCTTCCGCCGGCATCTTGACGGGATCTACACGAACACCATAGTAATCTTTCAATAAATCGTTGACAAAGTAGTCTCTTCCGTCAACCATGGGAGTCTGTGCGGAATATTTGCCGGGATAGCGCTGCCATACCAGAACCTTATCGACCTTCTGGTTCTGTTTTGCCGCGATTTTCACAGCTTCATCCGCCTTTTCCTTGTGATCAAGTATTTTCCCACCACGGTAATAGGCATCCATGGTAATCAGGACGTGGCTGGCGGAGTCCACAATTCTGTCTGCACATGCGCTTCCGCTGAATCCACCAAACACCTGGGAGTGAATAATTCCCAGCCTTGCGCAGGCCAGCATGGTCACGGGAAGCTCCGCCACCATCGGCATATGAAGTGTTACGCGATCTCCGGCTTTGAGTCCGCAAAAATCGCGCAATACAGCGGCCATCTCGTTTACCCGCACCCAGAGTTCACGATAAGTGATATGCTCGACCTTTTCTTCCTCCAACTCGGGTACAAAATGGATCGCCGTCTTATTGCTGTTTTTGGCAAGATGCCTGTCCACACAGTTATAGCTTACATTGATCAGTCCGCCTTTGAACCACTTAAAGCATGGAGCATCGCTGGTATCTAAAATTTCATCCCAATATTTGTACCAATCCAGAAGGTCCGCATACTCCTTAAAACAATCCGGGAAATTGTCCAGGCTGAAACGATCATATATAGTTTCATCGGTCATATTCGCCTGGGCAATAAATTTCACACTTGGTGCATAATAGGCTTCTTCCCCCCAGTGTACCGCTATTTGAGCCTCAGAGGTTTCAGTAATTTCTTTTTCCGCCATTGCTTTCACCCTCCTTAAATAATTAATTGCCTCAAACACACTGACTTAAATCCCTTCCCCTGTTTTTTGTAGATTTTTTCGGGATTTAATTGCCTTCCTGACTAAAACCAAGAGCATGGCCGAACCGCTGCTGAGATGTTTTTCCTCACCTCCTTTCCATTTTTTTGATCCCTTGAGCAAAGATTTCAAAAGCAGTTTCAAGGGTTTCTTTTAATGAATTGCTTTCTTGATTGAATATCCTTTTGCTCTCCTCCCACAAAACAATTCCTGAAAATAGTGCCCAAACGATATCTGAAAATACCAATGGATTTTTTTCGACAAACGCCCCGTTATTGATTCCTTTTTCGAATATTTTCGCCATGGTATTTAAGGAATTTTGGGAAAGATCCCTGATCTCAGACAGAAGTTCAGGCGTTAAGTTTTTCAGAGCTTCACTGGATTGCAGGTGAAACATATTGACAAGAATGAGAGGATCAAACTCATAAACATCATACATGGTTTCTTTCAACGATTCGATCATTTGGTCAGGGGTCAAATCAGGCTCGGCATTCACATGTTCCAGACGGATCAAAAGATACTGAAGAATCCTGAGTGATAGTGACGCATAAAGTTCATCCTTGTTTTTAAAATACAGATAAAGAGTTCCGGGACTTAGTTCGGCTTCCTTGGCAATGTCTTCCATAGTCGCTTTGCTGAAGCCCTTTACGGAAAACACCCTTTTGGCGGCAACCATGATTTGCTGTCGCCTTCTTTCCCGCTCTCGTTCTTTTCTCTCCTGTATTCCCATAATTTTCTGAATCCCATTTAGTTCTTGTGTTGCACTTTTAATAAATATTAAAAATTTGTCAAGTAAAATTATATTTATTTGTTAAAAAAAGTTTTGAAAATAAGGATAAATATTATGAAAGGATTTTTTTTAATGCAGGGTGAGAGATAATTTCAGTGAGCTTTGCTTGATGGTCTTGCAGTTCCTGAAGACTTTTAAAATCGAGTGTTAAGCGATATGTATCTCCTTCAAAGTCCTGAGGCGGAATCATTCTGAATCTTTCATTTAACCCAAATTTTTCAATTTGTGCGAAATAGGCTTTTTCGGCTTCCGTAATATGCGGATATCGCCGCTTTCTAAGATCCAGCCTGAGGTGCCGGGTCTTTAGATTTTTATCTGAATTCATATCACAGACAATACTGTTAATGCGATTTTCCGATAATATTTCAATAATGGATTTATTTTCGCGGATACTGATCTCTTTTACGAGTGTGATTATTTCTCGTTGCTTATTTAAACTGCAGTTTAGCGCCGCAAAAATATCAGCCAAAGCAATGGCTTCGTTTTCCGGCATTTGTGACAGTTGCCATGCTGTTGAAAGAGATATAGAATCGCATAAAATACCCTCCTGTAAGAGTTCCGGCATTTGGCACAGAAACTCAATTTTTTTCAGATATTTCATACCCGCAGGCAGGCCCAGCCACGCGGCCTCTTCTGCGATCTCTTGAGGATATACAAAAGACTCTTTAAGAAGTGCCAGAGCTTTTGAAATTTCAATCAGATTTAATGGTCTTTGGAAAGAATTATCTGAAATGCATAGTCGGACACAAGTTGTGTGTGGAGTATCCGGCGGCAAAACAGATGCCCGGATTTTTGTCCAACCTAAATTCATTGCGGCTTCAAGCCTTTTGAAGCCGCACAGGACAATGAACTCATCGCCTTCGGGTAAAACGACCGGCGCATTGATCATCCCGATGTATTTTATAGATCGGGCAAGACTGTCGATATTTTTTTGTGTGGTGATGCGGAACTTCTGATTTTCAAATCTTATGCGCGATATTTTTATGGTTCTTTGGTCATAGCACATTGTTACCAGTGAGCCTTTTGAGTGCTTCAAGATATTTTTCGCGTGTACCTGCAATTACTTTATCCGGAAGAGAAGGTGCCGGGGGTTTTTGATTCCAGTTTATGGAAACCAGGTAATCGCGCAGATATTGTTTGTCGAAACTTTTCTGCGATCCTCCGGGTTTGTATTCTGATTTAGGCCAGAATCTTGATGAGTCCGGAGTGAGAACTTCATCGATCAAAATCAATTCATTATCTGTTATTCCAAACTCAAATTTGGTATCGGCAATAATAATGCCTTTTTCATCGGCCAGTTCAGCCCCTTTTCTATAGATGGCTATACTCAGAGCTTTTACACGCTCAGCCATTGTTTTACCGATTTTCTCCACCGCTTCATTAAAAGAAATATTGATATCGTGCATACCCAATTCTTCTTTGGTGGACGGAGTAAAAATAGGTTCCGGGAGCATTTCCGATTCTTTTAGCCCTTCCTGAAGTTGAATGCCGCAAACTTGTCCTGATTTCTGATATGACTTCCAACCCGACCCTGAAATGTAGCCTCTTACCACACATTCTATGGGTAAAGGGTTGGTTTTTTTGACCAACATGCTTCTTCCGTCAAGGATTTCACCATAAGGCTTGCAAACCTCGGGATATTCTTTTACGTTGCTTGTTATCACATGATTGGGACAAATCGATTCCATGACCTTGAACCAGAAAAGGGAAATCTGAGTCAATATCCTGCCTTTTTGAGGAATCGTATCAGGCATGACCACATCAAAGGCTGAGATTCTGTCCGTCGCCACCATCAAAATCCGGTCTCCCAGATCATAAACATCCCTGACTTTGCCTCTCTTTAAAAGCTTGATGTCTTCAAATTCAGTCTTAAACACAGTTTGGTTCATAAAGTTAATACCCGTAATTGTTAATAAATTAATTTAACCTTTGAGTTTATGGAACGTTTCAATATATTGCTTGAGTATTTTTATCGAACGATTGCCTATCTCTCTGAATATAATGCCGGTCTCATGTTTTCCATCATTATTTACCCGGGTGTGGATGACTTGCCCCCGGATATCGATCAATTCATCCTGAATCCCGACACCAAGGAGCATAACATCTTCACAGTCCAAAGAATAAACTGTTTCCAAAAGTAACCCTATCTCCGATATATTGAGTGTTCTGCCCATACCCTGACTGACCACATTTCCGCTCTCATCCATGTATGCATAAGCGATAAGGTTCAGGGATTCGATTCTGGGATGTCGTCTTTTTTCCATGTTAGCCATCGATTTTCCTTTGTTTGATCTAATTTAAACCTGGCTGTTTTGATTATTGGTTATTTATTAACCTTTTTGTATGTTTCTACAATCAATGAAGAGACGGAAATGTTAGTTGCCAAATTTTCAATGATATTTTTAAAGGTGGTCGACAACTGTTCGAATTCGCTTTGCAGTAATTTTGGATTTAAAGGATTAAGTTTAATATTTTCAGACAGATATATGGAGGCAGTTTCCGGCTCCAGCCCCATTTTGATAAAAGGCACAGAACCGATAAAATCTCCTTCCCCCAGTCTCCCAAGAATTATCTCCTGTGATTCGATTCTTCTGACAATGTACGCATGACCACGTAATATTTTAAATAAACGTTCTTCTGATTCTCCCTGTCGAATCAGGGGTGGTTTTTCATAAAAAATTTTATCGGTCGATTCGCTTTTGAGGTAATAGGAAACCGCTTTTTCCGTTATTTTTTTTAGCCTTTTATCCAAACTTATGAAAATACCTCGTAATTCCGGTGATAGCCTGGCAAATTCCACAAAAAGACGTTGGGAATCCAAAACACCAAGCTGGACCTTACCTATGGCAATTGTGGTTGCACTTCGAATATTACCACCGATTAAAAAAGAGGCAACACTTCCGATAAAGGCCCCATGGCTAAGTATAGAGATGTTTAGAGGCCCCTGTGAGGTTTCTTTGATAATTTGCACACAACCTTCTAATATCACCCAAATCCAGTTGCCATGTTTCCCCTGTACAACAACCTCTTCGCCATCCTCAAACTCTTCTTCATCGACAATATAAAGATAGTCAACCAAAGGCCCTTTGATTATAGGCCCGCCTGCGGCTTTTTGTGAATCTGCAGTTGGTTTTTCGTCAAAGGTTATGGGTCCTAATTTTTCTATCAAACCGTCATCAAGCATGCGGGTACCATCCATGATGACCTGCATTCGACTTTTTTTTATATCTTTTGAAATGGCTAGCTCGGATTGCCTGATAAATTCAAACTCTCCCGTTATCCAGCCAAAAAGAGAATTTAGCGCATCAATTCCGGTGAGTTTTCCATTTTCAGCGTTAATTGGATTTCCATTTTCAAAATAAATCAGTCCCGGATGCTGGGAATAATGTCCGATAATACGTAAAATACCTGTGCCTCCGCTTGACCCGATCAATTGGATTAGATCCGCTAAATTTAAAAAACTGAGATTTCCGCTTAAATCAGTTTTAGCACTCATTTTTAAACCAAATTTAATTGTTTCCTGATGGATACAATCGTTAGCTTCAAGCATTCCTTTAAAGTTTTTCCGACACCTTGCCCGGCAACTGCAATAGCCGGAAATGAAGGCACTTTCAATTGACTGTTGAGTTCTTTTTCCATCTGGTCAAGAGGCATCAAAGGAATCCCCTGGTCAGCCAGGTCTCTTTTGTTATATTGAAGAACCAGCGGAACCTTATAAATGCTGATTCCATATTCTTTAAGGTTGGCCTGCATATCCTTTAGGGATAATATGTTTTTTTCCCGGCGAACTTTAACAGAGTCGGCAACAAAAACAATTCCATCGGCTTGCTTTAACACTAGTTTACGTGTTGATTTGTACTGCACCTGTCCGGGGACTGTATATAGTTGTACACGAATATTAAATCCCTTGATCATACCTATCCCGATGGGAAGAAAATCAAAAAACAGGGTTCGATCACCTTCTGTTTTAATGGAGATCATCTCACCGGCCACGTAATTTTTATAGGATTTGAAAATATATTCCAGATTGGTGGTCTTACCACTTCTGCCGGGTCCGTAATATACAATTTTGCATTCAATTTCCTTTTTTTTAAAATTGATACTTGCCATTAGCTTTTTGCTCCGTTAAAAAAAAGAAACTTTGTTCGAATTTCACTTTTATTAGTATCATTTCTCATTCTAAAGACCCAGATGGCAAGATTAATGGTTTTACATGACGAAGTTACAAGTATATTTATTACTATTGGAACATTATTTTCCTCAATTGTAAGCTTTTAAATGACCACTAAACTCTTAGCCTTTTTTAATATAGCTTGTCAACATTTGTGAAGCACATAAATGTATTGACAAAAAATAAGTTATGTTATCAAACTAATAAAATTTTCGGCAAATATCGTGGCTTTACCTCGCAAGTTTATTTTTTAGGAAGGAGAAGAATTATGGACAAAAAAGTAACAGTGGTGGGCGCCGGCAACGTTGGTGCGACAGCGGCGCAACGGCTGGCGGAAAAAGAACTGTGTGATGTTGTTCTGGTGGATATTATCGAAGGTGTTCCTCAGGGAAAGGCATTAGATCTTACGGAGGCTGCTCCCATTGAAAAACATGACGCTCATCTGACAGGAACCAACAGCTATGATGCAACAGAAGGTTCCGATATAGTTATCATTACCGCAGGTATACCCAGAAAACCGGGGATGAGTCGGGATGACCTGATTAGTACCAACGCGGGAATTGTTAAAAATGTGGTGAAAGAAGTTTCCAAAAGATCACCGAATTCAATCCTTATTATTGTCAGTAATCCTCTCGATGTCATGTGTCATGTGGCGTTTGAAGCCAGTGGGTTTCCCAAAAATCGCGTTTTGGGAATGGCCGGCGTACTGGATTCCGCACGTTTTCGGGCATTTATTTCCATGGAATTGAATGTATCGGTTGAAAATACCCACGCATTTGTTTTAGGAGGACATGGAGACACCATGGTACCTTTGCCCCGTTATTCAACAGTTGCCGGCATTCCCATCACAGAATTAATGTCGCAGGATCGAATTGAGGCCCTGGTGAAAAGAACCGCCAATGGAGGTGCTGAAATCGTAAGCCTGCTTAAAACCGGAAGCGCTTATTATGCACCGGCTTCGGCTGCCGTAGAAATGGCCGAATCCATTATCAAGGATAAAAAGAAAATCTTGCCCTGCGCCACCTACCTTGAAGGAGAATACGGAATTCGGGATCTGTTTATCGGTGTGCCTGTTAAACTGGGTTCTACCGGAATCGAAGAAATCATTGAAATTAAACTGACCAATGATGAGCAGGCTGCTTTAAACAAATCCGCGGCTGCTGTGAAAGAGCTGGTTGAAAACCTGAAAAATCTGAATTATTAATAAAATTCTCGGACCGTTTTTCATTGTTGGAACGATCCCCTGAGTTCATTCTGTGGAGGCCGACACCGAAACTGGTCAGGTAGCGTGGAAAAAATGGCCGACGAAGAATCTCATGCCGGCTTGAAGCAGAGATTCTTCGATCGCCATGATTTAGCAGCAATTAACTCTTCCTGGATATTCTAAGTGCCTTATAAACCGCCTCCGCAGTCGTTTTATTCAGCTCGGGAACCAAATTGAGTTGCTCCAGTGAGGCCTCCATAATTTTGGACATGCTTCCAAAATATTTCACCAAAGCCTGTTTTCTTTTTTTTCCGATTCCGGGTATTTCGTCTAAAATGGAGTGAAGAGCCGCTTTTTTTCGGCGTTTTCGATGAAATGTGATGGCAAATCGATGGGCCTCATCTCTGATCCTCTGAAAAAATAAGAGAAGATCCGCCGGGGTATTGATGGGGTTTACACGCCCGGGGATATAGATTTTATCTTTTGTTTCTCCACGACTTTGATCTTTTTTGGAAATTCCGATTAAATAAAACCGACCCGCAAGATCCAGGTCCTTTAATACTGAAACGGCAATACCAAGCTGGCCCTTTCCGCCGTCTACCATAAGCAGATCCGGAAGAGAATCAGACTGTTCTTTCCTACCAAAACGCCTTTTTAATACCTCTTCCATATAGGCGTAATCGTTGGGTTCGGTCACGGTTTTAATTCTGAATTTTCTATAAGCCGATTTTTTGGGTTTTAAATATTCAAACACAACCATCGCAGAAACAGGTTCGGAGCCGGAAAGATTCGAGTTGTCAAAACATTCTATACGCTCAGGCACCCTATCCATTTGAAGACATTTTCCGAGCCGTAAAAGAATATCCTCTTCTGAAAATTTCGAAGCGATCAATTCATCCAGGGTACTATCCGCATTTTGGGTGGCCATTTCGATTAAACGGGCCTTTTCACCCCTTTGGGGAGATAGGATACTCACTTTTTGATTTTTATGACCTGCCAGCCATTCCTCCAGCAAGGGGATTTCTTCGATTTCGAAAGGCAGCAGAAGTTCTTTCGGGATAAAGTGAGATGTTTCATAATGTTGCTTAACAAAGGCATCCAAAATTTCCACCCGGGTTGCCAGGTCGTCGATAAAATCATAGCTATGGGACCCTACCAGAAATCCCGAACGGATCACCAGTTGAGTGATCACAAAGTTTCCGTGTTTACCTGCAATTCCCAAAACATCCCGATCAATAAAATCAGTGGTAACCGTCACCTGCTTTTCAAGGGTTGTTTTCAGTGCCAGCATTTTATCTCTGAGCTTTGATGCTTTCTCGAACTCTTGTTCATCCGATGCTTTTAACATGTCATTTTTAATGTCTTTGATCAACTCAGGGGTTTTTCCTTTTAAAAAAAGAACGACTTCTTTAACGATTTGACCATAATCTTGTGGATTCACATCCATGCAGCAAGGTGCCAGACACCCCTCAATTTGACAATGAAGGCATGGTCGAGTACGGGGTTTTACATCTTTTGACCGGCATTTTCTGAGCTTAAAGGTTTTGTGTATAAATTTAAGGGTTTTCCGAACAGCGTTTGGAGAGGCATAAGGCCCGAAATAAAGCGCCCCGTCATTTTGAATTTTTCGCGCAATGGTGAGGTTCGGATATGGATGTTTGATATCCAGCCTCAGGACCGGATATCGTTTGTCATCCTTTAATAAGACATTATAGCGGGGACGATGGCGTTTGATCAGGTTCGACTCTAATATCAGGGCTTCCTTTTCCGTCGATGTGATGATGATATCAAAATCGGTAATTTGTTTGACCAAAACCCCGGTTTTCATGTTCATAGGTACCGGGCGATTAAAATAGGCTGACAGGCGCTTTTTGAGATTTCCGGCCTTGCCGACATAAATAATTTGCCCATGGGTGTTTTTCATTAAATAAACACCGGGAAATGACGGCACTCTAGAATATTTATCAATCAATCCATCCGGCATGAGAAAAATTAAAACTCAAAAAGCATCATTTTTTTCAGTGCTTTGATCTGATCCCGAAGTTCCGCTGCTTTTTCAAATTCCATCAATTTTGCAGCCCCGGCCATCTCTTTTTCCAGATTTACAATTGCGGATTCAATACCGGTTAAATCAAAGTTACCAAACTCCGGGACAGATTCGGCCACCTTGTGCGTTGAATCAGTACTCGTCTCAGTTTGATACTCAAAATTGGGTTTAATGTCTTTATGGATACTTTCAGGGGTAATACCATGTTTAATATTGTAAGTTTCCTGAATTTTTCGTCTTCTGAGGGTTTCATCCATGGCGAATTTCATAGAACCTGTCACTACATCCCCATACATGATCACCTTTCCTTCCAGATTTCTCGCCGCTCGTCCGCAAGTTTGTATCAATGATCTTACAGATCTTAAAAAACCTTCTTTATCGGCATCCAGAATGGCCACCAAAGAGACCTCGGGTATATCGAGGCCTTCTCTTAAAAGGTTGATTCCCACCAGAACATCAAAGGCACCCATTCTCAGTTCCCGGATAATATCCATTCGCTCAAGGGTGCTGATATCCGAGTGCAGATATCTTACACGAATTCCCATGTCGGAATAGTACTCGGTCAAATCTTCTGCCATGCGCTTGGTCAATGTGGTTACAAGCACCCTTTCATTTTTCCTGACACGCTGCAAAACTTCATCGTAAAGATCGTCAACCTGATGCATTGCCCCGCGGATTTCAATCTGGGGATCCAAAAGTCCGGTAGGACGAACAATCTGTTCCACGAGGGCATCGGCTCCTTTTTCCAATTCATAATCGGCAGGTGTGGCGGAAACATAAACAATTTGATGGACCCTTTCGGTGAATTCCTCAAAATTAAGAGGACGATTGTCCAGGGCCGAGGAAAGTCTGAAGCCGAAATTGACAAGAGTTTCCTTTCTTGAACGATCTCCACGGTACATACCCCGTATTTGGGGAATTCCGATATGGCTTTCATCCGCAAACAATACATAATCATCGGGAAAATAATCTAAAAGTGTCGGAGGCGGTGATCCCGCAGACCTGCCCGTTAAATGGCGGGAATAGTTTTCTATTCCATTGCAATAACCAAGTTCCAGCATCATTTCAATATCAAAATTTGTTCGTTCTTCAACACGTTGGGCCTCGATCAATTTATTTTCGGACCTGAAATAAGCAACCCGCTGTTTCAATTCCTCTTTCACGGACTCAATGGCCTTGTTGATTGTCTGCTTTGTGGTCACGTAGTGGCTGGCGGGATAAATATCCACTTCCTGTAAATGTTTCCTGAGCGTGCCCCGCAAAGGATCAAATTCCGAAATGCTTTCAATGTCATCTCCGAAAAATTCGATGCGAACGCCTTTGTCTTCCTCATAGGCGGGGTAGATTTCCACCCGGTCACCCCTGACACGAAACACACCGCGGTGAAAATCCATATCGTTTCGTTCATATTGAATTGAAACCAGATTATACAGCAGACGGTCCCTGGACAATTGCATACCTTCCTCCAGGTGAATTCGCATGGACAGATAATCTTCAGGTGCCCCAAGCCCGAATATACATGAAACGCTGGCAACAACAATAACATCTCTGCGGGAAAGCACCGAGCGTGTAGCCGAATGCCGCATTTTGTCAATCATGTCGTTTATGGAAGAATCTTTTTGAATATAAGTATCTGTCGAGGGAATATAAGCTTCGGGCTGATAATAATCATAATACGAGACAAAATATTCAACAGCGTTTTCAGGAAAAAAGGAATAAAATTCATTAAAAAGTTGAGCAGCCAGAGTTTTGTTGGGAGCGATCACAAGAGCGGGTCTGTTTAAATTGGCTATCACATGCGCCATTGTAAATGTTTTACCGGATCCTGTAACTCCCAGGAGCACGTTGTGACGTTTGCCCGCCATAAGGTTTTCGCTGAGTTTATCAATTGCCCCGGGTTGATCTCCGGTGGGATTGAAATCGGAAACTAATTTAAAAGAAGATCCTTTAGTCATTATACTTCCATACAGTGCCATCGGCACGATCTTCTAAAATGATGTTCATATCTAAAAGTTCATCCCGGATTTTGTCGGCTTTGGTCCAGGCTTTTGCTTTTCTGGCTTCTGTTCTTTCATCTACCATTTTTTCGATCAATTTCGGATCAATGGCTTCATCTTTGAGACCCTTTTGCCTTTTCTGTTCAAAATAACTCTTGGGAGACTGTTTGAAAATACCCAGAATATCACCGATTTCAAGCACATCTGAGTAGCCGGCTTTTATCTGCTCCCAATCTTCGTGCGACAATTGATCACCCGATTCATCAAGAATGCGGTTCAGGTTTCGAACAGCGGAAAATAAAACCCCCAGACCCTGGGCTGTATTAAAATCATCATTCATAGCATCACAAAATTGCTGCCAAAGATGACCGGTTTCCTTGTCACTTTTCCCGGGCATCCCAGGCTGATCTTCTACCCTTTCCAAAAAGGTGTATATTTTTTCCAAAGCTCCGGAAGCTTCTTCCATGGCTTTTTCATTAAAATCAATCGGGCTTCGGTAATGATTTGACAACAGAAAAAGTCGGATAGATTCAGGAAGGTATATTTTAATAATATCCTTAATTAAAAGAAAATTGCCCAGGGACTTGGACATTTTTTCCTGGTTTATATTAACAAACCCATTATGAATCCAGTATCTTACAAAATTTTTACCAAACGCCGCTTCTGACTGGGCAATTTCATTTTCATGGTGAGGAAAAACAAGATCTTTCCCACCGCCATGAATATCTATGGTCTCCCCCAAGAGACTGCTGCTCATGGCTGTGCATTCGATATGCCATCCGGGTCGTCCTTTGCCCCAAGGGCTTTCCCATGCAGGTTCACCCGGTTTGGCCGATTTCCATAATGCGAAATCAAAAGGATTTCGTTTTCTTTCGTTTACGGCCACCCGAGCCCCTGCTTCCATGTCTTCAAGTTTTCTTCCGGAAAGTTTCCCGTACTCTTTAAAGGATTCAACTGAGAAATAGACATCACCATCCAGAGGATACGCCATCTTTTTCTCTATGAGCTTTTGAACTACTTGAATAATATCGCCGATATGTTCCGTAGCCCTGGGTTCCAGGGTTGCCCGCCGGACATTCAGCGCGTCCATGTCCTCATAAAATTCTTTGATATATTTTTCGGCCAGTTCTTTGGTGTCGATGCCGAGTTCCTTTGCCCGATTGATAATTTTATCGTCAATATCAGTGAAATTACGAACATAGGTCACCTCATAGCCCTGGTTTTGCAGATATCGAACAATGACATCGAATACCACCACTGATCTTGCATGCCCCATGTGGGATGAATCATACACCGTAGGGCCACAAACGTACATACGAACTTTCCGGGGTTCAACAGTTTCAAAAAACTCCTTCTTTTTGGTCAAGGTATTAAATATGCGAATATTCATTAAAGCAATTCCTTCTTATATAAACGTGAGAGATGATCTGCAATTTTCAACCAATAAGAGCAACACACATGGCCGCAATTCCCTCTCCTTTTCCGATCATGCCGAGCCCCTCGGTAGTTGTGGCTTTGACATTGACGATACCAACTTTACAGTCAAGGCAATGGGCAATCTTGTCCGTCATGGCTTCCCGGTAGGATGATATTTTGGGTTGCTCGGCAAAAACCGTGGTATCGAAGTTTTTTATGGAAAAATTTTTATTTTTGATCATTTCATGGCATCTTTTCAGCAAAATGAGACTATCGATTCCTTTGTAAGCTGGATCACTATCCGGAAACCAAAAACCGATATCATTCAATCCGGCCGCTCCTAGCAATGCGTCACAAATCGCGTGTACCAAAACATCAGCGTCCGAATGACCATCAAGGCCTTTTTCAAAAGGGATTTCAATGCCACCGAGAACCAGTTTTCTGCCCGGTACCAGGCGATGAATGTCATAACCTATTCCGATGCGCATTACTTTCCTTTCATAACGAATTTCCGATAGTTTATTTTGCAAAAATAAGATTTTTGCACTCCAAACCCAAATGCAAAAATAAGAATTTTGCACTCCGTAAATGGAGTTATTTTTCACCATCCAAGCCAATGCCCAGCACAAGGCCTGCGGGAAGGGATTCTCCGAAAATAGCGCTCTCCTCTTGTCTATCTATGGGAACGATTTTTTCAAGGTAGCGCCGATGCGGACTGAAGTATTTATCCTGACCCATCCATTGAACAATTCGCCGGACCACCAGTTCATCGACATCCCGTGTTCGATCTCCGGTCCTGCGGGCCATCTGGGCCAATGCAATTCCAACAGGTCTGGGATTTCCCCAGGTAATTTTCAGTATTGAATCGATCCAATGGGAAACTTCTTCAGGTCCTACAACACGGTCCGCCGGTCCATAAAGAAGAGTACGGGCGCCAAATCTTGAAATAGACCAGAAATGTTGCGGTTTGGCATTTTGAGCCGATATTTCCGATAACAATTGTCGGCCCCATCTGATTTTATCTTTACCATGCAACAGTTCCATATTGGCCAGCGCCATCCAGATTTCCATACGTTCCTGGGGACTTATTTTAGCCTTGGTGCCTTTTTTACGAATCATCAACGGAGTCAAATCCTGGCTAAACTGTCGCTGCCGGCCGGCTTTTAAACCTCCGGCAACTCTTCGCCAAAGAATCCACCATTCAGATCTTACCTGGGCATTTTTCGGAAAGCGCATGCCTTCCGGATAAATTTTCCATAATCTGACCATACGCTGTGGGTCAAATCCTTCTGCAAAACCCGGCCGCATGCAAAACCCGGTCAGATTCAACCATCGACTTTCATGGGCAGGTGAAATATTTTTCAGAGACCTATACTTTAAAAGGCCATCGGCAAGTTTTCGAATTAACCCCAGCGGCCATTTTTCCCGGGGTCTTTCCACAATATCGATAATTTCTTTTGTCAGTGATTCTAATGGTGTTGTATCAGTTTTGTTGGTAAAAGCGCTCTCAATTTTTTTCAATGCCTCCGCAACAATTGCTTCATCAAAAACCTCGAAATCAGAAACCTCGGAAGTCGGTGGGTCATCCCGCAACTGAAACTGAAGCTGCCATCGGTGATTGCTGATCAGTGACCGGCACCATATGGCCAATGTCCCGATCTCGGTAAACTCGGCTTCGATTTGAACGGGCACCTGTTTGCGAATCCCTTTTTTTCCAAACTGCACAACGGTTTGAAGCGGTGAAAGAGCGGTCATGGAGTCATCGATTGCCACAATGTCTCTGCATCGATCTCCCGAGCGATAGCTTGAGCTGTAAATATCGAAAGTCACCGGCTGATTGGCAAGAACTTCAAATTTATAGTCTTTAAGCTCGATGTGGGTACCTTCATCCAGACCTCGCTCCACTAAACACATAGCCTGGCCGGTGTTGACAGTTCCTGTATTTTCATCACGAGTGGATATGCCGAGAAAATATGCACGGGCACTTCCGCAACCGACCCGAACACCTTTTCCGATTTTGACCAGACCATAGTAAGATGCCCCTAATGCAACTGCCAGGTCATGATTGGAATTTTCAAGGATTTTTGGAATATCAGTATTGGTTTCGCCGAACCAGTGGCGAATTGCCGCCCGGATTCTTTCCTGAACAACTAATGGTTTCAGAGCACCGCCATTGAAAAGGACATGATCGGGCGCAGGGATGTCCCGGTCAAGAAATTTTTTAACATCCTCTTTGTGTTGTTCCAGAAACCAGCCCAGGTGACGGGTAATCGCCGGCTCCTGTTCATAGGGCAAACCAAATTCGGCAATACCCGCACGTGACGTTTTCTTTCGGGTTTCACCGGCATCGGCCAGGGGGAAAAAACCTTCCACAATGGTGTCTTCCACCTCTTTTTTGTCCAGTTTTGCGGCAATGGTTCCGGCAATGAGTTGGCTTCCCTCTCCCATCAGTGTAATTTTGTGGGATTGTTCATGTCCGGCAAGTATAGCCTCTTTTGCTTGTCTGCATTGATGACACAGGGTTTTCCACCGATCCGTGTTCAGTGACATTTTCCGGTGGCTAAAACGCATTTCGATTCGCCGGGCCAGTGCCAGGTCCATATTGTCGCCACCGAGAATAAGATGATCCCCGACTGCAATACGTTCGAACCTGGGGCTTCCTTCGATCTCCTGAAGCATGATCAGGGTAAAGTCGGTGGTGCCGCCCCCCACATCGCAAACCAGTATCAGTTCATTTGGGCGGACATGCTGTCTCCACTGACCGCCATGCCTGATCAGCCAGCTGTAAAAT
>JAABTQ010000023.1 GCA_011389745.1 Desulfobacteraceae bacterium | reverse complement strand
GGGGGGATTTGACAAACTGACGCCGTTTTAAAAATCCCCTTAAATCCCCCTTTTTCAAAGGGGGACTTGTTGGAAACTACTTAAGAAGAAAGCAGTTAGCAGTTAATGAGTTTCATGTTTTATTTAATTTTTAATTCGTCATTTTTAAGGAGTGACAGATTGTCTAAGAAAAAAATTGCCATATATACTGCGACGGGATGCCGGGTGTGCGAAAATGTGATCCTGGATATTCATTATCAGGTCAGCTCATTGTCCCGTCTGTTTGATATTGCCTTTTGGCCATATGTTTTGGGTTCCCGATGGAACGATTTTGAAAAAGCGCCCTTAATGGATATTTGCTTTTATGCCGGTGCTGTCAGCACAGAGAGCGACCGTGAAGCAGCCATCAGGCTCAGGGAAAAATCACAAATTCTGATTGCCATTGGAGCGTGTGCATCATTCGGCGGAATGCCCGGCCTGGTCAATCTCCGGACCAAGGCTACCCCTGAAACCTCCGCAGGGGAAAAAGCAGAATTGTCGGAAAGCCCTCCTCCTCTACCCCGGGTGGAGCACCTGGTATCCGCACTATCACAAGTTGTTGATGTGGATTATGATATTCCCGGGTGCCCACCCACCCAAAATCTTGTTTGGGCAGCCATTCAGGCTTTTTCAGGGTGGAAAGGTTCCACTTCCAATTTGTCTTATGCAGCATCAAGACTCCCGGAGCCGATCTCCCAGGCAATCGTCTCAGGTGTTTTCCCTCCGAAAAAAAGCACCTTTGCCGGAGAAAAAGCCGTATGTGCCAGTTGTTCCAGAAAAAAGGAAGAAAAAAAGTTTTCCAACGCAAAACGCCCTTATGAAACCTATGAATCAACCGGACGTTGTCTTCTGGAGCAGGGCCTTGTGTGCCAGGGTATTGCCACCCGGGAAGGGTGCGGCGGATTGTGCACCGGCGTTGGACTCCCCTGCCGCGGATGTTTCGGAAAACCACCGGCAGTCTATGATCCCGGAGCCAAAATGGTCTCAGCCATCAGCTCCACTTTTGATTCCGAAAAAGCCGGGGAAATTAAAAAAATCGTTGAAAAATTCCATGACTTGACAGGCACTTTTTATCGATACAACCTGCCGTCCCAATGTGAATTATTGCGCGCATTGAGAGGAAATTTATGACTCAGACCAAAACCATAGACCCTGTCAGATGGCAGGACCTTCCTGCCCGGGTGGCTATTTTAAACAGCAGTGGGACTCCCCGTGTATTTTACCAGGTCACCGTACCTCTGAAAATATCCGCCATGTGTGAAGGCCGCCCTGTGGAAGAAATTCCCAGAATTTTAACCATTCTTTCACCGGCCCATCATTTGGTATCCGCAAAGGCACTCGATCGCCTGTTTGATGTCACTCCGCCGCCGCTTGCGATAAACATGCGGGAGGCATTGCTTCAGACTCAATTTCTTACCGGACATTTCAAAAAACTTTATTTTCTTCTGACCGCTTTTGAAAACCCTTTTACGGACTCTGCTTCACCAAGGCGAGGAACATCTCAATATACTTTTTCCCATATGGCAAAAGATATCATGCGTCATCTGGCTCTTGCTCAGGAAGCGGCCATCATACTCGGAGGAAGGCATGAACATCCACTGACGTCTCTGCCGGGAGGTGTTAGTGGCTATTTGAAAAACAACAGTTATGAACGGTTGGAAGAAATCGCCGGAATACTGGTCCAATTTGTCGCGAACCTGGCAGACTTTTTCAGAAAAAATTTTTGGACATCCCCAAAAGCTTTGAAAGATTTTTCAGAAATCAGCTTGAAGCCCATGGCTGGAGTTTCATTAGATATCCGGAATTCTAAAAATCCGCAGGAAGACGAATTGGTTGTCACGGACAGCAGTGGAAAAGAAAGCAGGAGATTTCCCGTTGAAAAAGCTTTGGATAACATTGACCTTGCCAAAGAATCCTGGAGCTATCTGCCTTTTGCTTTTTTCAGGGATAAGGGGTGGCAGGGTGTTCAATTGGGAGCTGACAGCCTGTTTTTTACCGGACCATTGGCAAGGATGAACCATAAAAAAGCCATGGATACTGAAAAAGCCGAAGAAGAGCGTTGCAACATGGTGGAGAGTCTCGGGCCTTTTCCGCATTTCAGCGTTTGGGCGGCTTTTTGGGCACTCATTATTGAGACTATTCAATCTGCTGAAAAGATGACCCGGCTTTGTGTCAGGGAAAAACTTACCGGACCTTTTACAAGGCAAATTCCTAAAAACATTGGGTCCGAAGGTTTTGCCGCTCTGGAGTCTCCTCATGGGATTATTTATCATCACTATCAGGTGGATTCAAAGGGTCTTGTTAAAAATATCCGTATTCTGGATACCTCTATGCAAAACAATGCTCTGCGTTGTTTGATGGCTCAGAAAGCTTACGAGGTGTCCATGGCCGACAAAGAAAGCTGGGAAAAAACAAAAAACCGAATTGAAGTCAGTTTGCTTCCATTTTAATTCATGCTCATAAACCCAATACAATTTTCGAGCATGGGGAGGGACCAACACTAATGAAAACCTTGATTATCGACGCTGAAAAATGTTCAGGTTGCAGAGCCTGCGAAACATATTGCTCCTTAAAACATGATGGGGAATGTAACCCTGCCAAGGGAAGAATCCATGTGATCAAATGGGAGCAGGAAGCCATTTTTGTGCCCATCAACTGTTTGAGATGTGAAGAACCAGCCTGCGAAATGGTCTGTCCAAAAGGCGCTACTTATCGAAACTATATGACCGGGGCCATGGAAGTAGATCCCCATCGCTGTATCGGATGTTTGAGCTGCGTGTTTGCTTGCCCGTTTGGAGCCACATTCGTGGACCTGGATAACGGGAAGGTCTTGAAATGTGATTTATGTGATGGTGATCCGACATGCGCCAAAGTATGTCCCACCGGTGCGATAGTTTGTGAGGAAATATCCAAAGAGGCCTATCTGAAGCTGATTCAAAATGCTGACCGGATACCAGTTTTGGTTAAACAGGCATTAGGGAGGAACCAATAATGTACGGATGGGTAGGAAATATTTTATTCATTGATTTGACAAGCGGCGACGTCACCACCGAATCCACCGAATCCTATGTTGAAAATTATCTTGGTGGAAGAGGTTTGGGGGTACGCCTTATATATGACCATTACAAACCCGGAACCGATGCGTTTGATCCGTCAAACCCTCTGATTTTCAATACCGGCCCTTTGTCCGGAACGGCTCTGTCCGGCTCCGGCCGTGTGGATGTCACGGCTTTATCACCCATGAGCCAGCTTCGGGCCAAATCCAATTTCGGAGCTTATTGGGGACCTGAGCTGAAATTTGCGGGGTACGACCATGTGATGATTCGTGGAAAAGCCGCCAAACCCTGCTATATCTGGATCAAAGATGATAAAGTGGAAATCCGGGATGCCGAACATATCTGGGGAAAAGATACTTTTGAAACACAAAAAGCCATTCAGGAGGAATTGGGAGACCCGGAAATCAAGTCTGTCTGTATTGGTCCGGCAGGGGAGAAACTGGTTCGCTTTGCCTGTATTCTGACTGAAACCGGGGATGCTGCCGGCCGAACAGGTATGGGGGCGGTCATGGGTTCCAAAAACTTAAAGGCAGTTGCTGTCAGAGGTTCAGGTGGTATCCGTGTGGCCAGACCTAATGAGTTTTTGGAGCTTTCTATTAAAATCAACAATGAAATCCGTGAACATCCGGCCTACAAGGAATTGTCCGTGTTCGGTGTTGCCCGGGGCGTTCATATGATGTACCAGTTGAGTTTTTTTCCGGTGGGATATTTTGAAGATGTCTGTTGGGATGACATTTTAGAGGGATACAGCGGTGCCGATTATGTTGAAAAAAATCAGGTAAAAAACATGGGGTGCTTCTGCTGTCCCAACCGCTGCATGAACTTTTTCTCCAAACCGGGAATCGGCAAAGGGCTTACCTCTTGTGAACCTTTTAGCGGATTTACAGGGGCTGTATGGAACCTGAACATGGATACGTTTCTGGAAGCCACTCTCATGGTTAACAAGCTCGGAATGGACTGTACCGAGACCTCCGCTGCTATCAGCCTTCTCATGGAACTTTACCATCATAAGATCATCACGGAAAAAGATACCGATGGAATCGCTATGGAGCGTGGAAGCAAAGAGGCTATCCTGGGTACGATCCAAAAAATAGCCAACCGTGAGGGCTATGGTGACCTGCTGGCCGAAGGCCCGAAAGTTTTTGCCGAAACAATCGGAACCGATGCTGTGGAAAAAGTGGATATTGTCAAAGGACTTGCGCCTCATGCTTATGAATTCAGGGCTTATAAAGGCACCGGACTTATGCAGGCAGTGGGTCATCGGGGTGATCCGCTTCCGCTGAGGGGAAGCCTTCTTGAAGTCGATTGGAACCACGCTCCTGACTGGTTTCAGCAAGTTGCAAAGGAGCAGTTCGGAGATTCCGAAGCCGCCATACCGACCTCGTACAAAGGAAAAGCCTTTTCGACAATACTTTCGGAACATATGGAGCGTGTGGCTGATAACCTGGGGGTATGCAAATGGCTTTATGGGCTTTTTATTTATTACGATGTCAACATGGCCACTGAAGTTTTTAATCTGGCCACAGGAAAAGACTGGGATGTTCCCAGGCTGTTGAAAATTTCCGAGCGGGTCCGGAATCTGGAACGAATGTTTGATGTTCGGCAGGGTCTGACCAGAAAAGACGATAGCCTTCCTAAAAAGTTTTTTGAAGAACCTTTGAAAAAAGGTAAATTCGAAGGAGAAGTGCTTGAC
The DNA here is from genome assembly GCA_011389745.1 of Desulfobacteraceae bacterium. Lineage (GTDB taxonomy): Bacteria > Desulfobacterota > Desulfobacteria > Desulfobacterales > SKZT01 > SKZT01. The sequence goes on along the minus strand of JAABTQ010000023.1, from coordinate 41,948 downwards.
AGGGATAAATTCGAGGCAATGAAAGACGAATACTACACACTTCGGGGTTGGGACGTAAAGACAGGAATTCCCACCCGTGAAAAACTCGAGGAACTTGACTTAAAAGATGTGGCTGATGAGGTTTTGCAAAAATAGGTGCTTCAGGGGTCGAAAGTAACTCCTCGTTTGTCATTCTGAGAGAGCGACTCGCAGCGCTTGAAGGTCGATACTATGTTGGCCTCCTCAGAATGTCAATCTTTAATACCTGATCAGTACATTAACTTGACGGCTTTTGTTGTAGTGACAGATAATATCTCGTTCCCATGCTGTGCGTGGGAACGGGGGATGATTTTCCCTCGGAGGGTGATGCTTAGAAGGAGGGGCTACATGAAACAATTTCCTGAACAATACGCTCGAGTTGTTCGCAGGATATGGGTTTGGTGACCACCTTGTCTACGCCGCTTTCTATGAGTTTTTGAGAATCCAGCGGAATATCAAGACCAGTGTACAAAATGAAAGGAACTTTTTCCGTGCCCATTTTTGCATAATATTCCTTAACGATCTTTCCGACCTCCCATCCGTTCATGTCATCCATGCCAAGATCGCACAGAATCACATCCGGCTTTGTCTTTTTTAAGGTTTTAATACCCTCGGAAGCTTTATCGGCGACAATTAAATCGATTTCCGTATCCTCAAAAAACATCTCCATAGCTTTCAGAATATTGATTTCATCATCGATAAGCAAAAACCGGATTTTTTTGGTTTTAACCGGAATGATTTCAGGTTTCGGCTGTTTTACCAAACCATCGGCAAGGGGCAGGGTGACACAAAAACAGGTACTTTTACCAGGGCTGCTCTCCACAGTCATCTCCCCCTGATTTCTTTTGATGATGCCATAACTGGAGGGCAATCCTAAACCGCTGCTTTTTGCGCCTTTGGTAGTGAAAAACGGTTCGAAAATTCGTTCCAGGTTTTTTTCTGCAATGCCACAACCTGTATCCTGTATATACAAATGGATATGGGAATCCGTGATCCGGTTGAAAATTCGCAGCCTACCTCCATCCGGCATGGCCTCGATGGCATTTTTTATCAGGTTGATCAGTGCCTCATAGATTTCCGAAGCTTTTGCATTCACCATGCATCCAACAGGTTTATCCAGGAGCATTATATATTTTCCGCTATTCTGGGGATCTTTCCAAAGCGGTTTTGTTAACTCCACTGCCTCCTGGAGAAGTTCCCCAATATCGAAGGGAACTTTTTGAGCAATCTGTCCGGAACGGACATTTGTAAAATCCTTGATTCTTCTGACTGTATCAGCGCCCCGTCGCCCGGCTTCCAAAATGAGTTTAACAGAATCCCGTGCTTCGCGAATTCGCCCGGCCTCCATTTTGGCCAAAGCTGCCTCGCCTGAGGCAATAATCATCTGAAGTAAATTGTTGTAATTATGAGCCACACCACTTGCCATTTCACCCAAGGCTGAAAGCCGTTCATTTTTAACTAACGCTTCTTCCATCTTTTTACGTACACTCAGATCCCGAGCCACACTGAGTACAGCAGGTTTTCCTAAAAATTTAATTGAGCGGCCATGAAACTCGAACGGAATAGTTTTTTTATCCTGGGTAATCATTTCCAGCTGGAAAGTCACAGCTTCCCCATTGCGAATTTTCGCTCCCATTTCTGAAACAACCTGATTTTGTCCGGGAGCGATAAGATGTTTGATGGCTTTGTGAAGAAGCTCGATGCGAGGATATCCAAAAAAGTCACAAGCCACGTCATTGACTTCCAAAAAGCGTCCTTTTGAGTCGTTGATAAAAACCGGATCACTCACGTTGTCAAACAACTCTTTATATCGGGAAAGTTCCTCCAGAGTTTTTCTCTCGGTGATGTCTCGCACCAGGACCACCATCCGTCGCTTTCCCTCATATTCGATCAACGTACCGGTCACTTCAGCATCCACAAGGGCCCCATCTTTTTTTTGGAATTGCCGTTCCGAAATTTTAACCATCCCGTGTTCAATTGTCCTTCCGGCATTGTACTCGACTCCTTCCGAGCCCGCCGCCAGAATATCATCGACACGCATGGATAGAAGTTCATCACGGGAATATCCAAGCCATTCCATTGTAAAAGGGTTACAGTCGAGTATTTTTCGGGTGTCGGTGCACAAGATGTAAATGGCCTCGGGAGCATTTTCAAAAACAGCCCGGAAATTGGATTCCGATATCGTGACTTTTTCCAGCGCCTGTTGAAACTCGGCGCTGGCCTCTTTGAGCAGATTGGTCAAAATATCAGATTTTCTCTCCGATAAGTCGAGAAGTTCTTCCAATTCCTGGATACGATTCAACAAGGTTTTTTCACGATGCATTTTTAAGGAGTAACTTTCCGACCATTCCAAAATTTCGACAGGAGGTATCTACTCAAAAAATGATGGCAACCTTCGGGTTCCAATGGTCGCTCTCCTAAACCCCTATCAGAGCCACAGTGACGGTCTCATTATGAAGTACGCATGTCCCACAGGGTATTACAGGACTGAATTCACCATAAGTGAAAAATCCCACCACAGGAATATTTTGCCCTGCATTTTGACGAATTTGATCCAATTCTTCTGTAATTCTTCGCCCAAGCACTATTTTTCGTGCCATACAGGAGTAGACAAAAGTCATCACCGGAGATGTTTTTTCCAGTTGGTCCAAGGCCATCCGGGTAGCCCTTCCGGCGGCATCCAGAATGGATGCGCTGTCTGCACAGGTCAACCGAACCATGGTCCCTTCAGGCACATCACCGGCAAATGTAATTGACCCGTCGTTCCGGTTTACCGACATGGTGGCCCTCAACAGGCAGTAGTTAGAATCTCCCACAGTCCAATATCTGTCAATCAGCCCAAGAGGATATTCTACGCCCACCGACGGCAATTTGTTTGCGTGCTTTCCAAGGAACCTCTCATAAACATTCAAAGCAGGCTCATGATTCAGTTCATAGAGCACATTGCCCTTGGCTTTAGTGATTTTTTTCGCCAGACCAACCGGTGACCAGCCGCTGTGAACCCCAAGTCCCACACTGAAATGACCGGATAAACCAATCGCCACTGCCGCATCGGAGAAAACTCGATTTCCGGCAAACTGCCATGTCCGGACAAATCTGCCGTCATCTCCGGCCGTTCCTCCGGAAATGGGAATTCCTTTTCCCAATACTGATTGAACTCCTTTTAAAATTTGACATCCATTGGCAGTCAGACCATCGGAAAAAAGTTGAATATAGGTTGCTGAAAGGGAAAATTGTTCAGCTAGCCTCTCCCCGGCTTTTTGGGGGTCCTTTCCGATATTTTCGGTCATCACCACTTCAAAATCAATTTGATCGCTGACAACACCCGCCAGCACGGCTGATTTAGCACTGATTCCCCTATCGGATATTTCTCCATCCGTGGTGCAACCCACCAGTTTGTCGGTCTCTACCGCCTCGGCAACGCCTTTTAAAAGATTTTCAAGACCGTCTTTGGGCGAGCAAAAAAGCCAGCAGGCTTTCGGCGAGTTTTCCAGCTTTTTACATAAAGCCTCCCCCAGTTTTTGTCCGGATTCCCTGGTAAAAGGCTCTTTCGAAATGACGGTTTGGGCTTGAAACATAAATAGGTGAACCCTTTTTTTTACCTTTAAATATTAACGATCAAAAAGATCATCATCAATAGCACACCCTCAGATTCGGGCATGGAAGCATCGGTTAGAGCGCTTAAAAGCAAAAAAGGGGGCTTTAAAACACAAGTCCCCCTTCATGCTTGATTCTAAAAATTTATAGGGTTAAAAATTAAATAGCTGGTCCAGTTCTTCATCTTTAACCTCAAAGGTCACATTGTGGGGCGGAAGCTTCTCATTTTTGAAAAATGCTGGAAGCCGGTCATCCTCCTTGGTAAAACCGGCCCGGGTATTGAAATCTCTTTCGGTTTTCAGAACCTGCTTGCCCATAGCGGTCACATCATCGGCAGTCAGGCTCAATCCATAGAAAGCATTGATCATATCAATCAATGCCTGGAATGTCTCAGGTTGGTCCAGGAGCGCAAACGCAATAAACAGGCACATGCCTGTTGAATCCACGGCCCCGGTGGCAATTTGCAGATTCCTGGAGAGTTCTATCTGGCCTTCGGGTTTTAAAGGATCAACTTTTCCACCAACACCCAGTATATTGGCAGTTACTGCATATCCTGCGGTATGGTCAGCTCCCATGGTGGTGGTTGCATAGGTAACACCGATTCCCTGGACTGCGCGGGGATCATAAGCCGGCATGGCCTGCCCCTTGACAACAGGAACCCTTTCCACGCCGAACACCCTGCCTGTCACTGCGGCACCGTTACCTAAAATACGTCCTAAATGGCTTCCCTTGCCCACTTCTTTCACAAGATTTATGGCGGCCTCCGCATCACCGAACTTGGCGAGTCCCGCCTCCATGGCGACTGCAATGGTAGCCCCCATTTCAATGGTATCCACACCGAAATCATCATCAAGGCGATCCATCAGGGCAATGGCATCCAGATCGTCAATGCCGCAGTTTCCGCCATGGGCCCATACGGTTTCATACTCAGGCTGCTTGGTTAAAAAGTTGCCGTTTTTGTCATTAAAAGTTCCGGAACAACGGATGATACAACCTCTGTGACAGCCATGAGTCGCTTTTCCGCCACGTGATGTTTCCAACTCGGCCTGGGTTTCTCCGCTGATTTTGGAAGCACCATCAAATCGTCCGGTCTGGAAATTTCGTGTCGGATAACCGCCCGCTTCATTTAGGACGTTCGTCAATACATTGGTCCCATAGGCCGGAAGACCTTCACCGGTTACAGGATGTTTCTTGAGTCCGGCAACAAATGCTTTGTTGGCCTCTTTAAAGGCGTCGGGATCTTTTGGCGGCCTCATATCACATCCGGTATCATCCATGACAATGGCTTTTAGACCTTTACTGCCCATCACCGCACCTGTACCGCCCCGCCCGCAATGACGAGTCGGCCTCACTTCCATATCGGTAACGGCTATGGAAGCTGCACCCATTTTTCGCTCGCCGGCGGAGCCGATACTTAAACAGGTTATTTTATCACCATACTGGCTTACCAGTTTTTCCACCGTGGCATAGTTCCCTAAAAACTTCAGATCTTCGGCCGTTTCGACTTTTACGCCATCTTTATTGATAAGCAGCTTGTAAATTTTATCATCTTTGGGTTTTCCTTCCAAAATAATAGCCGCGTATCCCAGTCTGGCCATAACCTGGGCACCTTGACCTCCGGCATTGGACTCTTTGATGGTGCCGGTCAGAGGACTTTTGCATCCTACAGAAATTCTTCCGGACATCACGGCCGTGGTTCCGCTTAAAAGTCCGGGCGCTATCACCAGTTTATTTTGGGCGGAAAGTGCATGACACATGGGATCAACTTCTTTGGCCACCACTGTGGAAGTCATGATCCGACCGCCTAAACCAGCATAATCACCCAATGGTTCTTCGGAAAATTTCGGCCCTCCATCAGCCCCCATGTCGATCCTCAATATTTTGTCCATATAATTATCCTCCTTGCCCTTTTACGGTTTTTATCAGAATGGGTTAAAAAAAAATCAGTTTGTTTTGAAGCAACGGCAATATCTGCATTTTTTGCCATTTTATGAAACAGAATACGACTGAATATGAATTCATACCACAAAGCATTCATGACACGCTATTCAGGTCATAAATCGGTATGCACCAATCGTTAATTGGAAGGAAACATTTTTTACAAAGCATCTTTTTCATATCTTTTTTGACTATGTGATGTCAAGTAAAAATTTAAAGATTCTAGTACGTTATGCAATTATTGGCATAACTGTGTATTGCAGGTGGAAACCAATATTCATTCTGAAATGATATGGATTGGACGTATCTTAGCGGTCGGATGTTGGAGTCTGAAGACCCTTAAAAAAACTGAAGAAGAGAGTTTGCTATGCCAAAGAAAACGCCCCATTTTGCAATGGAGCGCTTTTTAACAAAAATCTCTTTCTTAAACAGAGGATCATCTTCAGTTAATGACCCTTTCACAGCATTTATCCATTCTTCTGCATTTTCAAGAGGCATCATTGTCCATGGATATTTGAATTCAATTATGATTTTCTCTTCTTTCATAAATTTTCAGATTAAACAAGTTTCGAATTGAAAAGGTATCCTTGAGAAATCGGACCCTAAACATTACAGGTTTGGATAATTATAGTTGAACGGTTGAACTATGCGGCGGGACCTTTTACTTTCTCATTGGTGAATTGTTGGCTGCGTTCCCGGATGTCTCTTAAAGCTCTGATGAATTGATCCCACGGTCTGGCCCGCCGACTCGTGAAGTCAATGTATTGTGATGTGAACAACGGGCTTTGCGCCTCCCTAATCGAAGGCCCATTCATATTGTAACATATTCAGATTCCCGAGCTTCCGGGGACATTATAGCGATGAGCACAAGGCTATTCTTAATGGATTCATCAATTTCTTGTCGCCAGTCAACTCCGGGTTCCAGACGGTCGTTGTCGATCCATGCATCAAACCCGGCTCGTTCGAGACGGAACTTGGTGAGTTCTGCGAAATCGCCGTCTTGGCTGCAGTGGGACAGGAACACCAAAGAATTTGCCGGAGGTCTGCTAATCCTCTTCGCGCTGGTCCCATATAGTGTTTTGCCGGATGGTCCGCCCAGCTGTCTCTCGGAAACCGCAATCAACAACTTGGCCAGCTTGTTTGCGATCTGGGCCATCTCTCGTCACGTTTTTCCGATGTGGACAACGGACGTGTGACATCGTTCAGGAATTGAAATTGCGCCAATTCAGGTATAGATGTCCAGGAAGTAGGCCGAACCAAAATGGAAAGAACTACCGTGTTATGTTCTTTCGCTCGCTTGAATAATAGTGGCAACTCTTGCTGAATGACGCAGTCAGATGCTAAGAAATCGGGTGATATCAGAAGGATTGCCACATTCGTTGTTTCCACAGTTTCTTGATTTCCTGTGACCAATCAGCTCCTGCAGGTATAAGGCTCGTATCCCAGAAGGACGCAACGCCCTGTTTCTCAAGGATTCTTAGGTGCCGGAGGAGATCCTCCTTGTAACGTTTATCTTTGTGGCTGTAGCTAATAATTACATTGGGATTCGCCATTTACTTTTTCTCCATTACAATGCAAACCAACAATAAATTAGATGTATCCGTATAAAATGCGGAGTTGTTTGTTTCTGCCCCCTATAAGGCATATCTGGAAATCCTCCCATTAACGCGCCAAGCCATTGTATTTGACTGGTTCATCGTACCGCCTCGGCCCTATTCGATTGTCGTCTTATGCGGATTGGATAAGAGTCTCAGAATATTCGCCTATTTTAAACCCAAATATTTTCTAATGTGCTTAACTAACTGATCATCAATTTCAGTGTGCCTCGGAATCGGTTGCTTTTTTCCAGTGGTTGGATTTTGGTATAGATCATGACGAGAACCGTGTCTCAAAAGTACACAACCTTCTTTCTCAAGTTGCCTTATAAACTTTTTCCGTTTCATAAGGAAATTTCTTTAGTTTCATATTTATCGGGCACCTCATCAAGTGCCATTAGCAGGTATGCATCTTTGAGGTTTTCTTCTAATTCTTCAATGGTTTCCCCTTGAGTCATTATTTCTGGATGCTCAAGGAGTTTACCGAGCCAAAATTTATCGGATTTCCAATAAATCATTGTCAGTTTGGTGTTCATTTTTAATCCTCTATTTTTTCTTCATTTTTCATCAGCTAACCAGTTGTAATATGACTCTATATATTATTACAAATTTTCCTTTGCCAGGCAAATTAAACATTCTTACATACTCATGCAGCCTGAAAAAAACAGTAAAAAAACCTGACCGGAGATTCCAAACCTCCTATTCGTTTTGGCACCGGTCGGCAAGAAACCCGACGAAAACTCTTTCGTATCTGCAGGCATGGTTTGTCTTTCTCGCCATTTCTGGTCAGATCTGTTATCAGTGCAGCTAGGGTCCGGAGATTCTTCGGTCGCCAAGGTTTCAATCAAAATTTCGAAACATATCTTCTATTCAGTCATAGATCCATTGCGAGTCGCTCCCTCAGAATGACGGGCAAAAGGTGACTCCCAAACTTTGAAACCCGTATTCGAAAAAACCATAAATAGCGCTTATGCCCCCTCCCGGTGAGGGAACAAAGGGCATTTTATTCAGGCTCAGATTAAGTAAATCTCTTGGCCAAGTCGTTGTCGATGACATAAATGCAGACTTCCTTGGCCCCTCTGGACGTGTACCGTGCTTTGGTACAAAGGTTTTTCATCAGGAAGGTGACATCTTCCCGAATGCGGCGGTCATAGGTTTTAAAAGCTTCTTCCCCGTAGTCTTTGATGGCTTTCCGGAAATTTTCATTTTCAAGAAACGGGTCGAGCACTTTCTCTTTTAAATTGTGGACATAACGTTCGTGAAGTGATTCGAACAGGCTGGTTTTCTCGATAGGTTTGCTTTCGATCATCATTTCCTGAGTCAGGGTTTTTGCGGTATACTGTTTCTGAGTATCCTTACGAAATTCCTTACGGGCACTGGGCGGCACTTTTTTCCCCAAAAACCGCCGTTCGATGTCATTGAAAAACGCTTCGGTAATATTAAGGTTTTGACCGGTGTATTTGCATATTTCCGTGGTGTCAGGTTCGAAATTAACCGCAAACATATAATTCAGGATATCCCGGGAAATCTGTTCTTCATTATAATAATAAAGACACTCCTTGACTTCCTGCAATATGGTGTAGTCATACATGCGAAGCAAAGACTCCATAAACCCGGTGGGGATCATCTGGTTTAAATCCGCGCGGGTTTTTGTAAAAAAGTCGCACAAAATGGACATATTAATCAGACGGTCTTCCCGGGCGAAAGCTGAGTAAAATTCATTGAATATTTTGATGGAGTCACGCCCGGAAAATCCTTTGGTTCCTTCGGACTTTGATTCTCCGACAATTTTTCTGCGCCGTTTTGCGGTAAAGCGTTTTAAATCCTCTTCGCTAAGCCAGCGGGGGATATGACCCGTATAGATTTCCATCTTTAAAAGTTGAAGGTTTTCATCACAGTATTGGCGGTATTTTTCAGGATTTTTAATCCATTCCAGCAAAGCGTCGGAGCGGGTCATCAAGCGGCTGGAGATGATCACCCGGGCAAAGTTGTGAAGAACTCTTGGAAGAAAACTGTTGTCGATATGTTTGCCGAAAATGTTTCGATAAATTTCCACTTCGGTGCTCAGATCCAGTACATAGGGAATATTGATGTATTCGATACGGTCTGAAAATGATGGGAACCCCTGAACATTTTTTCTGTCTTCGGGGTTCATGAGTGCGAAAAAGAGGGAATTGACATTTTCTTCCGTGTCCTCGACTTTGTGTATGCCTTCGCTGATAATGTTGTGCAATTCCATGAGACGATCTGTATTATGGGATTTGATGTCCATGAGAGCGTAAATGCCGTTATTGGTTTTTGCATATCTTGAAAAAATATATTTTACCAGATTGCTGTCTTTTAAAAGGGCGTTGATACGCTGCTGGAGCATGGGATTGAACAGCACAGCCTGGCGCATAGGTTTATCTCCGGGATTGTATACGCTGATGCCTTCACCGAGACGGCGGGAAAACCGATATGGCCGCGCATAAATCATTCCGAATACTTTTTGGGGACTTTGCAGGTTTTTGAGAAGAGCTGCGTAAATGGATGTACAAATGGTGCAGGGTGTTTCGCGAAAAACCCAGTCAAATTCCTTATCATTGAAAATCCGATACTTGCTTTCATCATTTTCCAGAAGATCATCGAGAAACCGGCGGCGAAATTCCTTGGGTACCATTAAAAGGGGATGATCGTGACTGGGACATGGAACATCGATGAAATTCCCATTCGTGAAAAAATCGAATTTTGGATTTTTAGAATCAGGATGGGAATAAAAATGTTCCGGTTTGCTTGACTGATCACATAACTCGGGTTGTTCCGGTTCAAGAAAGTCAAACATATAATTTGGACTATCCGATAATGATTCGGGGATAACGTCACCGAACATTTTTCGATCCAGCCGCCAGAGAATTTCATAGCGGGACCCTTCCTCAGTGTTGGCGTATTCTTCAAATTTGTACAAAAGGTTGTTTAAAAAAGTACTTTTGCCGCATCCATGGGGGCCGTCAAATATATAAATTTTATTTTGCTGGGCCCCGCGCTTAAAGGATTCCACATGGCTGATAAAACGGTTGGCAAAAACGCGGTCGGCAAAAAAAGGATGGTCCGCTCCTTCCACAAGAAGCTTACTGCAGTCATAATAGACAAAACTGATGGATTCCGGATCGTTCGGGTATTCATCGTATCCTTCGCCCACATAGGCTTTGACCATATCATGAAATACCTGAAAGACATTTCGGATGATCCAAATGGGCTTTTCAGCCACTTCTTTTAGAAACTGGTTGTAGGAAATAGGAACTTCACATTCGTGCTGGCTGACTTCCTGATCCAGATTTTCCATTGCATGCTTTACACGATTCATATATTAAACTACCTTTTTGGAAAGCTTTCGTTTTTCCATGGTGTATACCACACGCTGCCAGGTGATCTCCGGTGCTGATTCCTCATCCTGCTGAGGTGGTGGTGTCAACGAGGGTAAAATCCGGGCCGGCCTTGGAATACCGACAGAGACCACTTCACTGGTCTCCAGCTGTACCGGACCACCCCATAAATATTCAATGCCGAGTAAGGTGTTAAGGATATACTCGGTAATTAGCGGCTTGCCTTCAAAATGATGGACAAGGTAGAGGTATTGATCCTTGCCCTTTTCAGAGTCAATTTCAATGTGAGGCGGATGATACAGGGAATCGAACAACATTTCCTTGTAGTCTTTAAGCTTGCGACTTTTAACATAATATTCCCATACCATTCGCTGCTGGTCCAGGCGCCTTCCCGCCACAAACAGATCGTTATTTTTCATGAAATCCTGGTCTACGAAGGTGTTGATGAAAAGGAAATCCGAAAAATTCTTCCGGACCTCAAAAACCAGATCCTTTCCTTTAGCCTGTTTTGCATCAAATTTTTTCCGTTCATATTCGTCTAAAAGCTTCTGAAAAGTGTAGCTATGCTTTCCCCTATCCCCCAAGTCCTCAATGTGGTAAAAAAGACGCATTCCCAGAGCATAAGGGTTCATGCCCATACGCGGAAGAGATGTTACATAGGCATTGACCCTGGCAAAATCCACCTCGTGACCGCTAATCCGGTCATCCTGTAAAAAAAGAATCTCATGCCAGTAACTGGCCCATCCTTCATTCATAATTTTGGTGCGAATCTGGGGCTGGAAAAAGATCGAGGTTTTTCTGATCACCTGCATCACGGATTGCATCCATTTATTATCTTCCTTGTTTAAAAAATCGGAGTTTTCCATGAGATACTGAATCAGGTCGAGTCTTTTTTCTGGTTTTTTGGTCAGGCTTTTATTGTAAAGGGATTGAAACTCCGGATACTTTTGGTCTATTTCCGAAAAAAACGTCTGTTCACCAAGGTTGCCGTATATCTTGATATATTTATTATATTTTTCAATGTCTTTGATGTATTCGGTGATATGGACCTTTTTTTCCCGCTGCAGAAAGACATCGAAATAATAATCGAGTTTTTTGGTGCGGGTTGATTTGGGCTGATAATCAATCCTGGTCAGTTCATCAAAATAACCCGCCAGGTTGTCTATACTTCGGGAAAACTCAATGACATAATCGACCCATCGCCCGTATTCCGAGCGAAGTTTTGCAATCATGCGTTTATCGGACAAGGCCTCTCCGGTAAAATCATAATCCCAGGTATGTTGAAAGTAGAGATTGTTCTGGAAAAAATCGATATGGCCGATAACATGATAGAAAATCATTACATTAAGCCAATCCGGGTTGTTGTCGTTATAATAGGATATGGCCGGCCTTGTGTTAATCACGGTTTCATATGGATTGCCGGGATATAATTCGTATTTTCCTTTTTCTTTTAATACCTCAACATCATGGACCCAGTAATCGTACAAGGTGGGAATCATTCCCTTCGGGGAAAGTTCCAGAAGATCCCTGTTGGTGACAATATATTCAAGGCTTTCATCCCGGAAACTCAAACCGGCGTCTCTGGCTCTTTTCTTGCAACCTTCCATTATTTTTTTACTATGTTGATCGATCAGTTCCATGGCATTTCCCGATGGTTATTCTGAAATCAACTTTTTGATACCATCGATTAACCGGGGCTCATCCGCATTGACATCCATGACATCCATCCGGATCAGCTTGGGATAATCTTTCAAAAAGCCTGATTTGTTAATATAACGTTCCACTTCGGTATTGTTCAGGGAAGCAGATGGTGACCCGATAACACTGATTCCTGCACGGGCGACATAGCCGAGTATTTTTTTAATTTCCGGTAAGGTCTCTTTGCCGTCCACATCCCAGTCATCCCCGTCTGTACCGTGAAAAACATAAATATTATAGTCCGCCGCAAGGTTTTCCTTTTCAACAATTTCATTGACCAGGCGAAAGGCCGAAGCTACTCTGGTGCCACCTGCCACTCTGGACCTGTAGTAGGTTTCAAAATCCGGAACTTCTTTGGCGTCGGTATCATGTAGAATAAACCTCGATTCCACCTGCTTTTCATATTGATAAAGAATCCAACTATAGATCAACACATGTTGAGCCACCACGATTTCGGTGGGTTTTCCGGACATGGATCCTGAATAATCCCGGAGAAAAAATACCATGGCCTGAGACTCGTAATCTTTTTCACGTGATAAAATCCGATAAATTTTATCCCTCGGAGATATGATAAATTGGGTGGAATCGATATTGTATAGATCAGGAATATTTCCCAAATGGATATTGGTTTCAATGATCTGTTTTAAAGTGGCTTTTTTGTCCAGTATTTGTCCCACACCCCGATTTCGGTCGGTCAAATCATAGGTATACCGGGTTAAAGATCGTTTTTTGCCTTTCTCTTTTAAATTGGGAAGTTCAAATTTCTCAGTGAGGATTTTTCCCAGATCATAAGCGCTGGATTCCATCTCGTGAGGTCCGCCGGAGCCTTCACCAGGCCCCGAACCCTCACCCTCCTCGCTTCGAACAGGCTGTTCTCCGATAACTTCGCCTTCTTCGCCTTCACCATGCCCTCCGGTACCGTCCCCCTGGCCCGGTGGACTGAACGTGTTATCGTGGAGCAGTTTTTCTTCAACGGTGGTAGGTACGACCACGACCTTGTCCTGTCCGCCCTTGCCGGGTTTGATCAGCCGTCCCACACGAATTTTACGGGGAAACCCGTCTTTTTCACGCTGTTTGTCCCGATCCAGTAAATCCTCCAGGGATTTCAGATAAGCGGCATAATAGGTCCGGGGGGGTGTCATATCCTGAAGCACAAAAAGATCATGATAAGCATAGAAACTTTTCAGGCCCCTGCTTCCCGCCTGATCCGCGTCGGCATTATTTTCTATGGACTTTTCGTGCAACTCCGCATGGCGAATTTCCGACAGGACCTTTTCTTCCTCTTCTTTTGAAAGTCCCCTGGCCTTGAGTGCCTTATATATTTTTAAAAAGCGAGGGTTCATTTTTTCAGCCTTATTTTTCATCTTCCTGTGTGCAGAAATATTCTATGGTTTTCTGTGCGCAGGTATTGCAATAATGAAGCTTATCGATCATGGTCCTGATCATTCTATCGTATAGCTTCTGGTTTTCCTCGTTGGTCCTGTTGGCCAGCGCGCCGATCAGGCTTCCTGCACCTGCAATGTCCGATTTCAGACGAACATCCGTGACTGCTTTGACCAATTCCAGATTGTCCATAAAATCATAATCCGGATTCACCGAGATTTTCTGTCCGTAAATTTTGCGGATCGAAGTTCGAAACGTTTCGCGCTGTTCGTCGGTTTTCAGGCCTAACCGGTCTTCGACGCTCTTGATATAACGTTCATCAATTTTAATGGCTTTCAGGTCGCCGGTTTGGGGGTCTTTGTATTTCCACATCATGTCCGGACCCAGATTTTCGGCATCGATTCCGATGATCATATTGACGTAGTTCAGGACATCCTTACGAATGGCAAAAGGCTCATCCATGTATGCGTTGAACATTTCGGTCATGACCCGTTCCCGGTAAAGCTCTTTGGCGGTTTTGAGATCTTCCATATATTTCGCCCGATCGTTGGCATCCACAACATAGTCAAGAATAATACGCTCCATGGCTCTGAAAAAGTCATAGGCGAACATGCATTTTCCTTCATTGGTTTCGGAACTTTCCATCATGAGCTGGATTGCTCTTCCCAGGTTTCGCTGGCCAAGGCCTTTTTGTCCGAATCGTTTGGTGGTGTCGGGGTTCTGGTTTAAGGTATCAATAACCTCAGCCAGTGTTTTAATGCTCTTTTCTCCGGCGACTTCTCCGGCGGCCAGTTTCATGGTTTCAACGGGCGTCAGTTTTTCCGAACGCGGAAGTCTTGTCAGCACAAAACCCACTGAAGAAGCATGATTCAAATTGGGGTCCTGGTGCAAATACTCGCGGGTCAATGTGGACTTGGCTTCGCTTCCAATGGCATATTCGGTCAGCTGTTTTTGCAGTATGTAATTGGTGTTGTGGGAAATATAACAGATCCTGCAGCGGTCCACGATGGGAGCTTCCTCTTTTTCAGATACATATCGGCTGAACTCGGAGTTGTTGCTGGTGGCGATGATTAATGTGTCGATGGGCCATTTGTATCCGTCAATTTCGATGGAGCGGTTCTGGATAACTCCCAGATAGACCTGAACCAGGTCTTTCTTGTTTTTGTAAATTTCATCGCTGAAATGTATTCCTCCCCCTCCAACCCTGGCCAGCGCACCGCGTCTAAGGTCAAAACGATAGGGGTTGTTGGTATCGGTAATATGGAGCAGTCGCTGAATTGACTCCTCACCCAGAAGATCCACTGCCGAAGACGTTATTTTATCCTTGGCCGGGTATTTGCCGGTAATAGTTCCTAAACTTTCAGTCAGGGGTACCGGAACAATTTCAATAAATTCGAGCATGTTCTTCATATCTCCGCCCGTAAAATTCCGGATATCGTTCCAGATATAACCCGAACATGCTCCTAGCGGACGCTGATCTTCGTAAATCTTTTCAATCTCACCGTCGGAAAAACCGAACTCGCGGGCCAGATATTCACGGTTTTCATCAATGCCGTCAAAAAGGTTCATGGCCAGAATCATGGGATCTTCATAGGTTTGTGACTCAATGATGTCGATTTTTCCATAGCTTCCTATTTTTGAAATGTTTTTGAACCTGAAAGTGTATTTCCTGTTCTCATCATTAAAAAGAAACTGACGGTATTTATTGCATAAATATTCGACAAAAAAAGTTTTTCCGTTTCCGGGCTCACCCACAAGAACGAAAGCCATCTCTTTGGAAGAACCTCCTTCAGAGGCATCCTTAACATAGGAAACGAAACTGTTGATTTCATCATACATGCCGATAAGATGCTTTTTCCCTGTCCTGAAAATATCAAAATCGTAAGTGGTTTTTCCGTTAACCACAACTTTGTTAATACCGTTTTCCAGGATCATTCTAGAAACACCTTGAAATGCATTTTCAAAAGAACGTTTTTTTTCTTTGACCATTTGAACATGGTGATGAAGCGTTTTATTTGTATTGTTTCCCATATTTTCTCCCTGATTACAGTTAAAAATGCCTGATTATCCGACATCACGATCTAAACCCAATTCCCTGCGCTCAATGGGTATCCAGTAGAATTCTCTCACCAATACCCTGATAATGCTGGCTACCGGTACAGCGATGATCAATCCGCCGATACCGAACTGTGACCCAATTATGAGTGCAAGGATGACGACCAGCGGATGAAGCCCCGCGCTTTTTCCAATGATTCTGGGCTGAAGCACAAACCCTTCGATTGCCTGGATTACGCTGAAAAGCACCAATACAGCCGCGAAAGTGATCAGTTTGGTACTCCAGGCGACCCCTCCGGTAAGAAGAATAATTAAAATGGCAGGTGCTACACCGATGATCGCGCCGAGATAAGGAATGAATCCTGCAACTCCTGCCGCCGTACCAATCAAAATGGCGTAGTTTGTCAGAGCCGGGAAACCTATAAAACCCATACCAAATAATCCGGCAGCGAACATCATTCCCACAATGATGGCAACGGTCAGTTGTCCACGTAAAAAACCACCCATAGCCTGGTCGATCTTATCTATGATATCAAATGTCCGTTCCCGGTACCTTGGAGGGACCATTTTGTTGATCGTGGGCCTGATCCTTTCCCAATCCACGATAAAGTAAAAGCTGATAATCCCGACAAAAACCATGAAAGAAAAAAAACTCACCACAAAACCGATGCCGCTGAAAAAGCCCTTGGTGGCTTCTCCGATGGCGCTGAATCCTCCTGATGCGATTTTTTGAATCGCCGGCAAAATCGATGCGGCAATTTTTTGGTAATCAATTTCGATATTTTCGATCTCTTCTCTCAGATTACGAATAAATTCGGAATCGATTTTCAGATTGGTATTTTCAGATAACCATGATAGAAATTTAGGCACTCCCTCCTTGATTGCCTCAAAGAGCCCGGCAAGTTCCTGGAAAATTTTCGGAATCAAAAACGCCATTAATAAAAACATAATCATAAAAACCATCACATAAAGAAGGAGGGTACCTATAATTCTTCCGAGTTTGAGATTTCGCTGCAACCTGATGACGATCGGGGCAAGAATGTATGCCAGGAGCAGGGAGGCAAGAAAAGGTGAGAGAACAGTCAGAATAAAAATGATGGATTCTTTCAGCAGACCGAACGTGTAAAATGCCAGCACGATGGTTGTCATCACTCCGATGGTGTAAATAATTCCGCGAAGAAATCGATCTGGGATAGTAATACCGGTCATATCGGTTTGACACCTTGTTTAAGGATTTTTCGAATCCAACCGCAGACTTTATGTGCGACAGATTCGATATTTATTCTCAAAAATCCATGTGTTGACTCATTATTTTTTTGACTAATCCGAGCCGAATTAAATAAAGATTATTATAATCTTATATTTTTTAAGGTTCAATACAAATACTCAAAATAAAAAACATGGCATAAAAGTCGTGGCATCTTTTGCCTCTTTTTGATATCTTCCGACATAAAATCAACAGGTTAAATAAAAATATCGGATTACCCCATGAAAACTCAAAGCCACGATAAATCAAAGTCTTTAACATCTTATCCCCGACAATTGGAGCAGTTTTTTATCCGCTTCATTGATATGATATTTGAAATATGGCCCCGACCTGTTCCTTCAGAAAAGAAGCTGAGACAATGTAAAATAGTTTCCCACAGAGGAATATTCGACAACAAAACGGTTCTGGAAAATACTCTGGAGGCATTTGAGGGTGTAAAACGTTCCGGAATATGGGGAGTGGAAATCGATCTTCGCTGGACAAAAGATCTTATGCCGGTGGTTATCCATGACGCAAGCCTGGATCGTCTTTTTGATTTACCAGTCAATGTATCAGAACAGACGCTTTCGGATATTAAGAGTCGTTTTCCAATGATCCCTTCTCTGCAAGAAGTGGTCAGTAAATATGGGAAAGACCTTCATTTAATGATTGAAATCAAAAAAGAAAATTATCCCGACCCGATTTGCCAAAACAAGGTTTTAAAGGATATCTTCAGGGGACTTCGGCCGATGGAGAATTTTCATCTGCTTTCATTAAACCCGGAAACGTTTGATCTGATCAGTTTTGTTACTCCGGAGGTATGTTTGCCCATTGCTGTCAACAATATCAAAACCTTCAGTCGCTTGGCATTGACCAGGGGATACGGCGGCATAAACGGGCATTATCTTCTGGTAAACAGAGAAATGATTTTTCGGCATCATCAAAAAAATCAAAGGGTGGGTACCGGTTTCGTGGAGTCTGTCAACTGTCTGTTCAGGGAGCTGAACCGGGGTGTTGACTGGGTTTTTTCAAACGATGCTGCAAAACTTCAGATGGAAATAAACGCCCTGGTTGAAAATCAGACAATTCCCTTATCGAAGGCGAGGGCATCTGATTTTCCACGTTGTTCATCGACAAAGTAAAAAAGAATTGCGCCTATGATAAACAATATTGAAACCGAGGCAATCGCCCATCGGGAAGCCAGATGGCCGATGGCCTCGATTTGAGCCGGGGTGGCCTGGGGAGGTGTTAAAACCTTTCGGGCGAAAAGCCCTGCGAACCCCATAAGGCCCGGTCCGATAATGGCGGCGAATTTGCCCAGCATGTTATAGAACCCATAAAACTCGGCAGCGTGCTTGTGAGGTATCAGTCTGGAGTAATAAGAGCGGCTCAGGGCCTGAATTCCTCCCTGAACCAGGCCGATAGCTATGGCCAGAATATAAAATTCGTTTTTATGGGTCATTTGGGTGGCATACAAAGTAACCAACAGATAAATTCCAATGGCCGTAAAAATGATTTTTCTTACCCCGAACCACTGACTGAGTTTTCCAAAACCAAGAGCCGCCGGAAACCCGATAAACTGAACGATCAGCAAAGCTACGATCAGATCATTGGCGGAAAAACCCAATGATAGACCATAATCGACAGCCATCCGGATAATGGTGTCCACACCGTCGATGTAGCACCAGTAGGCGAGCAGAAAAAGAACCACCATTTTCAGGTGCCGGATTTTTTGGAGTGTTCCGATCAATTGCTTTAAACCGGCGGAAATAAGAGATGTTTGCCTTTTATAACCGGGTGGCGGTGCAGATGGCGGTATCCAGGCAATGGTAAACACAGTAAAGCTTCCCCACCAAAGGGCTACCAGTAAAAAAGCTACTCTTACCGCCTGTGAGCTATCGGCCAATCCGAACCATTCCGGGTAAATGGTCATGAGGACGTTTAGTAGAAAAAGAAGGCCACCTCCAAGATATCCCATGGAATATCCGAGGCTTGAAATCATATCGATATTTTTTCCAAAAGCCACTCCGGGAAGAAGTGAATCATAAAAAATATTGGCCCCGGAAAAACCGATGATTCCCATGGCAAACAAAAGAATAGCCAGAACCCACGACCCTTGTGGCACCAGATACAAAGAGGCTGTCATCAGCACTCCGAGATAGGCAAAAAAAATCAAAAACTTTTTCCTGGCCATTCCCTGGTCCGCGATAGCCCCAAGAATTGGTGCCATAAGGGCGACAATGAGGCTGGCGATTGAATTTCCAAAGCCCAATTGAGCGGTACTGATGTTTACATCCGAGCCGTAGCTCCAGTATTGCTTGAAAAATATAGGGAAAAAACCGGCCATCACTGTGGTGGCAAATGCTGAGTTGGCCCAGTCATACAGGACCCACCCCCAAACAGATTTCTGATGATTTGTCATATGGATCGTTATTCTAAATCAGTACCGTAATAGGCAACAACCGGTTCTCTGAGGATTAGTTCCATGGCTTTTCCGGCATTTTCAGCCGCTTTGGGAAAAACATCCCTCAGAGAGCGGATGTGGCGTAAATTGTCTGCTGTGCGCAAAATCAACATGGCCAGATCACCTTCGGCCAATTCCGAAATTCTTAACACCTGTTCCCAGGTTTTTCCCGAGGCCCATTCAAAAATGGTCAATGAAGGGCGCATAAATAATGGTCGGACTGGAAAACCCCTTTCGTACATAAGTTTGGCAAAGGGCATCAGCCCTGTTTTAACCCGGAAAAAATCTGCTGTAAATTCAGACGGAAGGTCCCCTTTTTTAAATCGGTCATCAGCTTCCCGCTCATTGACAAAAAGGGTTATCATGGCCGCCAGTTCCGCAGGGTTATTTTCCGGAAAAAGACCGAGTTTAAAACCTTCGGCGATTAAAAGCGGCTGATCGATCCTTAATTGTGAAGCCCATCTGCCGTCTTCAGTCAGGCGGCCATCCTGATGGACATAACCGGTTTCCATTAAAAAATTCAGGTGGTCACGGAAAGTTTGTCGCAAAAAGGACTTGTCCTGGCCATAGAGCCGTTTAGAGGCTTTTTTCTTTTTTTCCTTGAGGATCAGATAACTGGCAAATGATTTTTCAAGCAGGTCTTCGATTTGTTCCGGACTGTTAGATAGAAGAAGATTCAACACCATGGAAAAGGTGGTCTTGATCTGGGAAAATATCGGTGAAGGTTCAGAATTGATCAGCTCCCCTACAAGGGGAATATCCATGAATTTGCCGGGAACGGCCAACAAAAATCCGATATGGTCTTTTCCGCGTCTCCCGGCTCTTCCGGTCATCTGATGAAATTCCGTTGAATTTAACGGCAGAAACTCTCTCCCGTTAAATCGATCGGAGTTGAGAAAAACCACTGTCCTTGCAGGAAAATTTACACCTGCGGCAACTGTGGATGTGGCAAAAACAGCATCCAGGAGGCCTTCGGTCATGAGCGTTTCAATCAGCAGTTTCCAGTTTGGAAGCTGGCCGCTGTGATGAGCCCCTATGGCCAGATTTTCAAGATCAGCGAATTGTCTGTGCCCAAGAATATGAGGACTGTTTTCTGATAGTTCCTCAATTCGGTTTCTGAGCAGTTCTTTGCGGTTTCCATTAAGAATGATATGGTCCTGACAAAATTCAATGGCATTATCACAATCAGCTCTGGATTTTAAGAAAAAAATGGCCGGAAGAAGCCTGTATTTTTTTAGTACATTGAGAATTTTGCCGAATGGCGGAAGTTTATTGGGCGGAGCAAGCAGTTGAGGACGTTTGTTGTATGCATATCCAGCAACTTTTTTGCTCAATGCCTTTTTACGATTTCCAGGCTGCTGGCTCAATAAGGGAAACAGGGTTCCCGAAGGATGGATGAAAAGCGGAAAAAGGGGGACCGGTCTTTTTTTCTCTTCGATGACAATACATTTACGGCCGCGAATCGACGACAGCCAATTGGCGATCTGACGAGCATTTCCAATGGTAGCGGAAAGCATCAGGATAGGAATACGGGCTGGAAGATAAATCATGATTTCTTCCCAAACCACCCCACGGTCTTCATCACCTAAAAAATGCGCCTCGTCAAGAACCACAAAATCTGCTGAAAGAACCTCTCCCCGGTGCATGGCGTCATAAAGCTGATTTCGCAAAATTTCGGTTGTGCCCACGATAATGGGAGCTTCCGGATTTTCTTTCCTGTCACCGGTCAGAATCCCAAGGTTCTCCAGACCGAAAATTTGTGAAAACTCTTCGTACTTGGAATTGGAAAGGGCTTTTAAAGGGGATGCATACCAGGCTCTTCCCCCTTTTTCAAATACTTTACGGATAGTTTGTTCCGCAATCCATGTTTTTCCTGCGCCTGTAGGCGCTGTGACCAGGCAGTCTCCCCGCTCTATGGCGGACACAGCTTTGAGTTGATAATGGTCCGGAATAAAGGGCCTTTTTTCAGGCACGCCAATGGTTGCAAAAATTTTTTTCAGCCTGGAATCAGCCCCGGGTTTCATTTTCGGAAAAGGTGCCTTTTTTAAAGATCTTTTTCCGACTCGAACAGTGTAGGATTTTTTCATGAAAGATTATAACTTTTGAATCATTTTGGAGACTTCGACCTTGGCCAAGGAATCAACATCAAAAGGTGAAAGGCCATTTAAATCGGCCTCGATCAAAGCATTGTCATAGGGAATAAAACCCAGAAATTCAAAGCCGTTCAGATGCTTTTTTAAAAATTGCTCATCCTGTGGACCTCGAATTTTGTTTCCGATGACAAAAATATTTTTCAGTCCGATTTCCGATGCCAGTCGTCTGATATGATCTGCAGTATCAATACTGCGTCTGCCGGGTTCCACAACCACAATCAGTTTGTCGACCGCACTTGCAGTAGCTCTTCCCAGATGTTCGATGCCCGCTTCCATATCCATCACGACAACTTCGTTTCGGGCCAGTACCACATGGGTGACAAGAACTTTTAAAAGGGTGCTTTCCGGGCAGATACACCCGGCTCCTCCTTTTTTTACACCTCCCAGGCGCATCAGTTTAATGTTGCCAAGCCTGGCGGCTAATGCATCCGGAAGGTCATCCACTTTGGGGTTGAGTTTAAAATAACCACCGATAGATCCTGGCTGGGCTCCGGTTCTTTCTAAAATCAACTCTTTCATTTCGGATATGGGGGTGATGTTTTCCGCACCTTCGATACCAACGGCTCCAGCCAGATTGGCATCCGGGTCGGCATCGATCGCCAGTACGTGTTTTCCCTGTGCATCTAATGTTCTGATTAAAAGGGCGGAAAAAGTGGTTTTGCCCACTCCGCCTTTGCCGCTCACAGCCAGTTTCATGAATAGTTCCTTTCCAAACTCAATTCGTTAAAATATAAAAACATCTTTAATGTCTGAAAATATAACACAGTATTGCTGACGGGCAAGAAAAATATAATGCAAACCAGGTATTAAAGTCCTTGATTCTGAGGGTTACTCCCGAATCTTAAGGTAAACTAAACTCCAAAACGTATTACCACATTGCCGGCAGCAATTCTAATTTTGACCATATTAACGATGTGAAACCATAATTTTATTGCACAGCCTTATGCGCTGAAGGCGCAAGACATATCAGCCAGGGCAACGCCCTGGGTTTGATTTTGAGTAATTGCCCTTTTCAAAATGAGAATTGCTGCATTACCGGCTTTGAACTTGACGATTTTTTCAAAGCTTTATAAACTAAATTCTTTTTTTCAGACATAATCTCTATTGCGAAAAGATTTTAGAGGATTGTAATGATCATACATTCAAAGGAAAAACCTGCCGTTGTTGTCCGTACCTTTTTATTTGCCCTTGCCATATTTTTGTTTATTCCCTCAGTAGTTGTATTTTCCCAGGAGGAAAAAAAAACTGGTGGACCTCCGCCGGCCCCGGTACGTGTTGCTGATGTGGAAATGAAAATGATTTCAAAGCAAATCGAGCTGGTGGGCACTGTCGAGGCATTAACTGAAAGCAGGGTGGCCACGGAAATTTCAGGAATTGTCGACCAATTTCCGGTCAGGGAAGGGGATTTTGTTTCAAAAGGACAAATCCTGATTCGGCTGAGGGATGAGCGGTTAAAGATCAGTTTGAACGGGGCCGTCGCAAACCGGGAAAAGATCAGAGCAAATCTTGAAGAGGCAAAAAAAGAACTCGATCGAATGGAAAAGTTGAGAGCCACTCAAAGTGTAGCGGAAAAAAGTTACGATACTGCCTATTTTCTTTACCAGGCCCTGTTCCATGAATTGAATAAAAGCAAGGCGGAAATTGACCTGCTGGAATATGAAATTAGTCAAAAAAATGTTGTGGCGCCGTTTTCCGGATTTGTCTCCGGAAAGCATACTCAGCCTGGTGAATGGGTCAACGCCGGCGGACCGGTTATTGATCTGATTGACTTGAGCATCATAGAGGTGGTTGTGGATGTACCTGAGCGTTTTTTTGTAAACCTCGAAACCGGTAATGACGTATTGGTTTCTGTAAAAAGCCTATTCAGGGAATCCATGGAGGAAAAAATTCAGGCAATTTATCCTAAAGGAGATTCTAATGCCAGAACTTTTCCCGTTAAAATTACCATGAAAAACCCGGACATGAAAATAAAAGGCGGTATGGAGGCCCATGTGACCTTCAACCTGATGGAGCAGCAGGAATCCCTTGTAATTCACAAGGATGCTGTTGTCATTGCCGGCAAGGAAAGATTCGTGTTCGTGGTCATGAACGGAACAGTTACACCGGTGCCCGTCGTTGTTTTGGGATATTTTGAAAATTCTGCTGCTGTTGAGGGTGAATTAAAACCCGGCGATAAAGTGGTTATTCGTGGTAATGAAAGGCTCAGACCGGGACAGCCTGTGAAAGTTGTTGAATCATGAAAATTGT
The DNA here is from genome assembly GCA_011389745.1 of Desulfobacteraceae bacterium. Lineage (GTDB taxonomy): Bacteria > Desulfobacterota > Desulfobacteria > Desulfobacterales > SKZT01 > SKZT01. The sequence continues at coordinate 18,192 of JAABTQ010000023.1, read as the reverse complement.
CGATACCGCCATTAAAAAGCCCGTTACGGTAACAGTCGGAGTCATTCTGCTTGTTCTTTTTGGTTTGCTCTCACTTTTTCGTATCCCCATCCAGTTGACGCCAAATGTGGACCTTCCTGAAATTTCCGTCGAGACAATCTGGAGAGGGGCCAGCCCATTGGAGGTGGAGCGGGAGATAACGGATGTGCAGGAAGATGAGCTGAAAAATCTCGAGGGCCTCAAGGAGATGAAAAGTGAAAGCAGTTATGGAAACTCATACATCAATCTCATGTTCGAGATCGGTACCAGCACGGATGAAGCACTCCTTAGGGTTTCCAATAAGCTCGATCAGGTCAAGCGATATCCCGTGGATATCGAAAAGCCTGTAATCAAATCAGGGGGGCGAAGAGAACAAGCCATTGCCTGGATGATTTTAAAAGGCCTTGAAGGTTACACAGGAAACCTTCAGCACGAATATGATTTTTTAGATGACAACATCAAACCCAACCTCGAACGAATATCGGGGGTGGCTTCAGTTAATATTTATGGCGGGCAACAAAGAGAAATTCATGTCATTGTGGATCCCAATGCCCTGGCTGCCCGTCGTGTCAGTATCCCGGAGCTGATTGCGGCGCTGGATGTTGAAAATAAAAATATCAGCGGGGGGAACTTTGATGAAGGGAAACGACGCTATGTGGTCCGAACCCTGGGAGAATATCAAAGTGAGGCGGATGTTGCAAAAGTCATCATTAAACGTGAAAGAGACATCCCTATTACCGTTGGAGATGTGGCCCGGGTGGAATTAAACCATGAAGATCTGGATTTGGTGGTTCGTCATATCGGTATTCCAACCATTGTCATGAATGCAGTCCGTGAACCCGGCACAAACGTTCTTGTGGTGATGGAACGGATTCAGGAAGCTTTGGAAGAACTCAACAATGGAATTTTGAGTGATCGGCAACTGGCTATCGAGCAGGTTTATGATGAGACCAGTTATATTTACAGCGCTATTGATCTTGTTAAGCAAAACATTTATTTGGGCGGCTCTCTTGCCGTTTTGGTCCTGTTGCTGTTTTTGAGAAATTTTTCAAGCACCATCATTGTTGCTATTGCCATTCCAATCAGCGTTGTCGGAACCTTTCTGGTAATGACCCTGATGGGAAGAAACATTAACGTGGTCAGCCTGGCCGGTATCAGTTTTGCCATCGGGATGGTCGTGGATAATTCCATCGTTATTTTTGAGAATATATTTCGTCACCGTGAGATGGGAAAATCCAGGCTCAAGGCGGCCTATGACGGAACAGTCGAAGTGTGGGGAGCGGTGCTTGCCAGCACCCTGACCACGGTTGCGGTGTTTTTGCCTATTGTGTTCGTGGAGGAGGAAGCCGGACAGCTTTTCAGGGATATTGCCATCGCGATCAGCAGTTCAGTGGTTCTGAGTCTGATTGTTTCAATAACCGTGATTCCGTCTTTATCCGCAAAAATTCTCGGTAGGGTTGTGCGGAAAGAAACGGAAGAAAAAAAGTTCAATCCTTTAAAAGGGTTGGCATCTGCCTTTGTCGATACGATCTACCGCTTTGTTTATTGGATGTGCGGTTACGTGACTGCAAGGCTGGCAGTTGCAGCGACGTTGATTGTTCTGGCAGTGGGGTTTGTGTGGGTACTTATGCCTCAAACCGAGTATCTTCCGGAAGGAAACCGGGAAATTCTTTTCGGGATTCTTCTTCCGCCACCCGGATACAATCTTGGGGAACTGGAAAATATTGCCAGGGAGGTGGAAGCCGATATTTTACCGCTGGTCGAAAGAGGAGATCAAAAAAGTGAATTGGCTGATCAACTGGGACTTCCGCCTTCGAATAATTTTTTCTATGTGGCACAGGGGCAGCAGGTTTTCATGGGGATTGTTTCCAAAATCCAGGAAAGAACCCGTGAACTGCTTCCTTACGTGTATCAGGCATTGAGTAAAATCCCGGGAATGATTGCCATTGTTCAGCAACCCAGTCTTTTTGCCACCGAAATTGGTAAAGGACGGTCCATTGAAATAGAAATCAAGGGACCTGATTTAATTCAGTTGATTGACCTGGGCAGGCAAATTTTCGGAAATGTCAGGCAGGTGGTTCCAGGCGCCCAGGTAAGACCTGTTCCCAGTCTTGACTTAGGGAATCCGGAAATGCAGGTGACACCCAACAGGGATCGCCTTACTCGTGTAAATATGACCACATCTCAATTCGGAGTGACCGTAAGTGCCATGGTGGATGGCACCGTAGCGAGCAATTACCGATTATATGGTGAGGAAATCGACCTGGTGGTTAAAAGTGAAGCGGGTACCATCACGCGAACCCAGGATATGGGACAGGTTCCGATTATCACACCTGCCGGCGAAAAAGTCACATTGGGTTCATTGGCCGATATTCGCCTTGAGGAGGGGCCGACGCAGATCAACCATCTGGATTCACAGCGGGCAATCGTTATCCAGGTGATTCCTCCCCAGGAAATCGCTTTAGAAACAGCTATGGATGAAATTTTGGAAAAGGTGGTTAATCCCATTAAAAGCAGCGGAAATCTTGGTAGTTTTTATAGTATTGATTTGGGTGGAACTGCCGATGACCTGACCCGAACCCGAACGGCACTTCAATGGAATTTTATCCTCGCGCTGATTATCAGTTACCTGCTGATGAGCGCATTGTTTGAGAATTTCTTTTACCCTTTTATCATCATGTTTAGTGTCCCGCTGGCGGCGGCGGGAGGATTTGTGGGGCTTTTTATGGTAAATGTGTTGATCATGGAGCAGTCCCTGGATATTTTAACCATGCTGGGGTTTGTGATCCTGGTGGGAATCGTGGTCAATAACGCGATTCTTATTGTGCACCAGTCTTTGAACAATATTCGCGAAAGGTCAATGGCCCCCCGGGATGCCATCGCTGAATCCGTTCGCACCAGAATCAGACCCATTTACATGAGCACGATTACCACCGTGTTCGGATTGATGCCGCTGGTACTTTCGCCGGGAGCGGGATCGGAATTTTACAGGGGATTGGGAAGTGTGGTTATCGGCGGCTTGTTCGTATCGACAGTATTTACCATATTTCTCATTCCGGCTCTTTTCAGCCTTGCTTTAGATGGGATGACCCGTCTTAAATCAATCCGCCTCAACCGATAGATTTTGATTGCATGGCACTTGCCTGTCATTCTGAGGGAGCAACTCACAGCGGTTTGATGACTAAAAAGTAAATATTTTCCTATACGCAGATTGAAACCACGGCGACCGAAGAATCTTTGGTTTCAAATTGGCATGAACAATCTGAGTCGTCAGAGTGTGAAATCAAAAACCATAACGCAAAAGGAATTAAAAATGGGACCTGTCATATGCGGTAACAAGACGTTTAACACAATCGTAGCGAGCCTGGGCTACAATCTTAAAAATAATAAACACTATGTGCTTCGGCACATGATTCTGAAAAGTTTTCCCGATGTCGAATCCAATCCGAAAAAATTAGCATGGAAGCTTTATGCAATGAATTTAGCGGCCATGGCCGGTTCTTATGGCGTGAATGGAGCCAGGGAACTTTTGAAGGAAAAGTTTGTCTATCAGACCATGAAACCCCATTCATCTTTGGTCGGCTTTTACCAAAGCATCAGATATTTGCGGCATCAATGTTTAGAAGAAGGTGTCTGCGCCGGCAATATGTATAAAAAGCTGGGGAATGTTTTAAATGCCACCGCGCATGAGATTGCGATGGAGGAGGTGAAAAAAGCCGGGGCACCGTGGGAATAAATGTTATTGAAAAATATTGCTAATCCGTCAGTGTAACTCCCACCACCTGTTCCAGTTCCGTCAGATTGATCCCGTAATCCGCATGTGCCCTGGCCAGGGAAAGCTCAAAATTGTGTAAGGCTTTTTGGGCTTTCACAAAATCCGAAAAATTTCCCTGTCCCTGTTTGAATAATGTTTCTGCTTTTTCTACCGATTCCAGGGCCTGAGGAAGCATTTTATCCTTGTAAAGGGTGATCAAACGTTCAGCATTGGCCACTTTTAAATATAACGTTCTGATTTGTGTGTATGTCTGATTCACAACATTACTTTTCATGGCTTTTGCTTTTTGCACAGAGGCTTTGGCTTCGGCTGTGCGGCTGGTATTTTTCCCGAACCACAAGGGAATGCTCATACCCAGTTGCACACCATAAGCATCTTCTTTTTCGTCTCTTATATATTCGTTAACATCAGGTTCTCCAATTCCGGCATAAAAAAAGCCCACCTTAAATTCAGGAAGGTTCTCATATCCGGCCAAATCCGCCTGAGCCTCGGCCTTTTTGATTTCGGCCTGCGCTACCCGGATTTCTTCGTGGTTTTTGGATGAAATTTCATAAAGTTCATTCAGGGAATAAAGCAAAGGCCGAATTTCGACATTTTGGGTTTTACCTAAAGGTGCATCCGGAGGGCGGTTGAGCAAAGCGTTTAGATTCGCGATTTCAGATAATTCCTGTTCATCCAGAAGGATAATATCGTAACTGAGTTGGGCAATATCAGACCGTAATGGAACCACATCAAAAAAAAAGTTACGATTTTGAGCAAATGCGGTTTCGGAATATTTTATGAGCGTATCAAATAAATTGGCATTTTGCTGAGCAATTTTTCGCGCCTCCTGTACGTAAAAAAGCTCATAATAGGATTGGCTGATCAATGTGGTGATATTTCTTACGGCCGTGTCCAGATTCAGTTTCGCAATTTGTGCCTCGACTTGCGCAATTTCCCCTGCCTTGGAAAGTTTTCCTGGAAATGGGACTACCTGTGAAATGGTGGCGTTCCAATCCTGTGGACCCACCCGGGTTTCAATGGGTTTGGGAAAATATGTTACCGAAATTTCCGGATCAGGATAGCCTGTAACGATGCCGTACTTTTCCGAAATCGATTTCCAGGCTTGCTTTGCGGCAAGTATCTCCGGGTTATGATCATAAGCGTAAAGGACAAGTTCCGGAATAGTAATTTCCAGGGCCGGTTTTAATTGAGTTTCCGAATGCTGTACCTGATAAGCATTTCCTTCTTGAAATGCAGCGACCTGGAACCAAAGGCTGTTTGAGACGATCAAGAACATGAAAACGGTCAGGAGCATTTTTTTCATGGTGTATCCTTGTTAATTGACACCTCAGCCAGGTTGGATGAATACCGGAAAAAAATTCAACGAAAAATTATACCACAACAATACCGGAATTTGTAATAACTAACCACTAAAACTATAGCAATAACTATACCGTTTAATAAAATAATAATCAACAATGTTCTGATCTTTGCATGCATTTAATACCAGGATTTTGTGCATGGCTGGAATTTGGCTCGGCAATGGCCGCTTTACCTTCAAAGCGGTAAAGCAATCCTGATACCAACACTGTAAATGGTGCTACGGTAACCAGTCCGAAACTGCCGACGAGGATATTTAGAACCTCCGCAGCCACGAACGGGGCGTTCAGAGTGTTTGCCGATGGAAGTCCCTTGGCCATAAAAAGCAGAAACATGGTGATGTGGCTGGAAGAGTAAGCCAGCAAAAGGGTTGTGGTCATGGTTCCAATGACCGCCCGTCCGACACGCATCCCTGATTGTACATGTTCGAAAAAGCTGATTTGGGGATTGTTACGCTTGGTTTCGTCCATGCTGGCTGCAATATCCATGGCCAGATCCATCACAGCGCCTGAGGAAGCAATGAACACGCTGGCAATAAAAATTTCTGTCAGGTTAAGCTCATAATAACCGGCATAGAGCAGGGTCTCGGCAAAAGGGCGCACCGCCCCATGGAGTCTGAATGCATGTGAAAACCAGACGGCAAGTCCGCAGGTAAGGAGCACACCGAGCATGGAACCCGAAAAGGTAGCAACTCCTCGTTTGTTCAATCCCCCCACGGAGAAAGTGATTACGGCAATAAGCAGCGCGACAATGGCAAGACCTGTCGGCAGTGGAGAATATCCACGAAGCAAAAGGGGAAAAAAGAGCTTCCACAAGACCATAGCCACGAAAACAAAAGAGAGCATGGCCTTTAAGCCGGTAACTCCGGCAAACAAAAGAAGCAGCAGGCCAAAAAGGCAAATGAGCATCAATTGCATGTCCAGGCGGTAATGGCCCCGGGCCATGCCATGTTTGGGTGAACCGTCAACAACATCGTATTCCACAAGCACAACATCATCGACCTCATAAAATTCATCAAACTCCATCTTGCCGCTAAGCAGGTTCGCTATGGTAAACTCATGACCCTTGTGGGGACCGTTGAGCAATTGAACGGTCAGATACTGGGTCTCGGTCTTGACGATCAGGTTGATGCGTACCTGGCTGTTGTCCACATCGATGACTTTGGCACGGCTGTGTAACCCGGATGGTGCTTTGGGAATGTTGGCCAGATCAACAAAAGCAAGAATGATACAGATGCCGGCAATGAATAGGGCAAAGAGCCATTCACGGCGAAAGGTTGACATGATTTCTCCTGTTTTCTAAAATTGTTTCTAAATGCGGATAAATCCGCACCTACCAATTCTCGATTTTAAAGCATGGGGAAAACATAACAATACGCAAAAACGGTACCCCACGAAGGGGCACCGTTTTTAACTGATTAAATTCACAAAAAATTAAGCTTTTATTTTGCAATAGGAAGTTCTTCCCTGACACCGATGGATTTGGCCAATTGTTTGGCAATGTCCGTATTATCATAAAAACCGGCAAAGCGGTCGGCATCCTTGCCCTGGGCAAATACCGGTACCGGCACTCCGGTGTGTGCATAACTGGTCCAGCCGATACTGGCCTGCTCATTTAAAATATGGGTGATGGTGACGATAATCGGGTTATAGCCTCCATAGAGCAGTTTGTTTTCGGCGTCACTGTTGTCATTGACACCGCACATGGATTTGTCGTATGCGTCTTCCAGTTTTTCTTTCTGGTAATCGTTGAGTTCAGTCCATTCCATGCCGAACGCCTCTTTCATTAATCCGAGCATGATGCCATCATTTTCTATATTATTATCAGCCTTCCATCCATTATTAGCACACACAAATTCGCTGTAGGCGTTTTTGTGATCCGTCCACTGCTGTTGCCCAAAATACACAAAACTGTTCTTCTGACCCAATAAACGATCATAGTAGGCCCGATAGCCCGTGGTTGCATGACCAATGGTCATACCGCCGGTTTCGTGATCACCGGTAACGACAATCAGCGTATCATTGGGGTATTTTTTGTAAAATTCAAGTGCTGCACTTACAGCGTTGTCAAAGTCGAGCATATCACCGATAGTGGCCATGGCATCGTTGGCATGGCAGGCCCAGTCGATCTTGCCGCCCTCGACCATCAGAAAGAAACTGTTACCGGTACCTAAAGCTTTACCTTTGCCGTTTCCCGGCTTCGTGCCTTGCAGGACCGCAATGGCTACCTCGGTCATTTCCGCCAGTGATAGGTTGGTTTCCGGACGGTCAATAGCGTAGGGCATGGCCCCACCGTCTTGCAGCCAGGGGTTGATGCAGACGACTTTGTCCATGGGATTATTTTTAAGTTCCATGATTTCATTGCGTTCATTCAGGACGGTGTAACCGGCATTATCAAGCATTTCCCAGATATTGTTAGGTGATTCCGGCGACAGAAGACCACCGCCTCCGAAAAACTCATAACCGGTTTCAACCATTTGAGTAGCAATGTCGTTGTATAAGCCTCGGTTTGGCACACTGGCATAATATGCCGCGGGTGTGGCGTGATTCAAAGGTACACTGCTGATGACGCCGACTTTCATGCCCCGTTCATGGGCAAGCTGAGCAATGCTTTTATAGCTGATGGTCTTGGTATTGTCCATTCCGATAACGCCGCTCATGGTCTTGATTCCACCGGCGAACGCTGTTGCAGACGATGCCGAATCGGTCATAAGGGCGAAGGCGTCATAAGTGGTCTGCATGCCCACTACAGGCATTTGAGTCATGTTCAAACGGTTGTCTTTGTTTAAGAGATCTTCGGCATTCTCTGCCGAGCCACCGTTTATAGTCGTTAAATAGGCTTCGGCGGCTTGAATCTGTGAGTTCGCCATACCGTCGCCAAGAAAAAAGAATACATATTTAGGTTCTTTTGCCATGGCCGATGTTGCAAGAAATAGCATCATCAAAGCCGTAGTGATCATCATTGCCGGATTTCTTTTAAGCTTCATTTTCATATTTTCCTTTCCTTGATATTTTTTTTTCTTGCTTTTCGTTAGTTAAATTATATAAGGCTATCGACAACCATCCGCCATCGCATCGTTATATTAGTTTCACCCCCTTTCGTGCGATATGCCATCAGCCAATGGTTGCCAAATGCATGCTTGTTTGAAAATCAAAACAGAACTATTTCAAACTTACGGTGGCTATTTTTGATGGCTATATTCGGGCAAGGATGTTTATGAAAAATTAGAAACAAATTAATATGGCATGAATTTTTTGTTGAATGGATGTTACATTCTTTCCCTGTCATTCTGAGGAAGCGACTCGCAGCGGCTTTGACGGCTGAAAGGAACTTATTTTCCGGTACATCGGCTAAAATCCCGGCGACCAAAGAATCTATGGTTTCAAGCCGGCATCGATCGTCATATTTGGCAATGGGGTTTATAAGGTTTTTGCTTGACCCGTAAAAAAAAATATGTATAATCGAAACTTGTTTTTGGGAGATCGTCCAGCGGCAGGACTACGGACTCTGACTCCGTCAACCAAGGTTCGAATCCTTGTCTCCCAGCCACTAATATCAAGGGGTTGGCCAGTATAGGTTAATCCCTTTTTTTTTAGATCTGGCTTTTTATCCCATTATAGTCCCACCTTTTTAAGGATCTTCAAGTATCCCTGGGGAAACATACACTAAGTCAAACCAATTTAAAAAAGAAACGAATTTGGTCAGAATCTCATTGAAAATATTTCCATGATCTCGGGTTGGCAGAAACATCCGAATCTCGCCGTTCCAAAAAACAAACATTTTTTTACAAAAATTCAACAGAATATTTCATATCATTATCTCAACAAAACCTACCCATATATATCAATAACATTTAAGAACCCAATTCAAAAAACCTTCACCTTCAGAAAAAACATTGTAAAATCAATTATTGACCATTTCAAAGCAGAACCCAAAAAAATGATTGTAAAGAATGCAAAATCGTCTTGTACAATAGTAAATATGGGGGGGAGATTCACGGTGAGTTTGTTATCTATCTGATTAATTCTATTACCAACTGCTCTTCAATATTTTCATTTTATCCTCAGTGTTCAAAACTTTTGAGCAGGTTTTCCAATCTATTTCATTAATCTGGTTATATCTTTCATCAAAAGGATGTCTTGGTTTTACCGAATCAATCAATTTCTTTGCTTTTTCAATTTCGCCATTGGCAATATCTATCCAGACATCCTCCAATACGTCAGGGACCTGTCCGAAAAGGGAATATATATCTTCAAGTCGGCCTGATAATAATTCATGAACCCTGTCTTCATCAGAACCACGATACCTCATGTTGTAAACATCGACTTCATCCCGTATTTGTCCGATACGATGAATTCGGCCTTTGCGTTGTTCAAGACGGGTGGGATTCCAGGGTAGGTCAAGATTTATCAATGATCCCAATCTTTAGAGGTTTAAACCTTCGCTGGCGGCATCTGTTCCAAGCAGAAGTCTTATTTCTCCATTTCCCACTTTCGTTTTAATATGGTTTCTGTTCACTTTCCGATATTGACCTGAGATGATCATTCCTGAATGACTGCTTCCGGCTGAACCCTTTTGCACAATTAGCGGAGAAAATATATTGCCGGCTCTGGGGCAACCATTTGTAGAGGCCGTTTTTTGTTTTCAAAGAGTCTTTAACCTAGCTAAAACGAGCCGTGGTGGAAGTGTGCCCGAATACACGTACCGGCGAGAATCCAAACGGTATTCTCGGGCAGCTTCAACAAATCATGATGGATAATGTTTCCGTTTTCAGAAACGCTGACGGACTGAACAATGCGCTGAAAAAAATTGCAGAATTGAAGGATCGATATAAAAAAGTCAAAGTTGTTGACAAGGGTAACTGTTTTAACCGGAATCTGCTGGATGTCCTCGAGTTGGGCCACATGCTGGAACTGGCCGAGGTTATCACCCTGGGTGCCCTGAAACGGGAAGAGAGCCGGGGTGCTCACTATAGAGAGGATTTTAGTAAAAGAGATGATGAGAAATTTCTTCACCACACCCTGTTTCGTTGTTCCGGCAAAGATCGGGAACCCGAGTATTTCACAAAATCCGTGTCTATCACCCGCTTTGAACCCAAAGAGAGAAAATATTAGGATGGGTGCCATAGCACAGCCAAGGGGGAACAAATTATTATGAAATGCAAGTTCATTATATACCGGTTTGATCCGGCTAAAGATACAGCCCCGCATTTTGATGAATACGAGGTGGAGGCCGAACCATCCGACAAAATCCTGGATTGTCTGAATAAAATCCGATGGGAGCATGATCCGACACTTGCCTATCGCTTTTCATGCGCACATGGCATTTGCGGCTCCGACGCCCTGATGATTAACGGAAGGGTTGAGCTGGCCTGCCAAAAGCTGGTCATGGACTTTAAAACCGCCAATAATTTCGTAATAGAGCCTCTTCCTTTTTTCAACGTTGTCAAGGATCTAGTTGTGGATTTAAAGCCTTTCTTTAATAAACATCGCCGGATCAAGCCTTATCTTATCAACCCCGACGCTCCTCCGGATAAGGAAAGGCTTCAGGACAGGCAGATACAGGAATTTATTGAGCCTGCTCTAAGATGCATCCTTTGTGCTTCCTGTACGGCATCTTGTCCCATAAATCGAGTCAATGAAAACTATGCAGGCCCCGCTGCACTTCTGAGAGCATTTCGATATGTTTTTGATCCGAGGGATACCGCGACGGATGAACGAATAGAGAGTCTGAACAGCGAGGACGGCGCCTGGGGTTGCCGGACCATGTGGTGGTGCACGGATGTTTGCCCGAAGGGAATTCCGGTCACTAAATGTATAGGGCAAATCAAACGGCTCATAAAAGAAAAAGACAAGCTCAAAAACGCATTAGGTGAATATATGGAGGATAAAAATGTTTGAACTCAAATCCATGTCAAAACACAACATTTCCGAAGCACTGGAAAAAGCAAGGTGCTACAGATTTCTAAATGAACCCATGGAAGCAGAATCAATATGTCTGGATATTTTGGATATCGATCCGGAAAATCAGCAGGCGATTATTACCCTGGTCCTTGCTTTGACGGATCAGTTTCGACGCGAGCTGAGCAATACCCATGCCCGCGCAAAGGAATTGTTAGGCAGGCTGACCGCTAAATTTCATCAGGCTTATTATGAGGGAATCATTTGTGAAAGAAGGGCCAAGGCACATCTGATCCGGGGAGAATATGGTTCAGAGCGCATGGCATATGAATGGTTTCGAAAAGCCATGAAAAATTATGAAAAAGCCATAGAAATGAGCCCCGTGGGTAATGAGGATGCTGTTTTACGTTGGAATGCATGTGCACGGCTGTTAATGCGCCATCCCGGTCTGGTTCCATCAAAGGAAGAACCCGGAGAATTCATGCTTGAGTGAATTCTTCCCCCTGTCATTCTGAGGAGGCCGGCAATATCATCTGTCCGTTAGCATATGATTTTATTGGCATTTAAGAAGGTGTTCGCGGATCTTAAGAAGTCCGGGGATATCATTTATATCGGAATCAAACAGGGGAATTTTACGAATCAGAATGTTCGTTCCTGTTTTACTTTTTATTTCTTCAATGGCAGATGCATCACTACTGCCTAAATCTTTGTGTTTTTTGAAATTTATCCGAAGTTTTTCCGCTAATGAGTTGTCAATTTCCGGTGAATTTAATGATGTCAAATCCTTTGAAGACCATGCAGCATAATTGGGATTTACTCTGTTGATAATAAACCCGCCAAAAGCAATGTGGTGTTCAGCCAGTTTCTCATAAAGATAGACAGCTTCTTTCAGGGGCCTTGCCATGGGGCTGGTGATGGCAAAAAAAAGTGATTCGGAGCTTGACAAAAGCTTTTGCACCTCACCCGCCCGTTTTCTGAAACCATCAAAAAGCACATCATCCCACAGATTAAAAAACTCGGCCACATCTTCCAGTACATGGGTTCCCATGACCTGGCTCATGGATTTGAGAACAGGGGAAGCCAATAATGTGAAAAACCGAAAACCGAAACGTCCGGCATACAAATAAGGCCTGAAAAATTTCCAGAAATATTTGTGCCCCAAAAGATCCATGAGTCGCTGGGGGGTATCCAGAAAATCCAGCGCTCGCCTGGTCGGGGGCGTGTCAAGCACAATCAGATCGTAATTACCCTCATGATATAGTTCATAGAGTTTTTCCATGGCCATATATTCTTCCGAACCGGCAAGTGTGCTTGATAAGTTCTGGTAGTAACGGTTTCCGAGAATTTTTTTTTGTGAATTGCCGGATGCGTAGCGGGAAATGAGCTTATCGAATGTTCGCTTGGTATCGAGCATCATGGCAAAAAGTTCTCCGGAAGGCTCAAGACCGTTTTGTAAAAATTTCTCCCGGGGAACCCTGTGGATTTCATGTTTAAAACTGTCTATGCCAAGTGAATCGGCCAGGCGTTTTGCCGGATCTATGGTCAGCACGAGTGTTTTTCGTCCAGTTAGGGTTCCCATGATTCCAAGGGTTGCCGCAATGCTGGTTTTTCCTACCCCGCCGCTTCCACAGCACGCAATAATACGAGGGCCATTATTTTCAAAAATGTTTTTCAGCATGGTGTTTGATCTCAAGCGGTCTTGAAAAGACCGGTTCTGATATACTCTGCAATATCTTTTATCTGCTCTTGGTCCAGGTTATTCGTATAATAAAAAGGTAATTGAAAAACCGGATGCTCACCTTCCGTTATAAGCCGATGAATATGAGACTGTTGGACTTTACGCCGGACAATTTGTCTTCGGGCAGCCTCTAAAGCAGGTTGTTTTTTTCCCGGTTCGGAATTATCCATCCGCTCTATGACCGCCACCTCATTGGGACTGAAAATTTCCGGATAAATCATATTCACAATGATTGCGGCCACACCCATATTCAAATCATTTTCAGCCTTTCGCTCAAATTCCAACGCCTCATTAACCGGGAGCTCTTCGGGTAAAGCTACCAGCACCAGGCATGACCTGGTAGAATCCTTGAGCATATCCTCCACCCAACGGGTTTGTACTGCAATCGGGCCTGTTTGAAACATCGAAATCAACGTCGACGGTACGCGAAACAAACTCAAACCATGACCCGTGGCCGGAGAATCAACGATAATGAGATCGTACAGGGGAGTTTTTGTATTCGAGTTTTTTTTTTGCTCAAAACGCCAAATTTCAGACAAAATCATCACTTCTTTCAGCCCGGGAGCAGCCACGGCAAAATGTTCAAAAATACGACTCTGAATAATCTGATAGGCAACAAAGGGAACAGTGACATATCTTTGGATATACTCTTCCAAAACAGTTTTGGGATCTATTCGCACTCCCCATATGTTAGAGTCGAGCCTGGAGGGTTTCTCAGTAAACCTGATTTGGCCGAAATGCGAACCAAGTGCCTCATTTTCATGGGTTTCCACTATAAGCACATTTTTATTATGGCTTGCCGCTGCAATTGCCATTGCCGCCGTGATTGTAGTTTTTCCCGCTCCCCCTTTTCCTGTAACAAATACAACCCGTTTGTTTAATATGGTGTCCTTCATTATGAACCGGATATATCACCTGAATGGGTTTTGTCTGTGGGATCGCTTTTTTTTCTGTGTTTGGAAAGAATTCTCTCCACATTGGCCATGAGCATCTCAACTCGTTTGGTTAAATTGGAAATATCTTCCCTGCTGGGAATGCCGATTTTGTTAATCACTTTTTTCAGCTTTTCATCCATGGCTGATTCAAATGTCTTTCCGTAGCTCTCAGCCATTTTTTTCAGCTCCGCCATTCTGTCTTGCGTGTTTTCAATGCCATCCTCGCCTTTGAATTCAAAATCCCTGCCTTTTTTGATCAGATCGTCAACAATACGACTTCCTTTTTCGCTTGCAAGAGTTATGGCACCGAGACCTGCTAAAAAACATTTTTCTGCTGATTCTTTGAGAATTTTTCGAATATCCTTTTGAGTTTCCATTGTGTCACATTCCTGTTTTTTGTAGTGGACGAGCCGTCTCATAATTAGGTGAATCCTTTCCGGGCCCCTGCTTTTTTATGGCCTGAAGCCGCTCAAGGTGTTCGACTTTTTTCATAAGTTCTTCTATAGTTTTATTTAGCTTGTTAATCTGACTTCGGGTAGCAAGGTTCATTTTTCCTAAAATCTCATTGATACTTTTGTCAATGCTTTTTCTGATCCAAATTTTAAAATGATCGGCATTTTTGGCATAGTCCATAAGCGTTCCCCCGCCTTTTCTAAGCACCTGAATCAAAACTCCGGGAAAATCATCCCGGTCATCTTCTCTTTTTTCCCGTGCAAGAAGCTGCGAAACCACAACAGAGGTAATGTCGTGGCCGTTCCTGTTATCAATGACAGTGACTTCTTCCCCGCTTTTAATCAACGCGGCCAGTGTATCCATGGCCACATATTTTTTGTCTGAAGTGTCATAGAGTTTTCGATTGGCATACTTTTTTATAATCCTCATTTATTCCTCCTTTAGCACTTTTTAACGCCTTTATCATAATACGCATGAATTGTAATGAATTAAACCAGACAATGACGCAATGCGTTATGCTTGTCAAGATTTTATTTTCCAAAATCATTACAAGACAGTTGATTTTATAATTAAATTTGCTATCTTGAGCATTAAGTAACATATTTGAATTTTTCATAAAAATCTTTTAATTTTAAACTTTGCATATATCATTTAATGAAAACAATCGAAGAAATAACCTTGCTGTATGAAATCAGCGAGACATTGAACGAACATCTCGAACTAAAAAAAGCACTATACAAGGTTCTGGATATTCTTTCCAACTCTTTGAATATGGTTCGCGGCACAGTAACAATTTTAAATCCTGTGCGAAATGAAATCAATATCGAGGTGGCTCACGGAATTTCGAGAAGTGCGGTTGAACGGGTAAAGTACAAACTTGGAGAGGGAATCACCGGTCGGGTCATACAGACCGGAAAAGCGGTATCAATTCCTAGAATCAGCGAAGAACCTCATTTTCTAAACAGGACCGCCACAAGAAAAATTAAACTGGATCAGGAACTATCTTTCATTTGCGTACCGGTCAAAAAGGACAAACAGGTTATTGGTGCTCTCAGTGTGGATCGGCCTTATGAAGAAGACTTTCCATTGCAAAAAGGTGAAAAGCTCCTTTCGGTTGTTGCCACCATGATCGCGCGCCATGCAATTAATCTTGAAAATATTCGCATGGAAAAAGAACATCTTCGAAAAGAAAATGCCCGACTCAGAAATGAACTGGAAAATAAATACCGCTTTACCAATATTGTGGGTAACAGCAACAAAATGCGGGATGTCTTTCAAATGATCTCGCAGGTTTCGAGAAGCAACGCTACCGTACTTATCCGGGGAGAGAGCGGTACCGGAAAAGAACTTGTGGCAAGCTCCATTCATTACAATAGCCATAGGGCAAAAAATCCTTTTGTTAAAGTCAACTGTGCGGCTCTTCCCATAAACCTTATCGAAAGTGAACTTTTCGGACATGAGAAAGGATCCTTTACCGGTGCGATCAATAAGAAACTGGGCAAATTTGAAATTGCCGATAAGGGTACATTGTTTCTGGATGAAATCGGGTCTATCGGCCTCGATGTTCAGGTTAGATTGTTACGGGTGCTCCAGGAAAGGGAATTTGAACGGGTAGGCGGCCACAAGACAATCAAGGCTGATGTCCGTATCATTGCCGCCACCAATAAAAATCTGGAAGAAGCTGTAGAGGAGGAATCGTTTCGTGGAGACCTGTATTACCGTCTGAATGTTTTCCCGATATACCTTCCACCCCTGAGGGAACGAAAGACCGATATTTTACTCCTGTCAGACCATTTTCTGGAAAAATACTCCAAAGAAAACAGCAAGGAAATCAGACGCTTTTCCACCCCTGCCATAGATATGCTCATGGCATATCACTGGCCGGGAAACGTTCGGGAATTGGAAAACTGCATCGAGCGGGCCGTACTATTATGTGAGGAAGGTGTCATTCACAGCTATCATTTGCCCCCTACACTTCAGACCGGAGTCGAATCAGATACGCTTCCTGCTCAGTCAATGGAAGATGCCGTGGCCTCCCTGGAAAAGGAAATGATTATCGATGCCCTCAAAAATACCCGCGGCAATATCACCAGTGCGGCAAAGCTGCTTAAAACGACTGTCAGGAAATTCAGCTATAAAGCCAATAGATACTCTGTGGAATATCAACAATTCCGATAGGCCTAACCTTAAAGCCCGTATTTTTCCCTGAGTCTTTTTGAAAATTCCTTAATTTGTAAAAAAGCCTTTTCAACGGTTTTTTCCTTATCCGGATTGACCAAACAGCATGTGGCGGGAGAAAGAAGGCTTCGGGAAATGAGAAAGTCACGGTCAATGCCTTTTTTTGAGAGGACAGACCAGACATTTTCAAGAATATCTTCGAGAGAATCCAAAGATTCTTTTTCAAAAGGTTCATAGTTTGTGGGGATGATACCCCAAACCAAAACCCCTCCCCGATCCAAAAACTTTCTAATAGATCCGGCATATGACCTGAAAACTTCGGCGTTGGTGTAGATATCCAAAGAAAGCACATCAAGATCCAGTCCCAGCAAAAAATCCCAATCAGGGTTACCGCAAAGATGCACTCCACGAGGCCGATCAATCATGGAAAAAAAAGTTTCCATATCTCCTTTTGCCGCCTGATCTCCATAGCCTGCCATAGCGCTGAATAAAAATTGAAGACCAGGCTCATCCACAAACATAAAGGCATTTGGATTCAGTTTTTTGAGTCGATGCAATTGAACATTGACTCGCCTTGCCATAAATTCCAGCATGAACGGACGAATGGTATCATTAAAAAGAATGGGACGATCGTTTTCATCCGCAACATTAAAACCGAAACTGATGGGACCTTCCAACTGACCTCGAATTGCCGGACAGTTTGATAAATCCAGTTCAAGAAATTTGTGATAAACCACCGAATAGGTTTTGCTGATATCAAAAAAATCTGTTTCCCCCCACCTTGCCATAGCATTTTCCAGTTCTTCCATGAATTTATCCGTGGAAAATCCCAGGTGGCGTTTTTCCATATCCAGTATAATACCCGGAAAATTTTCGGAAGCCTGTACATACATGTCTTCATAGTAGTTATATAAAGGTAACTGAGGCCAAAACGGTATATCCAGAGACAGTGCCATCTCAAGCGCCCGTTCCACATCCGTGTGAGGCATGACAGCCATGGCGGTAGTCAGCAAGTTTCCGGGTATGGGCATGATTTTTTCCTTCCTTTAAAGATAATAGAGTTTATGGCCAATATATTTTCATAATATTTTTACACCTTGTTAAAAATTCAGACACCCTGCCTGTCCGACCTTTTATGGAAAGCGTCATATATTTCAATTGTTTTAAGCAGGTTATGGAACAATCCGGGTAATCATTCTCTTTGGCATTCATTTTGCTCTTTTTGAAGTGTTTATCAATTTTGATTTAAAAGTCAAGCGGTTCAACAGGCTATAAAAAAATATCGCGTTATAACGAACGAGGAGAATGACGAAATGGAAAGTGAGCAAAGATACGGGAAACTTCGCAAAATGGTTTTGGTTTGCATGATCCTCGTTCCGCTCATTCCTTTTTTTTTAACAGTGGGTATCGGCTATTATTATTTTACATCCGCTCTTGAAAAAAGAACGATTTCAAGCACAAGCCGAATTGTGGACGACCACCGGCATATGATTGAATTTTTTCTCCAGGAAAGAAGATCAGACCTTGAATTTATTCTGCATTCCTATGATTTTGATTATCTGGCTGAACCTGAAAACCTCCTGAAAGTCTTTGAGCGTCTCCAGATAAAATCCAATGCCTTTGTGGACCTGGGGGTTTTCAATCAGGAAGGGGTCCATGTCGCTTACCAGGGCCCCTTCAAACTTTCAGGCCGGATTTACAAGGATGAGGACTGGTTTTTGTCCGTGATGAAAAAAGGAGTTTATATCAGTGATATCTTTCTGGGATTCCGCCGGGTACCGCACTTTGTTATCGCCATGGCAAAAAAGGAAGGAAACACAACATGGGTGATCC
>JAABTQ010000022.1 GCA_011389745.1 Desulfobacteraceae bacterium | reverse complement strand
CAGTATTGTCAAGGCAGGAAAAAACCTGTTGGGTATGTCCACCACCCTGAGTTACCTGAGTTTTTTTTGTTATCAATTTTGGGGAAAACTAGACCACTCCGGAAAAAAGGCAAAAGAAGCTGTCCGGATAGCTGAGGAGAGTGGGGATTTCTATACAAAGGCACTGGCATACACTGCTGTTGGATATACCTTTCTGGAAAAAGGTATGCTGGAGGAAGCTGAAAAAAATCTTTTAATGGGTGTCGAGTTTTGTGAAAAAATAAATCTCGATATTTTCAATGCAGTAGCTCGAACCGGACTTGGTCAACTCTTCTATGAAACGAAGCTCTGGCAAAAATCAGTGGATCACTATACCAAAGCGGCTGTTTTTGTCGAACACTGCCGAGGTTTCCGCTCCTGGAGTGAGTTTTTAAGACTCGGTGCGATCAGTGCAATGGTGAGACTGGAAAATTCTAAGTTAGATTTCGAAAACTTAAATAATTATGCTGAAAAAGCTAAAATAAAACTCTGGGAGGGTTGGAGATACAGGTTTATTGGAGAAATTTTGTTGAACGTTGATGATAAGCATCTTTCCGAAGCGGAAGAATGGATAAAAAAGGCAATTATAAGTGATGAACAAAACTCGAAACAGATGCATTTGGGTGCAGATTTTAAGGTCTACTCAGACCTGTTAAAACGCAAAGGAGATAAATTAAAGGCAAGGGAATATCTTTTAAAAGCGATAGAAATTTTCAAAGAATGCGGTGCTGACATAAGAGCCAAAAAAGCTGAAAAAGAGCTGTCGTTTTAATGTTCAATCTACATTCCCTGGCAATTACCTGGAATTTCTTTTGAATTATTGAAAATGTTTAGAGGACTGGTACCCAAAATCATTCTTGTTCGAATACGCAAATTTTTCCAATCTAACAAAATCAAATTCACGAAAACTGAACCCCGATGTTGCATTGGAATTGGCCTAAAAGCATGTCTGCCCGAAGAAAACCTGCTGATTGCTTTGCAAAATCGGGGTAAAATGATCACCCACCAAAAAAGGAGAAATTGAAAATGGACAACATGAAAAACTTATTGATTGTTGTAGACAGCATCAAGGCTTACAGTCAGTATGCTGCCTATCTGGATGCTTTTATGGCAAAACAAATCAGTCATGTTCCCAATGTCACCATATTTTATGGGCCCAATAGTGTGAGTATCACCAGAAAAGGAGAGCTGGCCAAAATTCCTGTCACCTCTGAGGCAAAGGATTTGATCGCCGGCCAACTGGAGGGCCTGTCAGCTTCCGATTTGCCGGACAATTTAGAACAAATGGCTCGTTTTCAGATAGCCCAATTGGGAGTTAATATTTACTCTTGCGGCACAGCCAATGTTCTTGATGGATTTGCCAAAACGATAGATGACACGTCAAATATTGAAGATTTTATAACCCCTTTAAAGCTTCCACAGGTTTGGCAGGGATATGTAGAAGCTGATAAAATAATTTTTTGGTAAGAAGTTATTTCGGCAATCAAAAGTTTTCTGGATTCCGGGCTTGATCCGGCATCCAGAAAAACCAACATCTTGAATCCACATGGATAGCGCTTAAAATCTTCTCTTCGTGCCCGGCTCCCGGTTAAGCTCGGAACAGGCTTTGCCGGTATGACGTTAAGAGATTTCCGCAATTGAAATCGCTCATTTTAGGTAAAATAAACCCCGATTTTGCATTGCAATTTTAAAAATCCCCCGCCCCCCTTTTCAAAGCTGATCTTTATACACACTTGGCAACGAGGTTTTTTCCACATTTTCTCGGCATACCTATGGCATTTATAAAACCTTGTCTTTTTCTGCAATTGGTGGTACGTTTAAAAATACAATAGGAGGTACGCTATGGGTAAATTATTCAACATCATTCCAGTGAGTGAATTGCGGCAGAATGCCGCTAATGTCTTGAAACAATTACAAAACAAAAAAGAACCATTGGTTATTACACAGCGGGGGCGGGCAACTGCGGTACTAATCAGTGTCGAGGCGTATGAGAAATCTGAACATGAAAAAGAGATTTTGCGCCTTTTGGCCAAGGGAGATAGGGAAATAGAAATGGATGAGGGATATGATCTGGACCATGTTCTTGCTGAAGCGGATTCGTTTTTAGCCGAGAAATCCTCGTGAACATCCGCTTTACCACTTCTGCCCGGACACAGTTTCTTTCTGCCCTCTCATATATTCGACGGGATAAATTTTCAGCTGCGGCTAGTTTTCGAATTAGAACCGAAAAGATCTTGCGAATGCTTGAGGATTTTCCTGAATCCGGAAGAATTATACCGGAGTTTCCAGATCTTCCCTATCGGGAGGTGATTGTTTCACCGTATCGGTTTTTTTATAAAAATAGCGGCGGGACCGTTTGGATTGTTGCTGTGTGGCATGGTGCGCAGCTTCCAAAGGAACCAGCGAGTTGAACGCTAACCCGGCATTCAAGATTTGGAAGAATTTAACAGACTTTCCTGCTTGTTAATGTCCCATTGGATTTGCGTAGACTTAAACATCGGCCCGGCCTTTTTCAGATATTCTTTCTGGGTTATCTCTTTTGAGGATCGCAGCTCCTCTATAAGTCAAAATTCAATGTGGTCTGTATGATCATCGGTGGCAAGATTGAACACAGCGCCATACGCGATGCGGTATTGATAGTTGACCTGTCCTCATATAATGGGTTAACAAATAATCAGCGGATTAATTCCACTAAAAATGAGGAGGTTTGAACATGAGCACCAAAGAAATAGCCATTAAGTATTCAGGAGCTTCCGGAAGACGCTACCTGGGAGCAAATCCAGGAAAGAATTAACTTCGTGGCTGGTGTACGGAAAGGCTTTCGCGAGCTTGATGAAGGTAAGTGTATTTCCCACGAGCGAGTTAAAGAGGAGATCACGGAATGGCTTTCAAGCTGATCTGGTCTCCCAGTGCTAAAAATGATCTTAAGGGAATTGCTGCATTTATTGCCGGGGACAGCTCTGCTGCAGCCCAACGATTCGTCATGAGCCTATTTCAAGCTGTGGAGCAATTAGCCGATTTTCCCGAATCCGGTCGAATAGTTCCGGAGTTCGATGATCCTGCTAATCCGTGAAATCATTCGTAAGCCATTCATAATCGTCTATAGGGTGGATAGCAAGAAACGCAGCATTGCCCTGATCATTTTCGTGTCGACGGAGTCGCGGGCGACGGACACAAAATTATTAAGCATCCTGCTCTGGGCTCTATAAACGGCTTTTTCTTTCTTGGGTTGACTGATTTCCTGCTGAAAGTCTTTCGTATCCACGATATCATAATACAATCCGGCTGTTCTATTTGGCCGGTTGATCATAACAGGTTCTGGCTTGTCGCTTAGAACGAAAAGTGCCGGTATCAATCCAAACCTGCCCCGAAAGGATAATAATAATTGACTAAATATCATGTGGACGGCATTGTGTCAAACGCTGTAAAAGTCGTGTATCCAGAAGCGGCAACGTATTTGAATGCAGATCTCGTTTTCGGCGATGAGGCACTGGAAGAGTATTTCAGGGTATACCGGGAACTAAAAATGGTTGGCCGCGTGACGCCGGAGTTTTACGAGAGGGCGCAACAGGTGGTTCCTTCGAGTTCGGTGCAATCGCGGGACGCGATGGTGCAACGGTATGCTTTGGACAACGGGTGCGCGTTGCTAGTGGTGGACGCGATGGGCGCGGAGTGGTTATCGATGTTGGTGGCGCTGGCGCGGGAGCGGAATATCGGCGTGGATTCGATTGCGGTCGGCGAGGTGCATTTGCCGACAACAACGCGATTCAACAACATCCATTGGCCAGACCTCGCGCGGCGGTTGCCGGACATCAAGCGGTTTGACAACATCGTGCACAATGGCGTGGAGGCGCATGAGGCTCGAAGCGCGGAGGAAAATCTGGCAGCGGCGCTGGATGTGATCGGCGGCGAGGTGCTGCGGCGTGTAGCGGAGGGGCTGGTACGGTTTGAAAGAGTACTTGTCACAGCAGACCACGGGAGTTCTCGGCTTGCGGTGTTAGCGTGGCAATCCGAACCGAGGCTGGCGCAGACCCTTGTTTGTGAGGCTGGCGCGGAAGTCTCCGATTGGCGCTACCGTGAGCGGGCGGAGCAAGGTGGATGTCCGCCGGAACTGGAGGAAACGTTGGACGGCAGGCAGTGGGTGGTGCGCGGGTATAACCGGCTGCCCAAGAAGGGCGGCGGACAGGGTTTTGAGCTTCACGGCGGGGCGACTCTGGAGGAGCGACTGACGCCGGTTGTGGTTTTCTCGAGGACAGGGCAGTTCATGCCGAAAGCGAAGACCGGCGGCAAACGTGTGCAGATTGTTGAGAAAGACGACTTTGACCTGTAGTTAAAATAGGGCAATCAACCATGGTCGATACTGAAAAATTGCGAGCGGCATTCCAAGACACGACGGTCTGTAAGGACCCGAACATTGTGGCAATTTTCAAGGCGGCGTCGATACCGTCGTTTTTGCGGGATTGGATTCTGAAGCGCAAAGCTGGGTCTGACGGTAAAATTCACGATGCTGAGGCTTTACGAGAATACATTTACGAAATCATCCCGCGCCGTGAAAATTTGCTTGAATTGAAGGACGCGGCGCGAAGTGAGGGGCACACGAAGAAGTTTCTGGCCAAAATTGAAATCCAATTTAGCGTGCGGTCAGACGAGTACACGTTTGCGATTCCGGAATTGGGGCTTGGGCATACTGAAACGCTGATCGAGGATTATGTCTGGGAGCGGATCAAAGAAGAAGTTATAAAAACGGCTGGGGGCTGGGGATTGGTACAACTGGGATACCGAACCCCGGACGGCGAGAATCCGCGAGGATGCTTCACGCTCTTAGAGTACAAGAATTTCTGTCCGTACACGATCGATCTGGACGCCTATAGAGAGGCTCGCAGTGAGTTTAATACTGAGGAGTGGATCGATGTTGTGTTGGGAGCGATTGATTACAACCCGGCGGGATACGAAGATTGGGTACAGAAACACACGGTGCTGACGCGCCCGCTGCCGTTCATCGAACCGCGCCTGAATCTGGTGGAACTGGCCCCCAAGGGCACAGGCAAGTCCTATCTGTTCGGGCAGGTAGGGAAATACGGATGGCTGGTCAGCGGGGGAACGCTGACGCGGGCGAAAATGTTCGGCGACATCAATGGAAAGAGCCCCGGTCTGATCGCGTCGAACGACTTTGTAGCGCTGGACGAAATCCAGTCGATCAAATTCCACGACCCGAACGAGATGCAGGGCGGGCTTAAAGCCTACATGGAAAGTGGAGAGATAACGGTCGGCAAGAACCGTATCATTGGCGGTGCTGGTGTGATCCTGCTGGGGAACATCCCGCAAACAGAGATGGACGAAACCAGAGACATGTTTCAGAGGCTGCCTAAAGTGTTTCATGAGTCGGCATTACTGGACCGGTTCCACGGTTTTATCCGAGGGCGCGACATCCCGCGCATGAGTGAGAACCTGAAAATCAACGGCTGGGCGCTGAACACAGAGTATTTTTCCGAAATCATGCATCTGCTGCGCCAACCAGCAGAAACACTGATTTACCGGCATGTCGTTGAAAGGCTGGTGGAATATCCTCCCGAGGCGGACACCCGCGACACGGAAGCGGTTTTACGGTTGTGCACGGCCTACCTTAAATTGCTGTTTCCGCATGTCACAGTGCTAGACAGCATCGACAAGGGGGAGTTCAAGCGATACTGTCTGCGTCCGGCCGTGCAGATGCGCACGGTGATCCGGCAGCAATTGCAGAAGATAGACCCGCTTGAATACGGAGGGAAGAACTTAGCCGCATACACGTTACTCAAGGGAGAACAATGAGCGGAGGAAAGCAAATCAATTGTGCCTATTGCGACAAAGAAGAATTTCAAAGAATGAAATTGGACTAAACAAGAAACTCATCCATCCGAAGATTGAACGGATGATGTGCCTGACGTGTATAGCCGAGTATTTCGAGACGACGGAAGAGGAACTAATAGAGATGGTCGAAAGATTTAAGCAGGAAGGCTGTGCGTTATTCGGGTGAGGTAGGAGCGGAAAATCTTTAATTACTTCCTCAGAGGCGGATTAATTGACAATCGATACTGACCGAATTGGATAATCTTGAGAGAATAATTTTATGTGTGTATATCGTCAGTAAAGCGAAAAAGTGGGAGTACGGCGAGCCTGGATTCAGGGATTGTGGAAAAAAATGGATAGACGCCGGAAATCGAACCTTGATGTTTACCGGAAACTGTAGAATCAATTGTTATGCGGTGAACTATCCCTACAACGATATTTAGTTAATTTTTACGTTGCACAACACTACTTACTTAGCCTGCTATATTTTTCGGAAAAAACCGCGAAAACAGAAGGTGAGCTATGTTGGTGGAATGCAGAATACAAGACGATCCCTATCAGATTCCGAAATTTGATTGAGCGTGAGGACAAAGAGGATTTTATTGAAGAATTCCAAGGCTCCCATGCATAGTTTCGAGGCTGTTTTTCCAGGTAGGAGCCAAGAGATAATTTTTACCAGTACATGGCCGGACAGCTAAGTCAGCTTGAGTGAAAATCGATCCAACCGATTGAATCAAATGTAAAAGACGCCACGGTCCATAAAAAATGGTATTCCATATTGAATACCGTGTGGATTCCATACCGAAAATCCATAAACCCTCCTTTCAGGCTCTTGAATTATCATATCTTGAATGATAAATCTATCCGCCTGAAAGGCGGAGGTTTTAACCCTATTTGAGACTAATAAAATTAAAAACTTCCCAAAAAAGTTCCAAGGATAATTACGACAACAAGTGCCAGAACGGGTACTACTGCCGCAACGACGAAAATATCACCGTAAGATTGTCGGTGTGTCAACTTGCAGATGGTTAACAGGGTTATGACCGCACCATTTTGAGGCAATGCATCCAGGCCTCCTGTGGCAATAGATGTTACACGATGCATCAGTTCGGGACTGATTCCGGCCGATTGCGAGAGTTCCAGGTATCTATCTCCCAGCGTTTGCAGTGCAATGCTCATCCCTCCCGATGCCGAGCCTGTGATTCCGGCAAGAATATTGACCGCAACAGATAAAGATATCAGGGGATTTGACGGTGCTATGCCTAAAACCAAATCCCGGATCAGTTCAAATGCCGGCAATGATGCGATAACCGCACCGAATCCCACCAAAGAAGCTGTATTAAACAATGGCAGAACCGATGCGTTTGCGCCGTCATCCAATGTTCGCCTGATGCTAGGAAAATTTTTCATGTTTAATAAAATGAGAATGACAATTGATATTACCAGAGAACTGATGATGGACCAGACACCGCGGACGGCATTGATATCGGAGGAGCCGTATTGGGGGAGCAACAGGTATGATGTATCCATTGCGGGAATGATAAAGCGGGTAAATAGATAGTTTATAAATATAACAAGGACCACCGGTAAGATCGCAATTAAAAAATTCGGCATGTTCTGTGTGATGGCACGGTCATCCTGTGTAATTTCCATCACATCAAAATTTTCACACTGGGCATAATCCCGTATATTTTTGGAAATCTCGGGCCTTCGGGCTTCATCATGATCTTCACCAAAGCCTTCACCCTTTTCTCTGGCGCTTTTTTCCCGGCGAGACAACCACAGCATTCCTAAAACAAACATAATGATGCCGCCAATGATACCAATAAATGGTGCAGCAAAAGGAGTCGTATTGAAATACGGCATGGGGATGGCATTCTGAATGGCCGGTGTTCCCGGCAAAGCGGTCATGGTGAAAGTGAATGCCCCCAGCGCAATGGTGGCCGGAATCAGTCTTTTGGGAATGTCGGCTTCCTGAAACATTGCCACTGCGATGGGATATACGGCAAAAGCCACCACAAAAAGGGAAACGCCGCCATAGGTCAAAATAGCACATGCCAATACAATGGCCAGGATTGACCGGTTTTTACCCAGGGTTTCCACAATACGCTCTGCAATGACTTGGGCTGAACCCGAATCATCCATGAGTTTACCAAATATCGCCCCCAGAAGAAAAAGAGGAAAGTATAGAATGGCAAATTGCCCAAGAGCCGGCATAAATATCTGGGTGTAACTTCCAAGAACAGAAGGATCGGAACTTAAAAGAACCGCTAAAATAGCCATGAGAGGCGCTACAATAAGTGCGCTGATTCCTCGGTAAGCCAAATAAATCAGTATTCCCAGTGATATCAGTATGCCAATGATCCCGGCCATTTTTTTAAACCTCTTAAATATTTAAAACAAAGTGATCCGGTATTTATGAGCACTTTCCGTTAATTATGTCTTCCGTGGGCGTCCATTCATCCAGATTCAAGGTGGATCGCAGGCCGATATCATCAAAATGATTTGCCAGCCAGTATTCCACCTGTTGTCTTCCCACCGAAAAAAGACGGCTCAATAAAGTCCAACTGGTGTCAAGTTTGCTCCGAACTCCCAAACGACCCAGTTCCTGACCTATCGGAATAATATGAAAATAGGCGCGTTCTATCCGCGGATCATGAATTTGTCCCATTTCGATCATTCTGGTAACATCCACGTAAGATCGAATTTCACGCATCAAATTGGAATTGAATGTAATCTCATTGAGACGGTCGGCAATATCTAGGGCAAATCGGGGAAGTTGTTCCCGAAAGGTAGGGTTGACCTGAACAATGATGGTATCTGATGTTTCACACCGGCGTACCAGCGGTTCCAGAGCTGGATTGCCCATAAATCCGCCATCCCAGAAATACTCTCCATCAATTTCGACCGCCTGGTGAATATAGGGCAGGCAGGCCGAGGCCATCAGAACGTCCAGAGAGATTTGATTGTTGGTAAAAATATGAAGATGATTGGTATTGACATTGGTGGCAGAAATAAAAAGCCGGATTTTTCCGCATTTCCTCAGTTGATCAAAATCGATGGTTTCCTCGAGCATATCACGCAGTGGATTGAAATTACCAGGATTCATCTGGTATGGTGATAAGGTTTGGGACAGCAGATCAAACCACAATGCCAGCGGTGACCAGTCTGTACCAAGCGGATTGAATATGCCGGAATGATAAGGGCTGAATGCGCCTTTCAGACTGATGGCTTTCCAAAATTTTCGCAGTTCTTTCCTGGCCCCCTCCCTTCCATTGATTTCATATCCGTAGGTAAGCACAACGGCGTTCATTGCACCGGCGCTTGTTCCACTGATACCTTCGATTTCAATTCGGTCATCTTCCAAAAGTCTATCAAGCACTCCCCATGTGAAAGCCCCATGAGAACCTCCGCCTTGCAGGGCCAGGGTGATTTTTTTTGTTTCAGCTGATGATGCAGTCATACAAACTCCTTTTTTTATTTAATCAGATTTAACCAACTCCATTATCCATTTGAACTTTTGGGTCAGTGAATCCTTTTTGAACTTCCAATGAAGACTCATCGATTAGCCGGCTCCCGTTTAAAAGGATAGACATATTGGGTAGTGTTATTGTTTGCGAAACATTAACGGAAGTTACATAAAATTCAAAATAACCCTTGTTTTCCGCCATGAGGCCGTAAAAAGCCTCCTCATCATTTAATAGGCCCTTTTGTGCATTGATTAGGTTTCCATGTTTAAAAAAGGCTTTCCCTACTCGTTTTCCTTTTGGGTTTTTAAAGATAAGTTCACCTGTTTTATGATTAAGTTCAATGAGTTGAATAATATCCACGAGTTTCAGTTGGGTTAGGTTACCGCTGAGATCCGCCCGGGTATCGAAAAATCTTTTCCTTACTGCTCGTTTGATAACTTTTTTTACCCGGGTAATAAGGTCTTCAAGGTCAAAAGGTTTGCAAATATAATCATCTGCTCCCATTCGAAAACCTTCTAACTGATCTGAAGGGCTTGTTTTGGCTGACAGGAAAATAAAAGGCATAAATGCCGTTGCAGGATCTTTTAATAAGCACCGGCGAAGTTCGTATCCATCCATGCGCGGCATCATAATATCCGCAATAATAACATCCGGTTTAATCTGATGGATTTTTTCCAAAACTTCACCACCGTCATTCAGTGAATAAGTTACAAAGGTTTCCTTGGTGAACCGTATTTCAAGCATTTTGACAAGCAACAGATCATCGTCGACAATAAGGATCTTACCTTTCATGATGTCTCCAAGGGTCAATTTTAAAAATGATCATTGTCCATAATAGTTCATGTTTTTTCTTTAAATTCCAGTATGCCGATTTTTAACAGATAATTGATTCGGTCATAAGTGACGCTGTCGGTAAGTGGACTTTTTTCAATGACATCGCAAACCTTGGCATATTGTTGAACCAAAGCAATAAAATTTCGAAATTCGGGTATACTTTTATATTTGGAAAATTTCCGAAATTTTTGATCATTAACGGTAAGTTTTTTGTTAAAAAACCCCTTGTTGACTTTTTGAAATTTTTGAATTTCCTTAGCGCACTCATGTAGTAGATCTGTAAGGGATTTTTCAATAGTCGAAGGCTGCGATACTGGTTGCCGAAGAAATTTTAAAAGTCCTCCCTGCTCACGAAAAATACGGAAAAGGGCTTTTTCCCCTGTCACTTTTCCATAAAATGCGTGAACAGGTAGACCATTTTGAAAAAAAACAGCTTGGGGTTCAGCTCGGTTTCGAAATTCCAGAATGCCTGTGAGAGATCGTTTTTCAATATTGATCATAACTGTCATCAACTCCTTATCGATGATAACCGAAAAGGACTGGTAATCTTTTTCAATGACACCTGATTTATAATCCCCAATTTCCAGACAGCCTCTTTTAAAAAGACCTAAAAGTATTGAAGCAGCTCTAATGGGGCTCATGCCGCCTGATTGTAAAATACTTCCGACCGAATATTTTTTATCAATAAGCGAAAAAATTTTTAACAGCAATTGATTGTCGATATTTTTTTTGATTTCGACAGGAATTTTGTTTCCGGTTAATTTTACGATTACATTCAAATCTGGAAACAGCTTACATAAACTCTGATATTCTTCGACCATGCTTGCCCCTTTTAGGAACATTGAGGTGTTACTGCTTTCTATCAGTGGGGAAGTATCAATTGTTTTGCTGAAAAATTCGAATAAACCTTCTTTAATCGTCATGAGCGAAAAGAAAGCTTCTTCTCCTTCAAAATGACCGGCTTGTGCGTTGATTAACCGCCCATTGTTAAAGAATACTCTGCCGATATGTTCTCTCGCAGGGGATATAAAGAGAAGTTCGCCGGTTTTGTAATTCAATTCGATAACTTGAGAAACATCAGTCCATATTATTTGAGAAAGATTGCCACTGAAATCGGCTTTTGTTTGGAAACTTCTGATTTGTTCGGTGCGCTTTATCGCACGCTGCAGTCGTCGGACAAGATCATGAATTTCAAAAGGTTTGCACACGTAGTCATCAACACCCGTCCTGAAACCCTTGAGCTGGTCTGATATATCAGCTTTTGCAGTCAGAAAAACAAAGGGGATGTTTTCGGTATCCGGATTTTTGCGCAATTTACTTTGAAGTTCGTAACCATCCATTCGTGGCATCATGATGTCAGAAAGGATAATATCAGGTTCGAACATATTGATTTTTTCTATAGCTTCTATTCCATCACATGCACTTTCTGATTCAATTCCATTATCAGAAAAGTGAAGTTTTAAATAAATCACCAGCAAGGGATCATCATCAACTATGAGGGCTTTGCATTGCATTTATTTTCCTGTTTCAAGAAGTTTCCCAAATGGGGTAGGTAATTCGTCAGAACGAACCGTAAAGTTGGTTTAATTCGAACTATTTGAAATTTCTATCATAAAAAGCTTTCTTGGTAAAGATAACCTTGAATTAAACCATAATTTCCAGGAGCATGCGCTTTCATTTTTGGATTGGATTTTTTATAAAGATGATGAAATCGTTTGAATTTCATCTTTGTTTAGGCTAACTTAAAACCTCTTTTATCAGGTGTTTGATGACTAGGAGATTTTCAGAGGGACTTTATTATAATTTTGAACGGAGAATTAATGCAATTCATAGATCTGGTGGTTCAGCAAAAACGAATTAAAGCAAAACTTGATGAAAAAATTCAAGGGATACTCCAGCATGGTCAATACATTATGGGGCCGGAAATGGTTGAGCTTGAAGAGGTTTTGGCTTCATTTACCGGAGTAAAGCATGCACTTTCATGTTCATCAGGTACGGATGCCCTATTACTTGCGTTGATGGCATTGAAGGTCGGACCTGGAGATGCCGTTTTTACAACACCATTTACTTTTATTGCCACTGCCGAAGTGATATCACTTCTTGGGGCAACCCCTGTTTTTGTGGATATCCGGACTGATACCTTCAACCTTGATCCTGATAAGCTTAAGCAAGCTCTCGAAGGTTTTAAAATACATAATCAAGCAAAGGGATTAAAACCAAAAGGAATCATCACCGTTGATCTTTTCGGACTTCCGGCGGATTATGATGAAATTAATTTAATTGCCGGACAATACAATCTTTTTGTCATAGAAGATGCCGCACAATCATTTGGCGCTCAATATCATGGAAAAAAAGCCGGATCATTCGGAGACATTGCCTGCACTTCATTTTTTCCGGCAAAACCTTTAGGAGGTTATGGCGACGGTGGGATGTGTTTTACCAACAACAATGATCTGAATGAGATCATGGTCTCACTGAGAAACCACGGCCAGGGAAATCATAGATACGAAAATGTGAGAATCGGTATCAATGGCCGTCTGGACACAATTCAGGCAGCTATACTTTTGTGCAAATTCGATATTTTTCCCCAGGAAATCAGGATGAGGCAGGAAGTGGCAGAGAGATATTCGCGACTGCTTTTGGAAACATCCTTGAAAACACCTGTCATACCAGATAAAATGATATCCGCATGGGCACAATATTCTGTTTTGGCAGAAAATTATGCTCAACGGCAATTGCTATTGGAAAAACTTAAAGAATCAGGGATTCCAACTGCCGTTTATTATCCGAAACCATTACACCTGCAAAAGGCATTTGCCTTTCTTGGATATAAACCCGGTGCATTTTCTGTGAGTGAAGACTGCGCGGAGAGGATTTTCAGCCTCCCGATGCACCCTTATCTAGAGGCCGAAGATCAGCAGCGTATTGTGAAAGTTATTATAGAAGCCTTGAAATAAAGTTAAATAATCAGATCCAATGAGGTTATGTTATATTTGACAATGAGAATAAGAAAAGTTTGTATGATTTTAAATCAAAAAATGGTAAAAGCCAAATGGCTCAATTAGTTGTTGGAGTTTTCGAAACCGAAAATCCTTCAAAAAAGATGATTTTCTTTTTTAAACCAAAAGTCTTAAAGGAGTTTTCATGAAAAAAAGTGTTATATTATCCGCAATGATGGTTGTTTTATTGATCATGTTTTTTGGGTGCACCGGAACATCGGTAAAGAAAGAGAGTGCGGCAACACAAACAAAATCACTGGAAAGTAAATCATCAGGACATAATCAATATTTCGATTTCCCTGATGTACTCATTCCGGGGGAACTAAAAGTAAAAATGAAACGATCCACTGTATACAGAACACCTGGTTTTGCTGCCGGCCTTCTGGTTTTTGAAGGACGTTATGACGGAAGTTCTTTGGCTGGATTTTTTGAGAGTAATATGGCCAAAGATAATTGGCGATCTAAAGCCGCTATCAAATTCAGTCCAATGATCCTGATTTTTGAAAAAGAAAATCGGGTTTGTGTGATCAGGATAGAGGAATATACTTTTCTTACACGTGTTGAAGTATGGATGGCTCCGGCATCAAAAGAAGATGTTTCTACCATTTTTAATTAAACACTGGTCCGGGGGTGAGATTTACTAAAGATCAGAGCATTTGATGTCATGAAACCTGGAATTCACGGAAAAAAAGTTATTTTGGGGGTATGCGGGGGTATTGCGGCATACAAGGCCGTTGAGCTTTTAAGAGGCTTGAAAAAGCAGGGAGCAAATGTGAGGGTAATTATGACGGAAAATGCATCCTGGTTTGTCGGGCCTCTGACCTTTCATGCGCTATCGGGAGTTCCGGTATTCTCCGGCCTTTTTAATGAAAATGACGATACGTGTTTTAAACACATTGAATGGGCCCAGGAGGCCGATATTGCGGTAATCGCACCTGCTACGGCAAATATGATCGGCAAACTTGCAAACGGTATCGCAGACGATGCCTTGAGTACTTTCATACTCGCGGTTACATGTACCAGGATAGTTTGCCCTTCCATGAATTCCCATATGTATGAAAATCGCGCAGTGCAGAGAAACCTGGATATTCTGGAATCAGATGGTTACATTATTCTTGAGCCGGGTGCCGGAGAACTGGCATGTGGAACTACCGGACCGGGGCGCCTTCCTGAACCCGAATTAATTTTGGATCGAATTATAAATCAACTGACAAATAAGGATTTTATAGGGAAAAAGGTTCTGGTTACTGCGGGCCCGACCCAGGAGCCCATGGATCCGGTCCGTTTTATAAGCAATCCATCCTCAGGAAAAATGGGTTATGCCATTGCCAGGGCTGCGGAGCACCGGGGGGCGGATGTCACCCTTGTGACAGGTCCGACATGTCTTCCGGACCCTGTCAATGTGTCGGTTATCAAAGTGCGCACTGCTGAGGAAATGGCTTTTGCAGTATTTTCTCACATAGAAGAAGCGGGTATCATTATTAAAAGTGCGGCTGTTTCAGATTACAGACCCAAAATTATGTCATCCCATAAAATCAAGAAAGAGAGCGGGGATCTGGTAGTTGAATTTGAAAGGACCCAGGATATCTTAAAGACAATAGGTGAAAAAAAACAAAGGCAGATTCTTGTTGGGTTTGCTGCGGAGACTCAAGAACTTGAAAAATATGCCAATAAAAAACTTGCTGAAAAAAATCTGGATATTATTGTAGGAAATATCGTGGGTAAACCCGGTTCCGGTTTCGATTCGGAAACAAACAAGGTAACGTTTTTTTATCGAAATGGTACTTCTGAATCTCTTGACTCTATGGAAAAAAATAATGTCGCCCATGAATTATTAGATAGAATCCATAGTTTAAGCGCAAAACAAATTAAATAATATTGTGCAAAAATCCTTAAATAATCCTGTAGCGGCTGTAATAGAGGATTTTAGTAATACACTAAGGTTTATGGCCCGATGCGGGTGTAAGGGGTATGATCCCTCCGAACGGACGTACCGTATCCTCGAGGATTGGGCGTCAGCCAAATCAGGGTGTCGGTCGGAAACCCTTGAGCAAATTCGAAATGATTTGGGAGACTGTAGACGATGCAAACTTTGGAAAGGCCGAACCAATATTGTTTTTGGAACCGGTAACCCAGACGCTCAGCTGGTTTTTGTGGGTGAGGGTCCCGGATACGATGAAGACCGGCAGGGAGAACCATTTGTTGGTAGAGCAGGACAATTGCTCACTAAAATAATCGAGGCCATGAAACTATCCCGTGACCAGATTTATATTTGCAATGTCATTAAATGTCGTCCGCCTGAAAATCGAAATCCCCAACCGGACGAAATCAAGGCGTGCTTTCCTTTTCTGAAACGACAATTGGATTCGATTTCACCTGATTTTATTTGTGCTCTTGGTAGTGTTGCCGCAAATGCTCTTTTAGAAAAAGAGGTGTTTATTTCCAGGGTGAGAGGAAGGTTTTTTGATTATAAAGGAATAAAGGTTATGCCGACATATCATCCAGCGTATTTACTGAGAAATCCGGTTAAAAAAAAGGATGTATGGGAGGATGTCCAAAAGATTATGAAGATTATGGACCCATGACAACCCTATTGACAAAACATGAAAAAATGTTTTAATTGATTCCTTTTAAAATATTGATAAAAGATTCTTAAAATTGAATGGTTACATTTTTTTGTGACTGATTTTAAATAACACAAAAATGGTTAAATAAAACTTTCGGAGCCGTTGTTAAGATTACGTGAAAGCGGAGGCTTTTCAGACAGCCTCCGCTTGTGCTTTTTACACCAGATGAAGGAGGCTTTATAAAACATGGCAGGTAAAAAAAAAGAAGTCAAAGAAAAACCCTTGGAAAAAATGACTGCTACTGAACTACGAACTTTGGCAATGGAAATTCCCGGCATCACAGGCGTGCATGGCATGAATAAAAATGAACTGATCGGTGAAATCAGAAATGCAAGGGGAATTTCAGAAGATTCGGCCAAAAAATCCAGTGGTAAAGTGCGCGACATAAAGCAGAAAATACGGGAGCTCAAAATTAAACGTGATGGTTTTCTCGATGGGGATGATTCGAAAATGGCTGCTTTGTATCGGAAAAGAATTATCCGGCTGAAAAAGAAGACACGAAGAGTCGATTAAAGAGCCGGCACATTCCATGGAAGATTTAACCCTTAGGCAGTTGATTGAATCTTTTCTCATCAGCCTTTCCACTGAAAAAGGTTATTCCGCAAATACTTGCAGGGCTTATCAGCGGGACTTAGAGGAATTTTATCAATATTTGAAAACCGATATGGCCGGAAGCGGGGCAAAATTAAACGTTACTGATTTGAATCTGATCAGCCCTTTGACGATTCGTGGTTTTCTTGGAGTTTTATATAAAAAAAATAAGAAGTCCACAACCGCTCGTAAACTTTCAAGCATACGTTCGTTTTTCAGGTATTTGGTTAAAAGAGGCCATATTAAAGTCAGTCCGGCTAAATTGGTCGCGACACCCAAACGGGAAAAAACAATTCCAGTTTATCTGCCGGTGGATGAAATGTTTCGTTTGCTCGATTCCATAAAAATGGATGGCGTATTGAACTTGAGAAACAGAGCTATTTTTGAAATGCTTTATTCCACGGGCATTCGGGTTTCTGAGCTTGCAGGACTCGATGTGTTCGATGTTGATTTCACCAAAAGGCTGATTCGCGTTCTGGGCAAGGGTAATAAAGAAAGAGTGGTTCCGGTTGGAAACAAGGCCCTGTCTTTCGTTAAAACTTACAGAAAACAACTGGAGATAAAAAAAGGCGTACCAGATAGCAACGGCCCTCTTTTTTTAAATAAAAACAACGGGCGCTTGACCACAAGATCCATCGGACGAATTCTTGAAAAAATCGTTAAAGAATGTGCCTTGCCGGCACCTGTTTCGCCTCATGCGCTCAGGCATTCATTTGCAACTCACATGCTTGATGCCGGGGTGGATCTAAGAGCGGTTCAGGAGCTATTGGGACATAAAAGCCTTTCAACGACCCAGAGGTATACCCATGTGAGTATCGATAAACTGATGGAGACCTATGATAAGACCCATCCAAGGCGATAGGTGATTTAGAATGAAAATTTATTTCCACTCAAATCAAGTCCGGGAGAGCAAGTGATGAATTATCATGGTACGACAATACTGGCAGTGCGGAAAGATGGAAAAATTGCGGTCGCAGGCGACGGTCAGGTGACTTTAAATGATACGGTCATCAAACATCATGCCAAAAAAGTACGTAAAATTTATAATGATCAGATTATTGTCGGATTTGCCGGTGCCACCGCCGATGCATTTACCTTGTATGATAAATTCGAGGCCAAGCTGGAACGATACAACGGCAATTTGACCCGAAGTGCTGTGGAGCTTGCCAGGGATTGGAGAACCGATAAGTATCTGCGCCGCCTGGAAGCAATTTTAATCGCCGTGGACAAGACCAACATGTTTCTTATTTCAGGAAACGGCGATGTGATCGAACCCGATGAAGACATTATCGGTATCGGTTCGGGAGGAACCGCGGCCAGGGCTGCTGCCGCGGCACTTATAAAACATAGTGATTTGAATGCTAAACGTCTTGTTGAAGAATCCATGGCCATTGCGGCATCCCTTTGCATTTACACTAATAATTGGTTTGTAGTTGAAGAATTATAAAAACCACTTATCGACCCAAACGGAATAAATCATGAGTGACCTGAAACCTGTAGAAATTGTTAAAGAACTAGACAAATACATCATTGGCCAGCAAAAGGCAAAGCGCTCGGTGGCCATTGCCCTTCGAAACCGATGGCGACGTCGTCATGTAGAAGAGCACCTCAAAGATGAGATTGCTCCCAAAAACATTATTCTAATCGGGCCTACCGGAGTTGGGAAAACAGAAATTTCCAGAAGACTTTCCAAATTAACGGATTCTCCCTTTGCTAAAGTTGAGGCGTCAAAGTTTACCGAAGTCGGTTATGTGGGCCGAGACGTCGAATCCATGGTCAGGGATCTTCTTGAACTTACCGTCAATGATCTTAAAGGCAGGGAACAAGAGGCGGTTCAGGAAAAGGCCGGGCGGATTGCCGAGGAACGAATGCTCGATATCCTTTTGCCCAAAACCGGAGGACAACCTCAAAGTAAAAGTGACAATACCGGAGAAACCGCATTTGAAATCGTGACCCATAATCCTGACGAGGCCCAGGGTACCCGTGAAAAGCTAAGAGGCATGCTTCGCAAAGGTAAGCTCGATGAGCGCTATGTGGATCTTGATCTTCCGGACCGTTCCTTGCCTATGGTGGAAATTTTTTCCAATGTGGGTATGGAGGAAATGGGCATTAACTTTAAGGATATGTTCAGCAATATTCTTCCTAAAACAAGCAAGCGCCGTAAGGTCAAGATCAGAGAGGGTATGAAAATTCTTGCCCAGGAAGAAGCTCAGAACCTTGTTGATTTGGATAAAGTCATCAGCCAGGCAATTGAAAAGGTGGAGCAGTATGGAATAATATTTTTAGATGAAATCGATAAAATTGCCGGAAAGGACCATAGCCATGGTCCGGACGTATCTCGCGAGGGTGTGCAAAGGGATTTACTGCCTATTGTTGAGGGAAGTGTCGTTAATACAAAATATGGTCCTATAAAAACGGATCACATTTTGTTTATTGCCTCTGGAGCATTTCATACCGTTAAACCTTCAGATTTAATCCCGGAATTGCAAGGTCGTTTTCCAATCCGGGTTGAGCTGGATTCGTTAGGTTATAAAGAATTTATCAGGATTTTGACCGAGCCGAAAAATGCGCTTCTTCTTCAATATGTAGCCCTTTTGCGAACGGAGGGTGTTGATATTTCTTTTACAGACGATGCTGTGGAAGAGATTTCCCGAATAGCAGAGGAGGTCAATACGGCAACGGAAAACATCGGTGCACGAAGACTTCATACTCTGATGGAATATCTATTGGAAGATATCCTTTTTGATGCTCCGGATGTTGCTGAAAAGAAGGTAGTGATTGATAAAACCCATGTGGAAAACAAACTGAAGGATATCAAGGAAAACGAAGATTTAAGCCGATATATTCTATAGCCTGCTACGACCGAGCCAACAGTTAGACGATAAGTGAACGACATGACCCAGATTGCAGACATACTTATTGAAGCGTTGCCATATATCCGGCACTTTTATGGAATGACCATCGTAATCAAATACGGAGGCCATGCTATGGTGGATGAACAGCTCAAACAGGATTTCGCAAATGATATTGTACTGCTCAAATATATTGGTATCAATCCTGTGGTGGTTCATGGCGGCGGACCTCAAATTAACTCAGTCATGGATCAGATGGGAATTCGGCCCCGGTTTGTTCGGGGTATGCGGCTTACTGATGAACGCACCATGGACGTTGTGGAGATGGTTTTAGGAGGCAAGGTCAACAAATCCATTGTTGCCCAGATTAATATGCAGGGTGGACGAGCCGTAGGTTTGAGCGGAAAGGACGGAGGGCTGATTCTGGCGAAAAAGCATTATATCATGCATCAGGAGGATGAAAACAAACCTCCGGAGATTATCGACCCGGGTCTCGTGGGGGAAGTGATCCGCATTGACCCTGACATTATAAATACACTTTCGGGCAAAGGTTTTATCCCTGTTATTGCTCCGGTCGGGTCGGGAGAATCGGGTGAGACGTTTAATATCAACGCAGACCTTGTGGCCGGAAAAATTGCTGCCGCCCTGTCAGCCGGTCGTTTGATACTTTTGACTGATGTTGATGGTGTGATGAGTGTATCCGGAAAACTGGTTTCTTCGATTAATTCGGATACTATCGATAACATGATCAGGGAAAAGCAAATTGTCGGAGGAATGATTCCCAAAATTGAATTTGCTTTGGATGCATTGAGCAACGGTGTGGCAAAAGTACAGATTATCAACGGAAAAAAACGGCATGCGCTTCTTCTGGAGCTTTTTACCCACAGAGGCATCGGAACGGAAGTAACAATATGAATGAAAATATTATGGAACACTCCGACCAATTCATGGCCACAACATACAAAAGATTTCCGGTGCTGTTGACGCGCGGTCAGGGGTGTACGCTCTGGGATGATCAGGGAAAAAGTTATACGGACTTTGTGGCGGGTATAGCTGTGTGCAATCTGGGGCATGTTCATCCGGAAATTACTAAGGCCCTTTGTAAACAAGCAAATACTTTGTGGCATGTGTCAAATCTTTTTTACACTGAACCACAGGCTATACTTGCCGGTTGGCTTGTCAGGAACAGTTTTGCAGACCGTGTTTTTTTTGGAAACAGTGGAGCTGAAGCCAATGAAGCCGCTATAAAACTTGCCAGAAAATATTTTAAACATCAGGGTCAACCGGAAAGATACCGGATTATCTCTATGGAGAAATCATTTCATGGCAGGACCATGGCCACACTTTCGGCTACCGGCCAGGCCAAGGTCAGGGAGGGTTATGATCCGGTATTGGAAGGATTTGATTTTGTTCCTTTTAATGACATTGAAGCGCTAAGGGCGAAGATCGGACCGCAAACTGGTGCAGTGATTTTGGAGCCGATTCAGGGAGAGGGGGGCATAAGAACACCGGAAGAAGGTTATATGGAGTCAGTGAGGCAAATTTGCATCGAGAAGGGAATTTTACTGATATTTGACGAAATACAGACCGGCATGGGCCGAACAGGCAAGCTTTTTGGTTATCAGCATTTTGGAATTGAACCGGATATCATGACATTGGCAAAAGCCCTTGGCAATGGGCTTCCTATTGGGGCTATGCTTGCCAGGGAAAAAATCGCTCAGGCATTTCAGCCAGGTTCTCATGCGTCGACCTTCGGCGGCACCCCTCTTGTAACCGCGGCTGCTCTGGAAGTCGTACAAACCCTTTTCAGGGAAAACATTATCGATCATTGCAGGCAAATTGGAAATTATTTTAAAAGTCGGCTTTTATGGCTTAAAGACAGACATGACTCAGTTGAAGATGTTCGGGGAATTGGCCTTTTACTGGGTATGAAGATCAACAGGGAAGGTGCTTCGGTTGTTAACGCCTGCCTTGAAAATGGATTTCTTATTAACTGTGTTCAGGAGAACATTCTTCGGTTTATTCCTCCATTGATCATCCAAAAAGATGATATTGATGCCCTTGTAGCATACCTGGATGAAATTCTTTAAACGAGGGGAGGTATTTTCGTGAAAAAAGATATCCTAACTATATGGGATTTGACCAAAGATGACGTGGACCGCCTCATTAAACGTGCCATTCAACTGAAGACACTCCAAAAACAAGGGATGGGCGAAAAACTGTTTTCTGGAAAAGCCCTGGGGCTTTTGTTTGAGAAACATTCCACAAGAACCCGGTTATCCTTTGAGGCAGCCATGATTCAACTGGGAGGAACTCCCATATATATAAGTGCTGAGACCACTCAGATGGCTCGACATGAACCTGTCAGGGACACCGCAAGAGTGCTTTCAGCATATCTTGATGCACTGGCGATACGCACCTACTCTCAGGCTCTACTTGAGGAATTTGCAAAACATTGCACCATTCCGGTGATCAATGCGCTTACGGATCTTTACCATCCCTGCCAGGTGCTTAGCGATGTCATGACCATTGTTGAAAATAAAGGTCACTATGAAAACCTGAAGATTGCCTGGATTGGAGATGGAAACAACATGGCTCATTCGTGGATCAATGCTTCCGCAGTCCTGGGGTTAAAGCTGGTGTTAGCATGTCCGGAAAATTATTTACCCCGACCGGAAATTTTGAAAAAAGCAACAGAACACGGATGCGGAGAGATTGTTGTGACCACAGACCCGGCACCGGCCATATCGGATGCTGATGTTGTCAACACGGATGTTTGGGCAAGTATGGGCATGGAAAAAGAAGCAAAGGAAAGAAAAAAGGTGTTTTTTCCGTATCAGCTGAATCAGTCATTGCTTGGAAAAGCCAAAAAAGATGCCATCGTACTTCATTGCCTGCCTGCCCACAGGGGAGAGGAAATCACCGATGAAGTACTCGAGGGTTTTCAATCCGTGGTTTGGGATCAGGCTGAAAACAAGCTTCATATGCACAAAGCAATTCTTGAAGCTTTAGTCCAATAATTTTGAATAGTAACTTCAATCGTTGTGGGAACAGGAGACTATATAGCGTGGGAGAAAACGTAAAAAAAGTTGTGCTGGCCTATTCCGGAGGACTCGATACCTCTGTGATACTAAAGTGGCTCATTGAGACTTATGATTGTGAAGTCATCACTTTTTCAGCTGATATCGGACAGGAAGATGAACTGGATCAGGTTAAAGAAAAGGCTTTCAAAACCGGGGCCTCAAAGGTCTATATTGATGATCTGAAAGAGATTTTTGTGGAAGATTTTGTTTTTCCGGTTTTTCGCGCCAATGCCATTTATGAAGGAAAATATCTTCTTGGAACATCTTTAGCCAGGCCACTTATCGCCAAGCGTCAGATGGAAATAGCCGGATTGGAAGGAGCCGATGCGGTATCGCATGGGGCCACCGGTAAAGGAAATGATCAGGTGAGATTTGAGTTGAGTTATTTCGCCATTGATCCTCACATACGAATTATTGCTCCCTGGAGAGAGTGGGATTTAACGTCCAGAACCGCACTGATGGCTTTTGCTGAAAAACATGGCATACCTGTTCCGACAACTCCTGCCAAGCCCTATAGCACCGATAGAAACCTTCTTCATATCAGCTATGAAGGAGGTATATTGGAGGACCCATGGAAAACCCCTGATGAAAATATGTTTACTTTAAGTGTATCTCCTAAAAACGCACCGGACAAACCGGAAGTTATCGATATTACATTTGAAAAGGGTAATCCCACAGCCATCAATGGTGAAATCCTGACACCGGCAAACCTGTTAAAAAATTTAAACGTGCTTGGCGGTTGCCATGGTATTGGTCGGACTGATATCGTGGAGAACCGGTTTGTGGGCATGAAGTCCAGAGGAGTTTATGAAACACCGGGTGGCACGATTTTAAGGGATGCGCATATGGCTGTTGAATCCATAACCATGGACCGGGAAGTGATGCATCTGAGGGATTCACTTATACCTAAGTATTCCGAAATGATCTACTATGGTTTCTGGTTTACACCCGAAATGAAATTGCTTCAGGATATGATTGATAAAACCCAGGAAAATGTTTCCGGGATAGTGCGTCTTGAGCTTTACAAAGGAAATTGTACGGTCATGGGAAGAAAATCGGAGAAGTCTATTTACAGTGTGGATTTCGCGACTTTTGAAGACGACAAGGTTTTCAGTCAAAAGGATGCAGAGGGATTTATCCGCTTGAACGCACTTCGCCTCAGAATTCAGAAGTTGCTGAATCTATAAAAAGGAATGGTATGACCAGAAAGTTGTGGGGCGGCCGATTTTCAGAAAAAACCAATCAAAGTGTTGAAGCTTTTACATCTTCCATTGATTTTGATAAATATCTGTATTTGTATGATATACAGGGAAGTATTGCCCATTGTAAAATGTTGGCTCGCACGGGAATTATATCCCAGGAAGAGGGTTTGACTCTTGTAGAGGGTCTGGGCAGGGTTAAAAGCAATATCGAAAATGGTAAATACCAGTTTGATGATAGTCTTGAAGATATCCATATGCATGTGGAAACCTGGTTGTTTCAGGAGGTGGGTAAGGTGGCTCAAAAACTCCACACAGCCCGCAGCAGAAACGATCAGGTGGCATTGGATATCCGGATGTACTTAAGGCATGAAATCCTTCAAATCATTAAATTACTGATCGTACTTAGACAATCATTGCTGGAGCTTGCTCAAAAGCATATAGATATTGTCTTTCCTGGATATACACATCTTCAAAGAGCACAACCGGTACTTTTTTCTCACCATTTAATGGCATATTTTGAAATGTTTACCCGGGATACCAACAGGTTTTGGGACGGGTTCGTTAGAACCAATGTCATGCCATTGGGGAGTGCGGCCCTTGCCGGTACTACATACCCGATTGACAGACATTATACTGCCGAGCTTTTAGATTTTCCCGAAGTATCCTCAAACAGCATCGACTCGGTATCGGATCGTGATTTTATTATGGAATTTTTATCTGCTGCAAGCATCTGTATGGTCCATTTCAGCAGGATTTCCGAAGAGATGGTTCTGTGGTCCTCTTCCGAATTTAGATTTATTGAACTTTCGGATACGTTTACCACTGGGAGCAGTATTATGCCTCAGAAAAAAAATCCGGATGTTGCCGAGTTAGTTCGGGGAAAAACCGGGCGTGTTTTCGGGGACCTTGTCGCGATCCTGACCCTGATGAAATCCCTTCCCCTTGCATATAACCGGGACATGCAGGAAGATAAAGAACCTCTCTTTGATGCCGTAAACACGGTAAAAGTGTGTACGGATATTTATTCCGGGATGTTGCCGAACATTACGGTCAACAATGTGGTCATGGCGAAAGCAACGACCGAAGGTTTTTTAAATGCCACAGACCTTGCGGATTATCTGGTGACAAAAGGTGTTGCATTCCGGGAAGCACACGCTGTGGTGGGAAAGGCCGTTCAGCATGCTCTGGGTGTAAAAAAAGAACTGCATCAACTGAGTCTTGAGGAATTAAAATCTTTTTCTTCTTTGATTGCAGAAGATATCTTTTCTTTTCTAACTGTTGAGAAAATGGTGGATCGAAGAAATTCTTATGGTGGTACTTCAAAAAAAATGGTGATGGAAGCCATCGAAACCGCTAAAGTTCGAATTGAAAAAGAATTGCAAAAATATCGTAATGTTATTTCAAAAATTGTTTAATAAAAACCAGAGAATGTCATGCCAAAGATAATTTTTAAAAAATCCGAAAATAAAAATAACCGTCACTGTTATTTAAAAATATGGGTAGTTCTTTTTCTTCTACTCTCACTATTTTGCTGTGGTAAAAAAGGTCCTCCGGTACCTCCGGAAATGCTTCCGCCGGCGACGGTAACCGATCTTGAGGCGAAACTGTACAATAATTCCATAGCATTAACCTGGACTGTGCAGACAGAAAAAAATTTGCCTCCTCCTGATGGCTTTCGAATATACCGATCGAAAAAATCCTTTACAGACTCCGAAACATGCCCGGGATGCCCGGATCTTTTTGAAAAGGTATCGGAACTGGCTACGGCTTTTAGTCTTTGGGGCCATGCAGAAAACCGGTTTAATTATAGTGAGATTCATGAAGACGGCTATGTTTATCGCTATAAGGTAATGTCATATACCGACAGCGGCCTGACAAGTGAATGGTCTAATACAGTTGAAGTGGGAATGGACGGTAAATTACCCAATTCCGAAAATTGAATTTTATTCCAGGTGG
This sequence comes from Desulfobacteraceae bacterium, assembly GCA_011389745.1. Classification (GTDB taxonomy): domain Bacteria; phylum Desulfobacterota; class Desulfobacteria; order Desulfobacterales; family SKZT01; genus SKZT01. The sequence goes on along the minus strand of JAABTQ010000022.1, from coordinate 22,272 downwards.
CTTATGCATCATTTTCAATATAAAAACAATGAATTATATTGTGAATCCGTTTCCGTGACAAAAATTGCCGAAGATGTCGGAACTCCATTTTATTTGTATAGTCATGCGACATTGAAACGACATTTTGAGGCTTTTAACGGTGCATTTGAGGGTATGAATCGCCTTGTCTGTTTTTCAGCCAAAGCCAATACCAATCTTGCTATACTGCATTTATTTGCAAGTATGGGAAGCGGTTTGGACATCGTTTCCGGAGGAGAGCTTTATCGTGGGCTTGAAGCAGGTTTTTCACCGGGTAAAATTGTTTATTCCGGAGTCGGCAAAAAAATTGATGAAATCGATTATGCCATCAGTTCAAAAATTCTGATGTTTAATGTGGAATCCTTGGAAGAGCTTGAACTGATAAACAGTCGTGCAAAAAACCTGAAGTTAAAAGCCCCCATCGCTCTTCGTGTAAACCCGGATGTCGATCCCAAAACCCATCCTTATATTTCCACCGGCCTGAAAAAAAATAAGTTCGGCATTGAAAGTGATGCAGCTTTAGAGGCCTACAAGGCTGCCATGGAAATGAAAAACATTCAGATTATTGGAATTGATTGTCATATCGGGTCTCAAATCACACAGGTGAGGCCTTTTGAAGATGCCTTGACAAAATTAAAATTATTGGCAGGAACTTTGAAAGAGCTTGGGATTATCATTCAATATCTTGACATGGGAGGCGGCTTGGGCATTACCTATTCCGATGAATCTCCCCCGCATCCTGTCGAATATGCCAAAGCACTGGTAAATAGTTTAAAAGAAACATCACTGGCTTTGATTCTGGAACCCGGACGCGTGATTGTGGGGAATGCGGGAATACTGGTAACACAGGTACTTTATCGCAAAAGCGGAAAAATTAAGGAGTTTGCTATAGTCGATGCTGCTATGAATGATCTGATGCGTCCCACATTGTATAAAGCTTTTCATGCCATAGAACCGGTTAAAAAAACGGAAAAAGGCACAATCATAGCCGATGTTGTGGGTCCCATATGTGAGACCGGGGATTTTTTGGCTCTGGACCGTCAAATTGCTGATGTCCAGAGAGGTGATTTTCTTGCAGTGATGAGCGCCGGGGCATATGGATTTACTATGTCCTCAAATTATTGTTCGCGGCCAAGGGCTGCCGAGGTCATGGTATACAAAGATCGGTTTGAAGTGATAAGGCAAAGAGAAACATATCAGGATTTGAATAAAGGAGAATCCATTCCCTCTTTCTTGTTATAAAAACTGTAATTTTTTTAAAAACCACAAATGGACAGCAATATATGGATCAGATTCCTTTTTTTAAAATGAGTGGAAGCGGAAATGATTTTATTTTAATTGACAACCGCGAAAAACTAGTTGAAGAAAGCGGATTGTCGGAAATGATCAATAAAGTCTGCCAAAGAAAAATGTCGGTGGGAGCCGATGGATTAATTCTGGTGGAAAATTCTGATGTGGTTGATTTCAAATGGCGATTCTTTAATTCTGATGGCAGTATTGCCGAAATGTGTGGAAACGGGGCAAGATGTGCTGCTCGTTTTGCATTTCTGACCGGTATTGCCGGAAAAGAATTGTCTTTTGAAACAGATGCCGGAATTGTTACGGCTGCTATTACCGGTCAGGGTGTCAAAATAAAGATGCCTGACCCTAGAGATATTAAAACAGATTATATTATCGAGCTGGAAAAAGGTCCTCTGTCCGTCAACAGTGTTAACACCGGTGTGCCTCATGTAGTGGTGCTGGTGGATAAGCTTGATCGGATTGATGTTGTCAATCAGGGACGTGAGATTCGGTATTGTAAGTTTTTTGCCCCTGCAGGAACCAATGTCAATTTTATATCGCTTCAAAATGATGGATCTTTGGGCATACGTACCTATGAACGTGGAGTAGAGGATGAAACCCTGGCTTGTGGAACAGGGTCGGTTGCCGGAGCCGTTATCATGGCAATTAAGGAAAAGCTTGATTCTCCTGTCAGAGTCCTGACTAAAAGCGGTGTATTTTTGAATATATTTTTTAACAAAAATAACAGTCATATTGCAGATGTCTATCTCGAAGGAGACGCACGGGTAGTATATTCTGGAAAAATGTGGCGGGATGCCTGGGAATATTCTTGTTAGAAGCCTCCCACTCGGCATGCCGAGCCCAAACCAATACGTAACTGCTCCCCCCCTTTGAAAAAGGGGGGCCGGGGGGATTTGACAAGCTGATGCCGTTTAAAAAATCCCCCTAAATCCCCCTTTTTCAAAGGGGGACTTGTGAGGAGTTACTTGTAAGCTAAAAGAAAGTCGTACTGATTGTCTATGCCGGTGGTCTATCTTTCAATAGGTTCAAATTTGGGAAACAGATACAACAATTTCCGATTCGGAATTGATCAGTTGGCCGGATTGGTATTATCATCTTTAATTAAAGAGTCCTCATTATATGAAACCGAACCTGTGGGATACGAAAACCAGGCCTGGTTTTTAAATGCAGCGATCAAAATAGACACCATGCTGAAACCCCTTGATTTGCTTGGTCGGATAAAAAGCATCGAGGCTGATTGTGGCAGAGATTTTAAACAGATTCGATTTGGTCCCCGTTCTCTTGATTTGGATATTTTGTTTTATGACGACCATGTTATTAATAATGCAAATTTGGTGATACCCCATCCAAGAATGCACGAAAGACGGTTTGTTTTAAAACCCCTATGTGACATTGATCCGACCATTGTCCATCCGGTTTTAAAAAAAACAGTTGCCCGGCTTTTAGAAGAGCTGGGGGATTCAGCGCAAAAGGTTATTCCTTATAAATGAAACTGTTATTACTCATTATAATTTTATATCTGGCTTACCGGGCTCTTAAGTACAGGATATTTACCAGTGCGGTTCCGGGACCGAAAACCTCGACAGGTTCGGATAGGCAAATTGATGATATTATGGTAAAAGATCCGGTCTGTGAGGTGTATTTTCCAAAAAGAAGCGGGATATCCTTAACCGTTGATGGTAAAATTCTTTACTTTTGCAGTGAGGATTGTAAAAATAAATACTTGGAAAAAAAAACCTAACTTTTCAATAAGGTCATGTTGGTTCATGGATCGACAAACCTGGATTCCGGGCTTTTTGAAAAATTACAAATGACCAGATAAAAAAACAGAACGCTGTTTTACTTTTTTTAGAGAATAAATTCGGAGGAAAACAAAATGAAGTTTTTCATTGATACCGCTAATATAGCTGAGATAACAGATGCCTATGCCATGGGAATGGTTGATGGCGTAACAACTAATCCATCCCTGATTGCCAAAGAGGGCCGTGGATTTCAAGATATTATCAAAGAAATTTGTGAAATTGTCGATGGACCGATCAGCGCAGAGGTCATTTCAACCGATTATGACGGTATGATACAAGAAGCTGGAAAGCTTGCGAAAATTCATGACAATATTGTCGTCAAAATTCCGATGACCATTGATGGCATCAAAGCCACCAAAACATTAACGGAGGAGGGCATCAAGACCAATGTAACGCTTGTATTTTCGCCATTGCAGGCGCTTATGGCGGCCAAAGCTGGTGCTACATTTGTCAGTCCTTTTGTCGGACGAATAGATGACATTTCTTCCGATGGAATGCTTCTGGTTGAGCAGATAGTTGAAATTTATGGCAATTACGCATTTGATACACAGGTTATTGTTGCCAGTGTTCGCAATCCTCTTCATGTTCTGGATGCGGCGCTTATTGGAGCCGATATTGCCACTATCCCGTATAGTGTTTTAAGCAGATTGGCAAGTCATCCTTTAACGGACAAGGGGTTGAAAGCCTTTTTAGATGACTGGAAAAAGGCAGAAAAGTAATTTTTTAATAATTTTTAACCGGAAAGGGTTTCGGAAAAAGTGATAACCGCCGAAAAATTAAAAAAGGTTTTCAGAAATCCCAATACATATACTCTTTTCAGAATTGGAGCAATACCTGGAATCGTTATTTTAATGATGTTTCCGAACCGGATTACCACTTTTGCGTCGGCCATTTTGTTCAGCCTTGCCGCGATAACCGATTATCTGGACGGATATATGGCAAGGCGCTGGGAATTAATTTCAAGTTTTGGAAAAATTATGGACCCGGTTGCCGACAAACTGCTGGTGTCATCGGCATTCATCATGTTGACTTCTCACGGGTGGATTCCGGCTTGGGTTGTATGTGTGATTATCGGACGTGAGCTGGCGGTGACAGGACTTAGAAACATTATTTCGGAAGTCGGTGAGGATGTATCTGCATCAAAGCTTGGAAAATACAAAACTGGATTTCAGATTTCAGCACTCATTCCATTATTGTTTCATTACCCATATTTTGGTGTTAATTTCCATGCCATCGGTATGTTTTTCCTCTGGTGCGCTCTGGTAATGACCATCTGGTCCGGTGCTGATTACTTTATCAGGTTTCGCCGTCATCTTGAGTTTTAGGCAAATTTATGTTGACAAAAGTATAATAATTGTTTAGAAGAAATACTTCTTGACTGAGCGGGAATAACTCAGTGGTAGAGTGCGACCTTGCCAAGGTCGAAGTCGCGGGTTCAAATCCCGTTTCCCGCTCCATTTTTTTTTAAAGGCGGCATAGCCAAGTGGTAAGGCAGCGGTCTGCAAAACCGCTATTCACCAGTTCGAATCTGGTTGCCGCCTCCAGCAGATTATAGGGCTTAGGGTATTATCCGAAAGCCCTTTTTTGTTTTCACTGTATCAATTTATATGTGCAAACTGATCAACTTTCGTGTTGGCCTCCTGTTTCCTCCATTTCCGCTTCCCAGGTGCATTTTATACAGCCTTTTACGGAAGAGTAGGCCGGGCAACTATCGGCGTATGAATCTAAAGCTCTTTGAGCTTTTTCCCGGGTTCCCGAAGGAATTTTAAACTGGTAATTGAGTTTAATTGCAGTAATTCTGATTACACTGTCAATATCTTCGATGATGCCTTCCACATGAGCGACCAGGTTATCCGAAGTAGGAATTCCGCGCACTGCCAGTGCGCCTGCAAGAGTTCCCGTCAGTCAACCCGCTATCCCGGCGATCATATAGTCCAATGTTGCCGGATACTCCGGACCCGTGAGTTCTCTACCGTATTTATCCTGATAAAATGCCTTGATTCCTCCATGAATTCCGAAATCAATTGGTTTGGAAAAGTTTTCAATATGGGCCGTTCGATGCGATCCTTTATGTTTTTCAATCCGAATGTGACTTGTATGCACGATACTCATTTGGACCTCCTTTCATTAGACTACGCCAAACGTATATACCAATTAACAGCCGCTTTGTCCCGCCGTCTTCGGGGAAAAGATTGAATTGTCATTCCTTGTCTGCCAGTTACTCATCTGAAGTGCATGTGCTTAACTTTTCGAGGATTTTAAAGCCTGTTGAAGTTTGGCTGCCAGATCGCTCATGGGCTGGTCGGACGTTCCGGAAAACTTTCGCCAATCAACTTCTTCCTCGCTACTGGCCGGGGCAAGGGTTATTTTACGAGAGGCTGAATCGATCTGTATTACTGTCAGGGTAAGGGTATCGCCTATCTTTGCTTTATCGATCTCCGGAGTTCCCGAAGCCTTGATTTTTGATTTGGGCAGTAACCCGGTGATACCTGGAGCCAGATCAATAAAACAACCAAAGGATTCTTTTTTTGCAAGGGTTCCTTCAATTTTTTGGCCAACGACAAATTTATCTTTCACCTCCGACCAGGGGTCATCCTCTGTATCTTTGATGCTAAGTGATATTCGCCGACGGTCGGTATCCAGTTCCTTGATCATTACCTGAATCGATTCTCCGGCAGTGACAACATCTTCGACTTTCAATACCCGCCGGGTGTGGCTCATTTCACTGATATGCACAAGGCCCTCGATTCCGGGAGCAATTTCAACAAAAGCGCCGAAATTGGTGATTCGTGTAACTTTGCCATCAAGTTTTTGACCCACCTTAAACTGGTCATTGGCATTGTCCCATGGATCATTCTGAAGTTGTTTAACAGACAGAGCGATTTTTTTGCGATCTGATGACTCTGCGTCTTCCACACCGATAATTTTAACTAAAATCCTCTGGTTATGCGAAACTGCTTCTTCCGGGGTGTCCAAGCGGGACCAACTCAACTCCGAGATATGCACCATACCCTCGATTCCGGGTAATAGTTCCACAAAGACTCCGTAAGGCATCAATCGCACCACAGTGCCTTCCATTTCCTGTCCCACATTCAGTTCTTTAAAAAAACGACTGCGATTTTCGGCAATTTCAGCTTCGAGTAGCAGACGTCTTGATACAACTATATTTTTACCATTGTTTTCAAACTGAGTAATCAAAAAATCATGGGCCCGGCCAACATAGTCATCCGGAGTTTCAACATAGCTGGTATCCATCTGGCTTACCGGACAAAAGGCACGCCTTTGCAAAATCTGAACATGAAAACCGCCTTTGCAGGTTCCACTTACTTTGCCTTCGATGGGAATATTGTTCTCATAGGCATCCCGGAGCATTTCCAGGCCGCCGACACCCGATAGCGCATGGGATAAACGAATTTCCTGTTCGTTCACCACCACGGCATACAATTCGATGACGTCCCCTTCCTGGTGGAGAAAATTACCATCTTCATCAAGAAGCTCTTTTTTGTCGACTACAGCATCCATTTTCGTTCCGGTGTCGATAAAAACTGTATCCTTACCAATGGAAATAATGGTTCCTTTAACCTTATCACCCACTTGCAGATTTTCGCCCATACCTTTGTCATAGGCACCTAAAAGTTCCGCAAAGCTCTCTTCTCCAGATTCATCCGAGAAATGATCATTCATTCAATGTTGCTCCGGTTACAGGTTTGTATTGTTACTAAAAATATAATTAGCCGAATCTAATCAGATTTTATTTATAGCGTCAATGAATTTTTCAGGTATAGGATATTAGAAAAAGCGTTGGAAAAACCAATAAGAATAACGAAAAATTTTTTAAATTCCTAAAATTAATTGACACAATCCCTTTTTCATATCTATAGTTTATCTTTTTTAAGATAAAAAACATTTGGTTTAAAGAAGTAAATGAAAGGGGTAATAAAAATGATGAACATGGATATGCAAACTGTTTGTATCAGAAGAATGAAAGATATCGTTGGTGTTTATGGTGAGGAGTTCAATTTGATCCAAATATCAAATGAAAATATTGAAAAGGCCTTACTAAAAATCGTTGATGTCAGAATCAAAGCCAATGTCATCTTCTCCAGTACAGTTAAAGACGCTTTGTACAACCTGGAAAATTTCCGTCCTGAAATTAGATCTGCCCTTGAAAATCAGCTTTTCAATGTTTGGCACAATGCATTTAAAACCTTTGATATTGATCAGTCAGATGATGTCGAACCCGAAGTCTTGTCACCTATAGCTGAAAAAGTTTCAGAAGCTGAAGAGATTGTTAAAGAGGCGGCTTCTTCAGAAGAACCTGAGCCTGAAGCTGAAGAAACCTTTGAGGAACAGGCTTCAGTTCAACAACCCGAGCCGATTGAGAAAGAGTCGGCAATTGAATACGTAGAGGCGACTGAGCAGCAAGGTGTGGAAATGGAGCCCCATATATCTGAACAATCTGTTGTAGACCATGCCGATGAACCGGAAGAATCCCTAAAAAGAATTCAACGAGATTGGTTTGATTTAATTTTGAATATTTCCGCTTCCTTCACGCAATTTTTTATGCGACTAATAACTAAAAAAAATATCTCGAAAAATTAGTCTCTGAACGAAAAATCCATTATTCCTTTCCCAGCGGGGGAGGGTCAGGGTAGGGGTCATAATATCAGTAAGTTATCTTCCCTCCACCCAGCCCATCATGTTGGGAGGGGAGTTTTCTTTCAAGCACTGAACGAAAAATCTTCTCCAATTTAGGGAGATCGGGAGGACAATTGTTTGTGAAAAATATAAATGGAGATATCACCGTATGGAAATTTTAACCTGGAGTATCGGTGCGCTCCATATGACGCTGGGTTTATTCGCCGCAGGGCATGCGATACTTAATAAAAATGATCCCAGATCTGCTTGGGGTTGGGTTTTTCTTTGTATTTTTTTCCCACTTCTTGGCCCACTATTTTACTTTGTGTTCGGGATCAACCGGGTTCGGGTAAGAGCCAAAAAGTTAGGCTTGCGATCTCCTTTTCGGCTGGATGAAGGGTTTGGAAGGTTTCCGGAATATTATCAAAATGTCATACACAGTACCAGGGTTCCAACAGCTTATCGAGACATTGCTAGAATTTCAGATGCGGTTACAAAACTTCCATTGTTGTCAGGAAATCAAATAGAAATCCTCCATAATGGCGAAGAAGTTTTTCCGGCTATGCTGGAAGCTATTCAAAATGCCAACGAGTCTATTTATTTGATCACATATATTTTTGAAACTAGCAGATCCGGAAGAAAATTTATTGAGGCCCTGACTCAGGCTAAAGATCGCGGCGTGGAAGTTCGCGTGCTTATCGATGGGGTAGGGGAGTGGTATTCGATTCCCCGGGCAGGGACCCTTTTAAAAAAACGGGGTGTGAATATGGCCCGTTTTATTCCTCCAAAAATCAAACCCCCGGAATTTCACATCAATCTAAGAAATCATAGAAAACTGCTTATTGCTGATGGCCGTGTGGGATTTACAGGAGGAATAAATATCGGAGATCGCCATTTGGCGGACAATCTTCAAAATCCATCCCGGGTTATCGATACTCATTTCAGAATCAAAGGTCCGGTGGTGGCTCAAATGGAAAAGGCCTTCCTGGAGGATTGGGGATTTGCTACCGGAGAATATACAAATCCTACGGCAGGACCGCATGAAAAAAAAGGCGATGCGATTTGCAGGACCATTATCGATGGCCCCAACGAGGACCCGGAAAAACTTACATTTGTTTTGGCAGGGGCCATTTCATCAGCCCGTAAGTCAGTATTGATCATGACGCCCTATTTTTTACCATCAAGAGAAATTGTCGGTGCGCTTCAAACCACTGCATTGCGTGGTGTAGAGGTTAATGTGGTTTTACCTGTAAAGAACAATCTTCCTTTTATGAAGTGGGCTGCCAGTAACTTTTTATGGAAACTAGCCCAATTGGGGGTAAGAATATTTTTTCAACCACCTCCTTTTGTACATTCCAAACTGCTGGTGGTCGATGATTATTATACCCAAATCGGGTCTGCCAATATTGACCCGAGAAGTTTGAGGCTCAACTTTGAACTGAATATTGAAATTTTTGATGAGACTTTTGCCCATACAGTTTCAACTCATATCCGAAACTGTATAAGACGGTCCGGTGAGGTCACCCTAACAGATCTCGACAAGCGAAATCTTGCCATTAAACTGCGGGATGCTTTTGCATGGATATTTTCGCCCTATCTTTAGTTCTTTATGTGATAACTTGTCATCATGGAATGATAGATGGCTGTTTCTTCAACATAGTTTTTTCCATTAAAATGGCGGATCACATTATCTCTCAGAAGCCGGGATTTTAAATTGATCACCTTACACCCATATTTGATATTTTTTTCGACAAGGTCCGGGCAATTACGAAAACTGGTTTTCAATTTGAGTCCGTTGGAGGTTACCTTTCGAAGCAAGCTGATTTCTTTTCCGATTACTTTCGTCTGCTTTTCTTTGATGGCGTCCAAAAATGCTTTTCGGGTTGGTATACAATCTGAGTAAGTGACTACTCTGCCCATATGATAAAGAGTGTGGCCATCACTTCCGCCGGTCAGGGCTTTGTTTAGGTTAAAGCCTAATAAAGCAGACTTCAGGTTCCATTTTTTTAAATTTTCGGAATTGATGGCTTCGATTCCATCACACATTTGAAGAAGTGTATCGAGTCGTTTTGTTGAGAATTGATAATTGCATACACCTGTGTACATGGCGCAGTATGGATGGGGAAAAATTACCACTGAGTTATATTTTCGAGCTCTTAGAATGATCTCTTCCATCGTCAGATCCGTTGAACTCATTACATCATGCCCCATGTATGGTTTAAGATCATTTTTGTAGAACTTTTTCAGCCCTGCAATACTATAAAAATAAACCAGAAGATGAGTCCCTTCGGTAGAAGTGATTTCGATACCAGGAATGGTAAGAAGATTTTTTTCCCCGGCAATCTCAACCGCGCCCTGTATCTCGTTATGATCTGTGATCGCCACGCCGATGCCAAGTTCGCGTGCCCTTTCTGCAACGGCTTTTACGCTGTTTAAACCATCCGAATGATTTGTATGAAAATGAAGATCGACGACTGTAAAATTGCTTGAAAGTTCGTTCAAATCCGGTTGTTCAAACTGCACTCGGCTGAAATTATCCATAGATTTCCTGTATTTTTGTTTAAATAAAATTGTTATTTGATATTTCGATTATGTTTTGTCTAACCATATAAAATAATACTCAAAGAATCCTTTTGCAAGTTTTGAGCTGTTTTTATCGAATAAATTGGCTACTTATACACGAAAGTTTTATTTAAATAAAGATCTAATATTAATAAAAAAATGCTGTTATCTATAAAAAGGCAAATTAAAGACAGCTTTTAAAATTTTAAGTTTTCCCTGGTACGGGGGAAATCGAAGGGGTATGTCGAAACAAAATGGCCTTTCGAGAACACTTTTTCGGTGAGAAAAGGTTTCAAATCCGGCTTTGCCGTGATAGTTTCCAATACCGCTATTGCCCACGCCGCCAAAGGGAAGGTGAGGGTTTGCCACGTGAAGGACCGTATCGTTGATGCATCCTCCCCCAAAAGAAATATGGTTTAATATTTTTTCTTTGTTTTTTTTATTCCTGGAGAAAAAATAAAGGGCAAGTGGTCTGGGTCTGTCATTTATTTGATCAATCACTTCATTGAGGTCTTCAAACTCGAATATCGGAAGAATAGGTCCGAAAATTTCTTCCCGCATGATCGAATCATTCCATGTAAGATTTTCAATGAGGGTTGGGGCCATATAAAGATCATCTCTATTTGTAATGCCTCCGAAAATGATATTGCCTGTTTCAAGAAAACGGGTCAATCGGTCAAAATGCCTATGATTGATTATTCTTCCATAGTCCGGACTTTTTTGCGGATTATTTCCGTAAAAATTTTTTAAATCAATGACCATTGCAGAAACCAGATCATTTTTGACCGTCTTATGCACCATGAGATAATCCGGGGCAACGCAGGTTTGTCCGGCATTTAAAAATTTGCCTGATACGATTCTTTTGGAGGCAAGATCGATATCCACATTATAATCCACAATACAGGGTGATTTTCCGCCAAGTTCCAGGGTAACGGGGATAAGGTTCTCGGATGCGGCAGTCATTACTATTTTTCCGACTTCAGGGCTTCCGGTAAAAAAAATATAGTCAAATTTTTCTTTAAGTAAATTGGTGCTTAAATCAATCCCACCCTGGACTACGGCAATGTAATCTAAGGGAAAATAGTCTTTGAAGATATCTTCCAGCACCTGGGAAGTTGCCGGAGAATGTTCCGATGGTTTGATCACGGCACAATTTCCAGCAGCAATGGCACCGATTAAAGGTGACAGGGTTAATTGAACCGGGTAATTCCATGGGGACAGAATCAGGCATACACCATAAGGTTCTCGATAAATGCGGCTCATGGAAAAAAACAGCTTAAGGGGAGTCCTGACCTTGTGTGGTTTGGACCATGATTTCAGATGTTTTCTGACCAGTCGGATTTCATCTGATATAAAACCGACCTCTGTCATAATAGATTCATAGGCTGATTTTCCCAGATCTTTTTTTAATGCGGAAACAATTCTTGTCTCATTTTCGATGACTGCTTTTTCTAAAATCGATAATTGTTTCAACCGAAAATCCAAATTTATGGTTTTACCATTTTTGATGAAAATCTTTTGGCTTTTAACAAGTTTTTGGATATCAGCCATCCCAATTATTCTCCGATGATTTTCTGTGATATAAGTATTTGTGAAAAAATAAATATCCGACTCCGGAGGGGTTGTTTATAAAATAACCCTGGAATGCATGAATCATGAATTCCGAACAAATATCCATTTAGGAGGTGAAAAAAATGATTGAACAAATAAAAGCTCTGGCACGGAAAAAGGATATATGTGTTTTGGCCACCGTTTCGGAAAAAGGTCCTTATTGCTCCTTGATGGCTTATGCTGTCGAGGAAAATGCTATCGAGTTTTACATGGCCACATCGAGATTGACTAAAAAATATGCCAACATTGAAAATAACCCCGATGTGAGTCTTTTGATCGACTCCCGTGAAACAATCCCCCGGTCCCAGGCCCAGGCTCTTACCGTTTCCGGTAAATGCGAAATCATGTCTCACCATGACCCCAAAAGGCATACCATAAAAGAAATATTGTTGACAAGGCATCCACACCTTAAAACAATACTTAAAACGCCTGATTCAGAGATTCTATGCATCAGAGCAGAGTCTTATATGTTTCTCGACGGCCTTACCGATGCTTTTTTCGAAAAAGTAAAGTAAATCTGAATAAATCATACACATTCAACGATGACGCCATCTGCTGCATGGTGATCGAGTCTTATCCATTGACCTTTCTGGTTTTCCACCATCCAGATTTTTCCGCCATTTTGGCGGTTGCCTGTCATGATGATTTCACCCGGTTGAAGTTCGGAGCCCATTCCGGATATCGGTGCGTTGACTATTTTGACTTTTCGGCCTGAACGAAGTTGGCTTAATAATACTATTGCACCGGGTTCCCGGCAGGATGGGTCCTCGGGGATTTCCTGTCCGTGAGGATCTTGAACAGGGTGGCCGAGAATGTCATCGATATATCCCACGGTGCTGGGATCGTGCATGTGCTCAAGGTTGTGAGCTTTGGGATGAATTTCTTCACCCGGTGTTCCCACATGCTGAAGGTAGGCCTCCCAGAGACGATGGGAGCGGATTATACGCTGCGCCTCTTTTTGTCCTTCCGGTGTTAACATCAGTGCATTGTCGGACATGCGTAGAAAATTTTCCGATATCAGAGACTTTATGGCGCGTTGAATTTTGACATGTTCCGGAAGAAGCTTTCGGATTTGTGCGGGGCTGACAGGGGCGTGCCTGGCAACGGATCCTATAATATCTTCCGCAAGTTGCTGGGGAATCATTCTTCGAAGCTTGATCCATCGCACGATCAGCCCGTATCGGGGGGCAATGAAAAGCACCAGTAAAAACTGAAATGTACAAAAGAGCATGATCGCGCCGCCACCTGATGAGTCCAGCCAGAAGCACAAATAAAGGCCGCCGATGATACTGGTGAGGCCGAACAAAGCCGAAAGGATCATCATCCTGTCCAGGCGGTCCGACAAAAGGTAGGCAGTAGCCGCTGGAGTAATCAAAAGACCGACCACCAGAATCACACCTACCATACTTACCGCGCTGACCACCACTAAAGAGACGCAGGTCGTCAGAACATAATCGATCATGACTATGGGCATACCGATTGAGGCAGCCATAATCGGATCGAAACTGGCCAGTTGAAAATATCGGAAAAAAAGCAAAATTACCGACAGAACAAACGCCGCGATGAAGGCCGATGCCCAAAGGTCAACATCAGCCATGCCCAGGACATCGCCCATGATAAAATGCATCAGGTCAATATGAACATAATTTTTAAAAATTGATACCAATACCACGCCCGCGGCAAATACACCCGTATACATGATTCCAATGGATGTGTCTTCCTTGATTCTTGAAAGGCGTGACACAAAGCCGATTAAAAAAACGGTCAATACCGCAGCAATCAAAGAACCTACAAGCATTGCCGGTGCATATGCTTCGATTCCGAACAGCAGTTTCATAAAAAGATAACCACCCACGACTCCTGCAATCATGGCATGGGACAGAGCATCACCCAGAAAAGCCATCCGTCGCAGTATCACCAGACATCCCACCACGCCGCAAACCACTGCCACTATGGAACCACCAATAAGGGCTTTGATAAAAAAGGGTTCTCTGAGAGGAATTATTATAGGTTCAAATATGGAAATCATGAAAAAGCCTGAGAGTTGGAGTTCTTTTGAGTATTTTTAATATTGGAAAAAACCCTTAGCCTGCCTTCGTATACTTCGCTCAAAAGATTCTCATCCAGGACAGCCTCGGGTTTGCCATAGGCAAATAAGCGCTGCTTAATTAAAATCAGTCGATCAAAATATTCGGCAGCGGTTGTCAGGTCATGGTGTACCACCACCAGCGTACGGCCTGATGACCTGGCGCGGTCTAAAACATCCAGAATGGCGCGTTCGGTGGCGGCATCCACTCCGGCAAAGGGCTCGTCCAGAAGCAAAATTTCAGAGCTTTGTGCAAGTGCCCGGGCCATGAAAACCCGCTGCTGCTGCCCACCCGAAAGCTGCCCGATTTGGCGGTCGGAAAATTCGGTCATACGCACCATTTCCAGAGCTTCGTTAACCATTTTCCAGTCTTGTTTTCCGGGATTGCGGTACCATGGAATGTGGCCATAGCGTCCCATCATGGCCACTTCTTTAACACATACGGGAAAATCCCAGTCGACAGTTCCTCTCTGAGGTACATATGCCGCAAGCCCTTTGGCTTTTTCTGCCGGAATTCCCTGGATTCGAACAACCCCGACATCGCGCTTGACAAATCCCAGGATAGCCTTAATCAAAGTTGACTTGCCGGCGCCATTGGGTCCAATCACTCCCACCAGAAGTCCTTTTTTAATGGTTAGGGAAACATCCAGAAGAGCGGGCTTGGAACCGTAGCTTACCGTTAGATTTTCAACTTCGATGGCGGCAGGTTCTATTATTTCAGTGCTGGACATCTTTTTCCTCTGATAAGTTGAGATCTTCATCTTGCAAAGTAAACTGAAAAGTACCTGATACCTTTGATCCGGGGGCTGACCATAAGGTTTTTTCCGCCAATGAAAAACTGTTTTCAATGATTTGAACGCGAAGAGCATTGTAAGTTGAAGTAAGGTTTAATGGAGGGCTTGCTTCAATATAAATTTCATTTTCTCCGCTTAGCAGACCATGCAGGGGTTCGACCTTGTAGGATTCGATCCTATTTGAGGGGTCATCCACTTTAAGAATAATTTGTTCACCCAATCTGACCAGCAAAGCAGGGGAACCGTCCCGGTTGTCGATGTTTAGACCGAATGGGTCAGATTCAAGGACAAAAGATGGAGTCACCTCAAGGGCATACACTTTTTCAACCGGTTTAAACTCGTAGAAATTATCCACTGAATAATCGACAGAACCCCGCTGATTCATGTACAGCGTGAGACCCCCGATAAAAACCACCCAAACAATGACTGTAGCAAAAATTCGCATGTCTCTGGATCCCGATTGTCGAAAAAATCTGTTCACGTGCTCAAATTAACAAACAATGAAAATAAACAACTCATTATAGGTTTATATATGATGCAGGTCAAATTGGAATTTTGATCAGGATATTGATGTTGACATTTTTCTCTCTCTGGAAGTATTGGAATCGAAAGCATTTCCGGCGACTTGTTTGTTCACCCCGAGTAAAGCAGGATAATGATGATCTTATCACTTTTCATTGACAACATTCAATACGGTGTCCTATAGCTGGGCTTCATCAAGTTTGATTTGGACTTATAATCATTAAAAATAAATTAGTGCATTGTGAGAAAAATGCTGAAAAAATTGGTATCACGACATAAATTTTTTACAGGGTTTAAGTCCTTGGCCGTAAATCTTGGACTGATTTTTGTTGGAAGTCTTATTTATGTGATTGGAATGAAATCCATATTGATACCCGCCGAATTGCTCTCCGGAGGAGTTACGGGGATCGCTGTTTTGCTGTACTACATATTTCCGGGTATCAATTTTGGTCTTTTATATTTTATCCTCAATATCCCTATGATTATTATTGGCTGGATCCATGTCAGTCGAAGGTTTATGATTTATACAGTCACAGGCATTGTTACCTTTGCGGCAATGGCTTCCATGATTCAGTTGCCACCTCCTGACATTACCGATCCAATCCTGTCGGCACTATATTCAGGAATTATTTGTGGGGCCGGTGCCGGAATTATTTTACGATCCCTGGGTTCTGCCGGTGGGTTGGATGTATTGGCCGTGGTTTTAAATAAAAAGTACGGATTGAGGCCCGGCACGGTTTTTAGCCTGACCAATATTTTTATAATCGGTGCTGGTGCGTTTTTTCATGATTTTGAATTGTCGCTTTATTCCATTATTTTTGTCTACACAAGCGGAAGGGTAATCGATACTGTGTTATCAGGGTTTAATCAAAGAAAATCCATCATGATTATTTCAGATAAAACTGAAATCATTGCAAAGGAAATCCTGATACGCGAAGATCGGGGGGTAACATTTTTTAATGGGACAGGCGCTTATTCAGGAAGGGCTAAGAAAGTTATTTTTACCATTATTAGCTTAACGGAACTTCCAAAAATGAAAGAGCTTGTTTTCAGTATCGACCCGAATGCGTTTATGGTGATCAATGATACGCTCGAGGTTTTGGGAAAAAGGCACGGTAAGCTGAAAGTCTTATAAAAAAGTTTCAACAGTCTTGTTATGTTTGACACAGAATCTCCGGTGGAATATATTTCATGCAAAAAATTACTGATGTTATGCCATCAAAGTCTTCATATTTTAGAAAAAACAATTATCTTTTGAAACGAGGAGGTAAAGGAATAATGATTTATATTGGTAATTTTCTTCATGTCACCAATCAGCAGGAAAATGTGGAAGAAAACAGAAGGCATGGAGGTTTTAACCTTATTGTGGAGGCTGAAAATTACGAAGAGGCTACTGAGAAGTTTAAAACACAAATCCTTAAAATACGAGGTAACAGTGAGTTTTTTGATGGAGAGTGTTCAATCTTTTTTACCCAGCTTTTTGAGTTTGACACTATACCGAAAAACGAAGCTATAATGATCAATTACAAATCAATCGCTGGGGACCCGATCATGCCTTTTATCGGATGCTCGGTTCCAACAAATAGCAGCGATGGGTGCAAAATTTATAATTGGCAGGAGAATGTGCCGGAAATCGAAGGAAAAAATGAAAAGGTGTTTATGCAGTTTAATGGATAGAAAATAATAATGTTATTAATCCGGGGTCTTGCAGTTAAAGCAGAAAAATAAATTTTTGACATGAGACCTGTTCGAAGGGTATCGATATGCCTTTTATCAAAATTTCAGGATTAGAAGGAAAAGTCTATGTGCCCCAGGCCGATGTAAATGTTCACAAAAAGCATCCATGCAAGGATTGTTTTTCCTGTCAGATGTGCACCGATGATCGGTGTATATTGTGCAGGGAACAAGAAAACAAAGAGTGTGTGCATAAAAGTTTTTGCAAAATAAGGCCTAAAGTCGGCAATGAATAAACCATGAATAAAAATGGGGCGGCACCTAAAAATTTCTGGCAATCGCGACAGAGTTTTGTTCGTTATTTTTTGTGGACTCTGAGGCCGGCAACTGGTTCAGGATTTTTTCCAGAATTACCTTGGTGACCATATAGGTCGGCCGGATTCCCTCGGGACCCATTTCTCCGGCCGCGAGGGTCTGTCCGCTTATCAGAGGGTTATCTGACGCGTAATAGGCATAGCGGACTTTAATGCCCTTAGAAATATGCCCTTTAATAATTGCGGCGCTGATTGCTCGCTGGTAATGCCCCCCTTCCATTTCCAGTCCGATGTTATTCCAGCTGCTCTGAAACCGTAAAAGCATGTCACGATTCTGGAGAGAAGTGCCGAGTACCGTGACCATGGGACCGGCATAAACCTCCATGTCCTTATCGAAATCGCCTTGCACAAGATCATTTTCAAACATGTAGTTGTCTGAAGAACCTTCAATCACATGAGCGGTAGCAAGCATGATGTCACCCTTGTTGCCGGACAGAATCCCGGCTTTACCCATAACGGAGATTGAAGCGACATTTATCATCACTTTATGTAGTTCCGACCATGGATTCAGCAGGCAGTCCATGACCTCAAACGCCTGGGCACCAAAAGCATAATCCATGACAAGGATTACCGGTTGAGTGTCTGGTGTGTCAACGAAATTAAATTCCAGATCCGGGTGCATCGGCACGGATACCAGTTTCGAGGTATCGATAACCTGGCAATCAATGTGCGTTCCCGATTGATCCGGCAGTTCATAAAGTCCATGTTCACGAGCATAGTTAAGAATTTCATTGCTCCGTTCCCTGATACACTGGATAAAACTGTAAAGCAGATCATTCGAATTTCCTGGCTGTATCCTGCATTCCTGAGCAGCGGCATACCCGTAAAGGAGATTGACTACGCTGTGCAAATTTGCGCTGATGATATGAAGAGGCCTTTGCTGAAGGCCAAGATCCATTAGTTTTTTCTTGATGTCATCCGACCATTTTTGTCCATAATGCTGATGGGAGATGACATTCATCAAAGAAGGGGTCATATAAACGATCAGAAAATTTTCCATGGATTGTTTTTCACGGAAAACCCGGTTTCCCAAATGGTACACAATATTGAAAAGGCCGTTATTGCTGTTTGAAAGAGACTTGTTTTTTTCGAAATGTTCATAAGATTGACGCGTTTCGTGGTAAGAACGTCCCAAAATAAGACTCAGGTTCCAGATGGCCTGATCCAGTTGTTGCTCGTCTAAATGATCGATATTTTGAACCGTTTCTTGCAGGCCATTCCATTCTATAGTGACATTGCCGGCTTCATCAGTCATTCGGTTTCTGATTTTTTTGGCCTCGATGTTCAGGAAAGTAATATGGGTAAGGATATCATAAATTTCGCTCAGTCCACGGGTTATCACAAAACATATCTCAGTTGTGCTAATCAGATAACAGCTGCGTCTGCGTTTTAAAGGTATAACTTTTTCGAACACTTTATCGCCGAATTGCTCTTCATCGGTTAGAATTAACCGCGTGGCCTGCTCTATGGATTTCGGTAACCGGTCAATAACGTATTCAAGTCCCTTCAGTTCAACAATCCTCGGGTCGTTCATGCTGCCATAAATTTCAGGACTCAGGGTAAGCAGACAATCTGCTAGTGTCTGGCCCATTTTTCCGGACGGTCGGAAAAATCCTCTCAAGGCAAGCGCATTGGCAAGGGTTTTAAATGAACGGATAGCCACTCTGGCTTTCTGGGATCTTGTTAAATCCTGCATGAAACCACTCCTTGATTTTGAAACAATGAGAACTCCACAAAACCATTTCTATCATCATTTATCACAAAACAGTTAAAAGAAACAGGATAATGCATGAAAGGAATTGAATGATTCCTCAGAAAAATGTATCCTATGCCTTAAATTATGGATGGTACTTTAAAAAAAAAATGAAAAATCATCTAAAATTTAAAGCAAAATTAATGATTAAATACAAATTAGATATTGAATTTTAAATAAAAAAAGGATATTAGCTTTAGCTAACTATATAGTATCTGTTTCCGTTATAAACCAATTGATTTAGATTATGAGGTTGTATAGCAGATGTTGGCAATAACTTAAAACCATTTGGGAGGATATCCATGACAAGAAGAGAGGCCATGAAACTTTTGATTAAAGGCATTGCTTTGGCTTCTGTGCCGGGTATTCCACAATTGGCTTTTTCATCTCCAGTATCTAAATATTGCTCGGGTAAACTCAATTTTTTTCATGCACACACCAACGAGTCCTTAAAACTCCGTTATTTGGACAAGCGGGGTAATTTCGATTCAGGCGCACTTAAAACCCTGGACCATCTTTTCAGATGCCATTATAATGATAAAGTTTATCCTATTTCTCCGGATTTGTATGTTCTTTTAGATGCCGTCAGGACAGGGCTTAAAGCTACCGGCCGCCGTTATCGCCTTTATTCCGGTTATCGCTCTCCTGAGTATAACATGCATCTTCGAAAAAAAAGCAGGGGTGTAGCCAAAAAGAGTTATCATTTAAAAGGCATGGCGGCTGATGTAGTTTTGGAAGGCGTGCATCTCAATGATCTTCATCGCATGGGTTTGAGGCTTGAAAAAGGCGGAGTCGGGAAATATTCGAATTTTGTTCATATGGATGTTGGGCCTGTTCGTAGTTGGTAATTCACTGTATTAACCGTTTGCGGCCTTTTTGACGACATTACGCTGCATGTAGCGCTGTTGCGCTGAAAGTATGGCTTTTCGAAGTCGGATGGATTTAGGAGTGACTTCCACCAGTTCATCTTCCCGGATAAAATGAAGGGCCTTCTCAAGTGTCATAGGTCTTATCGGTGCCAGAACAATGTTTTCATCTTTTCCGGCAGCTCTCATGTTGCTCAACTTTTTTTCCTTGCAGGGATTAACGTTAATGTCGTTTTCGCGATTGTGTTCCCCGATGATCATCCCTTCATAAACCGGGTCTCCGGGAATTGTAAAAAGCTGCCCCCGGGGTTCCAGATTGAAAAGTGCATATGCCACACCGATTCCTATTCGGTCTGAAACAAGACTTCCGGTAAATCGTGTGGCAAACTCTCCACGAAAAGGGGCGTAACCCTCAAGATAACCGTTAATTATTCCCGTTCCGCGAGTGTCTGTTAGAAATTCATCCCGAAAACCGATAAGAGATCGTGATGGAACTGAAAACTCTATGCGTACCCGTCCTTTTCCGTTGTTGACCAGGTTGGTCATTTTGGCTTTACGCATGGATAACTTTTCAGTAACAATACCAAGAAATGTTTCATCACAGTCGATAAACAGGTGTTCCATGGGCTCAAGCTGCATGCCATCCTCATATTTGAAGATCACCTGGGGCCGTCCGACGGAAAGCTCAAATCCCTCTCTTCGCATGGTTTCGATTAAAATGGCCATTTGGAACTCACCCCTTCCTTTGACCAAAAATATTTCCCGATCCTCGGTTTCCTCCATGCGGATCGCCACGTTACGAAGGGTCTCTTTGTAAAGTCGCTCACGGATTTTACTGGATTGTACAAATTTTCCCTCTTTACCGGAAAAAGGAGAAGTGTTTATGGAGAATTTCATAAAAACCGTGGGGTCATCGACGGTAATTCGCGGAAGACGTTTGGGAAAATTTTTGTTGCAAATGGTGTCGCCGATTTTCACATTGTCTATTCCTGAGAGAACCACAATATCTCCCGGAGTTGCTACATCCACTTCTTTGAGGCTTATACCTTCAAAACACTGTAACCTGGTGACTTTTAGCTGGGTTTCAGAACCGTTTTCTCCCATACAAACCAGGGCGTCATTGTGTTCGGCCTTACCATGAGAAATTTTTCCGATGGCGAGTCTTCCCAAATAATCCGAATAACCAAGATCCGCCACAAGCATCTGAAAAGGTTCCGATAAGTCATAAGTCGGAGCGGGAATTTTTTCGATAATGGTATCAAGTAGGATGTCGATATTTTTACCGTTTTCATCCAAAGTTTTTTGGGCGATACCGTCTCTTCCTATGGCATAAAGGATCGGAAAATCGAGTTGTTGATCTGTGGCATCCAGATCAATAAAAAGATCATAAACCTCATCCAAAACTTCATCCGGCCTGGCATCCTGCCGATCTATCTTATTTATGACCAGAATGACCGGAATTTTCAGATCCAGTGCTTTTTTAAGAACAAACCGGGTCTGGGGCAGGGGACCCTCCGAGGCATCCACCAGAAGGAGTGCACCATTTGCCATGGAAAGTGCTCTCTCAACCTCCCCGCCAAAATCCGCATGGCCAGGGGTATCGATAATGTTAATTTTGATATTTTTCCATATGACCGAACAGTTTTTAGCAGCTATGGTGATTCCTCTTTCTCTTTCCAAATCCATGCTGTCCATGAGTCTTTCATTGACTTGAGCTCCATCTCGAAAAACACCGCTTTGACGAAACATCGCATCAACCAACGTCGTTTTTCCGTGATCTACATGTGCGATGATTGCGATGTTTCGAATATTTTCATTAAAGGTCTGATTTTTCATAAGTTTTTTGCTTGATCCTCAATAAAAATGCTTTTTGGGGTTGACCCGATGATTGATTAAAATATTTAAGTGAAGCAATCATAATAATACCGAAAGTATTTAAATCAAGGCAGGAAAATAGGTTTCATCGTTTTATCCATGGACAGATTTTGGGGGAAATTCCGACCTTTACCCATCGGCGTCAGGTTTCGGTGCCGGTTGGTTCAGTAAAACCAGGCGAAATCCGAGGGCGGAGCCAAAATATTGTGAAGGAAACCCAAATCTTCGGGCACAACGAACACTCCAGGCATCGGTGTTCCAGCCTCCCCCACGGATGACACGATCCGGACCTTCCGTTTTATACAAGGGGTTTTTGTCCTCATGAAACCGGTAAGCATTTTCCAAAAAAAAATCACAACACCACTCCCAGACATTTCCGCTCATGTCATATAAAC
>JAABTQ010000021.1 GCA_011389745.1 Desulfobacteraceae bacterium | reverse complement strand
CTCTCTTTTTGATTCTTTCAGAATAATGAACGCCTGATAAAGATTTGAGGCAATACTTGTCAGCGGAAGAAATTCATTTTCATCATTAAATCTTCCTAAATACCTTACATATTCCGTACTGTTGATATGACCGGCTTTTACCATCGCAAACATATCATTTTGAATACCCCAGCGGTCCTGAGAAGATAATTTTTTCCGACTGATCATTTCTCCCAGCTTGTGAATATTTTCATCATCAAGATATTTGACACGATAAAATCCGGTTTGCCCATCGTTGATCTTATAAGCCTCCACACAATCATCAAGTTCGATACGAGCGGTTTTTTGGTCCATGAGTATTTCAATCCGCCTTGAATTGCCGTCTTTATCGAAAAGCAGAACCAAAATGGGAATAAGCCAGGTCTGATCAAAAAATCCGGGGAGGCATGTGAACCGATCCTGAGTCAACACCAGCTCATTACCATCTCTTTTAACCTCCACCAAAGGATAACCGGGCTGTTCGACCCAGTTTTTCATCAAGTCCACCACCGGCTTTTCAGACACCGTTTCAAAGGCTTTCCAAAGGTCCCGGCTTGCCGCATTTGAATATGAAAAATGCGTAAGGTAATGGTTCAGCCCTGTTTGAAAAGCCTCCCCGCCGATATACCCTTCCACCTGCCTTAAAATACTTCCGCCTTTACTGTAAATAATAGGCGCGGTGCTCACATTGATCATCACCTGCTCTCCCCCGGGAATTTCAATGGACTGGGTGTCTCTCAGCTGGTCCCTGGAGAGTGCAATGTCGGTTTGTCCCGTCAAAAACTGCCCCCAGGTATCCCAATGGGGATAATAATGATCTACCACGCGATAGGCAAAATATGTGGCAAAGCTTTCATTTAACCAGAGGTATTTCCAATCAGACGGAGTCACCAAATTTCCGAACCACTGATGAACAATTTCGTGGGCAATGACTTCACAGATGCGCTGCTCTCCGGCTTTTGACGTGGTCCCGGGATAAAATAACAAAAGATTTTCCCGAAATGTGATCGCCCCCCAGTTTTCCATGGCTCCGAATGCGAAATCCGGGACTGCAATCAGATCCATCTTGGGAAGCGGATAAGGAATTTGAAAATATTGCTCGCAGTAATCCAGTGCCTTCCGGCCGAATCTCACCCCAAAATCCCCATATTGGGTTTGGTTCGGAAGGGTCACCACCGAAACCCTTGGATCATGAGTGTTTCGAACATACTCAAAATCTCCTGCACCCATAAATACCAGATAAGTCGACATCTTTGGCGTCCGGCGAAATCTCACCAGTTTTTTACCGTTGCCGACCTTTTTTTCCTCGATGGATATCTCATTGGATATGGCCTTTAGCTTTTCATCGACGATCATCTCGATATCGAATGTCGCTTTGTGCAAAGGGTTGTCCATGCATGGTATCACTCTTCTGGCATCGCTTTCCTGAAACTGGGTTATGGCGATATATTTATCCGCTTCGGTCTCAACATATCGACTCCGGTAAAAACCCGCCATAAGGTCATTTATTTTTCCGTCGTAATTAATCTCGACAGTAATGGCTCCATGCATTTTTTCCGGAAAATCAATACGCAAAATTTCTCCGGAAGGATCCTGCAAAAATCGGCACTCTTCAGCTTGGCCGTTGGTTAACACCCGGCAACTCCATACAGCAAGTTCTTTAGCATTTAATGTCAGATCCGATACCGGGTCCGATGCGGTTAACCGAATCGTCACCTGAGCGGAAAAAGAAAAATTTGAAAGGTCTGGCCTTATCTGAAGCGTGTAATTTTCCGGTTTAATAACATTCATGGCTGTTCCTCTGGTTTAAAAGTAATAAGCTTCGTCACGCCGGTGCAGTCCCGAGTCCGAAACAATCATCCCAAATTCATAATCATCAGAAAAAAGATTTTACAAAAAACATAAATTATACGACTCAGGAAGTCAATCTACCGTTTAAAAATCCCCCAAATCATCCCTTTTTTAAAAACGAAGATGATCTGCAAGGCTGCTGAACAAATCTTAATTATCAGACACCATTTAAATCTTGTCATTTACTTAAAAATCTAGAATAATGGAAACCGCTTGAAACATCTCATTAAATAAATTCCGATAAGGATAAGCGGAGAATTGTGATTCATAAAGGAGAAAAAAATGGCTAAAAAAGTTTTAATCGCTTTTGATGATTCGGAGAACGCATTTCGCGGTGTGAAATACATCGCGGAAACATTCAAAACAGATACTGAAATCACTTTGTTTGGTGTTGTTCCTGATACTGCCGACATTTGCCAGATGGATAGCAAGGAACTGATCCCTTATTTTAAATCACAGAAGTCTGCCTTTTGCACACTTGAGGAAAAAAAGAAAGACCTGCTGTCTATAGCCATGCAAAATGCCAAGAAAACACTGGTGGAATCCGGTTTTGATGAAAGCAAAATTACAACCAAAATTGTTCCTAAAAAAAGTGGGATTGCAAGAGATATTGTTACCGAATCCAAAGAGGGTTATGACTCCATAGTTATCGGAAGAAGAGGTTTGTCGGGAATAAAGGAAATGTTTCTTGGAAGTATTTCCCAGAAAGTCATCAGCCTTGCAAAGGATGCTTCAATTTGCATCATTAACTGAAAAAGATATGATTTGGTCTTGTTGTTTTCTGTTTTTTTATTGACATTGAACATTTTTAATATTAAAGTTAGAAGTAATATGTATTTTAAGATCAGACCATGAGTACCTAAATATTGGCCAAGTTCTGGATAGTTGAAATATCGACAAATACTAAACTTTTTGGTCAAAAACTGAAATAAAAAGCAAAGGGGGATGTATGAAGGGAACGACAATTTGTGTTTCCATATCACTATTGCTGGCATTGTTTTTTACAGTTACTGCCGGCGCTGGAGAGGTTTCACGACTTGTGCCCACCGATAAGGTGACGGTGTTCAAGGATGGGGAAAAAGTTGCAGAATACACCCAGGAAATGCCGGTACCTGAAAGTGCAATATTGTCCTGTAATGGGAAATGTGGGGTAAAACTGGATGATATTTCACTGGTGGGGGAGGATCAAAGTCGGTTTTTGATCGATTCAGAGCACAACAGCAGGTACCTGGGGGTGGAAAAAGGCACTGTCTATTTCGGTTTATCTACAATGCCCCGCAAAATTGTATTTATGACCCCCAAGGGATCGGTTTCAGTCAACCAGGTGTTTATTGATGCGTCTTCCAATAATAGGATGCTGGAAGGTTACATCAAGGTAACTGAAGATTTTAGTGAAGTCGGTGTCATTGAAGGCGGTTCCTTGCAGATTTTGACTGAAGACGGCCAGCAGATGATTAAACCGGGGCAGCGATTCATACTGGCTCAGGCAGATATCGGTGATGGTACTTCAGATGATTTTGGCGGTGAAACGTCAGGTGTTTTTGGTGGCGGTACTTCCGGTAGTGGGGTCGGCTTTCTCGGAAATCTCACCAGCGGGCAACTGGCCTTTGGAACGACTGCTATTATCGCCGGAGGGGTATCATTAATGGGTGCCGTTTTACATGACAAAGACGAACCAAGTGACGCAAGTCAATTTCAGCCTCAAGAGTGACATAGTATTTTTTTTAAATCAAACATATTTGATAAACGGCGGCACACGTAGTTTGTGATGCCGCTGTTTTTATTTGTAACATGAATTGAACAAAGACGAAAAAAAATGAATTTAAAAGGCTCAATATTTATTATTGTTATAGTTTGTATTTTTATTCTTTCCATTACCGGCGGATGCGGGAAAAAAGTACACCCGACTGAAGAATTCAGGGCCTCAAGTTTTATCGAAACCTCGGAACAGATTACAGAATTAAATCAAAAATTGTTTGCCGACGCAAATATATCGGTGGATCGAAGTGATTATCTTTTAGGCCCGGGCGATTTGATCGAAGTTAAAGTGTTCGAATCCGACAAATTGAACACCATTGTTCGGGTCAGTTCACGGGGTTATGTGTCGCTGCCGCTGCTCGGTGAGGTAAATTTGAAAGGAAAAACCGCTCACGAAGCCGAAATATTGATCGAAAACAAGTATAAAAATAATTATATTAAAAATCCCCATGTCAGTGTTTTTGTCAAAGAACATCACAGTCAAAAGGTAACGGTCGTCGGAGAGGTAGAAAAACCCGGCACCTATGATTATCCCTCAAGACAGCGCTTGGTTGACGCGCTTGCAATTGCCGGCGGTCTCACCGAAAGTGCAGGACAGATTGTTCATATAAGAAGGCTTAGCAATGTTTCAGAGGACTCTTCACAAGACTCTTCACAAACTTTCCTGATAAACCTGGATGAACTGATCAATGAGGGTAAAATCGAATTAAATATCGGTATCAATGGCGGTGATGTCATTTTTGTTCCTGAAGCCGGCTTGTACTATGTTGATGGTGCTGTAAGAAAACCCGGAGAATACCATATCAAAGAAAACCTTTCTGTAAGAAAAGCGCTCCTGAGTGCAGGCGGCTTGGCTACCTATGCAGATAAAAAAGACCTGGTTCTGATGCGTAAAACCGAAAAAAACGGCAACCGGGAGGAAATAAAAATCGACCTGCAAAATGATATCAAAACTGCGGAAGAAACGATCATCAAAGACGGGGATATTATTTTTGTCAATGCCAGCTTTTGGGGAAAATTCTTCTACGGAGGCGGCGTCAATATTGGAATTCCAGGGCTTGGTTACAGTTATCGTGATCCCGAAAGGTAACTCTTCACTTCCACAGTAAGCAAATTAATCTATGAACCGATAAGACAATTCCCGAATGGAAAAGGAATTATTGATAAAGGATTCATCAATTGAGACCAGGTCCATGCGAATACTGCCGTTATAATGGTACCACTGTTTATCCTGATTTTTTCGCCATCGCAAAAAAAACTGCCCATTGACTTGAATCCGTCCTGATTCCGGGTCCACTATATAATTTACCATATTTATCCGGTAATGAATGGATGCCAGATTCTGAAAGTTTTTACTGTATTTGGGTAGAAGCTGGTTCAACGGCGTTCCGTTTTCCATGGCATTTTCTGTAAAAAACGCCATGAGTTTTGTAAGATCCCGACTTTCATATGCTTGGCAATAGTTTGAGAGAAATTGCTCCAGTTCATTGTTAATCTGCGAGGTTTCCTTCAAAACCACGGTTTCCGAAGCCGTATCCCCGGTTTTGTTCACTGACTTCAGATCAGGAAGTTCCGAAATAGGTGTTATGGCCAAACCGGAATCATCCTTACCAGTTGATTGAGGAAAATTTATTAAAACCGAAGGTGCCGGCGGATCCGAAACTTTATCCAAACCGGAATCCTTGTTATTTGCTTTTTCGATTTTTAAATCAGGAGAATAATACTCATCAGGTTGTTTTTCAAATTTTTTAACTTTAATTTTCAACGATTCATCGCTTGCGACATTTTTATGAACTGGTTTATCCGCCTTAGATATCCATTGCTCTTCAGTTAATGGTTTATTCGCATTAATAGCTACCGGTTGTTCTTCAATATTAGATTCACTATGCTCATGACCGTTTTGATCCTCCTTAACATTTTGTTTTCCCGGAGATTCCTTTAAAACCTCCTTTCCGGTTGCGGATTGAATATTTTGGGACTCCGGGACTATTCCATTTGTCTGGATTTCCTCCAATTTATTTGTTGGTTTATCCGCCTTAGATATCCATTGCTCTTCAGTTAATGGTTTATCCTCATTAATAGCTGCCGGTTGTTCTTCAATATCAGGTTCACTATGCTGATGACCGGTTTGATTCTCCGGTAAAGAATTATTGACTTTTACAACCTTTTGAGGACTGTCCATGAGAGCAAGTTGCTGTGTCACAAAATCGGCGATCATGGCGGTACCCACAAGGAGAAAAAGGATAAGTGCGAGATGAACCCCATATTTAGGAACCATAGGTTTTTTCAAGGTATCATCCTTATGTTTCCTGGGATCTTCCGACCATTGGCGTTGACCTTCCTGCTTTTGGCTCAAATTATAACTGCGCCGAAGGGATGGATCCGATAAATTTTTGTATGCTTCAAGGACATCGGGGAATCGATCGTTACCTCCGGAGGCTGTGTCAGGGTGTGTTTCGCGTGCTTTGGCCCGAAAGGCTTTTTTAATGGTCTCAGCACCGGCATTCTCAGAGACTCCCAGGATTTGATAATAATCACCATGGATCGATCGGACCGTTTGAACGCGCAATCCTATTGCATCGGCAATAGTTTTCAGTTTCTCTTTTAATTTATCCATAGAAAACCCTTGCCGGTAGGTTTCCTGCTTTAAATCACGGTACAACCTTAAATCTTCAAGATCGGTATTTTTACCTTCATTTATCGCCACAGAACAGTATCTTATAAACTGTTTATGTTCAGCGACCTGTCGGATAAGTGTAGGAGTGTCATTAATGGTTATGACAAGCCGAACAAATCTATGTACCAATTTTATAGTATCAGCATTTTTTGTCTGCATTTCCAAAAATCCTGCATCAGGTATTTCTATTCTAAATTAAGCATAGAAGTTCCCGGTCATATGAATCTTTTCTCTGAACACTGAGCTGAAACCTTTTTTATGCTACGCACTTAACTCCTTAGGTTGAGTTTCATCGACTTTCTTTTCCCGACCATAATCATAATGATACGCTTTGTAATACTTGTAATATGATCTATATCCGTATCGCTGTGACAGGTTGATCTTATTGACGATACACCCCAGGATCGTTCCCTGGACATTATGCATGGATTTTTTGAAATGGCGCAAACCATCCCGGGTGGTTTCACCAATAGCGCAGACCAAAATCATACCCCCCACTTTTCGTGACAGAACCAGCACATCCGCAAAACCAAGATGCGGGGGACCATCAATAATGATACGGTCGAACATCCTGGCTGACTTTTTCAGCAATTGTGAAAATCGGTCGGAAGCAAGCAACTCAACCGGGTTTGGGGGAATCGGCCCGGATGGAATCAGATACAGATTGTCTACATTGGTTTTAACGATAAAATCTTTATGAACCACTCCGGCCAGAAAACTTGACAGCCCATTTCCACTACTTGTTGTGGTGTTAAAAACCTTATGCAAACGGGGTTTACGCAAATCAGCGTCAATGAGTAAAACTCTTTCTCCGGCCCCGGCAAATGTCTGGGCCAGGTTGGAAGCCGTGGTGGTTTTGCCTTCACCCTGAGTCGTGCTGGTGATTCCGATACAACGGGCATTGGAACCTGAACCGGATAACTGTATGGACACTCTTGATGTTCGAAATGCCTCGGAAATGGATGATCTAGGGTCGTTGATAAAAATTTGCTCCACCGGATAGTCCTTTGAAATTGTTTCCAGTGGGAGCACTCCCAGAATCGGAATTTGAAACCGATCCATAATCTGGTCCGGGTTGGTGATCGTGTCGGAGAAGTACTCTATCAAAAATGCCACTCCAAGACCTGCCATGAGTCCCACCACAATAGCCAGAAGCAGATTGCGCTTCACATTGGGTTTGGCCGGAAAAATCGGAAGGGATGCCTTATCCACCACCTGAATATTGGAGGGAGAAATTCCTGCCATGGACTCAATTTCCTTGGCCCGCTCAAGAAGGCTTTGATAAATGGCCTTGTTGGTTTCCACCTCACGTGACATGATCGTGTACTGGGTCGCTCGCTCATTGAGTTCAAGGGCAAGCTGTTTTTTCTCCTCCATGTTTTTCTGAAGAACCTCAAAACGGTTTCTGGCAGAAAGGAACTCATGTCTGATGGAATTGAATATCTTTACCGACTCGCTTGTAATACGTTCATTAATGCTGTTCATTCGGCTTGTGATGGCTTTAACATCCGGATAATCCTCATGGAAAATTTCGATCAGGTTTTCATATTCAGACTGAAGCGTTGCATGCTCTTTTTTGAGATCATTGATCATCTCACTGTTTAAAACCTGTGGAAGGCTTTCAGGGCCGTCTATCACTGCCTGCTCATATAAAGTCTCTTTTGTGATAAGATCGGCTTCGGCCTGGCCCAACGCAGCATTGATATCCTCAAGTTGCCGGAAAACATTGTTCAGTCGCGAATCCATGGAAACGATTCCGGCCTGCCTGGCAAACTGGTGCTGCTTTTCCTCAGCTTCCTCCAGGTGAATCTTAGCCCGGTCGATTTGTTTCATGAGGTATTGACGTGCTTTTCCGGAAGAATCCATTCGCTGATCCATTTTCCACGCAACAAACTCTTCCATTAACTGATTTACCGCATCCTGAGACAATTGACGGTCGGGCGAAATAAAAGAGACATTGATGATCATGGAATTTCGATTGGGTGTAACCTCAAGATTTCTTTGAAAAAAATCCATCAGCTTTTTGTCTTCGATACGTTCGGTAATTAAGGTGCTGGTCGCCACATTTTCGCTGTCTTTTTGGAAAATCGAACGAATCGATGCTTTGATATCGGCCGTGATTTTTCCTATGCTAAAAGAGTCATCATGATTATCATCACCTGAAATAATCGGATGATCCTTCAAGTTTATGCCATGGATAACGCGATCTGCTACGGCGGTGCTTTTGAGCAGGGAAACCTGCGTGGCAATAAATTCCTGCGACCGCAATCCTTCAGTGACCACATCCTCGAATTTAGTCACTTTCTGGGATTCGGTGCTCACCTCGATGGTGCCGGTGGCCCGATACAACTTTTTTGCCGACAGACTGAAAATCAGGGTAGACATAAAAATAAAAAAGAGTACTCCCACCACCAGCCATTTTCGCCGGAGGATCACCTCGATATAATCACGAAGGTCGATTTCTTCCTCCAAATCGTTCGGGATACTT
Source organism: Desulfobacteraceae bacterium (assembly GCA_011389745.1). GTDB lineage: Bacteria > Desulfobacterota > Desulfobacteria > Desulfobacterales > SKZT01 > SKZT01. Next base: position 43,589 of record JAABTQ010000021.1, on the reverse strand, counting down.
TCCCTGAATTCTGTTGATGGAAGATGACTTCCCATATTTTCCTGATCAAACCTAACAGGTAGATTGCTTTTGTCTTTAGCCATTAAAACTCCTTAGTTTTCACTCAATATGGAGAGATTTTCCACGATTTTCATTTGAAAATGATCCAGCCATAATATTCCTCTGATTTTACTATCGAATCTGTGGCTTGGATTTCGTCGAAGATTTACGGTTACTGCATAACATGATTCAGGTATGGAAAAAACAAAAATTTCCTGTTTCCAACCGGTTTCCGGAGGCACCATCTCACTTTTCCAATGACTGTCGACACACTCAAGGCCCCGGATTTCAATATAAGGCCGCTGATCGGTGGTCAGATCTTTACTGCGCCACCAATAGGTAATGCTGTAGGTTTTTCCAGGCAAAACCGGCACAATTTGGCTCAAATGCTGAAAATTAATGTTTTCTTCTCCGGAAAAAACCACCTGAAGTGCATTATTGCCATGGATTACCCCGGACCCGATCCTTTGGATATCCCAGTGAGCCCCGGTTCGACTTCGCCACCCAAATCCTTTGTTCGATAATGATAATTCAAATCCCGGGTTGGTCATACCATCAATCCCAGTGTATTTTTCCCGGATCTCCGTCGCCCGTCGGAACTCTTTTTGCAATATCAAAAACTGAATATACCGATCATATAAATCATCATCCACGATTTGTTTCTCTTCAATGGCGCGCCATACCCGAAAGGTATCTTCGGTCCTGTTCCATTTCATCAGCCAGCGAAGATAGATTGGAAAGTTCCCGATTTCAAGAAAATTCAATGTTGCTGTGGTATCGCTGCCCAGATGCATGTCTGAAAGATGCAGGGCGTTATCCTGAAATTGTCGGTAAGGAATAACAAAATTAATATTTTCCCAAAAAATATTATCAAGTTTTAATCCCCGGGCAAGCAAAAGTTGAGGCCATTTCCATTGTACCACTTTCCGGGTCAGATCGTTGGTAAATTTAAGAATGTCCGCGGCCGCCACAGTATTTCCAGTGCCTGTTTCCGCTTGTGCCAGCTTCAGCCAGGAATCTACGTGCAATAAATTGATAGAAAGTGCCTTACGAAAATAATCGGAAGCTAACTTCAAATCATGTTCATACCAGGCTTTGAGACCATAATTATACCCGGCATCGGCAAAATATTCAATAGTATCGGTTTCAGATTTGCTGTGTGCATACTTTGGATTGTTCGCCACGCGCCATAATATTGCATAATGTATAACCCATAAAGACAAAACCAACATAGTGAACGTCAGCAAAGCCTTTTTTATTAAAACCACCGCCATCGTTTCCTGTCTTTAGGTAAAAAATCAGCTGAAGCCATTGTCTCTAATGGAAAATCGTTTATTACATTTTCAGGATTGATCCTGGTCAAAATTTCAATTGTTTTGGAATCAATTGTTTTTTTCAAAACCTTTACAGCCTCCAGGGCATTGCCTGGATGACGAAGCAGAGGGTCATGGCTGTCTGTAGCCAGGAAATGAATATATCCTTTTTTAAGAAGGTAAAATGCTGTTTCAGACTCCTTTTTACCATAGTGGCCCAAAAAAGAATCATAATTTACCTGAAAGTAAACTCCTGCTTCAATGATATCATCATAGAGTTCAGGGGTTGAAAATAATTGCAGGCATCGTTCAGGATGGGCCAGGACAATTCGATATCCTTTAGCCATGATGGCGAAAAACATTTGATCCCAACCCAGCGGTAGCCTTTGAAAAGGCGATTCTATAAGTACGTAAGAACTGCCGGCAAGGGTTACCAAGTCCTTACTAAGCAATAAGTCACCAAGATTGATATCTAGAGCAATTTCCATGCCGGAATAAATTTGGATATCAATTTGTCTGCTTTTAAAAGAATCTCTGAGCAATGCAATACGATGATGGATTTGTTCTATGGAAGGTGTCCAGGATGTCCCCGGGACCCAATGCGGGGTAGCGACAATTTTGATAAATCCGGCCTTCTGATACAAAACCGCCAACTCCAAACTCTGTTCCAGTGTTGTCGGCCCATCATCAATGCCTGGTAATATGTGACAATGCAGATCAATCATGTTTCATCATGGTGGTTTAGTCCAGGTGTACCAGCCGGGCGGAGATAATGTTGGGAAGCTTTCTGATTTCTTCTAAAACATCTTCATTTGCAGGTGTATCAATATTGATCATGCACAGCGCCCGTTCCTTGAGTCTTCCCAGTTGAAACCGGCCGATATTGATGTTGTGCCGCCCCAGGGAAGTCCCCAGGTTTCCAATGACTCCGGGTTTGTCATAGTTTTGCACAATAATCATGTAGCCTTCGGGTATGGCATCCATATAAATCTCTCCTAGCCGGACAATTCTTGGAATTTTGTTACCAAAAATAGTTCCCCATATTTCTCCGGGGCCGTTATCATGGCCGATCAGTTTGAGTCGAATAGATCCCGCAAAGTCATCCTTTGATTCGCTGATGACTTCATGGACCTCGATTCCTTTATCTTTGGCAATTTCCGGGGCACTCACATAATTGACGGGGTTGTGGGTGAATGAACTCAGGATTCCCTTTAGTGCGGCGTGGGTCAACGGACGGGTATTCAAATGAGCGACATTGCCGCAATAACTGATGGTGATGTCATGAACTTTCCGAACCATCTGGCCCATCAATGAACCCATCCGTTCAGCAAGGATCAGATAAGGGCTGATTTGCTCCAGAGCTTCTTTGGGCAACGAAGGAAAATTGACCGCATTGATAATCACACCATTTAATAAATATGCGGCCATCTGCTCGGCAATCATTTCCGCCACTTTATTTTGGGCTTCACCAGTGCTTGCACCAAGGTGAGGTGTAAAAATGATGCCTGGATGGCCAAAAACAGGATGCGAGTAATCCGGAGGTTCTTTTGGGAATACATCCAGAGCCGCACCGGCTACATGACCGCTTTTCACCGCCTCATAAAGATTGTCAAGATTAACAACCTCACCGCGTGAAGCATTGACAATTCTCACACCGGGTTTCATTTTGGCTATCATTGCCGATCCGATCATATTCTCGGTCTCGGGAAGTTTCGGCACATGAAGGGTAATAAAATCGGATCGCGCGAGAAGTTCGTCTATGGATACAAGTTCGATATTTAGTTTTTTTGCAGCATCCTGACTTACAAAAGGGTCTGAGGCAATGACTTTCATTCTAAGCCCGATGGCTCTGTCGGCCACCACGCGACCAATATGCCCCAGGCCGATAATCCCCAAAACTTTTCCGGTAATTTCGACGCCTGAAAGCTGTTTTTTTTCCCATTTCCCCCCACGCAAAGATGCCGTGGCCTGGGGAATATTCCGGGCAAGGGAAAGGAGCAATGAAATGGCATGTTCGCCGGTGGTCACGGTATTTCCCCCCGGGGCATTCATCACCACAATTCCGTGCCGGGTGGCTTCCTTGATATCAATATTGTCAACGCCCACACCAGCCCTGCCGATCACTTTGAGCTTGCCCGGATTTTCCAGAACCCTGTCGGTTACCTTTGTACCGCTCCGGATTGCCAGCCCATCAAAACCACGAATGATTTCGGATAAAACTTCCGGTTCGGCATTGGCCTTATCGTTGTCTACCACCACCTGGATTTTTCCTGTTGCTTCCAGAATCTTCTTTGCCACCGGGGACATGTTGTCTCTGACCATGACTTTAAACATCTCAAACCTCTTCTGTTTGCGGATAAAATTATTTTTTTATGAAATACGTTTCTAAATCAGCCCTGGAAATTTCTTCTTGTTTCCGGGTTTCGAGATTTTTCACCTGAACCGTTTCTTTTTCGAATTCCAAAGCCCCGCAGATGACTATAAATTTAATGCCACGGCTGATGGCATAGTTAAATTGACCTTTGAAACTGTTGTCTTCCACCATGGATATCTCGGTATTGATTCCTATCCGTCGAAGTTGTGAGGCAATTTCGAGATATTGATGATCACGGTCTTTTTCAAGCCGAAGAATCATCACTTCCGTGACGGTTTGTCTGCTTTTGTCTAATAGACCAAGATGAGACAGGGCTGCAAAGAGCCTGTCTACCCCTATGGAAGTTCCTGTTGCCGGAAGGCTTTTTCCGGTAAAGCGTTTCACCAGATCGTTATATCGGCCTCCGGAAAAAACACTTCCGAACCCGGGAGCGTCTGAAAGTACCGTCTCAAAAACCGGGCCTGTATAGTAATCCAGTCCTCTTGCAATTGAAAAGTCTATTTCTACATATGCTTCCGGGATATCCATACTGCGAAGATAATTTAAGATCCGGCTCAACTCCTCAAGCCCCTCCTGTGCAATGTTTACCCCATGGAACAGCTCCCCGCACCGGCCAATTTTTTGGATATTATCTCCTCTGAGAGATAGAAAAGATCTTATTTTTTCAGCAGCTTCCGCAGTAAGCCCCGGAGCGGGAAACTCAGGATTCTCCGGAATTGCCTGAAGTTCTTTCAAAACCTGATCTATCCCGATTTTATCCAGTTTGTCTAAAATCCGCATCATTTCCTTGGTGATATCATCTGCCGAAATCCTGTCCCGGTTGCGGATCCCCGCCAGCATGGCCAGGCCGTTTAAAACCTTGCGATTGTTGACTTTAATCCTGAAATTTTCCACGCCCAAGGCTTTCATGGTCAGATACATAAGTGCAACAATCTCGGCATCGGCAATCATACTCGCAGTCCCGGCAATATCGACATCAAACTGGTAAAACTGACGGTAACGACCACTCTGTGGTGTATCTGACCGAAATACGGGGCCTACCACCATTCTTCGCCAGGGAAGGCGAATTCCGGTTCTCTTTTTGGCATCATAGGGATTAGCCGCCAGAAGCCTTGCAAAAGGGACCGTGTGATCAAAAGGCATGGCCAGAGGTTCGTCATCCTGAGAGCTTTTGATGTGGAAAATATTCTTCCCGGTATCACTGGTTTCACCGGCCAGGGTTTTTAAAAATTCAATCCGAGGGGTTTCAATGGGATCAAAACCAAAAGAACGATAAACCCCTTCGATTTTTTTCAGCATATCTTCCCTAGCCAGATAATCTGCAGGGAGAAAGTCAAGAAATCCTCCCGGGCGTTCGGGTTTTACAATTGTTTCCACCAATGCTTTATTCTCCTTTGAATTTGCGCTTTAAAACGGCGTTAGCATGGGCTGAAAACCCCTCGTACTGAGCAAATTTTCTGGCCACGTCCTTTAATTTTTCGTATCCCTCAGCGGTGGCATATCCAATTGAACTTCGTTTGAGAAAATCAAAAACGGTGACACAGGAAAATGTTTTGGCAAAGCCCCCTGTAGGAAGAATGGCGTTAACCCCAAGGGAAAAATTTCCAAGTGTGATAGGTGTATGCCGGCCTAAAAGAATTTCTCCTGCATTGTTGATTTTCTGAAGCGCACCCATGGCGTCATCAACCAGAACCTCCAAATGTTCCGGCGCGAAATCATTGACAAATCTGATGGAAGCATCAAGATCGGATGTGAGCATTATGCCGCCGTAGTTTGAAAACACGGCCTTGCAAAAATTCCGGCGCTCTTCCGGAAGGTCATCGATAAGCCCGGGTAGAAGGTTTTTGACTTCATCGGCAAGTTTTTTTGAGTGGGTTACCAGAAGGGCCGTGGAATCTGGGCCGTGTTCGGCTTCGATCAGCAGGTCCAGTGCCGCGATCATTGGATCCGTATTGCTGTCACAAAGAATGATGGATTCGCTGGGGCCCGCAGGGGTTCCAACATCGATTTTTCCATACAAAAGTCGTTTTGCCGCCGAGACATATATATTTCCAGGACCAAGTACCTTATTAACCTTGGGGACGGTTTCGGTGCCAAAAGCCATGGCTGCAATGGCCTGGGAACCACCGACTTTGTAAACATCGCTAATGCCGCAAAGTTTTGCCGTGTACAAAGAGGCGTCATCCACGCCGCCTTCAGGAGTTGGCGGTGTACAAACGATCACTTGCGGTACCTTTGCAATCATCGCCGGAATGCAAAGCATCAGCATTACAGAGGGAAAAGATCCCTTGCCTCTTGGTACATAGATACCCACCGAAGTGATCGGTGTAATTTTCTCACCGGCCATAATACCGTCATCGATATTGGTAAACCACATGTCTTCAGGCATTTGGGCTTCATGGAATTTTTTGATGTTTTCATAAGAAATCCGAATGACTTCCTTAATCTCCGGTTCCAGATTTTTTTCTGCTTCTGCAAATTCATCCTCGCTCACTTTCAAATCGGCAATGGACAATGTCACCTTATCGAATTTAGAGCAATACTCCACCAGGGCCGCATCGCCTTTTTGGGCAACATCATTGATGACCGGCCTGATGGCCTCCTGGTACTGTTCGATGTCGATCTCCGACCGCCTCAATACTTTTTCGATTTGATCGGCGGTCATTTTTTCAAACTCATAGATATTTATTTTCATGGATAGAACTCCTGTAAATATTTTTCATAAACGGTTGCAAACCTTTTTGTCTGTTCCATGCTTCCGACACACATCCTGAAAGTTTTTTCAATCAGAGGCGCAAACATCGGTCGGACCAGAATACCGTGATCTTTGAGATAGCTTACTACATGATCCCGGTTTTGAGGTTGAACCAGCATAAAATGGGCAGCCCCAGGGAAATACCGCACCTTTTTTTCTTCAAAAAAATTTTCAAGAAACGGTTTGGAACGTGTCATGGTTTCTTTGATATAAGCTTTCCAGATCCCCGGGGAATCCAACTGAGATTGTGCTGCCGCTATGGCGCACGAGTTCACATCGAAGGGACCGCGGATTTTGTAAAGCTGCGAGATAATTTCCGGGTTTGCAATGATATAGCCTAATCTCAAGCCCGCCATGGCAAAGGCTTTTGAAAAAGTTCTGGTAATGACAAGGTTGGGATAGGTTTTCAAAAGTCCGATAGATGTCGCCTGGGTATACTCATAATATGCTTCATCTAAAAGAACGGGTATATGGGAATACTTTTTGAGAATTGTTTCAATTTTTTCCGGTTCCAATGGCGTGCCCGTCGGATTGTTAGGGTTGATCAGCACGATGAGCCTGACATCGGATGTTATGGCATCCATAAAAGCGTTAAAAGGAAAGTCCATGTTTTCATCAAAGGAAACCTCCCGGACTTTTGCGTTCAATACTCCGGCAACTTGTGTAAAAATGGGAAATTCCGGACGGGCGATCATCATAATGTCACCATCACCCAGAAAAGCATGAAGAATCAACTCGATGCCCTGATCCGACCCGTTGCTCAAGATAAGCTGATTGGAATCGGTTTGCGCATAATCGCTCAGTTTGAGCATGAACTGTTCATATTCCGGGTACATCTGAATCCGGTTGCTGTCGATATAACTTTTTAAAGCCTCTTTGACATGATCAGGCGGATCAAGAGTGTTTTCGTTAAGGTCCAATCGTAAGTATCCGCTGCGATCCAGTCCTGTCCAAGGTGGCTTGTAAGGACCCATAGCGGCAATGTGGGATTTTACTTTTATCATTTATTCCTCTTGTATTCAGAATCAATTTCTATGCCAGGGTCGCCTTGACACCCGGTGGCACACCTTTTCGATAGGGATTGACTTCGAACGCCATATTAACAGCTTTGCCCAGGTGCTGGAAAATCATTTTCCAACCGGTATCCGGGTCCGGCTTTTCCTTGAAATGGATTACGATGCTGCATCCCAGACCTCCTGAAAGCCCATCGATAAAATCATCCAGATCTTCTGAAAAAAGGTCTCCCGATACATTTTGACCAATAATGAAATTTTTTCGCAGCAATGTAAAATTACCGTCAAATGGGATCATTTTCCAGATTTTCCGACCCTCGACACTTACACCAACCCTGATAGGTTGTGAGAAAAAATCTTCAGGTATTTCAATGCTGCTTCCCGCAGCATTCACACCGTATATCTGCATCCTGAGAACAAGTATTTCTTTCAACGCCCGACCGATCACAAGAGCTGTATCTTCAACGGCCACGTGGCTCGAAGACAACACTGTAGCGTTGAAATCCACGTCGATTGAACAACCGGCGGCTTCGGAAAATAAATGGAGAAGCTCGCAGAATTTCTCCATCCGAATGGTATCCGATACGTTGAAACGGCACTTGAAAGGTGCTTTTTTACTGAAATCCACGACAAGCGATACCTGACTTTCGGCTGTTTTGCGAACTATTTTGCAAAAATCCACGGATCGCGCCATTATGCTGATATCACCGCTGGTGAAATTTTCTTCCGGGCCAGGGGGAACTATTAAAGAGTGGTCTTCTATTTTACCGGAAAAAATCCTGCTCAATGCAATTCCTACAGCCCGAAAAATTCCTTCCCAGGTATGATGGGGGTCTTCAAGATTGCAAACCCTGATCGTAAACAGCCCATCAAGACCTTTTGCAAAACCATCAAGCATTTCAACCAAAGGTGTGCCGCTTGACAGTTGCTCACATCGCAATGACAAAAACCAGGCAAGATCGATTGCTGCAACGGATTGAAATTCAAGTTCGGAAGAAACCGACAGATCTATAAGAACCTCGGCGCTGCCATCATCGATCATTCCAAGGGCTGCTCCTTTTGTCCGAACGGGTTTAAACCGGCTTATTTCTTTTCCTGCAAAGTATCCAAGGGCTCTCCAATCGTTGCTGTTCCAGAACAGATCAATCTCACACCCCAAACGCCATGCAATATGCTCAATCATATGGCTGACAAAATCGTTAGGCGTGACAACCCTTTTTTTTGTTACCTGTCCAAAATTCAGCACAATCCTGTTGGGTTCGAATGACGTATAAACACAATCAGTCCATGGACATGACTCCAATTCGACAAAATCAGCGCTGCCTGTACAAACCCCTATCGTAAAGCAACCTGCTGCATGACCAGCTTCGGCGCCAAGAAGAGAGTCTTCCACAACCGCACAATTGCCGGGAGCAACTCCGAGCAGTTCGGATGCCAAAAGATAGGTGTCCGGGGCAGGCTTTTTTTGAAGCTTTTTAATGTCATTTCCGACAATGTGATCGAAATAGTCAATCAGACCTGCCTGTGCAATAATTTGTTTTACATCCTTTGTTGGATTATTGGAAACCACGGCACACTTGATTGCTTGTTTTTTTGCGTCTTCTAAAATTTCAATGATCCCCGGATTGGGCTTGAATACCGTGTTGTTGCGTATCTCATTGTATTGCGGGAAAATTTCATCCAGAGATTTCAATGCTTCGGAAATCCCGTAATTTTTTTCCACAAATGCAAGGATCATTCGCCAGAATTCAGGAGGATGGTAAGCAAATATGGACCTGATAAATTCCCTTGATAATAGGACTTTTTCCCCGAAATATTTTTGAACAAGATCGTTGCATACAATAACGTCCAGCCCCAGGGTATCCAATAATACGCCATCCATATCCCACAAAACAGCCTTTGTATTGTCGGCAAGATTGATACGATTCGCGAGCGCCATCAATTTGAGTTAACTCTCCGGGTTTATAAATTTTTTGATTTTTGTTGTTTTAATTTTTTAATTCCCGAAAGTCCGGGTGTTACAAATATGGATTTTTAACATGGATTCTGTTTGACATCAAGATTTTAAAAACAAGGTAACCCCTGTGGCGTTGAAAAATAAAAAAGCATCAATTTTTATAAACGCTTAATAAAACATGTGATATAAAAACCGACCAATGTATACTATGTTAAATTTTAAAGATATATTTTTGATTTTATGATGAATAATAAAATGGTGTGATTCTGCTTAATAAGCCTTGCCAGAATAATGTTTTTAGTGATATATTTACACCTGTAATTGTTTTAGCTAAAAATTAATATCGGAGGTAAAAAATCGAGATGGTCCCCATTGGCGAAAATATTGGTTTGGCCCCCCTGCCCGATGAAACCAAGGAGGTCATTGATGAAATCGTATTTCAGATCAAAAGGTTAATACAGGCGGAGGAATATCACACCAAAGCATTGAACAAAGAATATCAGGTCAGTGCTCCTCAACTTAACTGTCTTATGGCACTGTTTAAAAACGGGCCTTTGCCGCCGTCGCAAATTGCCCGGCATATTTTAGTAGAATCCAGCACCGTGACCGGAATCATTGATCGGTTGGAACAAAAAGGTTTTGTAAAAAGAATTCGAAGTTCGCAGGACCGGAGAAAAATTTTTATTGAACTGACAGACTCCGGACGTATGCTGGCCTCATGCACTCCACCGCCAATACAGTTAAAGCTGCATGATGGTTTGAAAAAACTCAATCGCCAGGAGCTATACAGGATATTAAAAGTGCTGAGCATTCTCACAGGTCTTCTGGATGTCCAAAATTAACCAGTTAATTTTTTTACAGATGAAAACAAATTGCGGGTTTGACAGAATTTCCATCTGTTCGTATTATTTACAAGCTTAAATAAAAAACGTAATGAAAAATCACCTCGTTCCGCTCCCCTATATCTTCAGAACCTTTCCATTCTTTGTTAATGGTTTTTCTTTAGAAGCGTTCCATGCTGAGTCCAAACCGGCAAATAACTGCTCTCCCCTTGAAAAGGGGGAGGGGGGACACAACCTGTGTTTTCTCAATTTACGGGAATGGTTTCGCCTGCCCTGGGGACAAATGCATTAAACTTTTCCCGGATGAGATGATCCGCAAATTCCAGTGACTGGTCCTCTTCACCGTTTACCACCGCAATGCGTTTGATTTTAATGTTGGATTCTTTCAGCCATCGGGTCATCTCATTGCGGTCGCCATGGGCGCTGAAACCACCGAGTGTCACAACACGAGCATGCAGGGGGTATTCATCCTTTAGTTTAGAAAAATAGGAGTGCGGATTTGACTCTTGCAATAATGAGAGAATTCTTATAATGTAAATTCCTTCAAAAAACATAATGGATAATGACTTATAGACATAGAGATTTGCGGAGGCAAACATGTCGGATTCTCAGAAAAGCGTTCTGATCCTCGGAGGTGGCGTAGCAGGGCTTTCGGCGGCCAGAACTATGTATGAAAGAGGAGTGGCGGTCAATTTGGTGGAAAAAGATGACCATCTGGGCGGAAAAGCAATGAACTGGGCCTGCATGGCCACCAAGACCTGCGAAAACTGCGGCGCATGCCTGACCGCCGAATTGGTAGACCAAGTCTCTCATCAAGCGAACACAACCATTTACACACAAACTGAGCTTTCCGGTCTTGACAGAAATAATCAGGGGTTTGAAGCTGTTTTAACAGGAGAATATTCCGGCAGGGTGGTGGTGGATGCCGTACTTATGGCAACGGGTTTTTCACCGTTTGATCCTTCCGCACTAAAGTCCCTTGGGTATGGCTCCCATGAAAAGGTGATTACTACCGTTGAGCTTAATGACCTGCTGAAGATGGGTCAGATTTCAAAATTGTTGCCTGAGCACAGTTCTCCGAAAATTGCTTTTATTCAGTGCGTGGGCTCCAGAAATCGCAAGCTGGATCGAAACTACTGCTCGCAAGTCTGCTGCAAGATATCCCTTCGCCATGCCAACAAACTTATTCACCTATACCCTGAAGCCGACATTACAGTCCTGCACATGGATCTGCAGGTCATCGGAAAAGAGTTTCGAACCTTTACCGAAAAACTGTCCAATCGTATCAAACTTGTGCAGGGAGTTGCTGCAGAGATAGTATCCGACAGACAGGAAGGTAAACTAACGATCTTTCACGAGGATGAAACCATCGGTGTGAGGACTGCTCTCCATTTCGACCTGATTGTTTTGTCCGTAGGATTGGGACCATCTGAAAATTTCGGGGAACTGGCACTCAAATTAGGTGTAAAACCTGATCCTTGGGGTTTTTTAAGCCTAAGCCGGTCCGATTTTCCCAAAGGGATTTACGCGGCGGGAACTGCGCGCGGACCCATGAATATTTTAAATGCTATTTCGGAAGGGCGCATTACCGCATCCCGAATTACAAATGATTTAAATATTGCTGCCGATACTGAAAAAAAGTTTCAGGTTGCAGTGGTGGGAGCTGGAAATGAAGCGGTTTTAGTTTCGGATGCATTGTCAAAAGAAGGCTACCCGGTGGTATTGATTGATTCCGGAAAAAATATTTTTTTAAAAGATGAATACATTAAACACTTTTCCAATGCCAGGTTGGTTTCCGTGGAAGGTACCGTGGGTAATTTCACCCTTGGTATTGCCGGCGCTGAAGGGAATCAAAAAGAGATTGTCGGTGCTGTTGTGGTGGCAAATGGTGTTGAACGGCTCCAACCGGAAACAAATCTTCATTCAGACAGGGTTGTTACACTCGAAGACTTTAAAGATTATCCTGAAGGAAAAATCCCTTCCAAAGTAGCTTTCTGGATGGATTATTCCGGCCCTGAAAACAAGAATAATTCCCGAAAAATTCTTGAGATGGCCACTTCTTTGGCTGGAAAAGGGAAAATTGTCCATGTGCTGATGGAAAAAATGCTGGTACACGGGTTGATGGGGCAAGTATCATATGATGCCGCCAGGAAATCCGGAGTAAAATTTTTGAGGATTTCCGACAGGACCTCTGGTGATTTTTCCATCGAGGGTGGGCAAGTTAAACTGGCTTATGAAGATACAACCTTGCCGGGAATGAAAATTTTTGTGTACTGCGATATACTGGTAATTCCTGAAAAGATAGTGCCTTCCAAAGATACGTCATTGTTTGCACAGGTTTTAAACCAGGCATTAGATACCGAGGGTTTTATTCAATCGCCGAATTCCAGGTATCGGCCTGTTGCAAGCCCGAGGAAAGGCATTTTTTTTGCCGGAAACTGCCACGATGAAATTGATGAGGATGATCTGACAACCGAAATCTCAGCAATTTTAGCCGGTCTTGGGTATCTCGGGAGAAATGGATCGCCTCAGGGACAGGCTGCACGGGTCATTGAAAATGAGTGCATAAAGTGTTTGACCTGCTTGAGAATTTGTCCTCATGGGGCAGTAGTTCTATTAAGTTCAAACAAGCCGGAAATTATTCCGGAAGCCTGTTTTGAGTGCGGTCTGTGTGTGTCCAATTGCCCAGCCAAGGCCATCAGACAGGAAGCATTTTTGGACGAGAATCTGGTAGAGATGGCTAAGGAAACGGATACTTTCATTTTTGCATGCGAGCGGTCCGCATTTCTGGCAAGAAATGAAGCTCGACGCCTGGGCATGGAGATGAATGAAAAGGTTCACATTCAAACGGTCAGGTGTACGGGTAGAATCGGAATCGAAAACATGTTCGCACCCATTCTAAAAGGTGCCGATCGAGTGATTGTGGCAGGCTGCTACGAAGGCAACTGCCGGTCCATGGAAAGTGGTGCTTTTGCCAAAAGACGCATTGAACATACTATCGCAGATCTTGGCATTGACTCCAACAAACTGAGCTTTTACCCTGTTGCGGCCAATGAGCCTGATAAATTCAAAAAGATCACGTCTGATACCGAATGAAAGGATATAAAACAATGAATGAGGCAACATTAATAAATGATGCCCCGCTTCTTTCAGGTTTGAACAAACATCAAACAGGAGACAACATCTCCGAATGTCTGACATGCGGCGTTTGCAGCTCCAGATGCTCCTGGTACGACGGTGAAGGCGGACCGGTCCCCCGCCAAATCGTTCGGATGGCACAACTTGGGCTGGATGATCTTTTAATTGAAAGCGGAATGCTATGGGACTGTATGTTATGTAACCGATGTACCGAGGAATGCCCCGTGGGCATCAATATGGATCAGGTAGTTCGACAAGCCAGGTCGCTCCAGGCAGCAGATAAAATTATGCCTGAGGATCTCAAAGCAGGTGTGAAAAATCGTTTGGATCTCGGGGATGTCAATGGCTTGACCCAGGAGGAGTTTGTTGAAACCATCGAATGGCTTAGCGAAGAATTCACCGATGAAGTCGGTGATCCCGATGCCGTTATTCCCTATGATCAGAAAGGGGCACGATTCTTATACCTTCCCAACCCCCGGGAACTGGGAATCAATCTGATGCACCTGACCGCCATGGCCAGGCTTTTTTATTCCTTTAAAGAACCCTGGACCATGTCCAGCCGCCATACGGATGTTACCAATTGGGGATATTTTATCGGCAATGACGATATATCCCGTAAAATGGCTCTTCAAATCGTGGAGGCTACGGAAGATTTAGAGGCTGAGACATTGGTTTTATCCGAATGCGGCCATGGGTATTTTGTACTGAAAACACTTCTTGAAAAACTGATTGGCCGAAAAACAAAATTTAACGTGGTTGCCATGCCTGAATTGACCCTCGACATGGTGGAAAAGGGCATTATCAAACTTAATCCGGCGACCCTTGATGAGCCGGTGGCGTATCATGATCCCTGCAATCTGGGAAGAAAATCGGGTGTGTACGATATTCCGAGAAAACTTCTGGCTTTTTGCTGCAAAGAAATTGTGGAACTAACTCCCAACCGGGAGCATGGTGTGTGTTGTGGAGGTGGTGGTGGGATTCTTCAAGACAGTAGCAGCCACAAACGGAGAATGATTTCCGGAAAACCCAAAGCCGATCAAATCAGAGCAGCTAGTGTCAAGCATTTGGTCACAGCATGCCTTTCATGCGACAGACAGCTTGGAGAACTTGTCAAACATTATGATCTTGGTGTCCAGGTTCACACAGTTGTATCATTGGCTGTGGAAGCGCTGGTGACAAACTAAAGCCCTTCGGCAGACGCAAGTTCTTCCAGGCGCCTTTGAAATTCAGCACTTTGGGTATCTAAAGTTTCGGTCAAAGATTCCAAATGATCAAAGTTTTCGTCTATAGCTGTTTGGCATGCATGGATAGCGCGTGAAATTTCTCCGATTTTTTCACCGTTGCGATTTTGAGAAGCCTCTATCATTTCGTGGTTGAGCCTTTCGAGTTCTTTTTCGTGGGCATCGATGTTATTTTCCATTTTCCGGATGCGCTCTTCCAGAGGTTTCAATGCCCTGGAACGTTCAGTGATAATTTCGGACCGAAGTTTTCGAATTTCTTTTTTATTAATTTTTTCAGATGCTTTTGACTGTCTGTCGAATTTTTCCCGTAAACGTAGCTTGTCGTCTTCATCATGCCACCCCCCTTTTTCAAGAAATTCACCATATCCGCCTTCGAAGATTTCTATCCCATTATCGTTGAATACTATGAGACGATCGGCCAGTGCATGAAGAAACATTTCATTATGGGTAACCATGACCACCGTCCCCTCAAAGCTGTCAATAGCGGCCAGAAGAGCATCTGAGGATTCCATGTCCAGATGGTTGGTTGGTTCGTCGAGAAGCAGTAGATTGACTGGAGTGACCAGGAGTTTTCCTAACATTACTCGACTTTTTTCACCACCTGAGAGAACGGCAATTTTTTTCAGGGCCGAATCTCCTTCAAACATCATGGCACCGCTAATGTTTCGAGCCAACTGGCGTTCGACGTCTTCATGAGAATAGAGGATTTCTTCTTCAACGGTCCGGGAATCCACAAGGCTGCGAATATTGGTTTGTTCATAAAATCCCTTTTCTACCTGCGGATTATAGACAATTTCTCCGGATAAGGGTTTGAGTTTTCCCGCCAGAAGTTTAAGAAGGGTGGTTTTTCCTTTGCCGTTTTTTCCGACCACACAGACCCGCTCGCCTGCCGCAATCGTGATATCAAAATTATCTATGAGTTTTTTATCCGAATGATAGGAAAAAGAAAGGTTTTTGGTGCTCATGACATATTTTGCCCCGAACGGTTTATTTCGAAAAGAAAAGTCCAGGGTTTTTATTTTTTGAAGCTTATCTGATTTTTCCATTTTTGAAAGGGATTTTATTCTTGATTGAACAAGATTGGCAAGGCGAGCCTTGGCACGAAATCTTGAGATAAATAGCTCTATTTCCTTTCCCTTTCGTTCTTCATTAAGACGGGTTTTTTCGAATATTTCTTCCTCCTGAGCCATTTGTGCATAATATTTTTCGGTGTTTCCTTCAATTTTTCGTGCTTTTTTTCGATGTATCCCAACGATATGGGTTACAATTTTATCCATGAAACCACGATCGTGGGTAATCACCATCAATTCATGAGGCCACGAAAGAAGAAATTGTTCAATCCATCGGATGGAAGCAATATCCAGATAGTTGGTGGGCTCATCCAAAAGAAGCATGTCCGGTTCGGATACAAGGATTTTGGCCAGGTTCAACCGAACCTGAAAGCCGCCGGAAAACACACTTGGATGCCGTTGCATGTCTGATTGAGAAAATCCCAGACCAGTCAATATTTTCTCTACTTTCCAGTGGTGGCTTGACTCTGCCTCCGGAAGTGCACGCATTCCTTCTTTCAGGACTGTTTCCTCTGTAAATTCAATCGTTTGTTGAACGTATCCAAGACGGTAATTTTTAGGACTGATCACCTTGCCGTTTTCAGAAAAGTCTTCTCCGATGATAATTCTAAAAAGAGTGGTTTTGCCATGTCCGTTTCGCCCTACCAAACCGACCCGTTCTTTGGGGTTCACCTTAAAACTGATCCCGTCGAAAAGAACCTGCTCCCCAAAGCCTTTGTCAAGATTTTCAATACTGATCATTTGATTTTTCCAATTAACATAAAGCCTTCACCTGTCAGAAAATTCATCTTTAGTAAAGGCAGATTTGCAAATGCATCGGATTGAAATAAAATAAGTTTTCAATTTACCTGAACAAAACATTTATTGTCAAATAGAGTATGAAGTGTTTTTGAATAGTTTTCAGAATATGGCAGTCGGGAGGGTATAAGCGCCGATATTAAGTATTTCGTCATTCCGGCAAAGGCGCATTAGCGGTAAATTTAAGGGCCTTTCGAAACTGGGCTTCAAGATTAAATGTATAACCTTTTGCCTGTCATTCTGAGGGAGCGACTCGCAGCAGCTTGTTAGCTGAGAGGAAAATATTTTCGCATACGTTGATTAAAACCACAGCGACCGAAGAATCTTCGGTTTCAAGCCGGAACGGGTAAATTAATTTGACCGGTTCTTTTTTTCAGCGTCAAATTTGTATGTAAAAAACTTGCTGGGAATATTATGGGCCATGGGAGCATGGCCGACAAAAAGTTAACCGATGGTCTTTTTTACAATCGCCAAAAGTTTATCCGGGTCAAAAGGTTTAGCCAAATAAGCCACTGCTTTTTTTACCGCATGTTTGCCCGCCATTCCGCTGATAACAAGCACCGGAATATCTTGAAATTTGGAATCTTTTGCCATTTTTCGGTAAAATCGTGGTCCCCATTCTCCCGGCATTTCCAGGTCCAATGTGATCATGTCTGGGTTTTCATTTTCCAATTGATTATAAGCTTCGTCCGAATTGTTGGCCGTGCAGGTTTCGTAGCCGTTATCTTCCAACACATTTTGAATGTATTTGACGATGATGGGATCGTCATCGACGATCAGTATTTTTTTCGCCATAAAAAACCTCTCTTTTTACCTGTGTTTTAAGACAAATATTGCTGATGATCCTTTGAGTAAAAACTTTACCTACTTAATGTGACATTCACTGCACTGAACCGGTCCTGCTTTTTGGCCAATGTGACATTCTTTGCACATATTATGGTATGCTTTGATCAAATCCATGTCAGAATCGCCGGATTCCTGAGATAGATGACATTCGGAACATTCTTTATCTTCAGATGAATCCCACTCCAGTTTCTTACCGTCTTCCCAGACATGATGACACTCATTGCAATCTTCAATATTGGCCATTTCATTATGGTCATCATGCAAAAAAGGCACCGATGGTCTCATCCGCTCGGTAAAGGCGCTGTCGCCAACGAAACTGATGTCTTCCTGGCAGTAAGCGGAAAAACCCACCAATGAGGCTGCCAGAAAACTAAACAAAAAAAGTAAGCCTAAAGTTTTTCTCATCAGGTTTCCCCTTCCCCTGTTTGAGTTGTTTTTTCGTCAGGTATTTATAAATATCTTAAAATTTGGTGATACAATTGCTACCCTTCGGATGCTCCTGGCTTTTCCATGCACTCGTAAATAATATCACCCAGAAACTTGATATCCATGCCCAGACCATAATGGTGGACAATATCCTCCAGTCCGCCGTGGCAATTGTGACAGGGAGCGATAATCGTTGATGCCCCTCGGGATTTGGCATTGAATAACTGTTCTGCTTTAATTCGGTCTCCATCGATCCGTTTCATTTTAAAAGGCGGACCACAGTTGATTACGCCTCCTCCTGCGCAGCAACAAAGATTTTGCTCGCGGTTGGGGTGCATCTCGATCAGTTCGTTGGTAAAGGCTCTGGTCACTTCCCTGCCCATTTCATGAAGTCCTCTTCCACGAACCACATTGCAGGGATCATGGAACGTGACTGCTTTGTCAAACTTTTTGGCGACTTTGATTTTTCCCTGGGTCAATAACTCATGATAAAATTCGAGAGCATGGATGACCGGAATCGGGGGCATTTTCCAACCAAGCCAGCGGTTGCCCATATCATACACACTCCGAAATGCATGGCCGCATTCGCCCATAACAATCCGTTTGACTTTTAAGCGCATGGCGGCTTCAAAATGGGATTTTTTTAAGCGTCCCATCATTTCATTTTCACCAATAAACATGCACATGTCGCTGTTGTCCCATCCGGGTGTGGCGGGCATGGTCCAATCTGCACCGGCGACATTCATAATGACGGCCGCCTGATATATGAGTTGCGCTCTGAACTTGGGTTCGGGACCGATTACCGAATAGAAAATATCGGCACCTTCTTTTTCAAGAGGAATCCGCAGATCCGGGATTTCCTCCCGGGCTTCTTCTTCCTGCCAGATGAGACTGTCTATCCACTCGTCATCCTTGACCCACATCTGATTCATCGTTGAGGCGTGACTATGGGCAGTATCACAGATATATTGGGGGACGACGCCAAGCATGTGGCATATGCGCCTCATGGTAAGCATTAAATAGGCGACATCGATTCCAAACGGGCAGTACATGGCGCATCGTTTGCATAGATTGCACTCGGTAAAGGCAATTTCACATGCCTGTTTTATAAACTCGGGGCTTACCTTGCCTTTAGTTTTTACAATTTCCCAAATTGTTTGCTTGACCTTTCCGGCCGGTGAAAATGCAGGATCTTTATCATGTGATAAATAGTAATGGCAGCCTTCACTGCAAAGTCCACAATGTACACAGGTTTCCACATATGCTTTGAACCGTGCACCGGTCTCGCTTTTTAAAATTTTGTTTATGGTTTTTTCGATTTTTTCGGGTGTTAATTCTTCCACCCCTTTCTCAATTCCCTTATCAATAAATTGCTTTTTTATTTTTTCCGCGGATTCAGTCATGAATTTGCCTCCTTGAAACTTGAGATCCGTTCAGTGTCTTCGAAAATATTAAATGGCGGATCCCATTATTTGAGCCCTGATTTAAAATGGTAAAGGAAACTTCATCTAATTTTGTTATAAAATTCAATAATTGCATCAATCAGCGTTGCCGATAGATTTGAAAATGACCTTGATTGAAAATTACCAGTCTTTTGCTTGTCTGACTCCACCGAATTCAGAGCCCATATAGCCTCTGGTAATCGGAAAAAACAACATATGGCTCAATTTTGTAAACGGGATAACGGCAAGCATGACTTCACCCGACAAGATGTGCAAAATCCCCATAAACGTGCTTTCAGGCCATTGATGATATGTCCAGAATCCTGTAATAAAAGGCAGCGCAACCAGCACCAGGATTACATAATCGGAAGTCGAAGTCAGATACTTTACTTCGGGAAGCACTTGTCTTCTGACGAAAAAAAATACACATGATGCGATCACGACCAGGGTCAAAATATCCGCAAGACCGTCAGGCATGGCCCACCAGCTGATATCCCAGGATTCCTTGATGAGGATGATGTGTGCAAATAAAAAAACAGGCGTGAATATCAGACCAATATGAAAAGCAAAAGTGACGATAGTCATCCAGGGGTGCAGCCGCCAGTTGGTGGATGCAAACGGAATTATCCAATGAAATATGGAACGTAACGCGTATTTGAAATTGAAATATTCAAAAACAACACCATCTTTTTTCTTTGCCAGGATCGCCATGGAAACCAGGCGGTAAATACTGCCACCGAAAAAAATGATAAAGGCAACCCACACAAGAGGGCCGCTGACAAAAGCATAGAGGTCATGCATAATCCTTTTCCTCCTTTCATCCGAGGATATCTGATACCTTGATCACTTTTCGGTGGTATTGTTCCTTATCAGGTCCGTCCTCAATACCTCGAACAAGAAGCTTTTTACCATCGGGACTAAACACGGGATCCCAAAGTGACTTAAACCCGTGTCCTAAAAATTTCCCGTTCAATGCCAAAAAATATCGACCGTTTTTTTCCACCTTTGCGGCCACATATGCACTGTCGGAGCTGAAAACCGGTTTCCAGGCCATATCAAAAGTATCATTCCATCGAATGCCGTCCACAGCAATAAAATAAACTCCGTTTTCTTTACCCACACATCCGACACGGCGGCCATCCGCGCTAATCACAGCGTCGGTGACCAGATCCCCGAATGTCAAAGACCAGGGAACACCATCTAAAGCCATGGTCCATCTGCCATACTTAGGGGCAACGATCGCGGCAATTTTTGTGCCGTCGGCGTTATACACATGATGCCAAAGCTGAACAAAACTCCGGTCCCAGATTTGACGACCATCTCTCATCAGCACCCAGACGCCGTTTTTTCTCACAGAAGCCGTAACCGAAGTCGTTACCGGTGAAAACTTCGGTTTCCATACCGCCTGGAAAGTTTCAGGCCATGTTTTTCCGTCAACGGCAATAGTGAAATCATAAATGGTAGTTCTGACTTCAGCCGCCACATGCCGGCCGTCTGCACTGATATCCATCTCCCAGACATTGACAAAATTCGTATCCCAGGGTTCTCCATCGACTGCCACAGAAAAACAGCCCTTTCGAAAAGACCAGATATCACCTTCTGAAATGGATATTGTTTGAACCGATGCGGCGCTATGATTACCATCACGGCTGATGGCAAGGTTGGTCATAAAAGAAAATTTGTTTTCCCAGGGAGTACCGTTGGTCACCGCAAAATATTCCATGCCTGACTGAGCCGCCACGGTGATATTTTTTCCATCCTCGGAAAATTGTGTGTTCCACACAAAATCGTAAGTCTCTTCCCAGGCCTCTCCATCGACTGCCACAGTCCATGTCCCCGTGTCGGACACCAATCCGACCAGGCGACCATCGGGAGTATAGCGCAAATACCAGACTTTATCGAACGGGCTTTCCCAAACAGTGCCATTTTCACAAACAGAAAATTCCATTTCCCCAGATTGGACCACTGCGGCGATTTTTTCCCCGTCCGGGCTAACGCACGGTTCCTCAATGTGCTCGAATTGCTCTTTCCACTGACGAAGATCCGCAATCATGCGTTTGTCTACTTCCCAGTCCCAGGCATCTAAATCGACCATTACCATCATCTCCTTGTGGTTAGGATTCTTATTAGTCTTCTGCCTTTTTTTCTGAATTACCTTATATTTTATATAGTTGAGATTTGAAAATGTAAAGTCTTTTATGGAATTCCTACAAGTCAATTGCTTATTGTCAAAGAATTGCCTCATAAGAAAATAATTTTTCTAAAAACACAGATACCGTTTCACTGTTTTTCTCATCCCTGATTTTTCACCAAGATCTTCTCTTAAAACATCATTAATAAAAATCGTAGACTTGCTGGAAAAAGATTAAAATTTCTTGTTTTCAAAAATATTCCATGCTATCTAAACTTTTCTATAAAAACATGTCGAAGGGTTACCCTAAGGCAAGGCAAAAAATAAATCGAGAATTAATTATGGGCATATGCTTAAAATATTTATCTGAACGCATGCTCGGGTATTTGGGGTTAGGCACAAAGGTTATCAATTTTTTTGAAAAAATTTAAAAGGAGGATCGATACATGGCTTATAAGTACAAAAGTGCAATAAGCATAGCGTTGGTCATTTTATTGGGGATTGCCCTTCAGGTCGTATTTGTTTTTGCAGAGGCAAAAGAATCCCCCAACAAGGTTGCCGTGGAATTTGCCGAAGCTTACTACAAATTCGACCCGGCAATGAAACATATGCTTTGCAGCAAGCTATGCGACGGCCAGGAACAAGACTATGTCGCAATTTATATCTATGAAAGTTCCATGCGGGCGACAGATCTGGGATATAACCTGAGTTATTTAAAAACCGGGCTGAAAGATATCAAAACAAATACTTTAGCAAGTGATGAAAACAATGCAACCATTGAACTGAAAGCCAAAAGCAAATATGCCCTTCGGACTTTTTTTACCGGTGATACATTTGAGGTATATCATAAGTTCGAAATGATCAAAGAAGATGGCAAATGGAAAGTCTGCGGCAATCCGTTTCTCATTTCGGGAACCGGTAACGTGAAAGAAGTGGTAGATGTGAAAAAACCCGAGGTGATTAAAGACATAGAGGACATAGAAGGTCCGGATGACATGGAAGAAAACAACAATGAAGAAAAAGATTTAGAAGAGTCCGATGATATAGGAAAGTCCGGGAATGTCTGATTTCATAAAGTAAAAAAAAATTATATATCATACCAACTAAGAAAAAGGCGAGCCGAATGACTAATTGCTCTGGAATCGGCCGCCTTATTTTTTCAAATACCTGTGCAGAATTTTTCCGAAAACCTCGATTTTATTTATCTCCGCATTAGATATCGTGCAAGGCGGATTATTGCCCAATTCCCGGAACCATCATTTTACAGGGTTTTCAGAGAGGAAATGAAGTGTTCGGAGTCCATGTTCGAAACAGACCCGATTATTTCCGAAATTCGTCACAGATTGGCGGATGATCTCAAAGGTAATATGGGGCATGGTCAAAAGCATGCAGCCAAGGTAACTGTGGATGCTGGTGCTCTGATGCTTATTGAAGGCAAAAGGGCTGGGTATAACAAAACATATCTCAGGCGCCGTTTGCTTCTTGCCCAATGTGCGGGCATGCTTCATGATGCCAAACGCAAGGAAAAAGATCATGCAATCCGAGGGGCTGAATATGCCCGTGTGCTTTTAAAAGAATTTCCTCTTTGCCCCAGCGAAATTGAAGATGTGGCCTGTGCCATTCAAAACCATGAAGCTTTCAAGGCTTTGGTGAATATCAATACAACCGAGGGAGCACTTATTTCTGATTGCCTATACGACGCTGACAAATTCAGATGGGGTCCTGACAATTTTGCGGATACGGTATGGGCAATGGTCCGTCATTTTCAAACACCGATCCCCAGGTTTTTGGATCTCTACCCAAAAGGGATGGCACTGATCAAGAGTATCAAACCGACATTTCGCAGTCGGACAGGTAAACTTTATGGGCCTGAAATTATTGATATCGGGCTTGATATCGGCCGGGAAATTTCTAATATGATCCATCTTGAGTTTTCTTTTTATCTGGAAAAATAATTGTATTTTGGCGTAAGGCGTTTGTACGAATCACTTAAAAGGTTTTAAAAATGGACATGAGAATAGCAGGAGCCTTGATTGGTTTCGTTGTTGGAGTCATTGGATATATCATTTTTAAGTTCTGGCTGTTGCCCATTCGGGAATACCGTCGGCTTAAAGCACTAATTAAAGCGGATGTTAAATACTATAACACTTCTATTTCCGAAAACATGTGGAAAACTGAAAAGAAAAAACGCCTTCAAAAGGTGCGAAAGAATATTCTCGACTTAAGCGATTGCTATGATCACGAAATTCCCGTATGGTACAAAATTGTTCTCAGTCGTAGGCGAGAGTCACCTCATGAGGCCGCAAAGCATTTGATAGATCTTGTAAATGTCCATGATAGTAACCTGGCTTTTAAAAGGCTTGAAAAAGCCAGAGCTGCTTTGCTGATCAAATAGCACAAAGGAATCCAAAACCCATGACCGAAGAAAACAAACGTGCGGTTCTCTGCCCCAATTGTGGTAAGCTTATAAGTTCATCCGAGACTACCTGTCCTCATTGCGGGCTCTCCAGCCCAACTTCTAAATGGAAAAATAACCCGTGGACAAAAGGTATTTCCGACGAAGGGATGTTAATCCGGACCATAATTGCCATAAACGCTGCAATTTATATACTTTCATTAGTTCTGTATCCCCAGGGGATGAGCATGTCCATGAACCCTCTGACCATGCTATCACCATCCGGCAGCAGTCTTATCCTGCTGGGCGCTACCGGCACATACCCTATCGACCAGCTTGGAAGATGGTGGTCATTGGTTTCTGCTAATTTCCTGCACGGGGGTATCCTTCACATTTTGTTTAACATGATGGCTTTCAAACAAATCGCACCACTGATTACTCGTGAATTCGGAACCTATCGGATGTTGATCATCTATATCGTTGGAGGTACATTGGGTTTTTTGTTGTCTTACCTGGCCGGGGTCAGAGTTACTATTGGAGCCTCGGCAGCAGTTTGCGGCCTGATCGGTGCGGCACTGTTTTACGGTAAAAGTCGAGGTGGTGTTTACGGCCAGGCTGTCTTTCGTCAAGTGGGCGGATGGGTCATCGGCCTGTTTATATTCGGTCTGCTGATACCCGGAATAAATAACTGGGGCCATGGCGGTGGTTTAATCGGCGGGGCACTTTTGGGAATGGCAATGGGATATCATGAAACAAAAATGGAAAACATCACTCATAAAATGCTGGCTCAAGTCTGTGTCGCTATTACTATTTTGATCCTGGCCTGGGCAATTATTACCGGTCTGATTTTCAGGATAGCAGGATAGCATCCCATTGCGCACCTGTTGATTTTCCAAAAATACACGAAACGGTATCGAATGAATGACGACCGGAAAGATTTACCGGAGATTTGGCTTGAGCACATAAAATCCCTATCCCGTAAAATGTTTGAAAAGGCAACGGGAAGCCATGACTGGGATCACACGTTGCGGGTCTATGAACTTTGTGAACGAATTGGACAGGTCGAAGGTGCGGATATGGAGGTGGTAAAAATTGCCGCCTATCTTCATGATATCGGTCGGAGCGTTCAGGACCAAACAGCCGGCAAAATTTGTCATGCTGCGGAGGGGGCAAAATTGACACGCGAAATTGTTGGACAGCTTCCGCTTTCCGATTTTCAAAAAGACAATATTATTCACTGTGTGCGCAGCCATCGTTTTAGGGGAAATCATGAACCGAAAACCCTCGAGGCCAAAGTGCTTTTTGATGCCGACAAACTTGATTCCATTGGTGCGGTGGGCGTGGCCAGAGCTTTTCTTTTTGCAGGAGAGGTGGGGGCAAAACTTCATAATCCTGATATCAATATTGAAAACACACACCCTTATTCAAAGGATGATACCGGATATCGTGAGTTTAAACTCAAACTCACGAAGATCAAAGATCGGATCCTGACCACTGAGGGACGTCGATTGGCAAAAGAACGTCATGAATTTATGGAAACTTTTTTTAAACGGTTTTTAGAGGAATACGAAGGAAAGAGGTAATTTTAATGTCAATTAATATTGTAAAAAAAATTGATGACTTAACAAAAGTCAAACATGTTCTGGTGAGTGTTTCGGATAAAAAAGGTCTGGAAGGATTTATTCCCCGGCTTCTAAAAATCAATCCTAATGTGAAAATATTTTCCACCGGAGGAACCTTCGCGCGATTGGAAAGTATTTTAGGAAACCAGGCAGATCAATGCCTTAATCAGGTCTCCGCTTACACAGGCCAACCCGAAACCCAGGGAGGACTGGTAAAAACCCTTGATTTTAAAATTTATCTGGGGCTTTTAACTGAAACTTATAATGACGCTCATCAAGGAGATTTAGCCAGAACTTCAGCAGTCAGTATTGACATGGTCGTGGTCAACCTTTATCCCTTTGCGGAAACAATTTCAAAACCCGGTGTTACAATTGAAGAGGCCAGAGGAAATATCGATATCGGCGGTCCTTGCATGATCAGGGCTGCTGCTAAAAACTTTTTGCGTGTGGCATCCGTGGTGGATCCGTCCGACTACAACTCCATAATCACTGAACTGGAAAAAAATCACGGTGCAACATCTTTGGAGCTTCGCTACCGCCTGGCCCAGAAAGCCTTTACTCACACCGCAATCTACGATCGTCAAATTGCCGACTTTTTCCAGCAAAAAAGTCTTGATGTGGTTCAAGGCTGTTACAATAATTAAAGAAACTCAATTAATCATTCTCTTGATCCTGAAAGTAAGTATAGGAAATAAAGAGATGTTGAATCGTTGATATCCAGCAAATCTGAAAAAAAAGGGGAGACAAAAAAATGGCTGAAGATCTCAAAAAGATGTACCGGACTATCGTTGAGGACCACTTTCCCCCCAGAATGGAAATTACTTTTGCCGATGAAAAACAAAGACAAACCCTTTTTTATGAAAGAGTATCCTGGGACATAGGAGGCAAAAAAAAAGGGTTGCGATATGGGGAAAATCCAGGTCAGGAGGCTGCTTTGTTTCGGCTGGTGAATGGAAATCTCGTTTTGGGAAATACACAAACCATTCAATCCGGTCAGTACCTGACATCCGATATCGAACTGCTCCAGTCAGGAAAACACCCCGGGAAAATCAATATTACCGATGCCGATAATGCTCTTAACATTCTCAGATATTTTACCGCAAAACCCACAGTTGTCATTGTTAAACACAATAATCCCTGTGGTGTAGCCCAGTCGGACAGTTTGGCGGATGCCTACAACAAAGCATATATGGCTGACAGAGTGGCTGCCTTTGGTGGTTGCATCGCTCTGAACAACTCTGTTGACAAAACTACGGCGGAAGGAATCTATCGGCAGTATGCAGAAGTTGTGGTTGCTCCTGATTATGAAGAAGGCGTCATGGATATTTTGGCAAAGAAAAAAAATTTGAGGGTGATCAGAATTGACAATATGCACAGACTTCAAAATTTTGTGGGACAGCAGTATATCGATTTCAAAAGCCTCATCGATGGTGGTCTTGTTGTCCAATGGAGTTTTGTACCTCAGGTTCGGAACAAACAGGGGCTGAAACCGGCTGAATGTGAATATCAGGGGAAAATTTATCGTGTCAATCGTCAACCCGCCGAAAAAGAGTACGATGATTTAATTTTCGGATGGCTCGTGGAAGCCGGAGTGACCTCAAACTCAGTGCTCTATGTCAAAGACCTGGTAACCGTTGGAATCGGAACCGGAGAACAGGATCGTGTAGGTGTAGCCGAAATCGCCAGAGATAAAGCCTACAGAAAACTCGCAGACCGTTACTGCTATGAAACATGGGAAGTTGCATATAACGATTTGAAAGAACCTGATAAGCTTCAAGAAATAGATCAGCGGGTAGCCGGGGAAAAAGGCGGACTCATTGGAGCAGCCATGGTCAGCGATGCCTTCTTTCCGTTCAGAGATGGTGTGGATGTGGGTATCAGAGAAGGTATTTCCTCAGTGGTCCAACCAGGCGGGTCCACAAACGACTACCAATCGATCGAAGCCTGTAACGAGGCAAATGTCGCTATGGTCTTCACGGGACAGAGAAGTTTCAAGCATTAATCGACATATTTCGGTCTTGTAAAAAAAAACAGGTTTAAAAGATTGTAAACACCTGACTGTTCATAATTTCCCATACAACAACCATTGTGTTTACAACTTATTTTGTAACCATTAGTAAAAGTTAACTATTTCAACGGGTAATGAACTATTAAAATTTTTATCTACAATATAAATTGTATGGGTTTATATTTGTTTTAATTATGGTATTTATGTGAATCCATATATTATTTTAACAGGTTATGCCTATATCCATTTGATTGGTACATTATTTGCTTATATTTTAGTGAATTCATTTAAGATATGTGTTTGTTTGTAAGAGGTTGTACTATAGAAATTTCATTGCCCCGCTGTCGGACGGTGGTTGACTTACGGATCCCGAAGCGGCCACATTTCTTTTCCGGGGGTGTTAAAGCAAACTTTTTCTGCCTGTACCAACTCGCCTTCCTGTACTGGCAAAATCGAGAAGGTAGCAGTCCTTGTTAACATAATGAGGACAGAGATTCCAGCCTCATTCCGCTTCCCCCGGTAAGACTGGAATCTCGCTGCTTTCTTGGTCATTTCATTCATCCATACGTTCATATTGGCAAGCGCTTCCGAATTTCAGCCTCTGCCCAAGTTATGATATTCATGGCTTTTTGTGAAGCTATCCAATTTGGATTCAATAATCTCTTCAAAAAAAACGTTTTGAAAAAAAAATTAAAGGGCTGGAGACTATTGTAATTAAATCTCCAACCCTTTATTTTTACCGTTACCTCACGTTTATATCATCGCAAGGCTTAATACAAATTTCAGAATAAGCTTATTTTTTCTGAAGGTTTTTGGCAGTTTGAATGATCCCCTCAACTACGGTGGGATCAGCCAATGTTGAGGTATCTCCCAGGGATTTGGGATCAAAATCGCCGGCGGCGACTTTTTTCAAAATCCTTCTCATGATTTTACCTGAGCGGGTCTTTGGCAGAAAATCAGACCATTGGATCATTTCAGGAGTTGCGATGGGGCCAATCTCTTTTCTCACGTGACCCACGAGTTCTTTTTTCAGAGCATCTGTTTTTTCAACTCCGGTGTTGAGTGTGACAAATGCGTAAATCGACTGCCCTTTGATCGGATGCGGATAACCGACAACGGCGGATTCAGCTACGCTGGGATGAGATACCAGAGCGGATTCAACTTCGGCGGTCCCCATTCTGTGACCGGAAACGTTAATAACGTCATCCACACGACCGGTAATCTGGTAATAACCGTCTTTATCCCTTCTGCATCCGTCACCTGTGGTGTAAACGCCCGGAAACTGGACAAAGTAAGTATCAAAAAATCTCTGCGGATCTCTAAAAACGCCTCTCATCTGCCCGGGCCATGATCTTTTAATGACCAGGTTGCCTTCGCATACGCCTTCCAGCTCTTTGCCCTCATCATCCAAAATGGCCGGCTCCAGACCGAAAAAGGGCACAGTTGCCATGGCCGGCTTGATGTCGATCGCACCCGGAAGCGGGGTAATCAGAATACCGCCGGTCTCTGTCTGCCACCAGGTATCGACGATGGGACATTCGCCTCTTCCGATTTTATTATAATACCAGTTCCATGCTTCGGGGTTCAACGGCTCGCCCACTGACCCTAAAAGTCTGAGGGATGAAATATCGTGTTTTTCCACCCATGAATTGCCCTCTTTGGCCAGAGCCCTGATAGCCGTAGGTGCGGTGTAGAAAATGTTGACTTTATACTTTTCAACAACCGCCCAGAATCTACCAAAATCAGGATAGTTGGGAACACCTTCAAACATGACGGTTGTGGCGCCATTGCAAAGCGGACCATATACGATATAGGAATGACCGGTTACCCATCCGATATCTGCCGTACACCAATAAATATCCCCCTCGTGGTAATCAAATACCAGTTTATGGGTAAAGGCAACATAGGTAAGATAACCGCCGGTGGTGTGCATAACGCCTTTGGGTTTGCCTGTTGAACCGGAAGTGTAAAGAATGAACAAAGGATCTTCGGAATCCATTTCTTCAGGTGCACAATTGGCATCTACTGTGGCAACTTCGTCATGATACCATTTGTCGATTGAATCGTTCCAGTCACATTTGATTTTGTCTCCAACCCTTTCAACGACCAGGTGGGTCTTGACGGTCGGGCAATCTTTGAGTGCTTTGTCGGCGTTGGCTTTTTGCGGAATGGCTTTTGCACCTCTGAAAGTACCATCGCAGGAAACAAGCAACTTGGTTTCGCAGTCCTGAATTCTGCTGGCAAGAGCGTCAGCGGAAAAACCGCCGAATACAACGGAATGAATTGCGCCGATTCTTGAGCATGCCAGAATACCGATGGCCAGTTCGGGAATCATCGGAAGGTAAAAACTAACCCTGTCACCTTTTTTGACGCCATTTTTCTTTAAAACATTGGCAAACTTACAAACTTCTTCGTGCAACTGCTTATAGGTAAACTTCTTGCTCTCCTCAGTATCATTAGCCTCAAAAATCAGGGCTATCTGATCGCCTCTTTTTTCAAGATGTCTGTCAAGGCAGTTATAAGAAATGTTGAGCTTGGCGTTGGTAAACCATCTGACATAAAGATCGTCGGCGGTTTTACCGTAATTGGAATCCACCACTTTGTCCCATTTTTTGAACCAGGTTACATACTCTTCAGCGACTTTACTCCAGAAAGCATCAGGGTTATCCAATGATTCTTTCCACATCTTTTGGTACTCATCGAAACTTTTGATGTGAGCAGTTTTTCTGAAATTTTCAGGAACGGGGTAAATTTCTTTTAAAGTAACGTCTGTCATGTAAATCCTCCGAAATTTAGTGAGTTAAGGTTAAAAGAAAGACTTCCAATGGTCTTCAGGATAAAGAACTGAGCGGGTTCAGTTCCGCCTCCGAGCCATTTTTTCGGAAGCAAAGGATCCTTTTAAGAGAAACTATATATAACCTGTCGATTAAAGGTGCAATAAAAATCTGAATAAATTTCATAAAAAAAATTAGCACATGAAATAATGAATGTTTTTTCATTGACAAAAGGGTAACATTCCGGGAAAAATTAAAGCAATCCATTTTATTTATTAACCTTAGTGAGGATACTGTGACAGGAGGATATATGAACATTGAAAACAGCAAGAAGGCGATTGAGGGATTTTCACGTCGTGAATTTCTCGTGGCTGCAACAGGAGCGGCCGCTTTTTTTGCCTTTGGTGGCATTTCCTGTTCCCCCAAAAATCAAAAATTTCAATTGCCCGCGCTTCCTTATCCTGAAACTGCCCTGGAGCCAGTCATTTCATCAAATACGATCGGGTTTCATTATAGAAAACACCATCAGGGATACGTTGATAATGTCAATAAGTTCATATCGGGGACAGCATTTGCCAAAATGCCTCTGGAAACAATTATCATAGAAACCGCAGGCAAACCGGAAAGGATTGCCGTATTTAACAACGCAGCACAAACATGGAATCACACCTTTTACTGGAATAGTTTGAAACCGGAAGGTGGAGGAGAACCAACCGGGGAACTTAAAAATTTGATTGCGAAGTCTTTTGGAAGTTTGAGAGTTTGCAAAAAAGAACTGGCCGATGCTGCGATTACTCAATTTGGAAGCGGATGGGCATGGCTTGCCTATAATGGCGAAACAATAGAGGTAATGCAAACAGGTGATGCAGATAACCCGATGACTCAAGGGTTACGACCCCTTTTGACCATTGATGTGTGGGAACATGCCTATTACCTGGATTATCAAAACAAGCGCGCCGACTATGTTAGCGCGGTCATAGACAAGCTGATCAACTGGGAATTTGCCGCCCGAAACCTCAAAGAAGTCACGGGTGGGGTTTCCTGAAAAACTTCCGCTATCCGACAAATGGGGTGCACAGCCTATTGAACCATTAAAAGTTTTTATTCATTTTTTTTTAAATCAATACAATATAGAGCCCCTCCCACAGGTGCAAACGAAAGAAACAGCACATTGGCTAATGGAATCAGAAACCAAAAACCAAAACCGATATGAAATAAGAGATTTTTTTTAAGAAAATCAAATCGCGTTTTAAACGGTATCAGCTGCCTTGCCGGAATCAGATCCGTATTGTCCCAGGCCAGAAAAAGGGCGGTGACCAGTGGCAATAAAATAGTTAAAATCGGCCCTAAAGGCGTCATCCAACCGGCAAGCAGCAATATGGTGGTCAGGGCAATCGGAAATATGGCCCTGGGAGTTTCCTGTTTGATCAGATGAAATAACTGAAGAAAAAAGGAAGAATGCGCCGGTTGTACGGAAGTACCTGTTATAAGACGTTCTGTAACTTGTGCCATCAAGTCCATGATCCATATGCCAAACACAATCTGACCTGCAAGATACGAAACCATCGCCGTCATGCAAAACAGCAGTAATCCCACAAGCCAGGACGAAAAATGCCAGAGCCAGACAATCCATCGACTGTCGGGCCTACTCCAGATCATTGAAAAAATGTCCTGATAAAAGTGCCATACCAGAATTGCGGAAACAATTGCCAAAACACCTGTCAGCACAAAGCGGATAAGTCCCAAAAACAGAAGTTTCGGCGTTTTTAAGCCAAGCTTGAGTCCCTTTAAGTTATACTGGATACCGGACAATAGGCTCTTTTTCATTTTGACCATATCCTTTTTAGCATTAGACTTGAATTTATTTTATCATCCTGTTTTTTGGCGAAGCTTTTCCTGAATCTTTTTTATCAATATGTTTTTTTTAATCGGATTTGATCTTGTTGCATTTTTAACTTACAATCAAATTGAAAACAAGCATCGAATTCAAAAAAATCCCAACAGATTATTGGACCTCAATGAGGCCGGTAAAAATATAAACCGAAAAATTGAAAGGATTGTCCATGAGCCTGGAGGTCAAAACTTTTTTATCCAACATGCCGCATTTTTCCTTTTTACCCGAAGATGAAATAGAAAAGATCGCCAAAAGCGCAGAGCTTAAGGTTTATTCCCAGGAAAAACGCCTGGCCATACAAGGCGAGACAAAAATTGATCATATTTATGTCGTCAAAAAAGGGCAGATATCAATTTATAAGGAAGAAGACGGTCAGCGCAAGCTTAAAGGGCACATAAAACCCGGCGAAGTATTCGGAGGTATTTCGCTTTTAATGAATGGAGGAATCTCTATAAGGACTGTTTTTGTCGACCGGGATTCGGAATTTTACAGGGTACCCAAAGAGATTTTTTTCGACCTGTGCGAAGGCTCCAAAAAATTTTACGAATATTTCGTGGAAAATTATAGTAAACATGTCTTTGATCCGGCCTTGAAAAATCTTATCGAATCCGGCCAGGCCAAATCATTTCTATCCGATATCGTTCCTTTTTCTTTTCTTCCTGAAAAGAACATCGAAAGAGCATCCAAACACTTATCCATGGTTTACTATCCCAAAAGGACTATTATCCAGGTACAAGGACGTTCCCGATTAGGTCATCTGTATATTCTGCAAAAAGGCCAGGCAGAAAGGTATTTCGAAGAAGAGAGTAAACAGACCCTGCGGGCCTTACTCGACGAAGGTGACATTTATGGCGGAATATCCATTCTTTTAAACGACGGTATTCCCATCAGAACGCTGCATGTTTTAGAAGATTCTTTTTTTTATCTTCTCCCCAAAAAGGAATTCCTGAAGCTGGCAGACCAATTTGAAGAATTTACAGAATATTTCACCGATATCTTCGGTAAAAGAATGCTGGATAGAACTTATGCATCGGTTATTGCGCGCGCTTCAGCCCCGGTGGAGGAAAGCCAGCAGTATTTTAATCAGCCGTTGCGACACGTCTACGACGCCAACCCTGTCATAGGAAGCCATGATATGACGATACAGCAAGTGGCGCAAAAAATGAGCAAAGAAAAAGCCAGCTATCTGATTATGCCGAAAGCGGGAAGTTTTCAGGCAGGAATTATCACCACCAGCGATCTGGCCCATAAGGTTATAGCCAATGGTATTGATTATCAGAAACCTGCCGTGGAATTTATGACAAGTCCTCTGATAACCATTAAGGATCATGCTATTGTTTTTGAAGCATTAATGAAAATGATGGAGCGTGATATAAAACATCTTCCCGTTACCAACAATCAGGAACGCCTGGTGGGTATCGTCTCCAACCGGGAACTTGTTTCATCCCAGGGACAATCTCCCCTTTTTTTACTTCGTGAGATTTCCAAAGCGGAATCTTTCAATGATATCACCGATAAGCACAAACGGATGCCTGCTTTGGTAAAAAGCTTGATCAACAGCAATGTGACGGCTAGAAATATTAACCGCATGATCACCACTGTCTCGGAGGCAATTTTGAAAAAGGTGATGGCCTTTGCCCTTCAGGAAATGGGTTCCTCCCCAAAACCCTTTGCCTTTATGATTTTGGGAAGCGAGGGCCGCAATGAGCAAACCCTGAAAACTGACCAGGACAATGCGATCATTTTCGAGGATGTTCCTGAAAAAGATCTTCCTGAAATAAAAGACTACTTTTTGCGTTTGGGTGAAAAAGTATGCAACATGCTGGATCAGGCGGGTTACAAGTTTTGTGATGGCGGTATTATGGCAAAAAATCCCGATTGGTGTCAGCCTTTTAGTGTGTGGAAAAATTATTTTTCAGAATGGATTCACAAAGCCGAGGGCGAAGATTTGCTTAAGGCCAGTATTTTTTTTGATTTTCGCAGTGGATATGGCGAAAAATATTTCATCAATAATTTACAGGAACACCTCAATAGCGCCATTGCAAACTGGGCAGGCTTTTTGAGACATATGACCGAAAATGCACTTCATTTTAAACCACCCCTCGGTTTTTTCAGAAATTTTGTAGTTGAATCCAAGGGCAAACACCGAGACTCTTTTGATATTAAAGGTGCTATGATGCCGATTGTCGATTTTGCCCGGATATATGCCTTAAAACACCAGGTGGAAGCTACCAACACCTTTGACCGGCTTCACGAACTGCATTTGAAAAAAGCGCTGACCAAGGAAGAACATGAAGAATTGGTAAAAGCTTACAGCTATTTAATGCAGCTCAGGTTTTCGCGCCAAGTGATTTCCGCTGCCGAAAATGAAAGCGGTCCCGATAATTTTATCAATCCCAAGCGACTGACCCATGTGGAACAGTCAATGCTCAAGGAAATTTTCAAACGTATCGAAAAATTTCAGTCCAAAATGAACTTCGAATTTATCGGGATCGCATAGGCTTTACCGCAAAAAGAAAGGAGAACTTTGACACTCAGCCTCGCTTTTTTCATTATAGGGTTGATCATCATTTATTATGGCGCGGAGTTTTTGGTAAAAGGAGCCTCCGGGCTAGCCCAAAGCCTGGGAATGTCTCCCATGGTGATCGGCCTTACGGTTGTGGCATTCGGCACTTCTACTCCTGAAATTTTTGTCAGTGTTGTTTCCTCCTTAAAAGGAAAAAGCATGCTTGCAGTGGGAAACGTCATTGGAAGCAACATTTGCAATATAGCTCTGGTTCTGGGACTTGCAGCTTTGTTCCTGCCCATCCCCGGCCAGCCTTCGGTCATCAGAAGAGATATTCCTGTCATGCTGGGGGTCTCCTTGTATCTTCTGGTGATCTCATATAATTCGGTTATTGGGCGTCTGGAAGGTGCCACGCTGCTCGCAGGCATTATATTATACACCTTTTTAAATTACACCATGGCCCGTCGGGAGTTCAAAAAACTGACGGGAAAGGTCAACATTTCCAAACAAAAAATTGACTCTAAAAAAACCGGCTCATCGCTTTGGCAAACAGGACAGGTTTCACTCGGTATTGCAGGGGTAGTTGCCGGGGCAGAATTGATGATTGACTCAGCCATAAAAATCATGAGTGTTCTGGGTGTCAGTGAAAAATTTATTGGTTTAACCATAGTGGCTTTTGGTACTTCTTTACCAGAGCTGGCCACCTCTGTTGTGGCTGCCTGGAAAAAAGAAATGGATATCAGCCTTGGAAATCTGGTAGGAAGTAATGTCTTTAATATTCTGTGTGTCTTAGGCGTCGCGTCCGTAGTGAGGCCCATCATTATTCCCGGAGGATTTATTCAAAGTGGTTTGTTTTTCGATTATATGGTAATGATTTTTATTAGTTTTCTTCCCTGGATAATGATGAGGGTGAGTTACAAAATAAGCCGGGCCCACGGAATCTTTCTTCTCAGCTTATATGGAGCATATCTTGTGTTTTTAATCATTAAATCTTGAAAAAACATTGGCGGAAAAGGTAAAATTTATCTGTATTTCGGCTTGCTAAATATTGACAAATGCATATAAAATCAAAGTGATTTATTGAAAAATGGGCGGTAATAGTATTTATAATATGGTTTCCGGCCAAATTTAACCGTAATTATTTAATTGGAGTAGTTTTATGTTTCAAAGTTCGGACAGGGTAAAAGTCGGACGTAACGGTCCATGTCCGTGCGGAAGTGGAAAAAAATTTAAAAAATGCTGCATGGATAAGGACCTGTATGATTTTGAAAGTATGAGGAATCTATACTACAAACAATATAAAATCCAGCTAAAGGAATCAAAAGATATCGAAAAACTCCGTCGGGTTGGAAAACTGGTTATTGATACACTTGATATGGTCGAAAAAAAAATACATGCAGGCATGAAAACCGATGAAATTAACACGCTTGTTCACGACTATACCATCTCACACAGTGCGATCCCCGCGCCTTTAAATTATCGGGGGTTTCCCAAAAGCGTCTGTGTCAGTATCAACGAAGTGATTTGTCATGGTATTCCCGGAGAGCGGTTCCTGGTTGATGGCGATATTGTCAATGTGGATGTAACATCCATCCTTGACGGCTATTATGCGGATGCCAGCAAAACCTATCTGGTGGGTGAGGCAGGGCAGGATGCGCTGAAAATCGTCAGTGTGGCCAGGGAATGCCTGAAAAAAGGGATAAAAAAAGTTCAGCCTGGAAATACCCTTGGTGACATTGGTTGGGCCATTCAAAGCTATGCGGAAAAACAGCGATGTTCCGTGGTCAGAGAATTTGTCGGCCACGGTGTCGGGTTTGATTTTCACGAGGCTCCGCAGGTCCCCCACTACGGTCAAAAGGGCAACGGAATCAAATTAGTGCCCGGCATGGTATTTACCATCGAACCAATGATCAATCTGGGCAGAAAGGACCTTCGCATACTACCAGACAAATGGACCGCGGTTACCAGAGACAATTCCTTATCCGCTCAATTTGAGCAGACAATACTGGTTACCGAAAATGGTTGTGAGAGCCTGACACCTTACGAGCTATAGCAGTAATCCGACCCTACGAGAATGATTGGAAGCGGCTTGAGGCAGATCCAAAAATACTGACGGCCGGACCAATATCATAAAGGGATTCTACACCTTCAACAAATTCTCCGATGATTTTGAAAATTCTCCAGGATTCTTCAAGTTTAAATTCGTCTATGAGAAATTGTTTTTCCAATTTTATCCACCTGAGATGGTTTTGGGATCAAATTTTTTATAAGCCAATACGGCTTCTTTTTGTCGACAATGATACCGACAGCAAATCCTTACCGAAATTTTCGTTATTTGCAAGGGAAAATGTTTTGAAAGTTAAGTGTGAATACTCATTGACATAGGCAGTATATATGTTAAAAATTTAAGGTTTAGATTGCAAACAGATTTTAAATAATTAGTTTAGCCTTTTTAAATTGAGGGACATTGGACGTCGAACTTACAAAAGATGTTATGGTTGTCAATGAGTTGGGTTTTCATGCAAGAACAGCAGCCCAGATTGCAAAACTTGCACAAAATGCCAGTTCAGGAATATGGATTATAAAGGATGGCGAAAAAGTCGATGCTTCCAGTATCATCGATATTTTATCACTTGCCTGCGGTAAAGGAAGCCGGGTCACGTTTACCGTTGAAAACCAATCGGATGCAACCATTCTGGATGATATTATTAAACTGGTCGAGAGCGGTTTTGGAGAATAAGCTTTAATGAGGTATATGGAGGAATCCAAGGAAATTAAATTGGTTGGAATCAGTGCGTCTCCCGGGATTTGCATCGGCAAAGCTTATCTTGTCGGGCGTGAGGGAGTCGATGTTATCAAAAAATATTCCATTTCGGGGAAAAATCTTGATAAAGAAATAAAACGATTCAAATTAGCGGTAAAAAAAACAAAAGATGAACTTCACGGTATCATTGAGAATTCCCCGGAGGATTTTCGCCAGAATGCAAATATTCTGGAGACCCACGCGCTGCTCCTGAAAGACAAGATGCTTTACGGAAGTACTATTGAAACCATTGAAAATGAGAGGGTTAATGCCGAATGGGCTTTGAAAATGGTGGTTTCAAAAATCAAGATGATGTTTGAAGGCATGTCGGATGATTATTTCCGGGAGCGAGGCTCAGATATCGTCCATGTTTCAGACCGGATCATGAGAAATCTGGTGGGACAGGAACAGGTGAATATCGGAGGAATCAACAAACGCGTCATCTTAGTGGCACATGATTTATCTCCGGCCCAAACCAGTCAGATTCAGTTGGAAAGAATCATGGGCTTTATTACGGAACGCGGAGGAAAAGCCTCTCATACGGGTATTATTGCCCAAACACTTGAAATCCCGGCTGTATTGGGCCTTGGAAAGCAATTCGGTATCATTCAGCACGATGATATCATCATTGTGGATGGCTCGGAAGGCGCCGTCATTGT
Source organism: Desulfobacteraceae bacterium (assembly GCA_011389745.1). GTDB lineage: Bacteria > Desulfobacterota > Desulfobacteria > Desulfobacterales > SKZT01 > SKZT01. Next base: position 5,543 of record JAABTQ010000021.1, on the reverse strand, counting down.
TAGTCCATCCGATGAAACACTTATCCGATATGAAGAAAAAATCGAACAATACGAGACCCATAAAGCGAATCTTACCCGAGAAGCCCATCTTCCAGCAATAACCCTGGACAATATCACGCTAAACATTATGGGTAATATTGAGCTGCCGGAAGAAGTGGTATCGGTACTGGATTACGGAGGAGACGGTATCGGACTTTATCGGACAGAATTTCAATATTTAAGTAAACCTGAATTTCCAACCGAAATGGAGCTTTTTGAAAAATATAAGGATGTGGTCGATGTGATGGGAGGCAAACCCATTACTATCCGCACCCTGGATATCAATGGGGATAAAGCGATTTCTCAGGGCAACGGAACCATTGAAATCAACCCGGCGCTCGGTTTGAGAGCCATTCGCTACTGCTTGAAAAAACCCGATATTTTCATGACACAGCTTCGCGCCATCCTCAGAGTGGCTGCTTATGGAAATGTGCGTATACTGTTTCCACTCATATCCGGTGTGGAAGAAATTATGGAGGCCAAACGATTGTTATGTGAGGCTGCTGAATCATTGCACCGTGATGGCGTTGTCTTCAATAAAGATTTTGAAGTGGGTGTGATGATCGAAGTCCCCTCTGCGGTCATAATGGCTGATACTTTGGCCAAAGAAGTGGACTTTTTCAGTATCGGTACCAATGATCTCATCCAGTATTCACTGGCCATCGATCGGGGAAATTTTGAAGTCGCCCACATGTATCAACCTCTGCATCCGGCGATTTTACGCATGTTGAAACATGTTGCTGACATTGCACAAAAAAATCATCTCAAGCTTTACATCTGCGGCGAAATGGCTTCGGAACCGTTGTATGTACCGCTGCTGCTGGCAATGGGTTTCGGTGAGTTGAGCATGAATCCGCAATCCATTCCCATAGTCAAAAGGATGGTTCGTTCCATTAGCCTGGAAGATTGTAAACAATTTCTGAAACAGGTGCTGAAACCGACAGAGATAGCCATAATCAATGATATGGTGCAAGAAAAGTACGGAAAGCTTTTATCGCAAAAAATTTATTCGGAGTAGAATATTTTGACCTCTGAACATAAAAAAATACTCACTGAAAATCGTAAAGCCCGCCATAATTATTTCATTGATGATGAATATGAAGCAGGCATGGTACTTGTGGGCACCGAAGTCAAATCGCTTCGTATCGGGCGTGTCAACCTGAAAGACTCATACGCGAAAATCAAAAACGGCGAAGTGTTTGTTCATCAGATGCACATCGGCCGGTATCCGTTTGCCCATTATGATAATCATGATCCACTGAGGCCCCGAAAGCTTCTTTTGCACAATCACGAAATCAAAAAACTTATCGGGAAGGTACAGGAAAAAGGGTATTCGCTGATACCAGTCAGGGTTTATTTTAAAAACGGCAAAGTCAAAATGAGCCTGGCTCTGGCAAGGGGAAAACGAAAATACGACAAACGGGAATCCATTCGCAACCGTGACGAAAAAAGAGACATGGAAAGATCTTTAAAAGATACCTGAAAAATCAGCCTTTCCTAACAACTTATTCAATACTGTTGCTTTTCCTCAAAATTCAAGTATAATACCAAAAGTTGCGAAAAATATTGATTTTGATCCGAAATCGCCAATGGCGTGTGAAAAAAAAATGTAAAATTACTCTCATATAATCAATGAGATCATATTGACAAATCACGCAACTTGTTTATTTTATTATACGAATGATCTTTAAAATACAGTGATTCATTCCTGTCATTTAAGGGGGCGAAACGGCTTCGACGGGGATATGGAAGCTCTGGTTGCATACCGAGATTCTGCCGACTCGTTAAACAGGCGGATTATTAAAATAATCGCAGACGATTATAACTACGCCTTAGCCGCTTAGGCTAACGTCCTTCCGCGATTTTCCTGCGGTTTCGGAAAGGGCGTCGACTAGCAGGATAGGGGAATCCGGATGTCTGTGACGGAATCCGCGAAACTTTAACAGAATAGCCTTTCAACGGATCCGGCTTGGAGGAGCCTTGAAAAGCGAAATTTAAAATCCGGGATAAGTATGTAGACGCCAGTGTGGAATATTTTCGGACGCGGGTTCAACTCCCGCCGCCTCCACCATTAATTGGTAATAACTTAGGCTCGCATGTCCCATCATCGACTGTACCCATCCCACACTTTCTCCAGCCGACATCATCAATGTCGCAAACGTATGGCGAGTATGATACATGGATCGATATTTCAACCCGGCGCGTTATCAATAACCCCCATGTGGGATTGGTAACACCTGAAAGCGATCCTGATACATGGTTGAAAAAAACCTTTTGAATACAACGCTCCGGCAGGCAAAGCACTAAGAAAGGTCGCATAACAATTTTATAACTTGTCGAAAATTTATAAACCTGCTATACAAACCCTCCTGAAGGCAACGCCACAACAATCTGTTCTAATGTTTTCAATGAAATAGAAAAAACGAGGGTAAATAAGATACATCGGGTGAAACGATGACCATCGGTACCCGGAACTCTTATTTTTCTAAACAAATTTAACCCGGATGCTGCATTTGAATTGACTCAGTGCGAGAGGATATTCTTTAAAAAAAGGCTCAAACTTTTTGCATCATCTTGGTAAACTTTCGATTTTAAGCATAAAATCTTTTCAAATTCTGTGTCGGATATAAAAAAGGCGGCTTTCAGGCCACTGCTTTTTTGTAAATAGCAGTGCATAAACAGCCTTCATTTTTAAGAAAGGGGTCATTATTTAAAGTGGTTGCAGAAAATTGTGCCTGTAACTTACCCTGCGGAGCTATAGAAATTAACCCTTATTCCCTTGCCCTTACACCTTGGCCCTTTGCCCTTGATCCTCGGCAGGTTAACAAGGCTAAGGTGTAACTTTTTTTAAAAAAAATGGCTAATACCTAATACCTAACCGATAACGAGCCCCCAATGCCCACTCCCTACCAAAAAGTATTAACTGAAATTCAACAAAACCCCAAAACCTGGCTTATCACCGGTGTGGCCGGTTTTATCGGCTCCAATCTTCTGGAGACTCTTTTAAACCAAGATCAGCATGTTGTGGGCCTGGATAATTTTTCCACCGGCTACCGTCGCAATCTTGACCAAGCCCGTGATTTGGTGGGTCCTGAGAAATGGTTGCGGTTTAAGTTTTTCGAAGGGGATATCCGTGATCTTCCCACCTGCCGCAGGGTCTGTGCCGAAATCGATTATGTGTTGCACCAGGCGGCTTTAGGATCGGTGCCCCGATCGCTTGAAGATCCGATCCGCACCAATGAAAACAATATCAGCGGGTTTTTGAACATGCTGGTAGCGGCCCGGGATTGCGGAGTGAAAAGTTTTGTTTATGCCGCATCCAGTTCGACGTATGGGGATCATCCGGGATTGCCCAAGCAGGAAAATAAAATCGGTAACCCTCTTTCTCCTTATGCGGTTACCAAATATGTCAACGAACTGTATGCGGATGTTTTTGCCCGAAGTTACGGGTTTGGCACCATTGGTCTTCGCTATTTCAATGTATTCGGACCCCGACAGGACCCGGACGGTGCTTATGCCGCAGTGATTCCCAAATGGTTTGCCGGGCTGCTGCGAAATGAGCCTGTTTATATCAACGGCGATGGTGAAACCAGCCGGGATTTTTGTTACATCGACAATTGCATTCAGGCCAATATTCTGGCCGCAACAACATTAAACCCTGATGCCGTCAACCAGGTGTATAATGTGGCCTTTGGCGAGCGCACCACATTAAACGAGCTTTTTAGAATGATCAGAGATTTAGTGGCCGAAGTCAGTCCGGAAGTTGCGGAGATCAAACCCGTTTATCGGGATTTCCGGCCTGGGGATGTCAGGCATTCCCTGGCGGATATAGGCAAAGCCCAAAAAATGATTTTTTATGTCCCGGTCTTTTCTGTCGGACAGGGGCTTAAGCGGGCAGCGAAATGGTATTGTTCATCTTTAACAAAATGTGGAACGTTGAATACAAAAAGCGCTTTTTAAAGGAACTTTCTAAATCCTAAAAACATGTTACCTGCCGGTTTGGGCCCAGTAAGCTGAGTGGAACACTTACAACCTAAAAGATTTCAAGTTTATCGACAGTATCCAAATTTACATACGGAAAAGGGACATCGCAATCGCTCTCATTCAACAAATTAGACGGTAATCAGCGTACAAGTTTTGAATGAATTTGCAAGTGTTTTGATAAAACATCAAATTCCCAATCATGTGATCCTGAAAGCAATTCAGGAAATCGTGGAAGATACAAATGTTATTTCCCTCGACGTGAATCTTTTATGGGAAACCTGGCCTGCCAATTCGCAAAGAAAAAATACTGATTTCGATATTCGGATTCGAATCTATGGTGAAACAGTCAATACCGGGGGTTTCACGACAAGGGAAAATTTGAATGATTGAAAATTAAAGATGATTTGGGAGGACAGAGCAGCGAGGTTTGGAATGGATATAATTATGCGGTTTAATTTACCTGCCCTGTGAAACCTGTGTAATTTTTACGTTTCACCGGGGTTTCGGATTTCGAGCTTCGAATTTTCTTATTGGTGCTTCGAAATGGAACCTTGACAACAGTTCTTTGCTGTATATATAAGATTGTATATACGAGATATACAATAAGGAGAGGATATGAACACTGCGAAAATTTTTAAAAGCGGAAATTCGCAGGCAGTGCGATTGCCGAAAGAATTTCAATTCGATGCATCATAGGTTCAGATTTTTCGAAGAGGTGATGAAGTAGTACTAAAACAGCGACCACGAAATCTGGTGCGTGTGTATGAGCTTTTGACCGAATTATCTGATGATTTTATGGAAAAGGGTCATGAGCAACTCAGTGTGCAGGAGCGGGAAGCATTTTAATGTACATATTGGACACCGATATAAGTATTTACATCATCAAGAGAAAGCCGACAGGTGTTTTGAAATATTTTCAGCGGCTTCAACCCGGGGAACTATCCATGTCCGCCATAACTTTTGCTGAATTAATGAATGGTGCAAAGAAAAGTCGTCATGTTGAAGAAAATATTGCAAAGTTAAACGAACTGGCTAAACTGCTGAAAATCATGCCTTTTGATAAAAAGGCCGCAATTGCGTATGGAAATGTGCGATCCGCACTTGAGAAAAAGGGGCAAATTATAGGAAGTAATCGGCAGAAAAGTGGATTTACGTACACCTGCCGAACTGAGCCGATATTTCAGAGGTGATGTAATGCAAAAAGCAAGGGTAGAATATGCTGCCTGAAGACAGAATACGCTTTTGGCACATCATAGATGAAGCAGTTGAGGCCTGTAATTTTGTGGAGGGCCTTGCATTTGATGAATTTGTTAAAGACGGCAAACTGCACGGGCAGTTTTTCGCTCAATAGAAGTAATCGGAGAAGCAGCTTCAAAAGTATCGATGAAATTGCGCAAGCAACATTCTGATGTACCCTGGGGAAAAATAATTGGAATGCGCAACCGCTTAATTCATGTGTATTTTGATATTGATTACACAGTTATCTGGAAAACCGTCAAAGAAAATCTTCCACCATTGAT
>JAABTQ010000020.1 GCA_011389745.1 Desulfobacteraceae bacterium | reverse complement strand
AAAAGGGGGATTTAGGGGGATTTTTAAAATGGCATCAGCTTGTCAAATCCCCCTCGGCCCCCCTTTTTCAAAGGAGGGAGCAGTTTCTTGTCGGTTTGGGCTCGGCCCCACCCTGACCCTCCCCCGATGAGAGAGGGAATTAAAGACAATTTAAAATCCCGGCAGTTTGAATTTCATGGTGACTTCTCCGCTTTCCCGGTCGATTTGGATCATCCGGGAATCATCGGACGAATCAATAATTTTTTGGCCGGTTGCCATTTCCATCAGGCCGTTTAAAAATTGCATGCCTGAATTGAGAACATTTTCGATCTTATCGGGACTCTGGCCGGCAAGAAAGGCTCCCGGCGATTCAAAAGCGCCTGTGTCTGAATGGGTTCCGGATTCATCAACTATTTCTAAGGATTGGGTGTCAGTCCGAGCCTCAGCTATTTGCTCTTCAGCCTCATATGCAACCAACTGCTCTTTATCCGGATTCTCTTGCTCCTGCAATACCTTCGGGTTCAAAAAGTGGGGGGTGTCCTCGGGTATTTCTTGTTGGGGGCGAGGCTCCCTGGATATCGGCTCCGGTTCCTCACCCATCATTTCCCGCAACTTGTTGATCAATTCGGTGCGCTTTTCCCTTGAAAATTCAACAATATCCGGGCCATCATCAAAAACCCCCTGGAACAGGTCGGTCTTCATCCGGATGCCTGCCAGTATTTTTTCTTCAATACTTCTTTTGCAGATCAGGTTGACCACATTGATGCACCGACTGGTTTGACCAATCCGGCTGACCCGGCCGATACGCTGGTTCATGCGGGAAGGGTTCCACGGAAGCTCGAAGTTTATAACGCAGTCCGCCGCCTGCAGATTCAGCCCTGTCCCTCCTGCGTCAGTGGAAAGAAATACCTTGCACTGCGGGTTGTTGGTAAATTCATCAATAAGGGTCTGGCGTTTTTTAACCGGAACCTTACCGGTAAGTTCCACAAAAGGGATGCCCGTATTGGATAATTGCTTGCCGATCAAATAAGTCATGGTGGTCCATTCACTGAAAATCACTACTTTGCGATCATTCTGGAGCACCAGTTCATCGATGATTCCCGCCAGTTCCTTTAACTTGGGTGAAATATTGGTCTTTCGATCAATCAGATAGGTGGAATCACAAACCCTTCTCATGTTCAGAAGGAGTTCCTGCATTCTGCGGATATCCATGGGAGTCAGGTATTTCTTGTTGATTAGCGGCAGCAGCATGCTGAGAAATCCCTGATGCATTTTCTCCTGCTTTTCGGAAAGATCCAGGTAATAGTTGTTGACCAGTTCATCCGGAAGTTCCTTTAGTACTTCCTCTTTTCGGCGACGAATAACAATGGGTTTCAATCTCTCCTTCAGAATATCCAGGTTGCGGTAGCCCAGGATTCGTCCTTTTTTGCTGCGGCTCAGCATAAAATGGTCGGCGGCAAATTTCCACAAAGGGGCCAGCAACTGCGGATCAAGAAACTGCACAATAGAGTAGACATCTTCAAGTTTATTTTCCAGAGGCGTGCCGGTAAGCACCAGGGAGTGATTGCGGGGAATGCTTTTTACCGCGTCGGCTGTCTTAGTGGCAAAATTTTTGATCCGCTGGGCTTCATCCAGGATAACCAGGTCGGGTTTGAACCTGGAAAGGACACTCACATCCCTCAATACTGCTTCATAATTAGTAATTTTAAAAAAGGCGCTATCTCTGTAACCGTTTTCACGCTGTTGCTGAGTACCGGCTATGACAATCGCCTTTTCGCCGGTAAAACGCTCGATCTCCCTTTTCCATTGCTCTTTAAGGGAAGCCATGGTGATGACTACGACTTTATTAAATCCGAACATTTCTTTTTTCAAGATTGCCAGCACTATGGCCTGAAGTGTCTTGCCAAGCCCCATCTCATCGCCGATCAGGGCTCCACGCTTGAACAAGGAAAATTTGACCCCTTCCTCCTGGTATGGGTAGAGCCGGGTCTTGATCATAGACATGGGCAGGATGTCCGAATTAGCCAGTCCGACAAGCTGTTCTTTTTGAATTTGGTCATCTATCCGTTTGAGGGTATTCTCCTGGATACGCACCCGTTTGTTGCCGTTCAGGCGCGCCAGAAATGTGGGAAACTCCGACATTTTGTCCCTGTTAAACACACCCTTGGAATCAAAATAATCGGATAAAACTCTTGTAATTTCAGAAAGTTCCGATTCAGGACGTTCGCAAAAGAGTTTCAGTGAATCTTTGGTGGAGTCCCAGTAGATATCCAGGAACGGAAACCGCTCCATTTCCACGCGACTTTTAAAATTTTTTTGTTTTTTTATAAAGTTGGTCAGATACATCAGATGCTTGCAGGTATTTAGCCTGTTTGTGGCAAAGTCAGGACAACTGCAATGGCCCCGGCCATCCACAGGATCGTGCAGAGTAACCACATACTGGCGGCCTTTGGGGGTTTCGATCAAATGCTCCCCCTTATACATTTCCCCCAAGGTGACCTTGAACTCCTCCTGCCTTGCCCTAAGTTTTCTGTCTTCTAAGGCTTGCTGCCTTATTTCTTCAAAAGTCAGGCATTGTTCCTCCTCAACTGTTGCGGTTTCGGGTGTTTCCTCTTTGGAAAGGACTGTCTTATTGACAGCATCATTCCACCCGGTCATCCGGTCATAAATATCCAACAGAACCGCAACGGTATGCTTACACCCCTTTCCGGGATAGGGACAGTCACAGGCGGAATTGACTCCCTCGGGCAACAACTGCACTTTAGTGGTATAATCACCATAGTTGCCATCCACATCATAGACAAACCAACCTTTGTCAAAATCGGACTCTGCACACATATAGGAGCCGTTTTCATAAAGATTACGTCCCCTGTTGTATATAATATCCGAGAAAGCCACTTTTTTTCTGATAAATTCAGTTGTCAGATCGATCATCATTTCCTCTTTTACTTAAATTTACCGTGACCCGGGGCTTTTAAAATTTTCTAAATCATATCCGATCCTGTTTCTAAATTCTTCGGAAACAATGTCCACATCCTCAAGTGAAGCAATCACTTTGGGTGTAATAAAAATAATCAACTCCGTCTTCTCCGTGCCCTGTGATTTTGTCCCGAAAACATATGAAAGTACCGGCACATCACCGATACAAGGAATACCGGAGGAGCGGTCCTCTGTGGTTTCACGAATCAACCCCCCGATAACAATAGTCTGCCCGTTTTTAACCGTCAGGGTGGTATTGACACTTCTTTTAAAAAAGGAGGGTCGCTGTTCTACAAGGCCTACGTTTACAAGTCCGGCCTGCTCGCTGACTTCCTGGTTCACATCCATGCTGACAAGGCCGAATTCATTGATGTGAGGAGTTACTGACAAAATGACTCCGGTATTGCGGTATTGAATGCTTGTCTCCAGAAGATTATCAGTTCTGTCACCGTCATAGGTATAAATCGAGGTGGCGACAGGCACTTCTGTTGTAACATCAATTCTTGCTTCTTTGCTGTCTGAAGCCAAAACAGACGGAGACGACAAAATATTAACCTTTCCCTTTTCAGCCAGGGCGGAAACGGTTCCCATCCATCTTTTGGCCTCATCCAAAATGGCGTATGAAAAATTTATTCCCGTGCTTCCTAAAGTAGCACCGGTTTGGAGTCCCGAAACAAAGTCAGTTCCCCTGTCAAATCGCCATTCAATACCAAGTGCGGTGGAAGAATCCAAAGCGATTTCGGCAATGGTTACCTCAATTAATACCTGCCTGGGGAGTACATCGATACTGCTGAGAATCATTTCAATAATTCTGTAATCCCTGGGAGTGGATTCGATAATCAATGAATTTCGGATTTCATCAGGTGTAATCTTGATATCACCCTTCAGGGTTCCTGATCCCTCGGCAGATATGCGTTCACCCGGTATGGCTGTTACTTTTTCCTGTCTTGATGTCGTTTCAGGAAAAAGTTCCGGTGCAGCTGTGGTCCTGTATCCAGGTCGTTCCGGTTCTTCAACAACCGGTTTCTTAGTTTTGTCGGTGGAAGTTTCGGAAAAAATAGAATTCAATAGTGTTGAAAGCTCAGCCGCAGTTCCATTTTTCACGGCATAAACGTAGATTCTCGGTTGGTCGTCTTCAATAGGAACATCCAATTCCCGCACAAACGACTGCACCAATGAAAATATATTGGGTTGTTTGCTGATGAGAAGCAAAGAGTTTATTCTTTTTAAAGGAATCAGCTTGATATCTTCCTTTGCCGTGCCGGCATAAGAAGCGATGATTTCATTGACGCTTTTGCCGGCCTCTTCCGCATCCACGTACCGTAACCTGAAAAATCGGTGACCGGTATTTTTAAATAAATCGATATCGAAAACATCGGTCAACCTTAAAATCTTTTCAATATTTGACGCTTTATCCACCACCAGAAGGGTATTGGAGTCTATATGGGAAACGATAGTTCCGCCGGCAGTTACAAAAGGGGTAATAAGCCTGGTCATTTCCTGGCTGGATATATAACGCAACGGAATGATCTGAATCACCATTCTTTCTCCGGGCGGGACTACGGTACCCTGCCCCCCCATGCGGGTTGACAGTGGAAATTGTGTGGCTTCCTTCATTCTGATGATTTTATATAAATTTCCCTCTTTTACGGCAGTTAGTCCGTTTGCTTCAAGGATTTGAAAAAATACGGGAAAAAGCTCATCCCTGCTTAATCGACCCGCGGTATTTATGGTCACACGCCCTCTGACATTAGGATCTACGATATAGTTTAGCTGTAAAATTTCTCCTATTGTTCGAATAACTTCATAGAGATCTGCGTTATCAAAGTTTAAAACGACATCGCCTCGATTCGAGGAAGACTCATTTTTATCGGGATTATTTTTTTCAAGGGATTCCAAAGGTGGTTGTTGCTCAATTGTTTGGGGGACAATGGGATTAGAAAAGCCCTGAGTTGCCTGAGCATGGGTACTGTGTTCGTTAATGTTCCATTCTGACTGCATTTTGACAGGTTTTTCAGGAACCGGAGTTTCAGGAATTTTGAAAGCCGATGACTCTGTAAGAGATTCGGTGCTCTTTTTGATGGGAATGTTTCCAAACGGTGAGGAAATTAAATCCTCCTGAGATACAACCTCGGAAGCTTCAATGGGATAGTCTTCAGGAACAGTATTTGCTTTCGGCCCAACTGGTCCATTTGTGGCTACCTCCTGAACAATGGGTTTTCCGGATGCGCATCCGAACTGTACAAATAAGAAAAAAAACAGGAAAATGCAAATAGGACTGTGAATTATGCGGCTACGTTTCATGGCGTTAATTTATCCTCCGCTTGATCTCACCAAATGGAGTATTAATAATTTCATACTGAGGCTCTTCGGTCTCTTCATTTTGCGATTCCGGAGCCATGTTGTTTGGTGTATCTGGTGTAAATGGTGTATCTGGTGTGTTTGGTGGAACCCCTCTCTTTTGAGGCCGGACCTGCCTTGTTCGTGAGGCTGCACTGGGTATATCACTGGGAGTAATCACTTCTGGGGCTTCATCCATTTTGATCATCTCTCTTTTCCTGGCTTTTTCTTTATCATAAAGAAGAATTTCATATTTAGAAGATTCATCCCTGACTAAAATACGATCATTTAAAATTTCATCTACTTTTAAAGTTGCAACTCTGTTCTGTCTCCTGATTTCTAACAGGGTGTCACCTTTCTGGACCCAGATGTCCTGGGGCTCTCCGGTTTTTCTATCGGGGTTGGTGATTAAAGCTTTTTTGATATCATCCCATATCATTACTCCATATAACGTGACATTTTTTCCAAAACCATCAAAGGGTTTAATCTCGGTTTCATGTTCTAATGTCGACTCAAGTTCAGGGTCTATGGTAAGTGGAAGATATTCTTTTCTATCTTCCGAAAAAAGATTTTTATCAGCAATTGTCCGGTAAGAAGACTCCGGAGGAACACTCCGTTTTGCAAACTGTTTTTCCTGCTGAATCTCTTGTCTTGTATGAGGAATCGGTTCGGGGTATTGTTTTTGCTGCTTAACCCATACATCAAAGGTTTTAACGGCAAAAAAGATAACACCTGCCACTAATAAGATATTAATAAACCATAATTTCGATAACATATATTATCACCATCAGTCATATTTGTTCATAAAACCCTGGACAGTCAGTGTTGCCTGCACCTGGCCTTCCACTCTGCCACGTATCACTCTGACTCTGCAATCACTAACCTTTAACAACCTTGAGGAAGATTCTATCTGGTATATAACTTCCTTAAGCTGCCGAACTGAGCATCGAATGGTAATTTGCACCGGAATAATAATATATACATCTTCTTCTTTATCCTCCGGCTTCATTACACGCATGGTCAAAACTTCCATATCACTTTTGTCGGTAATCTCCTTAAGTATATTTTGAACATCGACCGCTGCTAGTGCCGGAGTTTTTCCCTCAAGCAATCCGCTTTCGGCATTTTCAATGATTTGGTTCAAGGATTCCAGTTTGGCTTCCAGATTATTTCGTTCTCGGACCATCTGGTGATATTTGGTTAAATTTTTTTCCTTCAGTAAAATTTCATTTTCCAAAGATTCAATATTTTCTAAAAAAGGAAAAAAACGATAAATAACGCCGATAAAAAGAATAACAGCGCCGATCACCAGTAATATTTTTTTTTGTCTGTTCAATCTAATTGAAAATGGTACCATATTACTCAGTAAATGCCATTAAGTATTAATTTTAAACCCTATTCGAAACCTCTCTTTACCATCCTGGCCTCTGGTTATGGTAGCCAAAAAAACCACTTCACTCAAAAGTGGGGAGGCCTCCAACAGCGAGATCAAATCAGAAGCAGAATCGGCATAACCATAAATTTGAACACCTTTTTCATCATAATTGAAATCCTGAAGCCAGGCTGTTTCGGGTATTCTTTCGGTAACTTCCTTTAATACTTCGATAAGAGGAACACGCCCCCGCCCCATCTTGTCCAGGTATTCAATTCGAATCTCGAGATCTTTGATATTGTTTTTGATGCTGTCAATATCCTTAACCTCAGCGGCCAATCGTTCGGTTTCAGCATTCAGGTGATTTAAAACCATGCTTTGACGCATGATTTTGCTTCCCCCCCAGGTAATGCCTGAAATGATAAAGAGACCGATCAAGGCAAACATTATGTAATATACTTTTCGACTAGGCCTTTTTCGAAGGGGGACCGGAAGAAGATTGATCTGCATGGGGACTTTTTTGACACTTTCCAATGCCAGGCCCATGGCGGGTATCATTGATGAGTTAGCAATTCCTACCAGGACCGGATCCGGAATTTGGATTTGAAATTCCTCATGGACCTCCAGGTGAGATAAAAACGTTTTCTCATCGGAATCAGACATGTAAAAAAGTTTAACAGTATCCGGATTATTGGCAAAAAATTCCTTTACAGGTCTTAACTCTTTTGAAAGAGCCCCGGCAATATCGTTTTCTCCGGAAATAGAAACCGAACGTGAATATTGCAGCATTTTGTTTATGACGACCCCAAAATGAAGCATTGAGCCGATTCTTCGACCTGTTTCATAAACAAAAACATAATTGGACTCCTGGGATGTAACGGGATGATAGGCCAGATAATTAACATATGCGGTAGAGTCGATGCTGATTCCTGTAAGTCCTATTCCCAATCGATCTTTTACCCTGAAATAGACGTCCAGGATATCCTTTTGCACAACCACCAACAATATTTTCAGATGATTGTGCTGCTTATCCTCTTCAATGATCTGATAATCAAAGTATATATTCTCAACTTTCAGGGGTACATAGGTTTCTATTTTATACTCCAAAGTTGATCTTAAGTTTTCCTTTACGGCCAATGGAAGTTCAAGATCCTTTAAAATTACCGATTCCCGAGGTATTCCGAGAAATATATCCGATGATTCTACATTATTTGATTTGATGAAATTATGGATCAAATCAGCACAAATAAGCATTCTTTCTTTGAAAGGCTTATTGGAATCAAGAGAATAATCGGCCTGATTTTCAACCTTAATGGTGTTGAATGAACTTTTCAAATAAACAACTGAAAGGCGATCCTCATGAATAAATATTCCTAAACCGGATTGAAAAAGCAATGTTGTTAATACCTCCGTACTATATTATCCCAGATCGTTCCATTTTAAGATCTTATATTTTTTTCCAGAACGGGTCTCTATTTTTAATATGACATCAATGCGATGGGTTACAAGGCCTTCTTGTTGGGATTTACCCTCCGAACTAATTGTAAAAAAAGGAGATTTAGATTCCCTTGAAGTGGTTATAAACGGAGCCATTTCAGTATATGCTCCAGCGCCGACTATTTCGAGAACATCCGGCATAATCAAGTCTTTTTCTTTTCTGAATATCATGATCTCCCGTACCAGATCTTCGGTCATTTGAGGAAGAGCCCTGAGCATGGCCGGTGAAGCATAGTTAATATTGATTTTGTCGTATGAAAAACCGCTCTTGCGTCTGGCTACCCGTTGTCTTCGAGTTTGAACAGGCGTGCCACCCATTTTTTCCGCATAAACCGTAACAATATCCTTGAGTCCATCATGAAAAATTTCCGGTGTGATCCCTCTTACCAGCAATAATTCTTCTACGGATTCAAAGTCATCGTTTTTGGCATAATAAGGTTCGGCAAGGGATTGATAATATTCATCTTCAGCTCCATGCATACGACGAAGATCATCTTTATCCCGCCAATCCAAAATAGAATCCACAATGATTTCTTTATCGTTGTCATCAAGCTCAAAACCGTTTAACATCATTCGCAGAAGGTTTTGGTCAGCTCTGTTTATGTTGATTTTTCCGGCTTCATTTTCGATCTTTACTGAAAAAGAACCTGTTCCAAAAGCAATATCGCTGATTGGAACATTAATTCTCCATTCAATTTTTTCTTCATCATCTGATGTTTGGGTTTCTTCGACAGATACCAATAAAGGCGGTGTGGTTTCAATCCTGATTAATTCGGAGACTGCCTGCATTAGACCAGCCCTGGCGACATAATAGGCTTCTGTTTTTTCTTTAAAGTTCCGGGTAATGTTGACCTCGGTTCGCATTGCATGGCAAAATTCACCGACAATTACAGACAAAAGTGCCAGTACCCAAATAGTCAACAACAATGCGACTCCGTGCTCATTGAGCGAATTCCCCTTCGGCCATTTTTGCCAAAGCAGGGGCGTTGACACTCTGCTTTGGAAGACAGAGGATGGCGTGGAACGGCTTTGAACATGCAATACCTGAAGGCGTTTCAGTTTTATTCCTCCTGCTGATAAAAAGGTGCTATAACTAACAATGGTGTAGCTTCGGGTTCATCAATTACGCTCAGTTTGACTGCCAGGGGCAACCCCTGATCATTTTCAGGGTCCCATGTGTCCTGCCATTCAGGATCTTCCTCCAAACCCAACTCCGGTGGTTTTAAATACTCAAATGAAATGGATGACGCATTGGGAATCAGCTCAAAAAAGGCATCAGGGTCAATATCGTTAAATTTAAAATCCTTATCGAACAAGACCATGTTTTTTTCATATGCGATAAGTCTCTCTCTTTGGTTTTCACCCTCGACTACTAAATACTTAACATAAGCAACCCCGAATTTATTTTCAGGTTTCAGGGATACATGAGATGCAAACTCAAAGGATTTAGAGTCTCCCTTCAGGATAAGCTGTTCTTTATCGTCTATATTTGCTTTTTTATAAGTTATGGATGTTATCTGTCGATGGATAAGATCCAGAACTATGCGGTAGCGTTGCTGTTTATCAATATCCTTTTCACCCTTCTCCCATGCACGGATACCGATTCTGAAAGCTCCAAAAATGATGACCAGAATTATCGCAATAATGGTCAGGGATATAATTAACTCGATCAGTGTAAATGCCTGTCGGTTTTTCAAGATGAAAAATATTTTTCCATTCCGGCTCACCTTCAAGCTGTTTTCTCTTCTCAGTATTTGCCACACTCCATCACCCAGTTCAATAGAAAAATATGCAGGTACCTTACACTTTTTCAAAGATCATATCAAGCTATCATTATTGTTTAAAGGGATTTAGGAAAAGACCGGATTCGTCCGGTCTTTTTTCGGTAACCTTTAAGGTCTGGATCTGAAACTTCTTTTCTTTTCCTCCCACCGGCCAGAAAACTGAGACATCCAGATAAACAAGATCAACCAGCGAAATTTCTTCTTCATCTTCATCTTCCGGTTCAACAAATATAATGTCCACTTGCCATCTGTAATTATTATCGAATGTTCCTTCAAAAGTACCCTCTTCAAAATTTTCTATCAAAAGGTACTCTTCCATTTTTTCCCTGGCATGAAAGATTGCGCGAGTATAATCGTCAGCCATTTTGCCGGATTTTAGCCCGCCGGAAAAAAGCTGAAGAATCGCCACAAGCGATATTGCCAGCATCATCATGGCTACGAGCGTTTCCATCAATGTAAAACCGCAGGGTGATTTGAGTCGGCGAAAAATATTTTTCTTCCTGTAAAAGCCTTTAATCATCAGGCTCCGTAAGGTTAACAATACCTGTGATAAAATCCACAGTGATTTGAAATCTGCGTTCTTTTTCATCGATCAGAACTACGGTTCCTCCGCTACTGTTTCCAGCCGGATAAAACAGAATGTTGAATAAACCGGAATCAATTTCGTCATTGGAGGTCATGGCTTTTTCAATCCTGACACCATCGGGAAGAAAGTAAGATTCAGTCCTGTACTCCCTATCTTTTGTATTATCTGTTTCCGTGGCTTCGATTTCATCTTTTAAATATAAATCTTCATCATCCTGGGGTTTTTCGGCTTTAATAAACATGCCGTTTCTTTCAAAGTCTAAAACGGCATAAAATATGATTTGCCCGGAAACAGCCTGGCTTCGCGCATAGCGAAGTGAAGAGCTTATTTTCTGAGCAGAGGTTTTCAGGTTCATCTTGGTGAGTGAACCTACCAACCGGGGAGTAACCAGTGCCGTCATCAGGCCGATTATGAGAAGAACCACAATAAGTTCAAGAAGAGTAAACCCCCTTGAGCCCATGGTCGGTTTTAAAACATAAATGTATTTAATTGCCGATATTTTACCAGCTGACAATATCCGCATCCTCTTTTTCACCGCCTAAAGCTCCATCAGCGCCCAGCGAAAACAGATCATAATCTCCATATTCACCGGGAGATCTGTATTGATAAGGATTTCCCCATGGATCCAAAGGAACATCTTTGGGCAAATAAGGACCATCCCATTTTGTCACATCATGAGGCTGCACTCTGAGAGCTTCGAGTCCCTGATCGCTTGCCGGATATCTGCCTATGTCAAGACGATAAGTGTCCAAAGCTGTTCCTATCAGCGAAATTTGAGCCTGAGCCGCGTTTTGCTTTGATTGTCCAACCTTACCGAACATACGCGGCCCCACGAGGGCCGCTAAAAGCCCCAGGATAACCATGACAATTAAAACTTCGATGAGGGTAAACCCCCGTTGTTTTCTATCCATATTATTCCCTCTGCTAAAAAGGTATTTCATTGATGCTGAAGATGGCCATAAGCATTGAAATGACAATAAACCCCACAAGAATTCCCATAACCAGAATCATGGCGGGTTCCAGTAGCCCTATAAAACGCTTGACCGATGATCTTACAATCTTTTCATAATGTTCGGCAACCTTCAGAAGCATTTCATCCAATCGACCGGTTTCCTCTCCTACAGTAATCATCTGGATAGCCAAAGAAGGAAAATAACCACTACTGTCCAAAGGTTTTGACAACCTGTCACCCTTTTGGACTTTTTCCCGAATATCATCCATTGAAGCGGCTATGACACGATTGCCAATAATGTCCTTGACCAGGGCAAGCGACTGAAGAATTGGAACACCGCTTCGAATCAAGGTGCCTAAGGTTCTTGTAAACCGAGCGGCTTCAACTTTTTTTATCAAGTTTCCAAGAATGGGCAGCCGAATTTTTTGTTTGTCAATATTCAGCTTTCCCTCCGGCGTTCGGCTGTACCTCCAAAAAAGATAATATAATAGAAATATCGACATCGCCATGGCCCACCAGTAGCTGCGGATAAAACTGCTCAGTCCCAAAAGAAGCTGTGTGGAAAACGGAATGGCAGCGCCTAAATCCGCAAAAATAAGGGAAAACTTAGGTATGACAAATGTCAATAATATGATAATGGAAACACCACCCACCAGAACAAGAAAAATGGGATAAACCATTGCCGAGATTATATAATCTTTTAAATCCTGGGAAGTCTCCAGAAACATGCCCAATCGGACAAGAACAGGTTCAAGAATACCCCCGGCCTCTCCTGCCCGTACCATGTTTACATAAAATTTAGAAAAGATTCGTGGATATTTGCTCAGGGCATCAGACAAATAACTCCCGCCCTGAACTGTTTTCAAAATATCCTTAATGATGTGCTTGAATTTATCTTTTTCGCTGACTTCGGCCAGAATGGCTAAAGACTTGTCCACAGGAAGACCGGCCTCCAATAAAGTCGCCAGATCCTGTGTAAAGAGCATGACATCCTTGCCTGAGACCCTTTTGAAAATATTTGAGAACACATCGGAAACATCCAGTTGGTATTTGTGTTTCTCTTTTCCAGCCAGGGTGATTCGAATAGGAATATAGCCCATGGAATCCAGCTTGGCGACCACACCTTTATCATCAGTGGCTTCCAGAAAACCTTTAACAATTTTGCCGTTGTAATCGGTTGCTTTATATGAAAAAATCGCCATATTATTCTTCAAGTGTGACTCTAAGTACTTCTGATATTGTTGTCTGACCCAGCTTAACTTTTTCCCATCCGTCTTGTCTTAACGTGAACAATCCTTTTTTCAAGGCTGTCTTTTTAATGGTTTCCGTACTGGACCGGTTGATAATTTCCTTTCGAATTTCTTCATCGATCTGTAGAAATTCGAAAATGGCAATCCTGCCTCTAAACCCGGTATGCCGACATTCTTCACAACCTTTGCCCTGATAAAAACGTAGTCGGTCTGCTTGGTCCTTGTCAATACCCATCGACTTGATCAGCCGTTCCTCGGGTAAAGTCTGTTCCTTGCAGAAAGGGCAAATGACCCGAACCAGGCGCTGAGCCAATACCCCGAGAAGCGTGGAACTTAAAAGAAAGTTTTCGACTCCCATATCTAAAAGTCGTGAGATAGCGCCGCAAGAATCGTTCGTGTGAAGGGTACTGAAAAGCAAATGCCCCGTAAGGGCAGACTGAATAGCGATATCAGCAGTTTCTTTGTCACGAATTTCACCCACGAGAATAATGTCCGGATCCTGGCGCACAATTGCACGAAGCCCGCTGGTGAATTTCAAGCCGATCTTAGGGTTCACCTGAATTTGATTAATCCCGTTTAACTGATATTCCACAGGATCTTCCAGCGTAATAATTTTAAATTCGGGTGAATTGATTTTTGCAAGGGTTGTATAAAGGGTTGATGTTTTGCCGCTTCCCGTAGGACCGGTGACAAGAATCATCCCATAAGGCTGAGAGATTAACTCATGATACTTTTTCAGAATTTGTTCCGGAAATCCTAATTTTTCCAGATCAAGAACCAGTGTATCCCTGTCCAGGATTCTCATGACAAGGCTTTCACCAAAGACCGTCGGAACCGTTGATACCCGGAAATCGATTTCCTTATCCGAAATTTTAAGCTTGATTCTTCCATCTTGCGGAAGTCGCCTTTCAGCAATATCGAGCTTGGCCATGATTTTGACCCTCGATATAATGGCGGCATGAAGCCGATGGGGGGGTGAGTCCACTTCGTGCAAAATTCCGTCAATGCGGTACCTGACAACAAATTCATGCTCAAAGGGCTCAAAATGGATATCACTGGCGCGAATCTCGACAGCATTTAAGATTAAACGATTGACAAGGCGAATAATGGGGGCCTCAGAGGCAAGATCTCTTAAATGATCGACATCGTCACTACCTGTCATGTCGATTTCATAAATATCCTTCCCGGCCTCTTCAATAATGGTTTCCAGAGACTGGCTTCCAGCCCCGTAAAGCCGTTCAATGGTTTCAAAGATATCCTCACCGGAACCTTCGTAAACTTCGATATCCATGCCATAAGCCAGCTTCAATGCATCGACGGTATTAAAATCATCAGGTTCGGCCATGGCGATCTTTAAGGTATTATCCACAATTTCCAGCGGCACGAACCGCGATTGTTTCATGAATTTTATACTCAAATTATCGATCACTATCGGCTCTTTTGGATATTCATGATATGTTAATTTTCCCATATTATTCATTTGAAATCCTAATTTTAACCAAAGGTGTTAATATTTTCAGGTTAACATTATCGGGTATTATCATGCAATACCATAATTTTTCTTCCCCAAACCCCTCCCGGATGCGAGAAAAGTGTCCGTTCAAACACTAACAATCCGATAGCTTGTCATCCTTTGTCACCACTGCTATATCACCTTTTTTTCTTAACAAATAGGGTTCACCCAAATGTAATCCATATCGTTTCAGAAGCCAAAGCTCGGGGAGTATTTCTCCGATCATTTCACCATTATCAAATATGCGAACCACTGAACTTTCGGAAACGACAACCGCGATAGCTTTTGTTGCTCTGCTTATGGATGCACCAGCTATATGCCGGCTTCCCAACCCCAGGGGCAAATCTATTCCCTCGGAAACCGCGAATATATATCGACATGCTGAAACAACAACACCATGGTCTGAAACGATAAAAGCACCATCCAGTTGCGCCAGTTCTTTTAACGTTTCCCGCACATTGGGATCATCAATGTGTTTCTTTTCCGGTGAATGTCCTAAAAGCGGGTCAAGAATCATATTTCGAGAAAGGTTTAAGACATTTTCATGGTCAGCTACCACAAACATTGTGCCGATTTTTCGGCCTTCCCGACCCTCACGTGCAATTTCCACGGCAAGCAAAATCACTGACTCAAGAGTAAATAAGTTAATCCCTCGTTTTTTTGTGCAAATATCGCAAAACAATTCGAGTATTTTAGGTGTATCCATTTTTTTTCCTAAAGGTAATTTGATTTAATGATATTAAATCTTGGTATACCTTTTTTGATATTTTGTCAAAAAAATTGCAGGCAGGAGGGGAAAATAAAAGCAGGTAAAGATATGATTTTAAAAACTTAAATTCGAAAAAGAATTAACAAATTTATTGCATCAGGTTAGATACTTTTCCTGATATCAGAGTTGCCGGTAACGATGTAGTGAATATGCTCCGCGATATTTTTGATATGATCACCGATTCGCTCACAGGATCTTCCAATAAAAAGCAATGCAGTAGCCCCACGGATTTTGCCGGTTTGCTCAGTCATCATAGTTCTCAAAGATTCGATCAGCTCTTCATATCCACGGTTGATTTCACTGTCAAGCCTCCATACATGAGCGGCTTGTTCGATATTTAGTTCCTGATAGGCTCCCAATACATCATTTAACATTCCTAAAGCTTGGTCCGCCATATCAAAAATGATATTAATGGAATCACTAAGTGGCATACTGTTTAGCTCATTTACATGCCTGGCCATATTAGCGGCATAGTCTGCAATACGTTCCAGGTCGGATGCTATTTTAAGGTTTGCAACAACATTTCTGAGATCAATGGCCAGGGGCTGACGCATGGCCAATAAATTGATCGTCATTTGTTCCACTTCATGTTGAAGCGCGTTTACTTTTGCGTCTTCGGCAATGATTTTTTCCGTAAGCTCCTGGTCCCGGTTTTTTAAGGACTTTACCGCTTCAGAAAGCTGATGACCACAAGCTGTTCCCATTTCAAGAATTTTAAGCTTGAGGTTTTTTAATTCATGGTCATATGATTTAACAATATGATTTTTTGCCATAATGCCCTTACAAGTAATATGGTTTTAAGTTTTAAGTTGAAGGTTAACATTTCCCTTTGGCCAAATAAACTTTTACAGGTTTTATAAATTTAGTTCGACCTTAATCCTGACTTAACCAAATCGTCCCGTAATATAATCCTCTGTTAACTCATGTCGTGGACTGGTAAAAATCCGGGAGGTCGGCCCAACCTCAATAAGATCACCCAAATGAAAATATGCAGTGCGTTGTGAAACTCTCGAAGCCTGCTGCATGGAATGGGTAACAATGGCAATAGAAAAATGTTGACGCAATTCATCGATCAGATCCTCTATGATAGCTGTGGCAATGGGATCCAAGGCGGAACAGGGCTCATCCATTAGAATGACCTCAGGGCCGACCGCAATGGTTCTGGCAATACAAAGGCGTTGCTGCTGCCCTCCTGAAAGCCCGGTGCCCGGCTGATCAAGCCGATCTTTAACCTCTTCCCAGAGTCCCGCCCTTTTAATAGATGTTTCAACAATCTCATCCATTTCGGTTTTGTTTTCCACCAGCCCATGAATTCTGGGGCCATAAGCAATGTTTTCATATATCGACTTTGGAAACGGATTCGGTTTTTGAAAAACAATTCCCACCTGAGCCCGGAGTGCGACTACATCGATTTCATTTGAATAAATATTGTGACCGTCCATCTTAATTTCTCCGGTTACCCGGCAAGTATCGATGGTATCGTTCATACGGTTTAGACATCTCAAAAATGTAGATTTGCCGCATCCTGACGGACCGATCATGGAAATGACCTCATTGCTTCCGATATCCAGAGAAACGTTGTTGATAGCTTGTTTGTCTGCGTAGTAAACATTGACATCCCGGCATGTCATCCGGGGATTATCAATAAATTGATCCCCAACGGTTTGCCGATTATCCCGGCTGACACGGCCATCTGCCGTAGGTTTTAACTTTGGTTTCAGACTTTGTGGTTCAGTCATCTTTTCACGCTTACAATCCTAATATTGACTCAGACAAACAAGCAGGTCGCTAACCATCGACCTGCTTGTTTTTATCGTTTCAACTGTTTTTTATAAAAGTTGAAGAGTCCAAGGTTGTCTTAAAATTCCTCTAAATCCCCCATTTTCAAAGTGGGACTTACATTAAACCTAATCCACGGACTCAAGGGTTTTTAGGTCTTTTACATCCGCGCCAAACTGATTCCTCTCAGCGTCAGGCATGGGAATCATTCCTTTATCCACAAGGTAGCCATCCGGACCCCAGGCCATTTCGCTGGTGAATTCATTTAAATACTCCTTCATACCGGGTATAACATCGACATGGGCTTTTTTAACATAAAAGTAAAGCGGCCGGGATACAGGATATGAACCATCGGCAATGGCGTCAAAAGTCGGTTCCACGCCATCAATGGGTGCACCCTGAATTTTATCCGTATTCTGATCCAGGAAACTGAAACCGAAAATCCCGAAAGCATCCGGGTTGGAATCCAGTTTTTGTACGATCAGATTGTCGTTTTCACCGGCTTCAATATATGCGCCATCTTCACGGACTGTATGAGCAATGGCTTTGTATTTGGAGCTGTCACTCTTACTGAGGGCTTTAATCCAGTCAAAACTGTTGCCACCTTCTTCCATAACCATCTCAACGAAAGCATCCCGCGTTCCAGAAGTGGGAGGAGGTCCTAAAACCTCGATCTTTTTGTCCGGAAGAGATTCATTAACATCTTTCCAGGTCTTGTAAGGATTTGGAACGGTGTTCTCCCCGCCATTGGGATCGGGAACTTCCTTAGCCAAAGCCAGGAATATATCCTTCCGGGAAATATTCATCGAGTCAGCCTTTGTGCTGTTGGCAAACACAATTCCGTCATAGCCGATTTTTACTTCCACCACATCCTGGACTCCATTTGCCTGACACTGTTCAAGTTCCGTGCTCTTGATGCGTCTGGAAGCGTTGGTGATGTCGGGATGTTCAACGCCCACACCGGCACAAAAAAGCTTATACCCGCCACCTGAACCTGTTGATTCGATTTTGGGTGTTTTATAATCTGTTGTTTTACCGAACTGCTCGGCAACCACTGTCGCAAAAGGATAAACCGTGGATGACCCCACGATGCTGATATAATCCCTTGCACTTTGAGCCGAAGTCATCTGGGCTGATGTAAGTAAAAACACACCAGCGGCAACAATTGCTACTTTTTTGAACATTTTTCCTCCTTTTGATTTAAGTTCCCTAATTTAATATTACCATCGTCTTTCAAAACGCTTCCGCAGAAAAACTGCCGTTGCATTCATGACGATTAAAAACCCCAGCAATACAATAATTGCTGCTGAGGTCCTTTCCACAAAGGCTCTTTCCGGGCTGTCCGCCCAAAGAAAGATCTGAACAGGTAAAACCGTGGACGGGTCGGTAAAGCCCCCGGGCACGTCTACAATAAAAGCTACCATGCCTATCATAAGCAATGGAGCGGTTTCTCCCAGCGCTTGAGCCATTCCGATAATTGTACCGGTAAGCATTCCCGGAAGCGCCAGGGGAAGAACATGGTGCATGACCATCTGGGTTTTTGATGCACCGATTCCCAATGCTCCCTCACGAATGGACGGCGGTACTGATTTCAGTGCTGCACGTCCCGAAATAATGATTGTAGGAAGAGTCATCAGGGTGAGCACTAAACCGCCTACGAGAGGTGCCGAGCGAGGCAATCCGGCAAAATTGAGAAACACCGCAAGTCCAAGCAGTCCAAATACAATAGATGGTACTGCGGCCAAATTGTTGATGTTTACCTCAATTATATCCGTCAGTCGATTTTTCGGTGCAAATTCCTCCAGATACACCGCCGATGCCACGCCAATAGGAAATGAAAGCAGCAGGGTCACAATAAGGGTATAAAATGATCCCACCGCTGCGCCCCGGATACCTGCCAGTTCCGGTTCACGAGAATCACCATTAGTGAAAAAGGCGGTGTTAAATTGCTTTCTGATTCTTCCCTGGTCAGATAACGTATCGATCCATGAAAGCTGCAAATTACTTATACGACGGGCTATTTCGGGTACACTCCGATCGATATGACCTTTGACCAGCATATCCAGATCATCATCAGCGGTGACCCATATGGATTGGGTTGTTCCGATCAATTCCGGATCATTTAATACCATTTTGCGCAATTCAAATGCAGCGCCTTTGCTGACCAACCCATCCAACGCCCTTAGGTTTCGGCGACCGCTGACATCGGGAAACAAACTGTGCAAAGAGCTTTTAACAAGTCCGGGGTAATTGGCCCTTGAGAGATTGTCCTTGGTAAGAATATGAGGATCAAAATAAATGTCTAACCTGATAAAAGTTTGCCAAAAAGCGGTATAACCGTTTCCTATGATGCTGGCAAAAAGAAGTGTCAAGAACACAAGGCTTGCTACAATTGCCGAAAGCCCCAAAAACTTAAAACGACGTTCCGACCTGTACCGTCGGGCAAGCCCACGTTTGACAATATCCATTGTTTTTTTCGGATAAATCACAACATCGGATTCTGTTTCAATTTTTCTATTCATATTGCTCTCTGTATTTACGCACGACATGCAGGGCTATGACATTTAAACACAATGTCACCAGAAAAAGTACAAGTCCCAAAGCAAATGCCGCCATGGTTTTGGGGCTGTCGAACTCCTGATCTCCTACCAGAAGAGTTACAATCTGAACCGTAACCGTTGTGACCGTTTTTA
The DNA here is from genome assembly GCA_011389745.1 of Desulfobacteraceae bacterium. Taxonomy (GTDB): domain Bacteria; phylum Desulfobacterota; class Desulfobacteria; order Desulfobacterales; family SKZT01; genus SKZT01. The sequence continues at coordinate 35,298 of JAABTQ010000020.1, read as the reverse complement.
ACGGGTTTAATGTTAAATTGGCTGCAAGTCCTGCCGCCATGACAACGATCATGGTTTCACCGATAGCCCTGGATACCGCCAACAGAATACTGCCGACAATACCAGGAAGTGCCGCAGGTATGACCACCTGTCTGATGGTTTCCGATTTGGTAGCGCCCAAACCATATGCGCCATCTCTTAAAGATTGAGGCACCGCATTAATGACATCGTCAGACAGGGAAGACACAAAAGGGATAATCATTATCCCCATGACCAGACCTGCAGCCAAAGCGCTTTCCGAGGATACATCCAGGCCAATAAGGGAACCCGAATTTCTTATAAGCGGGGCAACGGTAAGGGCTGCGAAAAAACCGTAAACGACCGTCGGAATTCCCGCCAGAATTTCCATTAAAGGTTTTGCAATATCCCTAAATCGTTTATTGGCATATTCGGAAAGGTAGATAGCAGACATAAGTCCGATAGGAACAGCCACCATCATTGCAATGGCCGATATCAGCATAGTGCCCAAAAAAACCGGGACTGCTCCAAAAGCACCTGAAGATCCGACCTGTTCTGCCCGGATCGCCATCTGAGGACTCCATTTGAGACCAAACAGAAATTCCGAAACCGGTATGACCTTAAAAAATCGAATCGCTTCGTAAAGAACTGAAAAAACAATACCGATCGTGGTCAGAATTGCAATACATGAGCAGGTGATGATCATGATCCTCAAAACCCGTTCAACCTGATTTCTTGCCCTGAGAGTCGGTTTAATCAGTTTTAGGACAATGATAATTCCCAGGATTGCCAGGGAAAGGGAGACCACCGCGAGGGCAGCGCTGCTGATAAATTTCAGACTCCGATAATGATCAGCAGCTGCTTGTATGGCTGGACTTACTTGTCCAGACAAAATATTACCAGTGACAAGGTTTTTAATATCATTTACAACCAGGTTGAGCCTGTCCGCCGGAATATTTCTGATTTCATCAGGAAGCCCTGAAATAACTATTTTGGTGATCACGCTGGGTTCAAAGGCAATCCAGAAACCATAAATCAGCAGGGCGGGAATTCCGGCCCAGAGAGCTGTAAGCGCTCCGTAATAAGTCGGGCGAGAGTGAAGTTGCCGGGTACCACCTGCCTGTTTTCCCACGGCAAAGGCTTTCTTTTTACCGATCTGATAAGCAAGCGTGGACAAGCCAAGCAGTATAATGAGCAACATCAAAGGGGACATTTGTTTCCTTTTTCAATATCTTCTGTCATGCCGACAATTCATAATTTGTATTTCATGCAGGACTTGATCCGGCATTCAGTTCTTTTCCGGAATCCGGTTTTAGCCGGAATTTCGAAAAGGTTTATTTTTATGTGCTAAATTAAAGTCGGAATATTCAGGTAGCGTTTTTGTTATGTTAGGATTTGGTTATTGATCTATATTTTTGATTTTTCTACTGTCGCAGAAAATTTGAATTTTATCACTGATGAAACTTTTCAACAGGCTTGCGCCTTTCAGTCATAAATGTTAAGAAGTCTGTGGATTGATAATTGAAAACATTAAAAACTACAAAATAAAGGAGAGATTATTCATGGGAAAAGGAGACAGAAAAACAAAAAGAGGTAAAATCTGGAGAGGGTCTAACGGAAAGACCAGGCCAAAATTCGCGAAAAAGGATAAAAAAAAGGAGACTTCTGAACAGGTCGAGTAACCGTTGCGAGTCGCTCCCTCAGAATGACGGATACCCCAACACTGTCATTCTGAGAAGGCCAACACTAAAGTTGATCAGTTAATACAGAAAAGTTGGCCGACGAAGAATCTTTATTTACACCCAGGATCAAATGACCTTCCAACAACGGACATATCTGCCGTCGCTTGTCGGATAAAAATCGATTTCATGCTGTCTGCAGCGATCTTCCACTAGAGGACAACGTCCCTGGAATTTGCATCCGGGAGGCGGGTTATATGGGGTGGGTACATCTCCTTCGGGAGGATTGAATGCTTTTCCGGCTCCAGGTTCCGGTATGGGAATTGCTGCCATAAGGATCTTTGTATAGGGGTGAAGCGGGCTTGCATAAATGGTATCTGACGGTCCATACTCCATGATATGGCCCAAATACATCACTGCAAGGTCATCGCTGATGAAATGCACCACATTCAGATCATGAGCGATAAATAAATAGGTCAGATGTAATTCATCCCGAAGTTTCAGCAAAAGATTGATGATCTGAGCCTGAATAGAGACATCCAGGGCCGACACCGGCTCATCACAGACAATCAGTTCCGGTTCCACACTTAACGCCCGCGCAATTCCGATTCGCTGGCGCTGCCCGCCGCTAAACTCATGAGGATAACGATCCGCCACATTCCCCGGTAAGCCCACCATGCTCAGCAACTCTTTGATACGCTCTTTTCTGTGTGCTCGCCCGTTTTTTTTCAATAACCGAACCCCTTCATCGATCGTATTTCCAACAGTCATTCTGGGATTTAACGAGCCATATGGGTCCTGAAAAATGATCTGCATTTGCATTCGATAGGACTTCATTTCTTTGTGGGTCAGATCCGTCAAATCATCACCATTGAAAAAAATCCGGCCGTCATCCGGTTCCAAGAGTTTGAGAATCAGACGACCCAGCGTAGTCTTACCGCAACCGCTTTCACCTACGAGACCTAATATTTTTCCCTTCCCGATTTTAATATCAACACCGTCCACGGCCTTGATCCAACCAGCGGTTTTTTGAAGAAAACCTCGCTTGACCGGAAAATATTTTTTTATGCCATCAGCTTTTAATAATGGAGTTGGCTCAAGTGATCTCTGCATCTTGCCTGTCCTGCCTTTTCTGGATTCCGGCCTTCACCGGAATAACGAGGTTGGTTCGACTATTCCTGTGTCATGCCTGCCCTGCCCTTTTGACATTTTCAAAACCGAAATGCCGATTTTTGGGAAGTTCCTGATTTTCCCATAACCTGTAAGTAATCGGACATCTGGCCTGGTGCCCGGCTTTAAAATTAACCATTTCAGGAAACTTGATTTTGCATTCATCCTGGACATAGGGACATCTGGGATTAAAAGGGCACCCTTCGGGTTTATAAGCCGAATCAGGCACGCTTCCGGGTATACTGTATAATGGTTTTCCTTTTTTTGAACTGCCGGGAATAGCTGCCAGGAGCCCCATGGTGTATGGATGAAAAGGATCTTTGAAAACTTCTTTCACTGTACCGGTTTCCACTATGATACCAGCATACATGACATAAATGCGATCCACGATTTCGGCCACCACACCGAGATTGTGCGTAATCAGCAAAACAGCCATATTTCGCTTCTGTTGAAGTTCCCGAAAGAGTTGTAAAATCTGCGCCTGTACGGTGACATCCAGAGCGGTTGTGGGTTCATCGGCAATTACCAGATCCGGCCCACAGGCAAGGGCCATGGCGATCATCACACGCTGTCGCTGTCCGCCGCTTAACAGATGAGGATAGTCGTTCACTCTTTCCTCGGGCGATGGTATGCCCACATCTTTTAAAAGCGTGATTGTCCTTTTCAAAGCGATTTCCTTGCCGACATTCTCATGATTCAGAATAACTTCCTGAATCTGGTCACCAATGGTAAAGACCGGATTTAATGACGTCATGGGTTCCTGAAAAACCATGGATATCTCGCGGCCACGCACCTTTTGCATCTGCTGTTCGCTAAAATTCAAAAGGTTTTTCCCCCTGAACAGGATTTCACCGTCCTCAATTTTACCCGGCGGACATGGAACCAAACCAAGAAGAGTTAAAGCGGATACGGTTTTTCCACATCCGGATTCTCCCACCAGGCTGACAATCTGGCCCTTTGCCACTTCGTAGCTGATCCCGTCCACAGCCTTTGATATGGTTTCTTCGCCATGAAAATACACTTTCAAATTATTTACCGAAAGTAAAAGGTCTTTTTCCATTTTTTTCTTATAACCGCTCCCGCAGCTTCGGATTTAAGGCATCCCGCAAACCCTCACCGAATAGGTTGAAGGCCAGTACAACGATCAAAATAGCAATCCCGGGCACAAAGGTCAGCCAGGGTGCATCGAATAGAAAATTTTTGCCATTGGATAAAATATTGCCCCATGTGGCATAAGGCGGCGGCACCCCGAACCCGAGAAAACTCAAGCCTGCCTCGGTCAGAATAGCCGTAGCAATACCGATGGTAGCCGATACCAGAACCGGTGCAATGGCGTTTGGAATCATGTGTAAAAATATGATCCGTCCGTCATTCACACCCAAAGCCCGGCTTGCAGTGATAAAATCCATTTCGCGTAAAGAAAGAAACTCCGCCCGCACAAATCTGGCAGCACCCATCCAACTGGTCAGCCCGATAATGATCATAATGTTGTAAATACTTGAAGGAAGAAGCGCCACTACGGTCAAAATCAGAAAGAAACTCGGAAAACAAAGCATGATATCGATAAGTCCTGTGATCAGACCGTCGATAGATAATACCGGAAACAAAAGAAAGCCTTTTCCTGAATAATTTTTTCCGCTTTGTTGATTTATTTTTCCAACAAAGCCTGTCAGAAAAATGCCGATCAAAAAAAGTACTACTCCTGACACCATTTGATCCGTAAAAAGCCAAACCGTGCCCAGAACGATCAGAAAAATCCCCAGAACATGCCCTGCAATAATTTTGTTACTGCCATAGTAACCTGCCCAACCGCCAAGAATCACGCCGATGATTACGGAAATACCCACCGCAACAAAGCCCACCGTTAGTGATACCCATGCCCCCTGTAGCATTCTGGCAAAAACATCCCGTCCCAGTTCGTCAGTGCCCAGAATATAAATTCCCATCCTTGGAATTTCATAAGGTCTTAAATTCTCATATAACGGTTTGGAAAAGGGAGGACGAAGTTTTTCCTGAAGTCTTACCAGTGATGGATCAAGAATAGGTTCGCTTCCTGTTGTCAGCAGGACCCCGGCAATAGCAACAACGAAAAAAACAAAAAAAATCAGCATTCCTGCCACTGCAGTCCGATTTTTCCTGAATAAGCGCCAGAACATGTAAAACATGCTTCTTTTTGGCGCTTCCAATACACCGCCGCCAGGAGTCGAAATCGTTTTCTCAAAATCTTTCATAAACGAATCCTCGGATCCACCACCATATAAAGCAAGTCAGACAGAAAAGTCCCTGCCAGAACCAGTATGGCAGATACAAAATTAACCGTTAAAATAACCGGATAATCTCTTGCCAGAATTGCCTCGTAGGCCATCCGCCCCATTCCCGGCCATGAAAAAATGGACTCTATGATAACCGATCCTCCGATAAGCCCCGGAAGAACCAGTCCGAACATGGTCACAAAAGGAAGCAACGCATTTCGCAGGGCATGCTTATAGTGAACCTGGTCCGAAGGCAACCCTTTAGCCTTTGCGGTTCTAACGTAATCCTGACTTTCCACTTCCAGCATCTGATTTCGGACATACCTGGATAATATAGCCACACCGCCGGCTGCTCCAAGAACCGATGGTAAAAAAAGGTGCCACAGGCGATCCATCAGCAGCGTCCATGAATTTGCCGAAGACAGGCCGAATGTCTGCATACCGATGACCGGAACGTGAAGCTGTGTTACTACAAGGATAATCAGTATATAGGCAAAAAAGAAACCAGGTATGGATATAAGAAAATAGGCAAGAAAAGTCGTGCTCCGATCGTAAAAACTTCCTCGTGAAATGGCCGCCCGAATTCCTACCGGAAAGGACAATGTCCAGGTAATCAAAGTTCCAAGGATAAACAGAGGAAGACTGTTTAAAAAACGTTCCCATATTTTGCCGAGCACAGGGCGGTTGTCTTTCCATGACACACTTTTACCCGTAAACAGATCCCGGTAAAAGTACAGGTATTGGATATGAAGAGGCTTATCCAGGTGAAACTCTTTTCTGAATCTTTCCAGAACCTCCTTGGTGAACATGGGATTTAAAGGGTCGATCTGGCTGGGTTCGCCTGGAGCAAGATATATGATCAAAAAGGATATGACCGATACGAAAAAAAGGGTTATGCTTTTTCGAACGGCATTTCGGGCAATAAAGGAAATCATACGTTCTTACTCCGTTAGAAATTGCGGCTGTTCGGAAAGTTTGATCCATTTATTAAAATCAAATGTATAGTTATCCGTTTGGGTGGGCTCTATTGGACGATAATCCACATTTCCAAGCTCACCTTCTTCTTTGATCACGATACGTTTATCCAAAACCGCAGTCCATTTTGATACAAATAAAAAGGTATAGGGTTGTTCCCGAGCAATGATTTCATGAAGCCTTTGGCAAAGTTCCACCTGCCGGTCGTGATTGTATTCTTGCCTGATCTCGATAATCAACCGGTCGGCTTCATCATCACTGAAATTGACAAAATTTAACTGGTTGGGGTTGGTCTGGCTCGAATGCCAGATCTGATAAAGATCCGGGTCTATTCCCATACTCCATCCGAGCACAAGAGCATCAAAATCCAGTTTGTTGACCCGTTCCTGAATAAACACTGCCCATTCCAGAACATCGGTTCGGACATCCACACCGATCTTTCTCCAGGAATCCTGGGCAATGGCGATAATTGCCTGACGAATATCGTTTCCCTGATTGGTGATCAATGTAAATCGTAGAGGTTTGCCGTCTTTTTCAAGAATACCGGTGCTTCCTCTTCGGTATCCTGCTTCCTCCAGAAGCGCCAATGCCTGTTGCGGATCATAAGAAAGCGGCGTTATGCCGGCATTATAGAAATCGGTCTGCTTTAGAAATGGGCCTGTGATTTTTTCAGCCTGGTCATAAAGAACATACCGGATAATTTTATCGACATCCAGGGCCATGCCCAGGGCCGTTCGCACACGCCGATCTTTAAATATTTCCCGGCGCATATTGTACCCGATATAGCTGTAGGCAAATGACAAACCTGAAAAGTTTTGAAACCTTGGATCAATTCCGAGCCTTTCAACCTGGTGCGGTTTCACCCCGTAGTCATCCACCGTACCGGCGTAAAATTCCATCTCTTGTGTCAACTGGTCGGGAATGATCCGATAGGTAAATTTTCGATAGTTGGGTGGGCCTTCCCAATAATCTTCAAAGCGATCCAGGGCTATATACTGATCGCTTTTCCATTCTCGAAACACAAAAGGGCCGGATCCGACAGGATTACGGTTGAATCGGCTCTGACGCATGGTGAATGTGTCAGGGTCCATCCTTAGCTCCATGGCCTCACCGGCAAGTGCTTTTTCATTTAGCAGGTGTGAAGGAAGTATCCCCATCGACCATGTGCCCAGGGCCGGAGAAAACAGACGCTTATAGACAATACGAACAGTCATGGAATCCAATATATCAACAGATTTGACAGGTTCATAGTCGGATACTCTGGGAGATAAATTTTTCGGGTCCATGATGGCATCGAAAGTAAATTTGACATCTCCGGCATCAAGTGGTTCACCGTCATGAAACTTAACTCCAGGACGTAAATGAAACACGATGACCGGGTTATGTTCAACAGCGGGGAGAATATCACCAGCAATTTGTTTTTGCTTCTCTGGAAGCATTCCGGGCAATCCCGAGACATATCGGGAGGAATCAAATTTTGCAAAATAATCTTCACCCAGAATTTGGGCCAGGCTTGAAAACAGGTCCTGATCCACATTTTTCAGTGTCAGACGGATACGAGAAGGCGCTGAAACACTCAGAGAAACCGGGAAAGATTCTTCATCACCCTGCGTTATTGTATAAGTGATTTCAAATTTTTCCGGCAAAATTACTCGGATATCACGGATATTTTCCAAAGAAGCAAATACAGGATCATCGGTACCCTGATATTTTTCTTTTGCTGAGAGGATAAGCCTGACCACGTCCTGAGGGGAGTTTGGGTCCATACCGGGCAAATTAGCGCTCTCGTTGACATAAAAATATGCTTCTTCGTATATTTCCCAATGGGTTGCCAGACGCCCGCGAAAGCTCAGGTCCTTATCCCGGTCCAGAAGTCCTTCAAAAACCCTTTGGTTGATATCGGAACTGGCGGAATCAGCCGAAAGAATCGGATTTAATATCTGGGCATCACCAATAGAGGCGGTAATATATTCGTATAGCCGATCCGGATTGCCCCGGGTCTGTTGTTCGTATGTGGGCACCCAGAAATAGGATTGAACAAGAAACAATATAAACAAAATCGGGGTCCAGACCAGGACTCTTTTCATGTACCCTCTTTTTAAAAAAATTGGAGTTCAGGTAACAACTTTGGGAAAGCATACAAAAGGCTTTAAGGATGGTCAAGGCATTATTTCTTGGTAAAAAACGTTTTGACACCTCAAAAAAAGTTGATTAGGATGCCTATCCTGTCCCATTTTTCAAAATGCTCTTGCAACTTTCTGCAAGGATTTTACCGGAGGATTTATCATGCGTTCAGACATATTAAAAAAAAAGGTGGAAACACTTCCCCATCGGGCATTGCTTATGTCGGCCGGTGTTTCCAGGGAAGACATTGTTTCCGGCAAGCCTTTTATAGGCATTGCCAATAGCTATAATGATCTGATTCCAGGGCATATTCATCTCAATGAGTTGACCCTGGAGGTCAAAAGAGGTATCCGTGATGCAGGCGGTGTTCCTTTTGTATGGGGAGTACCCGGAGTTTGTGACGGTATCGCCATGTTTGCCGAAATGCGACTAAGCCTTCCAAGCCGTGAACATATTGCCGACAATATCGAAATTATGGTGCTTTCCCATTCTCTTGATGGATGGGTCGGCGTGACCAATTGTGATAAAATCACTCCTGGAATGCTCATGGCAGCAGGAAGGCTTGACTTACCGGCAGCAATTCTTACAGGTGGCCCGATGAAAGCCAATACTATCGATGGCAAAAAAAGTCATCCGATTCTTGGGTTCAGCATGGTGGGGCGAGTCAAAGCAGGTAAAATGACCCCTGAAGAAGCCAACGACATGCTTCCGTGTCTTGCCTGCGGAGCCGGCTCCTGTGTCGGACTGTATACCGCCAACACCATGGCAGTGGTTACCGAAGTACTGGGTATGTCTGTAACCCGGTGTGCTACAACTCTTGCCATATCAGACCTCAAAAAAAAGCAGGCCTATGAGACAGGCAAAAGAATCGTTTCGCTAGTCAAAGAAGGTGTTCAACCACGACAAATAATGACATCTGAAGCCTTTGAAAACGCAATTCGTGTGGATATGGCCATGGGAGGTTCCACAAATACGGTTTTGCATATTCCGGCCGTTGCAAAGGAAGCCGGAATTGAGATCGATGTGGACCAATTCGACCGAATATCCAGGGAAACCCCGAACTTGTGCTCAATCATACCGGCCGGACCCAATGAAATGGCAGATATTGATGAGGCCGGTGGAATCCCTGCGGTCTTAAATCGCCTGAAACAAATGCTCAAAGACAGTAAAACCATAAACGGCAATTCCATACTCGATATTGCCCGAAATGGAAAAGTGATCGGTCCTGATTTGATTCGGGACCTCGACAACCCGATTCACAAAGAAGGCGGCATTGCAGTATTAAAGGGAAATATCGCTTCCAGTGGTATTATTAAACAAACTGCCCTGGATCCTGAAATGAGAGTTCACAGCGGGCCTGCCAAAGTCTTTTATAGCGAACAGGAACTACTGGATGCCATCGAAGCCAAAAAGATTGCCGAAGGCGACGTGGTGGTTCTACCTTTTCAGGGGCCGGCCGGAGCACCCGGTATGCCCGAAATGCTGACACCCACCGATGCCATTAAAGGAGCGGGATACAAAAAAGTGGCTCTGATCACCGACGGTCGATTTTCGGGTGCCACCGTCGGCCCCTGTATCGGACATGTGGAAATGGAAGCATACAACGGAGGGCCCATTGGTGCCATTCAGGATGGGGATATTATCGACATCAATATTCCGGACCGCGGTCTCAACGTTCAATTAACGGATAACCAAATCAAACAAAGGCTCTCATTGGTAAAAGTTCCGGAAAGAACCCTCACAAATTTTTTAAAAACCTACCGACAGTCTTATACGGGTTTTAACTGTTACGGAAAGAAAGGGTAATTTTTTTGTCATTCTGAGGAAGCGACTTGCGCCGGTTTAATGCTCGAATTGGGAGACGGCAAATGGAACATCGTGACGGCAGGAGTGAAAGATTTTTCGTCGGACATAAGTGCTTACAAGTAACTCCTCACAAGTCCCCCTTTGAAAAAGGGGGATTTAGGGGGATTTTTAAAATGGCATCGGTTTGTTAAATCCCCCCCGGCCCCCCTTTTTCAAAGGGGGGAGCAGTTACTTATTGGTTTGGGCCCGGCGCAGCCGGGTTGGGATGCTTACAAAATATCACAATTCTTTGATCATGATTACCAGATCTTCATAATTTCCTTCCTGATCTTTTATGAAATTTTTTAAAACCGCAGCTTCCTTGAACCCCACTTTTTCGCATAAAAAATAGGCTTCATCCAGAGCCGGAGACACTTCGGCTGTGAGTTGAACGATTCCCATGGATTTGGATATTTCAACAATCATATCGATAATGCATGTGGAAAGTCCCTTTTCCCTATAGTCCGGGTGCACGGTGCCGCGAATTTCCGCCTGGTGTTTTGTCCATCCAATAGGGTTGAATTTTATTGTGGCGCTGCCTACGATTAGATCTTCATCAAAAGCAATCAGTGGAAAAGCCACATCGTAATCAAGATCATAAATCATTTTTTCAACAACTTTAGGATTGGAGATATCATCCTTTAAGCGAGATACTTCTTTTGCCGGAAGTCTCAAAAAATATTCACAGAGCTTTTTTTCATCTTCTTTGAGCAATGGCCTGATGACCAGCTGGGTTCCGTCTTTCAATTTAACGGTTTTTGGAAAATCATTTGGGTTCATTTTTTTTCCACTGAATTTATTTTTTCTGGCAGCCCATCAATTTATTACACAGGTGATCTCATCATGAAAAAATTATCCACAACAATATTCATGGTAATTATCTAGTACCTTTATGCAAAATTTGATGTTTAACGTCAAGCTTTATTAGGTTGAAAATTAACGGATTGGCTTGTGGAAAAGCCTTGCACCAATCTTTATATGAGGTTATTATATTGCAATGCATTATATCTTTTTACTAACAGTAAGTAAATTAACCCGATTATCCGGATATGACTGTTTATGAGAAGAATTAAAATGAATCTTCTTGACAAAATTGATAATTGGCTTGAAGTTTTATCAATCAAAAACAATGAATTAAAAACAAAGACGGTCTTGCATTAAGCGTGAATGAGTGTTTTTTATTGCATTGCATCATGCGGATTTGCTCGATATGATCATAAATAAAATATTTTTTGCAGGGAATTTTTAAATTTGTAAAAATGAAATTGTCTTTTAAGCATGTTTATAAAATTTTTCTCGATGTGATATTTCCTTCCCGATGCATCATATGCAGATCTTTTTTTAATGGTGATCGCTTTCCGGACCTGTTTCGGATTGAAAAAACAGATTTGACAAAAATATCTTTCCATGAAGTTATGGGTCGTTTTTTATGCCCGGACTGTTTACACAACTTTTCAAAAGTTGAATCACCCAAGTGCACTGTTTGCGGATTTATGTTTAAAAGCCGTCAGGGAGAAGACCATGTATGTGGGAAATGCATTAAAAACCCTTTGAAATATCGTAAAGCAAGAGCGTACGGTCTTTATGACCGAGCTTTGAGAACATCGATCCATCGACTTAAATATCATCAGAAAACATACCTTGCCGAGCCTTTGGGGTTGTTACTATTTTCAACTTTTATCAATAACTGGAAACCGGAAGATATCCATGTCATTATTCCGACACCACTTCATAACGGAAGATTAAAAAAACGAGGCTTCAATCAAACCTTTCAGTTGATAAAAAACTGGCCTGAATGGTTAAAAGAATCAGGGCTTGATAGCTTCCATGTCATGATCGATCAGGACATATTGTTCAGAAAAAGAAAAACAAAGGCGCAAGTCGGCATGGGGCAAAAAGAAAGAATAGCGAATATTAAAGGTGTCTTTGAAGTCAGAAATCGTGCAAAAATCGCCAGTAAAAATATACTGCTGATCGATGATGTTCTCACCACTGGTGCTACAGCAAATGAGTGCGCCAAGACACTTTTAAAAAACGGTGCCGGAAATATCGATGTGCTCACTCTGGCCCATACCGAAAGGCATATCATATAGTACGGATGTTCCAGAATAAAAAGCAACAAAATATCCAATAACTTGGGTTTCGCTCATTTTATTATGCCGAATTCTTTTGAGTGTAACCTGTTTGTGTGAAATCCGATTTTTCTGTAGGTGCGAATTCATTCGCACTTAAAATCCGGAACGGATTTACAGAAAATTCTTTAAAGGCCCCCAGCAACATTTTTTCTGGGGGAACCGCATAGACTGTATAATGGACAACGGGGTTCACATTGTGCGAATGAATTCGCACCTACAATTGAGCACAAGTCTTTTAACACAAACAGGTTACACTCAATTCTTTTTTCCAGTTTAAGCTGCTTGAAAAACCGCTAAGTGAAATGCAGTGGTTCAAGTCAGTCTCAATGCGGTTGCTGGGCGGTCTTTGCAAATTTTTCACCTGCGATTTTTATTAATAATCTCAATGCTTCGTTTACTGATTCATTATCCTTAAAAACCTCCGCCACATCAGGTGCTAATAAAATCAAGTTAGTTCCTTCTTTATATTTAGAGGTATATTTTCCTTTAACGCCACATTTTAATTTTGATAAATCATATTCGGGCCGAAGCTCATCATTCATTTCGTCATATATTTTTTTGCTGCTCATATTGCTTCCTTTCTTTTCGTGTCAATTGCCTTGCACTTATAATCCTTATAATATCATCTTTTTCCATATGGGAAACAAAAAGTAAATTACCAAGATGAGACAAGCCGATAATTATATATCTATTCTCACCTAAAGAATGGTCAGGATCATCATACGTCATTGACAATGGATCGGAAAACACTGTGGCAGCTTCATCAAATGGAACTCCATGTTTTTCAATATTCTTTTTAGCTTTGTTTGGATTCCATATAAATTTTAATGACATATGTCAGGTTCTTGCTTGTTTTTTTGTAGCTTAAGTGCAGAAGCAAAAAAAAACGGCGTGGCTGGAGAATTTAATCATATGAGTAAACAAATTACGGCTGGATCCACTCCACCATTTTTCCCTCGCCGTCAAGAATCAGAATCAGAAATTCGTTTTCTTTTGCATCTTTGATCACATCTCCAAAAAAAACAGCCTGGGGTTCGTATTTTAAGGATTTGTCTTTTTTCAAAAGATTCATGCATTGCAGTGCGTGATCTTTTTCCATGAAAACAGGGATGTATGAAACATCCTTTGTTTCATCATGTTGACCCAGATACTGGGGATTTTTTTCAGGGTCCTGGATAACTACCCAGACCCATTGATCCTCTTTAAGATCAGAACTCATGCAATCAGCTCCTTATGTCAAAAGTTTGAAAATTCATGGATGATAATGAGCAGTGAACAGAAAGCAGTGAACAGAAGGAAGTGCCGGGCTACCAGAAAAGCCATACTTCAAAAAAAAACCGATTCCCTGTTCTCTGTTTACAACTTACTGTTACCTTTTTTAATGCTATATATAAAAGGAAATCATGTGTCAACGACAAGCTGTTTCTAAAAATCATGACGGCCGCTTAAAAATATGGTATAAGAAACCAAATAATTTGTTCACTCGGTATTTTTTATGACCACACAAAAAAAAATAATTGAATCTTCCACCGATAATTCGGAGACAACCGCGGTTTATGAATCGGTTTTAAGTTATCTGATTATCGGCATTTTATGCCTGATCGCATTTGGAATATACCGGTACCATTTTAAATTCAACCCTGCTGTTCTGTCTTTGGAGCAACTTCGAAAAACACCGGAAATGCAAACTCCGCTTCAAAATCAAAAACCGGATATGCCCTTGAGTCCGCCAGAAAAATTTTCCGTGTTTTCACCCCCGGAGACTTTCGATCACATGACCCTGTCGGATAAAATTGACGGTAAAGCTGAATTATATCTTCCTGCAGGATTTAAAAGTCTGTTTGCCCAGCGGTTAAAACCTTTGGATTCACCTGATGTGTGGTATGAGTTGTTTATTTACGACATGGGAACCATGCTCAATGCCTTTTCGGTCTACAGCGCCCAGAGGCGTGATAATGCCGAACCCGAATCTTTTGCAGAGTTTGCGTACAGTGCTGAAAACGCCCTATTCTGGGTCCATGGTTCTTACTACATAGAGATTATTGCTTCTGAAGTATCGGACAATACTCTCCGGCACCTTCTTGATCTTGCAGAATCTTTTAACAGCCAGAACCCCATATCTGCTCAATCCATTGAAGAAATCGGATTTTTTCCAAAAGAAAATATGGTGGAACATAGTATTACCTTCATACCGGCCAATGCTTTTGGATTTGAAGGTCTGGACCGTGTTTTTTCAGCAAGGTATCGGTTTGACAATGTAGAATTTACCGCATTCATTTCCAGGAGAAATTCCGATGAGGAGGCCATTGAAAAAGCGGAAGAATTTGTTCAGTTTTTAATTACCTATGGAGGTAAGGAAGTTTCTTTGGATTCAGGCGACATGAATGCCCAAGTGGTGGAGTTTTTTGGTACATTTGATGCCGTTTCGACTATCGGTCCTTACCTGGCCGGCGTGCATGAAGCTTCCAGTCCCGAGGTCGCAACTACGATGGTTCAATTACTTTATGAAAAACTTGGAACAGAATAATAAGGTCCCTGAAGAAATTGAAAAAAAGCCTGGGATGAAACGGCGGGAATTTTTGATCCGGGCCGCCAAAGCAGGGCTTTGTATGGCAGCTGCTTCTTCCGTGGGGTATTATTTTTATGATCCGGAAGGTCCCGGGGCTTTTTCCCAACAAGAAACCCTTGTCTCATTACCGGATTTTTCCTTATCCGATAAAAGTCCTGTCATGGCAATCGTTCGTGGAACCGGGGACCGCAATAAATCCCTGGATATGGCAATTAAAGCCATGGGAGGGATGGAAACCTTTATAAAAAAAGGCGATAAAGTCCTTATAAAAGTCAACGCAGCCTTTGCATCTCCACCTTCTCTTTCGGCCACCACTCATCCGGACCTGGTTTCCGAAACAGTTCGTCTGTGTTATTCAGCAGGAGCTTTGTCAGTTGTAGTCACGGACAATCCCATCAATGATCCGGCAACCTGCTTTTACCTTACCGGGATTGAAAAAGCCGCTCTTTCCCAGGGCGGCCGTGTGATTCTTCCCCGTGAAGCCCTTTTTAAACCCACAACAGTAACCGGTGCAAAACTCATTCGAAACTGGCCCCTGTTATATGGTCCATTTGATGGTATCACCAAGCTGATTGGCCTGGCTCCCATTAAGGACCATCATCGAAGTGGGGCTTCCATGACCATGAAAAACTGGTATGGCCTTCTGGGCGGACGCAGAAATATTTTTCACCAGGATGTTCATGGCGTTATCGAAGAACTTGCCATGATGGTCTCCCCTACCCTTGTCATTCTTGACGGCACATGGACCATGATGAGCAACGGTCCTACAGGGGGTTCCCTGTCCGATCTGAAACAGACCCACACCATGATAGTCAGCACGGATCAGGTGGCGGCGGATTCATATGGGGCGACTCTTCTGGGAAAATCCCCGGAAAATCTTCCCCATATTTTAAAAGCCGAGGCCCAGGGGATCGGAACCGCTGATTTTAACTCCATAAATCCCATCCGGATAAATGCGGGATAAGTTTACCTTATGAAAATTAACATCCCAGTGGCTCTGCTTCCTGGATTCCGGCCTTCGCCGGAATGACGTTTTAGGAAAAATTGAAATAATGAAAATTACCACTGCTCGAAAAATAAGCCAGATATTTTTTGTAATCCTGTTTTTATGGTTTTGTGTAACAACCGTCATGGGAGACAAATGGTGGCAGCTTCGCGGATGGCCTGTCAATTGGATTATTCAGCTTGACCCGTTGGTGGGGCTGGGAACCCTTTTGGCCACGGGAACGCTTTATGCCGGTCTTTTGTGGGGGCTGCTGACGATTGTATTGACGATAGTCCTGGGGCGGTTTTTTTGCGGATGGGTATGTCCTTTCGGAGCAATCCATCAGTTTATGGGGTTTTGCGGAAAATACAAAAAACCGCTGAAAAACAAGATTTCCGTAAATCGATACAGTCAATGGCAGTCTCTTAAATATTTTCTTTTATTCTTTTTCCTGGCAGCCGCATTCATGGACTTTTTTGAAATTTTAGTCCCTGAAAATCCTCTGATAGCAGGATCTCTTCAGATCGGCCTTTTGGACCCGATTCCTTTGCTCTATCGATCCATTAACCTGGCGCTGCTTCCACTGCTGGATGGATCGGTTGTCCACCTTTCGTCATCGGTTCGTTTTTATGATGGCGCCTGGGTCATCGGTATTATTTTTATTGCCGCAATTACTTTAAATTTTTTAAGACCCCGGTTTTACTGTCGGTATATTTGCCCTCTTGGAGCCTTATTCGGAATTTTGAGCCGGTTTTCGATTTTCAGAATCGGTAAAAACAAACCCGACTGTATCAACTGTGAAATTTGTGAAAAAAATTGTGAGGGTGCTTGTTCTCCAACATCCCGGATCAGGATTAATGAGTGCGTCCTTTGTATGAATTGCATAAAAGATTGCTGCCATAATATGATGTCATATCGGATGTATCCTTCGGAGGCCGGAGAAACCGTATCACCGGACATGACACGCCGGGGCCTTGTTTTGACGCTTGCATCCGGTGCCCTGATCCCACCAATGTTCAAACTGAGTGGTGCGACATCCCTTAACTGGCAGGCAGGCCTGGTGAGACCGCCGGGATCAATCATTGAAGGTGAATTTTTAAAACGATGCATCAAATGCGGCCAGTGCATGCGTATCTGCCCCACTAACGTCATTCATCCGACGGGACTTGAAACCGGTTTTGAGGCGCTCTGGACACCATCACTCAATTTTCGGGTGGGGACCAGCGGATGCCAGCACAACTGTATCGCCTGCGGCAATATTTGCCCCACTGCAGCTATTCGGCCCATAACCCTTGAAGAACGGATGGGAACCGGTTCCTATGAAAGCCAGGGACCCATTCGAATCGGTATGGCGTTTGTGGATCATGGACGATGCCTTCCATGGGCCATGGATTTACCCTGTATCGTATGCCAGGAAAACTGCCCGGTAAGCCCCAAAGCCATCTTTACCAGGGAAATTTTTCAAACTGTACGGGACCACAATGGCATTCAAATCAGAATGCTTGAAAATAATATTGCAGAAACAACAAGCAAAACCCTCGAAATGGATCGTTTTGCCACGGGCGATTATTTTCTGAAAGTTTCAGATATGCCTGACTTATCGCCCTTGCTTATTACCGGGAATACTGAAAACAGGATCGAATTTATCAGTTCCGATATATTGGATGAAGAATTATATTTCGGCAACCGTGCGGATATTCTGATCTTGCTTCAACAGCCTTATGTAGACCCTGAAAAATGCATCGGATGCGGGATTTGCCAGCACGAATGCCCTGTCAAGGGAAAGCGGGCCATCAGAATTACCGCTGAAAACGAGTCCAGAAATCGGAAACATTCGTTTTTACTTTCACGATAAGGAGAATTGAAATGACACATAATAATAAAGGCTTTTCACGCAGAGATTTTTTTAAAACCGCAGGCGCGGCCGGGATCGGCTCCGTACTGGCCCCATATCTTGGGGGAGTATCATCGTTGAAAGCTTCCGAGGTTAACGCATCCACCAAAGTGCCCACCAGACCTTTTGGAAAAACCGGTGTGGATGTGTCCATTTTGAGCCTGGGGGGCATGTTTGATATACCCTCCAACCAGATCATTCTTAAACAGGCAATCAGGCTGGGTGTCACTCACTGGGACACAGCCAACTCATATGGTTACGGTCAAAGCGAAAAAGGCATCGGAAGATTTTTTCAAGGCAACCCTGATGCCCGAAACCATGTGTTCCTGGTCACCAAATCAGGGGAACGGGATCCTTCCGAAATGAGCAAAAAGCTGGATACCTCACTTGAGCGTATGAACACCTCTTATGTGGATCTGTATTTTGTCCATGGTATCCGGCGAATCAGTGATATAGACAACAAAACCCGTGCCTGGGCTGAAGATGCCAAGTCAAAGGGAAAAATTCGCTTTTTCGGATTCAGCACTCACAGCAATATGGAAAATTGCCTTCTGGATGCTTCAAAGCTTGGCTGGATAGATGGTATTATGATGACCTACAACTTCAGGATTATGCACAGTGATGCTATGCAAAAAGCGGTAGATGCCTGCCATAATGCCGGAATTGGACTTACGGCAATGAAAACCCAGGGAGGAGGCCCGGTGAAAACCGACTCGGAATTGGAACTAAAAATCGCCGGCCGTTTTGTCCAAAAAGGTTTTACACCAGAGCAAGCAAAACTCATGGCAGTCTGGGAAAACCCGGCCATCGCCAATATATGCTCCCAAATGCCCAGTATGAACCTTCTTGCCGCGAATGCCGCTGCCGCCATGAAACGTGAAAACCTGACAACTTCTGATTTCCGGCTTTTTCAGGATTTCGACAAGGAAACCGCATCCGATTATTGTGCCGGGTGCGCTCATTTATGCGAGTCCGCTTTTTCGCATTCGATTCCGGTTTGCGATGTTATGCGATATCTCATGTATGCCAGAAATTATGGTGACAAAGAATTGGCCATAAACCTGTTTCAAAAAATACCATCAGAAATAAGACAGCAAATTTTTAAAGCCGATTATACCAGAGCTGAAAAAAGATGTCCGAGACATCTTGCCATAGGAAAACTTATGAAGGAAGCATCCCTGGAGCTGGTATAGTTGTAGTGGCCTGATGGATCAAATAACAATAAGCGGTGCTTTTCCGGATCTGCCCAGGGTGGCTGTCGGTGCTGTGGTTTTTAAAGACAACAAGGTATTGTTGGTTAAACGTGCAAAACCTCCCGCACAGGGACTCTGGGCTATACCGGGAGGGAGTGTTGAACTCGGTGAAACACTTCAACATGCGGCAGAACGGGAAATTCTTGAAGAAACCGGTATTACGATTCTGGCAAAAGAGCCTGTTTATACTTTTGATGTCATTGAAAAAGATGAAAAGAACCGAATCTGTTTCCACTATGTTATCGTTGATTTAATTGCCGATTATATTTCCGGACAGCCTCTGCCTGGTGATGATGCCGATGAAGTCCGCTGGGTTTCATCCAGGGAATTGAAAAATCTGGGGGTCAATCCGAGAACTTTAAACGTTTTGAAGTCAGGATTCGGGTTCTTCTCAGAATAGATACTCCTCCGGTTTAATCGAATAAGGTGACCCCGTGGATAAAGACCGCTCTAAATGGAACATCAAGCACCACAACCGGCCGGAAATGGATAAGTCCTCCAAAATTGTCATGGAGTTTTGTAAAATGGCTAAAACCGGGCAGGCTCTGGACATTGCCTGTGGCACAGGGCGAAACACCATATATCTGGCTCAGCAAGGTTTTACCGTGGACGCCGTGGATATTTCCGATGTGGGCATTAAAAAATTCAAGGACAAACACCGGCGAATTCGGCCTGTCTGTGCCGACCTTGACCACTTCGACATTGCTCCAAACCGCTATGATCTCATTGTCAATATCCGGTATCTCAACCGCCGTCTTTTTCCCTATATTAAGGAAGGGCTCGTGTCCGGAGGTGTTTTGATTTTCGAATCCTTCATGGAAAGACCTTTAAAGATAAAAGATAAACCCCGGAGTAAAGAAAACTATCAGCCTTCGTGCCGGGATTATCTGTTTCGCGAAAATGAGCTTCTGCATGGTTTTTTATCACTAACGGTCAGATACTACCGGGAGTTTGAGGCCAAAGAACCTGAATCGCCCCCATGGATGGCTTCTCTAGTGGCTGTAAAACCTTAGCAACAGGAAGGGCCGCAACTTGCCGCCTCTTTGCCTTTAATCCAGCTCTGGATGATGTATGAGGCACACCCCACACCCGGTTCGACGGTAATGGCTTCCACCGGACAATTGTTTGCGCAGGCTCCGCATTCCATGCAACCATCAATATCCACAATCGCCGCTTTTTTCTCAACAATTTCAAGTACCTGGTGAGGACATACCTGTGCACAGATACCGCATCCAACGCATGCGTTTATATCAAGATTTAATGTCGTCACACCGGGTAAATATCTGAAAGTCTTCATATGATAAAACCTGTTCCTATCCATATCGCCATAGCGACAAGCAGGGCTGACGCCTGAATCGGTATGGCTTTTCGCATTTCCTTTTCAACCCCTGAAGGCGATGTAAAAGGCGTTGCTCCGGTAAAATTCATGGCAAACAGACTGCTCACAGCAACACTGATCAACATGAGTGAAAAAGATTCCAGCACGCTTACCTGTCCGTGAAATAAAAGGAGCATGACTATACCCGTTACAATACCGGTCCATATTCCTTTAATTGAAAAAGCTTTTCCCGGAAGCCACGGAAGAAACGCCGGCACCGCGACGGCACCACCCAATATGCCGGCAACATAGGCCATGACCATTAATAATCCCCGATGCCAGGCCGCTGATAATGAAAAGATATCCGATCCGATGCCGGAGATCACAAAAGCCAAAACCAATGCCCAGAATGTAGGTTTGATCAATTCGGAAAGTTCCACCGGGATCAGCACAAGCCTTTCTCCCATGGTAAAGGTTACTTGTCTCATGGCCTGGGTCGCATTTTTTCCATTTTCCAAAAAAGATCGAATGTCCCCGGCTTTAATCGGACCCCACACGACCTTAAATCCGCAGGCTTTTTTCACACGATAGCCTGCAACGCCTGTTGCGCCGAGCTGAGGAACAATTAACTCGCGGTGTCCTACAATTTTTTCCAGTTGGGTAAGTCTGACCCTGCCGACCAGTTCCTCGGTGGAAAAAGTCTTTTTGCCGGCCGCGCACCAGACATTGATACCCCTGGTGTCCAACACCAGCAACCACACATCGATTCCTCTCAATTCTTTTCTTAACGTATCAAAGGTAAGCTTATAATTGGCGGTAACCAAAACCGGTGAATCATTTCCGGGATTTCCAACCCCGTAAAGGCCGGGTGCAATCTCATAATTGTTTCTTCCGATGCCGACCCGGACAAGAAATGCCCCCACATGATCTTTTATCCCTAGATTTGTTGATACAACCGGAACATTGCCTGCCGCGGTATTTTCAAATCGCTGGACAAAACCACAAATCCGATAGCCGGGTCTTTCATGGGTATCGGATTTCGGGCCTGCGGGAGGTCCGCAACAAGCTGTGCCGGCATCGGATGAAACTTTTGCGGACAAAGTGCAGCAGTCCACGTTTTTGGGCGTGTTAACAGCAAAAGGCTTCATAAAATTAAAATATGTTGTTCCTGGAACATGTCAACTTTTCAGGGCGGCAATGATGGCATTTATGGCTGCTTTTCCGTCATCAAAAAGCATCAGTGTGTTATCGGCGACAAAAAGAGTATTGGGTATACCGGCAAATCCCGGACTGAGACTGCGTTTAATCACCACCACGGTTTTAGAGCGATCCACATTCAATATCGGCATCCCGGCAATAGGGCTATCAGGATTTTGGCGGGCATCCGGATTAACCACATCATTGGCGCCGATCACCAGTGATACATCGGTTTGATCAAAGATGGGATTGATACTGTCCATATCTTTCAGCTTGTCGTAGCTGATATCAGCCTCAGCCAACAATACATTCATGTGCCCCGGCATACGTCCGGCCACCGGATGAATACCAAACAGCACTTCAATGTTGCGTCTTTCAAGAAGTTGGGTCAGGTCCCGGACAGCAAATTGGGCTTGGGAAACCGCCATGCCGAATCCCGGCACAATCACCACCCGCCGTGTGGATTCCAATACCATGGCCACTTCTTCTGCTGAGGTGGACTTGATCTTTCCGGCGTAAACTTCTTCTTGGTGCAAACCAGTCATCTTGGCCATGGGTTTTCCCAAAAGAACATGGGTCAAAGAACGATTCATGGCCTTGCACATTACCCGGGTAAGCAGCATACCCGACGCGCCCACCAGTGAGCCTGCAATAATTAACATGGTGTTATCGAGCACAAAACCGGTTGCGCCGGCGGCCAGCCCGGAGTAGGAGTTTAGGACGGCAATTACTACCGGCATGTTTGCTCCTCCGATGGGTGCTACCAGCATAATCCCGAACAAGGCCGATAATGCAATCAGTGCGATGAGCCAGATAAGCTTTCCCGGAAAAGTAACCATTACCACTGCGCATAAAAGCATGCATCCAAAAAACAATCCTTTAACTATCTGCAACCCCTTAAAATTCAACGGTTGCCGGGAGATACCCTGCAATTTGGCAAAAGCCAGCATACTACCGAAAAAAGTAATTGTGCCTATGATGATGGAAACAGCTGCGGCAATATATGAAAACACTCCGCCATCCAAAAGGGCAACTTCGCTCCGTTGTGTGGACAAAATTGCCACCGTGGCCACCAGCAGCGAGGCGCCGCCACCGAAACCATTGAAAAGGGCCACCAATTGAGGCATTGATGCCATTTGCGTTTTATAGGCCAGCCACAAACCGATCACTGCGCCTGATGCCAGGCCAAATATAATGTATCCCCAATTGAGGTTTGTTTCACTGACCAGTGCCGTGATGACCGCCAGTAGCATACCGGCCGCACTCAATATGTTTCCTCGCGGTGCAGTCCGGGGACGGGTCAGGCCTTTAAGGCCGATAATGAAAAGAACTGATGCAATCAAATAGAAAAATTGGGCAAAGTCCGAAGGCATATTGGCTAATCCTTTTTGCGGAACATGTGCAGCATACGATTGGTGACGACAAACCCTCCGACCACATTGATAGTGGCAAGCACAATAGATAAAACGCCTAAAACAATGGCCAATGACGGGCTGTTTAATTTTGTTGAAATCAATGCACCGATCAGGGTGATGCCACTGATGGCATTGGTGCCGCTCATCAGCGGAGTATGCAATGTCGGTGGAATCTTTGTAATGATCTCAGCTCCTACAAAAAAAGCTAAAATAAAAATGGTCAACAGAAGGGCAATATCCATGCTCGGTCTCCTTTTTCCATCCTGACGGGAATTATGATTGCGGCATTTCCGACAATAGCTCAAGAACACGTTCGTTGGTTACCCTTCCATCTTTGCACAAAAGCGTGTTCCATGTGATCTCTTCTTTTGGGTTGATCACCAGCCGGCCATCCATATCCACCAAATGATCAAATAATGCCATGATGTTTTTGGCAAGCATCTGACTGGCATGATACGCCACGGATGACGCAATGTTTTCCGGGCCTAAAATAATAACACCGTCTTTGTCGACAGATTTTCCTGGTTGCGTCAATGCGCAGTTTCCGCCTAATTCGGCCATGATATCCACGATCACCGAACCGGCCTTCATATGGGATACCATCTCTTGGGTAATGAGCACGGGCGCTTTTTTTCCGGGCACACCAGCCGTGCTAATAACCACGTCGCTTTCAGCCAGAACTTTGGTCATTGCCTCGCGCTGTCTGCGGTAAAATTCCTCGCTCTGGGCTTTGGCATATCCCCGGTTGTCTTCAGCATCCTGAGAATCCAGGTCAAATTCCACAAATTCCGCCCCTACACTTTCAACCTGCTCTTTGACAGCCGGTCGAACATCATAAGCCGATACCAATGCACCCATGCGCTTAGCCGTTGCACACGCCTGCAAACCGGCCACCCCCGCACCGATAACAAATACCTTTGCCGGCATCAGTGAGCCGGCAGCAGTCATCATCAACGGAAATATTTTGGACAATGCATTGGCGGCCATTAATACTCCCTTATATCCTGCCAGACTGCCCATGGACGATAACGCATCCATGCTCTGAGCACGAAAAATACGTGGAATCAGATCCAACGCAAATGCCGTCACACCTGTAGCTGCTAGATGTCGGGCGGACAGGGGAAACATCAGCGGATTAAGAAATGCTATCAGAACATGGCCGGGTCCTAAAAGCGCCATATCTTCTGTGCAGCTCACAGGATCGGCTCCAGGTCCTCGCACCATGAAAAGTATTTCTGCCTGTTCAAATAACTGTGAACGGTTCTGTTCGATTCTTGCACCGGCAAGTAAATATTCATCATCACGATAACCTGATGTCAAACCGGCCCCTTGCTCAATCACCACCTGGTGCCCTGCTTTGGTCAATGAAGGCACCAGCATGGGCACCATTGCCACCCGACGATCATCAGGGCATATTTCCCTGGCGACACCGATAATCATAAGTCATTTTCCTCTGAATTAACCAAATTAAGCTCAACATCCATTATTTTGATCATCAACCTGGAACAAGCTTCGTGAGTAGATTTTGCTTTTGTTTTTTGTCAAGGATAAATAATTAGTGAAAACCATTCAAGCCTTTTTTTTTTCATATTAACGTATAATCCATTTTTTCTCCAATAAAATTTCAGCCAGTGACCGGGTGAAAATTTCTGCATCACGAACATCCAAATGAGACCCATCAGGGCAATCAAATCCGGATAATGTTGGGTAATCTTCAAAATGAATCGCTTTCGCCCCGGCATTGGTAACCAATATATCCCAATATTTTTTCCGGGGCCATGTCTGGCCCTCAAGTTGTCTAACCACTCCGGTGGAAGGGAAGCGGATAAACATTACCCTACCCCCTCTGTTTTCGATTTTTTGGATTAACCGGTCGATTCGAGCCACCTTATCTATGAATTGTTCATGTGATAACGGTCCTGCTGATTTTTGAAAATCCAGCTCTCTTTTTATACGTCCCCTGAGAATTCTTTCCACATCAATCAGGGAAAAATCCATGGTCCGGTAGCGATCGGGTCTCATGGGAGCATAAAACGGACGAGGCCATTGTTTGTCAACCAAATTTTGCCACAATTGATTAGGCTGTAAGCCGGTATAACGAAATACAAAAGCCTGTTCAACAAAGATGGAAAGTTGGGTTTCAATGCGGGAAGACCATTTCTGTTCATTATATCTGCGTATCCACTTTTTGGACCTTCCAAAATCGTCTGAATCCTCGCCCAAAAACATAGGATTAAGCGAACAAATGACAGTTCCCGCAATACGATCATCTTCGGCCAGGTTTTCCAGCACCGGAATGGGACTGCTGCCGTCGATAGCCAGAACCAGTGGGCGTTTTCCGGTCACCTCTTCAAATATATCCGGATGCAGACCTGTCTGAATGCGTGATGCTCCCACCAGGATAATTGCACGTTCTCCCTGGCTGACAGCCTGTCGCCTCACTTTCGCCCATATACCCCAGTCGTCCTGGATTGTCGGTTGAAATCCCCGGGTGCGCCAAAAAATTTCCCAGCAGCCTAAGAAAATAACAGTGGTGAGCAAGCCTATCAGCCAGACCCGCCCCCAGTCCCTTAAACGCATACGTTCATTAGAATTGGAAGTAGATAAAAGCACGTTCATCCGAAGGCGCCAAAGCAAGTAAAATTAATATAAAAGATATCGCGACTCCCCGAATCCACCATGGCAGATTTCCCATAAAAGCCTCAAGGCTGGATTCCCGCAATTTCCAGTGAACCCATAATAAGAGAAAGCTGATTATCAATACCTGATAAATTTCTCCCTGATCAACCAGGTTTCCCTCCCCGGGATAAAACATGGTCGAAATCAGGGCAAAGGCCGAAGCAAAATCCTCGGCCCTGAAAAACACCCAGGTGATGCAGAGAAAAAAATAAGTGATCAACACCAGGACTAAACGCATACCGGTTTGCTGAAAAAAATCAGCATCTTTGAATATATGACGCAACCCCCGCTCAACCACAAGGTAAATTCCGTGCAAACCACCCCATAATATAAAACGCCAGGAAGCCCCGTGCCACAATCCGCCCAGTAGCATGGTGATCATGATATTTACCGGAGTCCGAGCCTTTCCTTTGCGGTTCCCTCCAAGGGAGATATATAAATAATCTCTCAGCCAGGTAGAAAGGGATATATGCCAGCGCTTCCAGAATTCGGTAAACCCGATGGAGGCATACGGAAATCGAAAATTATCCGGAAGTACAAAACCCAGGCAAAGGGCAGCTCCGATAGCGCAATTGGAATATCCTGAAAAATCAAAAAAAATCTGCCCTGAAAATGCGAGTGTCCCGATCCACGCATCACTAAAACCGGCAACACCTGCCTGTGAATAAACCTTGTCCGCTATCGGTCCCATCAGACTGTCCGCCAGAATTACTTTTTGAAACAACCCCATGGTCAACAAACAAAAACCCCATCCCAATTGATCGGCTGATGTCTTTCTGGGGCTTTTGAGTTGGGGAAGAAAATCAGCGGCCCGAACAATAGGCCCGGCCACCAGCTGAGGAAAAAAGGTCACAAAAAGCGCAAAATCGGAAAAAGACTTCCAGGGGCGCATTTTCCCCCGATAGATATCAAAAGTATAGGAAAGCGATTGGAAGGTATAAAAAGAGATACCCACTGGAAGCACAACATCAGGGGCAGCCGGGTGAAAAGCAATATTTAATGCTTTTAAAGCAACAATAAAGGAATCGAGTAAAAATTCTCCGTATTTAAAGTAGGCCAGCAAGCCTAAATTTACGCTAAGGCTAAATATCAGAAGCGACCGCTTTTTCATGAGTTTTTTGGTATCTGCAATGGCCTTTCCAACAAACCAATCAACAATCGTAGAAATCCATAACAGCAAAACGAACGGAGGGTTCCAGGCGGCATAAAAAAGATAGCTGGAAATCCAAAGATGGGTTTTTTTAGCTTTCCAGGGAAGCGGCAAGTAATAAATGAACAACACCATGGCAAAAAAAGCAAAAAAAATAATTGAATTAAATACCATATACCATGCCTGTTATGCCCATACTTTTTTCAGGGTTTTTCGAGGTTTTGACCGTGCTCATAGCATGTACCATGTGTACATAATGATCATCCCATAGGCAAGCGAAGTTTTCCTTCAGCCGTTACTCAGGAACTTAATATTAGAAAATGACGCAATTTATTGTCGATAATTTATGATTTTTTTGCGTTATAAATCCTTTTATCAGGACTTGACAAAACTTATTAGATTTTATACAAATATAGCTTATATTTCTCACTTTTTCAAATTAGTCTGTTAGAAGCTCCCCACCCGGCGTGCCGAGCCCAAACCTGCAAATAACTGCTCCCCCCTTTGAAAAAGGGGGGCCGGGGGGGATTTGACAACTGATGCCATTTTAAAATCCCCTAAATCCCCCTTTTCAAAGGGGGACTTGTGGGAAGTTACTTGTTAGAAGGGAGAATCTTTGCAAACTGGATCAATCAACAAGATCCCTGCTGCCTGGTGGTTAAACGGTTCCCACCCCACTGGAGTGGGGATTGAAGCCGTAAAAAAGGCAATTTTAAGATTGAATCGTCCTTTTTTTTTGCTCGATGTTGATGGCCAAATGGCTGTCGGATATGACGGGATGATGAGTTTTAATCCCAATGGATTAGAAAAAAAAGGCGCGTTACCTGTCCTTTCTTATGCTCCGGCAATTCATCCGAAAAATTTAGGGGAGCCGCTGTTTAAACAAAGACATGGCATCACCTATGCCTATGTTGCAGGAGCCATGGCCAATGGAATCACTTCCGTGGAAATGGTTCAGGCAGCAAGCGATGCCGGAATGCTTGGCATATTCGGAGCCGCAGGTCTGTCCATTACCCAAATTGAAGGTGCTATCCTAAAATTACGGCAAATTCTTGAAAATCGTCCCTTCGGCTCAAATCTTATCCACAGCCCCGGAGATCCGGCGCATGAAATGGCGACGGTCCGGCTTTATTTAAAGCATGGCATGCGGCTTGTGAGTGCTTCTGCCTATTTGAATCTAACGCTTCCTCTCATTTACTACCGCGTCAAAGGTATCTACAGTGACCATCATGGAAATGTTATCTGTCCCAACAAAGTAATCGGAAAAGTTTCCAGAATCGAGGTTGCCCGAAGGTTTATGTCACCTCCTCCTGAAAAAATTTTAGGACAGTTGGTGGAAAGAAAAATGATCACCCACCAGGAAGCGTCCCTTGCAGCCCATGTCCCGGTGGCGGACGATATTACTGCTGAGGCTGACTCGGGAGGACATACTGATAATCAACCCGCCATATCTCTGCTTCCAACTATGCTGGCACTTCGGGATGAGATGGTGTCAAAATTTAATTTTCAAAATCCCATATGTGTCGGACTAGCCGGAGGTATCGCCACTCCGGCCTCAGCAGCCGCTGCTTTTGCCATGGGTGCGGCTTATGTGCTTACTGGTTCAGTGAATCAATCCTGTGTGGAAGCGGGAACTTCTGAAACGGTCAGATGTATGCTCGCGGAAACCTGCCAGGCCGATGTCACCATGGCTCCTGCGGCTGACATGTTTGAAATGGGTATCAAGGTACAGGTACTTAAACGCGGGACCATGTTTGCCTTCAGAGCCGCAAAACTCTATGAGCTTTATTCAGCCTATGATTGTATGGAGGATATCCCACAAAAACAAAAGGATATGTTGGAGCGTGACTATTTCAAATGCGGGTTTCAATATGCCTGGGATCAGACTAAAGATTTTTTTCAAAAACAGGATTCCAGACAGATTCTTTTGGCGGAAAAAGACTCCAAGCATAAGATGGCGCTGATTTTTCGATCATACCTCGGTCAATCATCCAAATGGGCTGTCACCGGCGAACCGGACAGGAAAATCGACTATCAGATATGGTGTGGCCCTTCAATGGGTGCATTTAATGAATGGGTACGAGGCTCTTTTTTGGAAAAGCCCGAAAACAGGAAAACCGCTACAGTCGCCATGAATCTATTATTCGGAGCAGCCCTGGCCACACGTGTTACCTGGCTCCGATGCCAGGGGGTGGCACTTCCACCCGGTACCGGGAATTTTTCTCCCATGACCGATGACAGCATATCGAGGCTGTTATCGGAATAATGTGGAAGAATTGCGAAACATCAACAACCCATAGCAAAAAAGGCTTTTTGTAATGACAAAAAATGTTCCTGTGGCCATTATCGGCATGGGATGTTTTTTCCCGAAATCATTGGGAATAAAGCAATACTGGCGTTTATTGTTCAGAGGCGAGGATGCTATTACCGAAGTCCCGTCAACACACTGGTCAACAGAGGATTATTTCCATGAAAATCCTGACACGCCGGATCATGTATATTGCAAGCGAGGTGGTTTCCTTTCCCATGTGTCCTTCGATCCTACGGAATTCGGGATTCCGCCGGCTTCCCTTGAGGCAACGGATACATCCCAATTGTTAGGGCTGGTTGCAGCTAAAACAGCGCTTGAAAATGCAGGTTATCCTGATAGCAGAGAATTTGACCGTTCAAGAGTCTCTGTTATACTGGGCGCTACCGGAACCCAGGAACTGGTAATCCCTTTAGGCTCACGGCTGGGACATCCTAAGTGGAGAAAAGCCCTGAAAGCCAACGGCATATCCGGTCCAAAAGCCGATGAAATTATTCTTAAGATATCCGAATCCTATGTACCCTGGCAGGAAAATTCGTTTCCAGGTCTATTGGGAAATGTTATTGCCGGAAGAATCTGTAACCGACTAAACCTGGGAGGAACCAACTGCGCGGTGGATGCCGCCTGCGCAAGTTCTATGAGCGCTGTTCATCTTGCCTTGCTGGAGCTTTTTACAGGAAAAAGTGACCTGGTAATCACCGGGGGAGTTGATACGCTTAACGACATTTTCATGCATATGTGTTTTGCTAAAACACGGATTTTGTCACCTACCGGAGATGCCCGCCCGTTTTCTAAAAATGCTGATGGTACCGTTCTTGGGGAAGGAATCGGGATCATTATCCTGAAACGCCTTGTCGATGCCGAAAAAGATGGAGACCGAATTTATGCAGTCATAAAAGGTATTGGAAGCTCCAGTGATGGTAAATCCAATAGCATCTATGCACCCAGGGCGGAAGGTCAAATGAAGGCTTTACAGGATGCTTACGCACAAGCCGGCATAAAGCCGGACACAGTTGAACTGGTAGAAGCTCACGGAACCGGGACAAGGGTGGGGGACCGTGTCGAATTTCAAGCCTTAACAAAGATTTTTGAAAATACCCCAAAAAACAACTGTGCATTGGGTTCGGTAAAGTCAAATATCGGGCACACCAAAGCTGCGGCCGGTGCCGCCGGCATTATCAAGGCCGCCCTCGCCCTGCATCATAAAGTCCTGCCTCCCACTTTAAAAGCAAACACGCCTGACCCTGATTTAAATATCCATGAAAGCCCTTTTTATTTGAATACCCAAAGCCGCCCGTGGTTAAAAAATGCTAAACATCCTCGCAGAGCCGGCGTCAGTGCATTCGGCTTTGGTGGAAGCAATTTTCACATGGTTTTGGAAGAATATGATGATACCAAAGCATTACCATCATGGCACGGAGCGGTCGATATTTTTTCGTTGTCATCTTCCAATCGTGAAAACCTCGAAAATAAGCTGCTCGAACTGAAACGCCATGCCGAAAAGAATCATTCCCATGGCGATATCGTGCGTGCGGCGGCAAAAAGCCGGGCAGAATTTTCCTGTAAAGATTCCTATCGTCTTCTTTTTATTTTTAACCCGGAAATCTCCTTTTCGGATCAAATAAACAGGGTCATCAATGAGTTTTCTAAATGCGGTCATGGCGATTTCAGAAAAAGCCGGGGTTTTTATTTCGGGGGCCACCAGGCTGCGGGAAAACTGGCTTTTATGTTTCCGGGTCAGGGAAGCCAATATCTAAACATGGGACGCGATTTGCTTTGCACATTTCCCGAAGCTTTGGAGTCATTGGAAAATGCTGATAACATATTTGAGCAGATCGCGGACCTTTCTCCATTAAGAGAATATATCTATCCAAAAGGTCACAGCCTAAACACAGGCTTGCAGGACGATCATGACCATCAACTGCGACAAACCCATATCGCACAACCTGCCATCGGCACGATCAGTCTGTGTATTTTTAATATTCTTAAAAGATTTGGAATACTGCCCGAAGCCGTATGCGGTCATAGTTTCGGGGAACTGACCGCACTCTGGGCAGCCGGTCGAATTTCCGACAGGGACTTTTTAACGATCAGTGTCCGGCGCGGTCAGGTTATGTTACGGGAATCGAATGGCCGGGGGGTCATGACGGCGGTGAAAGCCCCTCTGGATGAGCTTGAAAAGATCATGGAACAATCGAGAACCGGGGTTGTTTTGGCCAATAAAAACTCAAATGAGCAAGGTGTGTTGTCGGGTATGGAACAAAACATGCTAAAAGCCGAATCCATCTGCCGGGATAATGGTTTTGTTTACCGGAGGCTTCCTGTGTCAGGGGCGTTTCACACCTCCATGATGAAAAACGCTCGTGATGCTTTCCAGAAAGTTCTTTCCGATATTCGTTTTATTAATACAACCGAAATTTCTATTTTTTCAAACACCACTGGAAAAATTTATCCGGAAACTGAAAAAGATGCCCGCAAGCTAATGGCGGACCATATGTTATTTCCGGTCGACTTTGCCAAAGAAATTGAAAATATGTATGATTTCGGGGTTCGTACCTTCCTTGAGGCAGGCCCCAAAAATATTCTTACAGGACTGGTTCAATCGATCTTAAAAGGACGTTCATTCCATGCATTATCTGTAGACGGTTCCGGCGGCAAAGGTGACGGCCTTGAAGATTTAGCCCAAACCCTGTGTTACCTTGCAGCACTGGGATATCCGGTCCAACTTGATCAATGGGAAC
This sequence comes from Desulfobacteraceae bacterium, assembly GCA_011389745.1. Taxonomy (GTDB): domain Bacteria; phylum Desulfobacterota; class Desulfobacteria; order Desulfobacterales; family SKZT01; genus SKZT01. The sequence continues at coordinate 3,612 of JAABTQ010000020.1, read as the reverse complement.
ACCCTCAGGAAAATAACATGCGAAAGCAGCGGATGAGCATTGCTGTTTCCGGAGCCAATATCCGTGTTTCAACCAAAAAGCCAAAACAAACTCAAAAGATCGGGTCTCCCAACAATTCAAAAGAAAAACAAAACACTTTTGAACCGAGCAGAAATCCATCACACGACAATTTTTTGGTTTCAAAACAAGTTGATAAACCAGACCTTTTTTCGGATAACTTATTAAATAATCAACAGAATAAAATGAACAAGCAGAATAAAAACGTCTCTGAGCAGATTCAAGGTGCCTTACAAGTCGTACGGGACGGAATGAAATCCATGCAGACTCTGCAAATGCAGACTGCTGAAACACATAAGAAATTTCTTGAAACCCAGACTGAAACCGGTCGTATGCTCCAGCAAATGATGGCTCACACTCAGCGGCTGGCGGAAGCTGCCATGGGAATCGGTCACAACCCTTTGCCTGTAAAAGAAAAGCCCCATCAAAAACAGGTTGACATTTTAAGGCAACCCATATCCGATTCGATCGAGACATCGACGGAAACTATTACTGTTGCCGTTGCTGAAAATATATCTTCCACGGAACCGAAAAACAACCGTCTGGAAAAAACGCTCTTATCCGTAGTCAGTAATCTTACGGGTTATCCTGCTGATATGCTCGGGCTGGATATGGATATTGAGTCGGATCTTGGTATTGATTCCATCAAAAGGGTTGAGATTTTATCTTCTCTTGAGGAAAAAATGCCGGGTCTCCCCCATGTTTCTCCCGAAAATATGGGACGGCTTAAAACCCTCGGACAGGTTTTGGAGCTCCTGATCGGCGGGGTCAGTGACATGGAGACACCTGTTCAGGATCCAGGGCTTGTTGTTGAGAAAATTTCCCAAAATAATGATCAAAACCAGGCAGCCGACAAGCTTCTATCCATTGTCAGCGAGTTGACAGGATATCCGGCTGAAATGCTTGGTCTGGAAATGGATATCGAGTCGGACCTGGGCATCGATTCCATCAAGAGGGTGGAGATTCTTTCTGCATTAGAAGAGAGAGTCCCCGGCATTCCTCATGTATCACCCGAGATGATGGGAAAAATGAAAACATTGGGGCAAATTGTAGATCATTTGTCTCAAACCGGTTCAGGACCGCAAAATTCAAAAACCGACCGATCTCTCAAAACAATTGAATTAATGCCTGATGAAACTAAAAGCGTACTCAAGTCTTCTCTTCTCACTGTCGTCAGCGAGCTTACCGGATACCCTGAGGAAATGCTTGGTCTGCATATGGACATTGAGTCTGATTTGGGTATTGATTCCATAAAACGGGTTGAGATTCTTTCGGCATTAGAACAGAAAATTGCAAACATTCCCCAGGTGACTCCCGAAAAAATGGGAAAAATGAAAACTTTGGGGCAAATTGTGGATTATCTTTCAGAAGGAAACTCGGATATTGGGCAGGATCAAAAAGCTTCATATCCTGAAAACCTGGTGGCTTATAAGGATGAACCTAACCCGCCCTCTGATGTTTTATCCATAACAACCCATCCGATCGATCGGAAAATAATCACCCTGGTGGATGCCCCTTTTCCTTCTCAACAGACTCTGAAATTTCCATCCGGAAAAAAAATACTGGTCGCAGGATTCGATGAAAACCTGTCAAACTTTGTGGTTAAACAGTTTATCCAACAAAATATCGCCGCTGAATTGATTCCCATGGATGCTTACAAAAACCTGGAAAAGTTACCCAAGGCTTCCGGGCTGGTCATTCTTGGGGATAGGGGTATTGATGAGTCATTTTTACTCGATGCTCTGATGTTGGCTAAAAACCTGACCGGGGATCTTCAGGATTCGGCTTTGGAGGGCTGTGCTCTTTTTGCGACTGTTTCATTTCTTGACGGTGCTTTTGGTTTCAAACAGGAAGGTCTTTCAAATCCTGACCAGGGCGGACTGGCAGGACTTGCAAAAACCGCATCCATTGAATGGCCTCGTGTGACCTGTCGCGCTTTGGACATGGCCCCTGAGATGGATACCTTCCAGGCATCTTGTCAAATTGTTTCTGAGCTTTTGCAAAGCAGCCCGGATCATTGCATTGAAATTGGTCTGGGTAAAAAAAGTCGCCTGATGCCCTCTCTGATTTCCGCACCGATTCACGATAACCCGGTGAGACTCGATGGGGAAGATGTTGTGGTGGTAACCGGAGGAGCGCGTGGGATAACTGCCCAGGCCATTCTCGCCCTGGCAGAAGAAGTTCCCGCGACTTTTATCCTTATTGGAAGAACCTCATTGCCTGAAACGGAGCCGGCCTGGATCAAAAACATTTTCAAAGTTCATGCAATTAAGGAGGCGATCATTGAAAATGAATTTAAAAACATGGTACCTACCCCGGTTCAGGTTGAACAGGTTTTCAAAAACCATATGGCTTACCGGGAAATAAGGGAAAATATAGCAAAAATTCAACAAAAAGGGGCAACTGTCCGTTACATAACCACCGACGTATGTGATTTGAATAATATTTCAAAAGTTTTAAAAAATGTTCGCTCGGAATACGGAACGATAAGGGCCATCATTCACGGGGCCGGCGTACTTGAAGATCGGCTGATTAAAGACAAGACGCCGGAGCAGTTTGTCAGGGTTTTTAACACCAAGGTTAATGGGCTTAAAAATCTTCTGAAAGCAATCCCGGATGGGTTGAAATACCTGGTCATCTTTTCTTCGGTCAGCGCCAGATTCGGCAACAGCGGTCAGGCGGATTATGCCATGTCCAACGAAGTTTTGAATAAAATCGCACAATCAGAAACCGTTTCCCGTCCTGATTGTCGCGTGGTTTCAATCAATTGGGGCCCCTGGGATGGTGGGATGGTAAATGAGACCCTTAAAAAGGAATTCATCAGAAGAAATGTTCCTCTCATTCCAATGGTGGATGGAGGACGTTTTATGGTGCAAGAGATGAGGGCGATGCCCTGCGCACCTGCTGAAGTGGTGATCGGCGCTCCGATTTTAAATGAGCAACATAGTACTATTGAGAATGGTTTATCAACGAACAAACCCGAATCCAATGAACATAGGCTGTCGTTGACCTTCAAGCGGGAACTTGACCTGAAAAGATGCCCTGTTTTAGGATCCCATATTCTTGATGGGAAACCGGTTGTTCCCTTTGCCCTGATGACCGAGTGGCTGGGATGCGGTGCGCTGCATGAAAATCCAGGTCTGGTTCTTCAGGGACTGGATAAGCTTCATGTGTTAAATGGTATCAAATTAGAGCAGGACAAAAAAACGATACGACTTATGGCCGGCAAAGCCCGAAAAAAAGGAAGTACTTTCGAAGTGGATGTGGAAATCCGCGATGGTTTCAAAGACGGCATAGAAGTGATTCATTCCCGTGCAAAAGCTATTCTGGCTGATAATCTTCTTGAAGCTCCCGATTTCGACAAGTCCGTTTATATCTCAGCCAAAGGATATTCCAAAAACATCCGCGAAATTTATGAACAAATACTTTTTCATGGAGTACAACTTCAGGGAATAAAAAAAATATTCAGCTGTACACCCAAATCCATGGCGGCGGAAATAGCGTGTGCGCCCTCCCCTGATCAATGGATGGAAAATCCCATACGAAGCCGATGGA
>JAABTQ010000002.1 GCA_011389745.1 Desulfobacteraceae bacterium | reverse complement strand
GGCCACGGCTCAAATCACGCGGGCTCAGCCGAATATCTGCATCGTCGGTTTAAGTATGCACGACGATGAAGCCACACGTGAAAGAATGCTCGCAGCCGGCGCAGCAGACCATCTATGCAAGTCGAGCCCGATTCAAAACCTTATCGAATCTATTATTCTTGCCGTAAGCCAATATTCAAAAAGATAAGCAAAAGGGATGGATGGAACTCAAAATAAAATTACGCCAAAAACTCCCAGAATTCCTACGACAACGGCGCCCGCGCCCAGGAGTATCGCGAAAATACTGATAATGCTTCCGCTGACTCGTGGAGAGGCGGCTATCACCAATCCGATTATACCCAGTGGAAGAGATACGAAACCGGTAATCAATCCAAGGATCGGATGCCCCGAAAAAGTAAGAAAATAGCTACCGATCGCGGCAATGATCGAAAATGTGGCTATGGTACCTCTCTTTTGATTCATATTCCTGAATTCTCCTTGTTGAAGTTTTTTTGAAAAAAATTTTTAATCGTCGAGGAAAGCAAATGAGTGTTATAGTAAGAAAATCGATTCGATATGAAAACGGGTGGAAATCAGTATTTTTTCGAACCCGGGACTGTATTTTCACCGGTGCCGCCAATACTTCGTTAGACGAAACATACGCAATCCACCCAATTGAAATCAAACCGGATGAGTGCTAAAGATAGGGTTATTGCAGGCAACTTTTTAAACAAATGATTGACTTTAAATAAAATTGGAAGGAGTCGACTTATGCTTTTCCAGGGATGGCTATCTCTTTTTAAAGTTCTTTTCGTGGGCGTAATCGCCTATTTGGCTCTTATTATTCTTCTGCGAAGCTTTGGCAAGCGTACACTCGCAAAAATGAATGCTTTCGATTTAGTAATCAATGTCGCTCTTGGATCGACTCTGGCCACGATAATCCTCTCTCCCAAAGTGGTCTTTATCGAGGGAATTATCGCGCTCGTTCTTCTATTTTCTCTCCAATATGTAATATCGTACCTTTCGTTGAATTCCAAGGAGATCAGATCGCTTATAAAGGGTGAGGCCAGGCTTCTTTTTCATGATGGCGAATTTCTGAGGGGTGCCATGAAATCGGAACGAATCACGGAAGAGGAAATCTTGCAGACGGTGCGAAACAATTCTTTTGGTAACCTGTCCGACGTCGAGGCGATCGTTCTCGAAACCAACGGGGAATTCAGCGTAATCCCCAAGTCGGATAAAGGAGCCGCATCCATTCTTTCCAACGTTTCCAAAAAGTAACCTCGTTCCGGTTCCCGGCTATTTCCGGTCACGCCCTCTTGCCGGAACCCGGTTGCGCCACTTTTTCGCGCAGGGCAGCAACGATCCGGTCCTCCCTCTTTTTTTCACGTCCGCGTTCTATCTGGCCTTTTTGAAAATCAGGTTTTTGCCATGCGGTTCCAGGTCCTTTGATTTGTCAGGTGTCAGGATAGGAAATTTTGCTTCCTAAGTGGTCTGGGTCATAAATTCGATGACGTATTTATGCCAATTTGTACAAGTCACGGTCTAACTTTTCCCCCCGTTGTTGTCATTCTGAGGAGGTCAACCATATCACTTTTCAGTCGGTAATAAATTTCCGGCCGACGAAGAATCTTTCTCTTTTGCAAGCACGGTGTTTTCATTTGCCGCTTTCCAGGTTATATTTGAAAATTTGAGCTGTTTTGGGGCGAGAGATTCTTCGGTCGCCGTGATTTCAATCAACATATTGGGTAATATATCTTTATGTTCATCAAGCCACTGCGAGTTGCTCCCTCAGAATGACAGGCTAGGGATCTCAGATGGTTTTCATACAGACTGTCAAAACGATTTACATCTTTTTTTTTCATGGTATACTCCTTTCAAAGTTGTATAAAGTTGAACAAATAAAGGAGCTGATCGCAGTCGGTGCGTCAGTGGCTGCCCATTGCCGGCCGTGTCTTCAGTTTCATGTTGACAAAGCAATGGGACCGGGAATTCAACGGATTTCATCAAATGTTCGGGTTCCGGATCTCCCCTAAGCTGCGCCCGGAACGACACATATCGGCACAATTTGGTTCAACCATTTGAAAACCAAGTCTTAAACTAACAATATGAAAATTATTGTAATTATTTTTAGCGCAATCGTATTAATAGCCACTGTCCTTCCTTTAATACCTTCGGATCTTTGGTTTATCAGGATTTTTGATTTTCCTCGTCAGCAGATAACCCTTCTTTTAATTGCAGCTTTGATCGGTGCCGTATGTTTTTTGGATAGAGCAAAGCTTCGTACTTGGGCATTTTCGATTTTACTTATTGCAGCAATTATTTATCAATCTACCTTAATTTTTAAATATACTTTTTTGGCGAACACAGAAGTACTTGATTCCGATTTCCATGATGAAAATAATACAATTTCATTGTTGATACACAATGTGTATATGAAGAACGATATTTATAAAGGAGTTTTTGATAATATTAATAGCTGTGATCCGGATATTGTTCTAACGCTTGAAACTAATAAAAAATGGGCCGAAGAATTAGAAACAATAAAGGAAAAATATCCCTATTGGGTTGAACATCCTCTTGAGAATTCATACGGCATAATTTTGTACTCTCGGTTAGAATTGATCGATCCGGAGGTAAAATTTCTAATTGAAAAAGATGTTCCTTCGATCCACTCCAAGGTAAAATTAAAATCAGGATTGATAGTAAAATTATCTGCTGTTCATCCGAAACCGCCGGTACCGAGTGAATCTACCACTTCAACCGAAAGAGATGCGGAATTAATCCTGGTGGGAAAGCAAGCAAAAAATTTTGATGGTCCCACCATAGTTGCAGGAGATCTGAATGATGTAGCCTGGTCCCATACCACCCGGTTGTTTCAGAGAATAAGTGGATTATTGGATCCCCGGGTAGGTAGAGGTTTTTACACTACTTATAATGCTAAAATTCCTCTATTAAGATGGCCGCTTGATCACGTTTTTCATTCAAATCATTTTAAGCTGATAAAGCTGGAAATTCTCCCGAATTTTGGTTCGGATCATTTTCCTGTGTGTGTCCATCTGAGTTATGAACCGGAAGCAGAACATGAGCAGGATGAAAAAAGCCCTGAAGGAGACGATATTGAGGAAGCTGATGAGATAATCAAGGACGGAAAAAATGGTTGATATTATTTGGGGGCGCGCCCGGAAAAACCGGACATTTGAGATATCGCATGGAACAGAATGCTGGAAACTGCCTTTACGATTCGTCTGGCTTGGTAGATTCTATATATTGTTTCAGGTCCATCCATTTTGCATTTATTTTCTTTCCGTCAAAAGACAGAGACAAAATCAAGCGGTCGTCATCGGCATGCCATTTTTGGACTGCTCCGCTATCCCACGGATCAATCTGACACGTTTCGCAAACCCTTCTACGGCGGTGCTCAATTCAAACATTAACAAGGTTGAATATTATGGTTACAAAGGCAAAATTTGAACTGTTCGCATTAAATGTTTATAACCTCTGGGACCCGGCCTATAATAAAAATTTCTGGGAAGCTAATATTGAGGTGCCGGATATTTGCTCTTTATTTGACTTGCATCTTTTTATTCAAAAAATCGTAAATTTCGATAATGATCATTTGTTTGAATTCTATGCGGGCAGAAATGATCGAAATCGAAAAATTGTATTTTACGGAAATCCGGGCAATCCTATCGATGGTGGAGATTATGAAACTACCCTTTTAAAAAACATATATCCTCTAAAAGGCTTAAAGCTTTATTATCTTTTTGATTTTGGAGATGATTGGTTATTTGAAATAAGAAAAATCAGGAAAAAAGTAATACCACTTGATGGTACAGAATACCCCCGGATTGTTTCAAATAATGGCATAAAATTAATTCAATAATGATAAATGTTGCTTCCTCGTGAAAACGTATGAAAATAATTTGCATATTTAAATTATTTGAGTGTAACCTGTTTGTGTGAAAAGAAACAGGCAGATATATTTGTTTTAAATATTATAGGTGATAAAATGGAAACAGTTCTATATACAATAGGCTATGAAGGTATAAATCAGAAAGAATTTTTTAACTGTCTGAAAAGGAATAATATTTCAGTTGTTGCTGATGTCAGATATCTTCCTTTGAGCAGAAAAAAAGGTTTCTCCAAAACTTCCCTGTCTGAATTTTTATCCGGCAAAAATATTGATTATATAAATTATCGTGAGCTCGGTGCTGATAAAAAGCTACGGAACAAACTCAAAGAAAGTGGTGATTATAATACATTTTTTAAAGAAATGGCCCAAACTGTTTTAAATCATAAAGAGCAGCTTCAAGAAATAAACCAGGTGCTATGTGAAGGTAGAAACATAGCACTGATGTGTTTTGAAAAGGATTTTAAGATTTGTCATCGAAAAATTGTGGCACTGGGGGTAAAAAAAATAAATGGAAATGGCCTAAAAATAAAACATTTAACATCATAACCCGGTGCTCCAATTGGAAAAAAGTGTTCCGAAATCACTCCAGTTTTCAATCGCCGCTAACTTTTGCGTTCAACCATAATTATCCGAAACTCGAATATTCCCGGATCGGAAAATTCAAGGATACCTTTTCAATTCGAAACTTGAATTAATCGAAAATTTATTGCAATAGTATGCAAGTGGGTTTTTATGCCGATCCATATAAGACGACGTGATAAAACATTCCAAAAGAAGAAAATGTCTGATAGGTATGGTTATATTGTTTTGGTAGGCACTGCTACAAAGTCGTTTTATACGGACAGAATACCGGAATTCCGCGTTTTGTGCGGATATTTTATAATTGTTGGGCTACCGACCGAATCGTTTGAACACATAATTTTCGTCATCTGGTTTATCCAAGACATCGTAATATTAAGGAGATTGCATGAAGACTTCTTTGGGCGCAAAAACACTTCTCTATCCCGCTCCTGTTATGGTTGTGGGCACGTACAACGAACAGGGTCAGGCTAATGTGATGACCGCAGCCTGGGGAGGTATTGCGTGTTCACGGCCACCGTGCATATCGATTTCTTTGCGTTCAGCAACAGCCTCACATGCATATATTGTATCTCGGAAAGCATTCACCATTAGTTTGCCCTCTCGGGCCTATGCTGCCCAAGCGGACTACATTGGCCTGGTTTCTGGACATAATCATAATAAATTTGAAGAATTGGGTCTGACACCTGTGGCCAGTACTTTGGTAGACGCACCATACGTTAACGAGTTTCCACTCGTTCTCGAATGCCGACTTGTAGCTATCCATGAGCTTGGACTTCATACACAGTTTATTGGTGAAGTAATGGATGTCAAAGTAGATAAAATGCTTGTCACCAATAAACGCCGGGTGAACATTGAACAGCTTGATCCAATCCTATTTATGCCCGATTCAGGTCTTTACTACGGATTAGGCACTCTCATTGGTGAGGCATTTTCAATTGGTAAAGAGCTGGTTCAACACAAAGATAAGGCATAAAACAGTCCAACCAGCCCCAGCCTTAAACGCTTCTGTGTCCAACCATAATAAGCTTCTCAAACCTCATCTTCCGGATCTTTTGTAACAGGTGTGTCCGCTTCATCTACATCACCTCCATCAATACATAATAAACCGGACAGATCATGTGCTACCACTCCGGACAATTTTTTAATTCTCTACATTGACAAAATTATCTTAGGGGCTAACTATGTCTAAAAAGAAACAAGATCTAAATCCCAACGATCTGTCAGAAAACAAAGAGACCCCCTCTGGTATTGGCGGAAACTCACGCTTTTGGGGTGGGGTTCACTTTCAGGATTCTATTGACAACATGCGGCATTTGGGAAGTGAGATAGGTACAAGTGCTTATGTTTTTGTACAAGCACATATTGAAGGTTTTCCAAAATAGTCAGCTCTGAGGAGGACTCCGGTCCGCCTCATCTATAGAAACCTCAGGGAATTTTCCGGATTTGGATGGTTAAGACGGTATTAAAGAGCAACTCAGTTGGTTACCAAAACTTTTTCCATGGTGTCAGGTTTCGGATTCCAGAAGTACAAAAATCACTTTTTTGCCAAACCTCATTTCCACGGAAGGTAGATCCACCCAACTGGGTACCGGCCTTCGCCGGTATGACGTTATAATATTCCTGAATCAGTGGCGTAAAATTGCTGAACACATAATAACATATTGATTTTAAAATCTTATTTATGACAAGTCTCCTAAATAACGATCACTTCGGGGGGTGAAACCTTATGCAAGTCAATCAGTATCAAAAGCAGTATGTAAAAACCGGCAAGCCATGGCGGATTGATCAATATCGGCGTATTAACTGAAGCCGCGAATCTAAGAGACCGACTCGACAGATTGGCGAACGTCCATTGTGTCGATCCGGATTTTTCCCATTCGTAAATAATTCTTTCCATGATCGGTGTGATCAGCGTCGGATTGGCGGAGAAAATATATTGCCGGCTCCGGGGCAACTCTTTGTAGAGGCCGTTTTTTGTTTTCAAAGAGTCTTTAACCCAGCTAAAACGAATCGTGGTGGAAGTGCGCCCGAATACACGTAAATTAGCAGTGGCATTCAATTTTTCAGTAAAATTTAGAGGCAAAAGTCACCTGTCAGCCTGAATGCGCATTTGAATTTTCTAAAAATTTTTACTAAGCAAGTTGCATGCTACTGATTCAGGTCATAGCCATGAAACTGTCAACGACCTAGTTCATATATCGATTGGCTTGTATCTTCATGCAATTCCATGTTTTGACAATAAACAGTTGACTTTACGAAAAAATTCAGTGTTAATCTTTTGATTCAAGCTAATGGAAACAGCATAAAATAATTATGCAACACACCTGAGACTTATTCTGCGAAGGATAAACCAAAAGTTATGCGGCAAAATCATCGATAGATGGACATTAAAAAGCTATATTTATCCCTGCTGTTATTAATAAGCGTGATCGCATTCGGAACTCTTGGATATCATTATTTTGAAGACATGACTTTTTTTGATTCCTTTTATCAGACTATTATCACTATTACGACGGTTGGATTTTCCGAGATTAAACCTTTATCGATTGAAGGTCGCACGATCACCATATTTATTATTGTCACAGGAATTGGTACCGTGACGTATTCCCTCGGTCAACTGGTCGGAATATTAGTAGAAGGTGAACTCGGCAAATTTTTTGGGAGAAAAAAGTTGGCAAAACAGATTGCGGATTTAAAAGATCATTTTATCGTTTGCGGATTTGGTCGGATCGGTAAAATTATCTGTGACGAATTGCAGGCCGATAACATCGATTTTGTCATTATCGAAGAAGACCTGTCAGTTGCAGAAGAGCTGGAAAGAAAAGAGATACTGTTCATTCCCATGAATGCCACCTCGGATGAAGCTTTGATAGAAGCCGGTATTATGAAAGCCCGAGGACTTGTTACGGCGGTTTCTTCCGATGCGGACAATGTTTTCATTACCCTTACGGCCAAAGGATTCAGGCCGGATATTTTTATATTGGCAAGATCTTCTGATGAGAAAAATGAGTCAAAGCTTATCCGGGCAGGTGCATCACATGTCGTTTCACCTTACCTTATTGGTGGCAGGCGTATGGCTCAGGTGTTAAAACGTCCGACAGTAGTCGATTTTATTGATATTGCAACCATGGGCAACAAGATGGGTCTGATGATGGAGGAGGCAACAGTGGGCCGGACTTCCGGTTTAATAGGACAGACCATAATCGAAAGCAATTTGAGGCAAAACTACGGAGTCATCATTGTGGCCATTAAAAAACAACACGGTGAAATGGTTTTCAATCCAATGCCTTCAGAAAAACTAGAACAGGGAGATGTGATTGTCGTGATCGGTAAAAAAGATGAAATGTTGCGAATGCAAAGTATTTTATAGGCTGGACGGTTCCCGGCGTTCCCCATGTTTATCAACTCTTCGGGTAGTTTATTATCTTTGGATTGTTTGCTTTTTTCCGCTGTCAATGGGTTGCCCGTCTGTAATTTATACGCTTTAATTTCATCCGGGTATGCAGCTACGGGGTTTATTTGGATACGAAGATCACCCGGCCGCGAGATGTAAAAGAAATTCCTTGCTGAGTTTGTGTTCCGATCATGATGGATTCAACAATAGGAGGATTGACCAATCTGTCGGATTTCCATTCAACAATAAAATTAGCGCCCGACCCTCCGCTTTTGTCTCTTTCAGGTATGATATATCGGGATGACTCCAAAGGTTTTAAACTGACCGGCTTATTAATGAAATTTTTTAAAATTACTCCCTGGGTCTCATAATAATCGACTTTGGTAATCTCGATTTGGTGCTCAGGGTCAATGTTTCTGATGCTTAATATCACGGTCAATAAAAAAGGTCTTTCATTATTGCCGCTGTAAATATGTGAATAGGCAGGCACATAAATTGTCTGCGCGGTCGAAAGTTCGATTTTCTCATCAGCATACAAAGGAAAAGGTGAGAAAAAGTAAAGGAATAAAAGAATAAACAGGCACCCCAAACGATATTGATTTTTCATAATTAATTTCCATTATAACAGCGATTTGTTTTCAAATATTCTATTTCAACTGATGTTCCTTAACGGCACAATACAGCACTGGTACCACTAGCATGGATTTGACTCCCTAACCTTGTGGCTCGTATTTTGAAAAACCTTAAGCTGTGACACACTCCCTTTGAAGGCCATTTTCTCAACTCACTTGCTGGTGCTTTTGGATTGTCAAGCTCCTTGTCGATCATCTGTCGGAAATTTTCAAAGCTGCGGTTCTGACGATACGTTATTGACATACACCGGTTTGGATTCCAGATTGAAAATCTGCTGCACGGTCATTTCGACTTCGGCCATGACAATATCATTTGATAAAACGCACAGGCTATTTCCCGCCAATGCCAAAGATTTTTTGATGTTGAGCATATTGTCACTCTTTCCTGTTTGATATCTATAGATTTAATCCTGCCGGCTTGAGACCGGAGATTCTTCGGTCGCCGTGGCACCAGGCTGCATTTCAGATCATATTTTCCGCGAAGGCTTCGACCTGCTGCTATTGCTCCCTCAGAATGACAGACATGCGTTTATTTCAGGTAATGCATCTGAGCAAACAGGGCATCAGAACCCTCTATGTTCATTGATGCCCAGTTTTAATGGTTTCGTCAATAACTATTATTTATTCTTGCCTTTTCCTCCTTCCGCCGGCCCTACCGAACTATTACCTGGGCTTGGGTACCAGCCCGGGTGTTTTTTTGGAAAGATCCTATTGACCCAGGAAACGATCGGTAAGCTCGGTTCATCCTGCCTCAAGTTGTCTGCAAAAGGATAGGACAAGGCCTGATATAGAAGTCGATCGATACAGTCAACGGCCTGCGGGCTGCCTGTCACATTTACCCGATAGGAAATCAGGTCCTGTGCGGCCGTAAAATTATCATCATTTGAAGCAGCGCCCCATACGGCGATATCGTGAGAAGCTGTCGTTTTGTCAAAACCTCGGGGCACTATCAATCTGCCATGCCGAATTGCCATAGCGAGAATTGGTACGAAGCAATCCTTTTTTTACGAGACTGCTTCTGCCTTGTCTCGCAATGGCAGAAAAATATCGATCGTATAGGTTTAGTTGAGCAAGAGCCTAATTTACCTATTCCGCTTCGTAGCCATCAGACAGTGTTCTCAGAAAGGCCATGATGTGTGGCCCGTTCATCATGAAATTGAATGGTTGCATGATGATCCGGTTCTCATCGAATTCCGGAGGCGGGAATATGTCGGGATTCGGGCTATCCATACCACCGCCTCCCATTCCATTTCCACCACCTGGGCCCGGACCCATGCCGCCACCTCCCATGCTTCCGGTATCCATCATGGCCCGCCAGGCATAAAAGTGGATGATACCGTCCATCTCGTCCAGGTTCTTAAAAAAACCATTGTGACCATAGGCTTTCACGAAACCAGGATCAGGACGAAGGTCCACGTTGCGAACTGTGGGCGTTTTGAATTTTCCCATTTCCGGTTCATAAATTTCCGGTTCATTTCCCGCATTCATGAGAAAGCCGCCCAGCCCGTAATCGATCCAGTCAGCACCGTCCGGATTCCACTTTTTAGGCATGGAGTAATATGGGTTGTCGGGGTTTTTGGGGATACCGAGGTTGTGGTAGCTGAAATCAGTGAACAGCGGACGACTGTCTGAGCCTTCCTCAACTTTGATCGAATGGCAGGACGCACAATTCCCTCGGCTGGGGTCGTTGAAGACAGCCAGGCCGATCAACTCCTCGTCGGTCAGGCCGAGGTTGCGGTAATTGGTCCACCGATTCGGCCTTTTGACCATACCTCCACCGCCCGCGCCCATGCCCGGCATGCCACAACCCATCCCCATCCCTGGGCACTGTATTTGGCTCACATCCTTGCCTGCGGCTTTAGCGTTATCCCAGAACAAATCAAATTTAGAGCTATAGGGATTGACCTCCGAGCTTCTTTCATATGCGGCAATGGAAACGGCTATCAATACATATGCATCCTCCGGTTTTTTCACGCAGTCGAGTGACCCGGTCCCCCAAACTTCTTCAAAAAGTCCGGCATAATCCGATTTGGCCACTCTTAAGCACACCTGCTTTTCGGAAGACATATTCATCTCCAGAGGATTCAGAAAAGGCCCAATGGCCTGTTCCGCCAGCGGGTCTCCTAATATCCAACCTGTTGCCCGACCATCCCAGAACATGCCTCCGATCCAGGAGCCTTTTCCCCCGTCGTATGTTTCATCATGGAAAAGCAACGGGCTTTCACCGTCATAGGCGGCTGTGGGCGGTTTTCGATTTCCAAAGCGTGTGGGCACTGCGCCCGGTTCAACCGCTCCGAGTGCATTTATTCCTGAATCAGGTACGGTGAACCCCACAACAGGGTCATGACAACTGGCGCAGGACTGCCCGGGAGGTGTTGAAAGGTTGGTATCAAAAAAGATGGCCTTGCCCAGCGTCTCAACAAGGCTTAGATCCATGACCGAGTCCTGGGCAAACGCAAAAAATGGGGCTGTCAGACCGCACAGAGCTATTCCCAGCATAAAAACCAGGAAATGACGGTTGATTCTTTTCATCTGAAACCTCCTTTTTAATGACAAATTGCGGCGCCACCTGTCTTGCATGGCGCCGGATGAATGTTTGAAGGATAGTGTATGTTTAAGGTTTGGGGAAGAGATCGCTCCCTTCTCATTAGTATCTTTAGAACCGCAGGTTACGGCGTGACTACGTTTACGATATTCGACCACCCGGACTGGGACGTGGCGGTGAAGGCATGCACCCGGTAGAAGAAGGTGGTGCCACGCGCCACCGTCTGGCTAAACGAGGTGACATCGCTTTTCACCGTGGCATTGACCACGCCCGAGGTAAAGCCAATGTTGTAGGCCCGCTGGATCAAAAATCCCGTCTCGTTCGTGGCATTGTCCGTCCAGTTAAGGGTTACGGTCGCCGAGTTCTTGTTCTTGGGCACAGCCGCTCCATCCAATTTCGTTGGGGCCGGAATTCCGCTGGGCACCGTCGTTTCCCCATCGCGGGAACTGAGCGTCAGGGTCGGAAATCCGCCGCCCGGCAGAAGGTTGTTGAGTGCAGGGTCCGAGTAATCCCAGATGTCCCCGACCACATTGATCGCGTACACATCGTACTCGTATAGCGTGTTGGTGTTGCCGATCGGGTCGATGTGCGTCCGCTGGCCGGTCAACGGAGCATTGCCGACGCCTGCGAACGGGACGACACCAAGCGTTGTGGATGGCACCGTTGCAATGGTCGTCCAGGCGCCGGTCGAGCCGGCCACCCGACGCTCGATAACGAAGGCGGTCTCGTTCTTCGAGTTGTCCATCCAGGTCACGGTGTAGCGACGATTATTGCCGTTTCCGGTTCGGACCGCCGACAGGAACGTCGGTTCCGCGGGCGCCACTCCGACGACCTGCGCCCGCATCATGTCCATCTCCTCATGGCTCAGGATATGGCAGTGGAGAACGTACTCCCAGCCGAAGTTCACGAAGTGGTTGACCACGTCGATCGGCTCGCCGGTTTCCGGGCTGAAGGCCAGGACCACCATGCCCCCGGCCTCACGCTGGGTGGTGTTTCCGCCCATCAGGTACTCCCCCTCCGGCATGGAAGGGTCGAGCAGGCGGATGCTATTGGGCAGTCCGCCCCACGCTTCGGGTATATTCGGTATGATCGGCCGCAGCGCGACAATGGTGTCCTCGAGCGGGCTGACCCGCACCGTATCCTTCCAGCCCAGTTCGTTGGCCTCGGGCTTGCGGATAATGCCGTCCCAGCCGACCCTGTTCAGCACCTGAACGTCGTACAGGTGCCAGTGGATGGGGTGTGTATCCACTCCGTTATGGGTGATCTTCCAGATCTGCGTCCCGTCGTCGGCGGCCAAAATCGGCTCCACTTCCATGCCCGGCGGCAACTCGATACCCTTAATGACCTCAGTGGGCGGGAATGTGTAACCGTACAGTATCATGTTCTGCAGACCGGCCTGGGCGTTGGGCGTCTCCACTCCTAAAAATCCGCTCATGCGCCCGTACTCCAAGTCGAACGCCTCACCCATCTCGTCCTGGATCATCTTGGGTTTTAAATCGATGGTAAGCTCATTGCCACTGAGGGTGTCGAAGGTCAGCGACGTATCGTATATCTGCGCGGTCCCGTTGCGAGGACCATTGGTTGTAAAAGATGTGCCATAGGCAGCGTTGTACTCTGCCTGCCCCACGATAATCGGCTTCTGGCCGGATTCGAACACGCCCATTCCACCCAGGTTCTCGGACCTGAAGGCGTTTTGCAGCGCAGCAAGGTTGAAACTCACACCTGCCCCGCTATTGACCTTGATCTGCATGACGGTGCGGATGTTCGGCCCGTAGCCGGGCAGAGTGGACTGCGTGCCGCCCGTGTCGCGGTAATCTCCGTCACCCGTGTAGTAGTCGTAGCGCGGGTCGCGCGCCGGAAAAGCTGCCGGGGCGTCATTGTACAGGATCAGTGTGTAACCGGCGAACTGGGAGAAATCCACGATCACGTCATGCCGCTCGGCCGGGGCGGCCAGCAGCGAGTGTTTGTCCACGTTACCAGCGTTGAACAGGGTCGGATCGTTGACCCAGGTTGTGGGCTGGGCCGGGATGACGACCGGAGCCGGCAGGAAGCCGCCCTCGGTGCCGATCGCAATCCAGTCCGGCCCCTCGGTCCCAACCACAGGAGTCGGGAAAATAGTCGAATCTTCCAGGGCAGCCGCCACCTCAGCAGGGTTCAGCATCACCTCGGTGCAGGCCACGCCGGTGGATTCGGGCACCGGATTGTTGTTGGCGGCATCGCACGGGTTACCGTTGGCGTCGACAGCCACGTAAAGCGACAAGTTGAAAAAGCGATCGTTGGCCGCGTTCAGCACGCGGAAGCGGTAGGCCTTCGGGTCCACGGTGAGGGTCGGGTAGGCCGTACCGTTCACCACGGGCGTATCCATGAACGCTTCCATGCCCATTGAGTTGAATGGCGTGCCCGGCATCAGCGGCGGCTCGCACCATTCAATGTCAGGGTTGCAGTCCTCGTCATAGTAGGGGTTGTCGATCGGCCCGTATTCGATGCTGCTTGTGGGCGGCCAGAACCAGGGGCCGTAGGCCCAGCGGCCGTACTCGTTGACGCCCGAGGCGTCGCCCGGGTTCTGGGCCGGGGAGTAGACGTGGGGCAGCCACAGGCTGCCTTCGCCGCCCCAGCGGTCCATGTCCCAGGTCTCATCCTGTTCCATGAGTTGGGCCAAAGGCGGCACGAAGGTCTTGTCCTGGACCACCAGCGGGATGGTGTCATCCGGTCCGGGGATTAATCCCTCGTCGATCAGCGCCTTCTCGGTAGCATCGGTAACAATATAAGGCGCTGCCTCGCCGGCGTAAACGTTCAGGCGGGTGATGCCCCAGGCGTGGTCGTGGTAGAACATCAACCGGGCGCTCTGCTGGTTGGTGTAGAAGAAGGTCATTTCACCGTCAGCCGGGGGGTCCATGTCGGGCACAGGCACCACACTGACGCCCTCCGGGTAAGGAGTGGACTGATCCCCAGGCGTGATCCACTGGTGGGGCGTGCCGTCGGAGATCCAGGGAGTGATCCCGCCGTGAAGGTGCAGGGTGGCGCGGTTTTCGGCGTAGCAGCGGCCGTCGGCCACCATCTGCGCCTTCATCATTGGATCCGGCTCGTTGCACATGGGAACCTGCGGGTCGACCATCGTGGGGTCCATCACGTGACCCGTAGCGGTCATGCCCGAGCCCATCACGGTGGTGTCCACCGGGATAAACAGGTTGCCCGCTGCGCCGGACGGCAGCAGGTTGCGGAACAGGATGCGCACGGGGCGGTCTTTCTCGGCCACGATGGCGGGCCCCAGGTAGTGGTAGTCACCGCCTTCCTGGCGGTAGCCGCGCAGGGTGGTCGGTTCCAGATCGGAATGCATCTGCTCGGTGTACTCTCCCAGTTCGATAACATAATAGTCCGAGCCGGAGTAGGTGGTCGTGTCGGGAACCGCCACCGGGATGTACTGATCGAGGTTGTTCATCGCGCCGGCACCTAACCCGGACAATCCATCGACGAACTTGCGAATGCCGCCCGTGATGATCGGGTTCGCCATATCGAGCACCTGCGCCCCGAAGGAATAGGTGCGCGCCTGGGGGAAGACCGGATAATTGGCGCTGCCGAGGGTGATGTTCTTACCTTGCAGCGGTTGGGCGGCAGGGTAGTGCAGGACGTCTGGCCCCCCGTCTGCGTCAACCGGGATGCCCTGCCCATAGAAAGCGAGCAGGTCGCCGGCCTGGACAGCCAGGTTGGCCACGCCGAACGTAGCGATCTGGCTTGCAGCCGGGTCCGTCAAATCTGGTACGGTGAGCAAACCGCTATCGAATACTACGGTGAACTCGTTGGCGTTACCAGTCGGGCGCAGCACGTAGGCATGGAACACATTGCCCGCCGATGGAAACGGACTCGCGCCCCTATCCGCCTGGTTCCAGGTTTGGAATGACTGGATCATTCCATCGGGCAATGGAGCCGGTAGGACCACGAAGACTGGGGCCAACTCGCCCACGTCCACCGGGTAATCAGAGGCGTATTGCCGATCGATCAACGGGTTGCCGACCGAGATGGTCGCGCCTGAAATCTCAGGCAGAGGGCTATTGGCGTAGTTGGGGTGGCTGAAGTACCGCGGTGCTTCGCCCGGCTCTTCCGGCGTCGTCTGCATGTCCACCATCAGCGGGTTTAGTTTGCCATCCTGCAACGCCCGGGCAGCCGCAGCATCTCTTTCGGCTTGGGTTACTTTTGCCGCTTTTTTTTCTTGTCCCGGTGGTGTTTTGGTGTTTTTCGCTCCTGCCGGGTAAAGCCCCCAGGCAAAAATCACCACCACCATTGCCATAGTCATGAATATCCATTTTTTATTTTTGCTCATTTCATTTCTCCTTGTATAAATTTTTGATACAAGTGCATTAAAAAAAACCTTTGTCCTTACATTTGAATCCTTTATATTTTTATTTTTCGCTCCTTTTTGAAATAAAATGATTTTGTTGGTTTTTTATCATTTATGTTTGCCTGCAAAGTCGTTAATGGCAACTAATGTGCCACTGTCCAAAAACGGATTGGAAATAAAATTAATTATTATAATTTCAACGCATTATGCCTCTATAGCGTTGCATTGGATGCGGTTCTGTCCACCAACAGCCGGATGCCCCTTCATACCAATTTGGAATGTTAATTTTATAATTTGATTGAGATTCAAGAACTTATAGAATAGATGCCAATTTAGAACGTTTCTTTTTGGATTTTTTTTGAAACCGGCTGAGGAATGTTCCGCCAAAAAATGATGATCGCTGAAGAAACAAGATTCTTCGTCGGACAAGTATTTTTCACCAACGAACAAACGGTGTCGTTGTCCTCCTCAGAATGACCGTTTATGGCACCAGATCCACATTTGATTCAATGTACACTGGGGCCGGAGGAACCGGGTTTGAAAGACAAGATAAAAAGGGCTTAGACTTTTAGATGAACTGTAATATGTCGTCCCTGCGGGACTTATGATTTTTTTATACCGGCTTGGCTATAACCTAAAATAAGCGATCCAATTTCGAGGAAGAGTTTAACGTCATACGGGCGAAGGCCGGTATCCAGGTTGTTGGGTTCATCTCCTGGATTCCAACCTCCGCTGGAATGACGGATAGCTGCTGACAAATCGCTTCATTTAGTATAAATATCTTGTCCCTGACGTGACATGGGAATTTGGACATTTTTATTCGATCAGTCCTGTCAGGATTGGTGTGTTCACTGCAATCTTTATATCCCTTTCGGATAATCCCGGGATGACATAAAAAAGTTTTAAAAATCCCCCCAAATTTCCCCTTTTCAATGGGGCACTTCCGGGTGTTGCTTTTCAGAAGAGGACTTGTGGAAAGTTACTTTGAAGAATAATAAAGCTGAAAAACATAGAATTTTACAAGGCAGTAAGCAGGCCGGAAAGCTTTACCTGTTGCTCTTCGGTAAGATCGGCAAATTCCACCCCTGCGACCCGTGTGCGGACTCCGCTGAAGGAAAGATGTTCCGAAAGGGAGGGGATATCATAAACGGTTTGGCAGCAAACGCCGGCCATACAAAAATAGGCACGAGAATGTTGCATAATATCGATCAGATGATAATCCGGGGCAGCACAAATATCAGGAAAATAGACAAACTGGAGCCCATGGCTGCTGATATCTTTCACGGCCAAAGGATTATCCGACCCGTGGCTGCAGACAAACAGGTTGCCTTCCGAAACCGGATGACGTTTGGATTTTCTTCGCTCTATGCCGGACTCAGCCATAATAATCATTCACCCACAGAAGTTAACATCAAGATGTCGCGAGTCGCTGCCTCAGAATGGCAACAATTGAAGGAGTGCTGAAGCCGTTGCATCCTTTTGCAAAATGTGATTTTTGCACTCTTAATTTAAGGACAATTAAATATTCTTAATCCTTATATTCATGTTCCACAATAGATAGCAAGTACTATGCCATCAGAAAAGCCGGCTCTCTGCACACGGCTGGATAAGCCCTTTGATTTGCTACAATATTTTTAGCCACGATGCTTTATTTAATCACAATTTTTCAAAAAAAACAACTGCGAAACTCAGCGAATATCTCAGTGGAAATCAGCGAGATTAAATACCGTGCTTTCAAGATACCGGGAATTTATTCCTCGTAGAGCCACGCAGATTTTTACGCAGAGTCCGCCGAGTGGATTTTTATGCTACAACCAATACACCTGTTGATGAACAGATCATTACATCAGGCATATTGTCATGACCCATCAGGGGAATTTGAAGTGCCGGCAGTCCACTTTGGGACGTGTTGAAATGAAATATTATTTTAATTCAGAATGTTAAAGCAGGATTTCCAATTTGGAGCGGTTGTTTTTGGATAGATAAAACTATGAAGAGGCAGGATTGAATTTAGTCTTTCTTTCTATCGTCTTACGTTGTCATTCTGAGGAGACCGACACTTTAAGTTGCTGTCCGGCATTTCATATTTGGCCGACGAAGAATCTTTCGCTGACAACTTGCAACCGGAGATTCTTCGGTCGCCGTGGTTTGAATCAACATATCGGAAAATGTTTTCTTTCCAGCCATCATGTTACTGCTGGTCGCTCCCTCAGAATGACAAATTCTCCGACGATGTCATTCTGAGGAGGCCGACACCTTAAGTTGCTGTCCGGCACCTCATATTTGGCCGACGAAGAATCTTTCGTTGACAACTTGCATCCGAAAATCATGAAACATTATAGTCATCCAGCCTTCGCCTAAGGGTATTTAACCCGATACCCAGCAGCTTGGAGGTTTGGGCCTTGTTTCTTCCGGTCTGCTCATACACTTTAAGGACATACTCTTTTTCCACAGCCGCAAGAGGTTTGACCTGAAGTGCACCTGAATTCAAATCGCCACTGTTTTTGCCTGATTCCCTGCATCCGGATACATTTGCAGGAAGATGTTCTGCGGTGATGGTTTTTCCCTGGGCAAGGTTGACCGCCGATTGAATGATGGTTTTCAGTTCCCGGATATTGCCGGGATAGTTATATTCCATCAGCAGCCACATGGCGTTTTCCGAAATATCCAAATCCGGAGTACCGCAATATTCTTCATGGAATTTGCCGATCAGCAGAGGGATGTCATCTTTTCTTTCTTTCAGGGGCGGAAGGTGCAGCCAACCGCCCCGGAGGCGGTAAAACAGGTCTTTTCGAAACAGCTTTCTGGCCATCATCTTTTCCAAGTCCTGGTTGGTGGCTGCAAGGATACGCACGTCCGTCCTGCGGGTAACGCTGGTGCCGATCTTGATATACTCGCCGTCCTGAAGCACCCTTAGCAATTTTCCCTGAAGATCCAGGGGCATACTCCCGATTTCATCCAGAAGAAGCGTACCTTTGTTGGTGGTTTCCAGATAGCCGGCACGATCCTGGGCCGCTCCGGTAAAAGCGCCTTTGGTATGCCCAAAAAATTCGGCATCAAACAAGGTGCTGCTGATGGCATCCATATTGATGGGGGTAAAGAGAAAATCGGCCCGATAACTGGCAGCATGAACGGCCCTGGCCAGCATTTCCTTTCCGGTGCCGGTCTCTCCGGTAATCAAAACCGGCACATCACTGGCCGCATGAAGTTCAGCCTCCTTTAAAATCCTTAATATATTTTCCGATTTTGTGATGATGGATTTAAAAGCTTTCTCATTTTCCACCCCGGGAACTAGTTTCTTTTTTCCCAGATCCAGGATATCCATCAACCGTTTTCTCTCCAGGGCCCGGTTCATGGAAAGTATCAGATCTTCCTTTGAAATCGGTTTGACCAGATAATCATAGGCCCCTTTTCGAAGACATTGCACCGCCACCCGGGCTTCATCCACAGCGGTAATCATGATACATTCGGTTTTCGGGCTGGTATTTTTTATCTTTTCGAGCAATTCCATGCCGTCCATGCCCGGCATGGTAATATCGATCAGGGCAATATGAAATTCTTCCCCGTTTTCAAACCGGGATAAGGCTTCAAGGGGATTGACCTCGGTTTTCAAATTTTTAAAGCCGGATGTAATCAACCCCCGTTGCACACTTTCCAGAAAATCGCGTTCATCATCAATCACAATGATGCTGTTTTTCATTCCGGTTTTTCTCCCTGATATATAAGTTTCTCAAATAGAAACGTTTTCAGATTTGTTGAGTATGCCAATTTTCAATCTTTAACCCCGTAAATACCGTATAATCCTGTACATTTCTCGTCACCAGAATAAGGTTGTTGACAATGGAAACGGCAGCTATTTGACCTTCGATGAAAGATGGTGTTAAACCCAGGCCGACCAATCGGGCACACTCAATTGCATGCCACCGGGCAGCTCTATCATCATAGGGCAAAATAACAATGTTGGGTCTGATAACATCATCCAGAAAAGTTTCAATGAGTCTTCGTTTACGGGAGGTGGATAGACGCTCACAGCCAAAATTAAGTTCATGCCATACCGGAGCGGCTAAAGCGATTTCATTTTGATGTTTTTCCAGTAAAGTCAATACAACCTCATTAGGCATTGTTTTTACCGATTCCGAAATGACATTCGTATCCAATAAATACCTCATTGTAAAAAGGAAACCTTTCTTCCCTCCGAATTATCCCGCAGATTTTCAAAATCGGAATCGGAAATGTCGATATTTTCTCCAATTAGATTGATCCGAAATTCCAAAAGAGCTTTCCAAAATCCTTTGGTGCTTTTTCGGAGTTTCTCATATTCCCGCATGGATAGTAAAACAGCCACCGGCTTGCCATAGCGGGTCAATTTTACCGAACCACCGGTTTCAACATTATGGATAATGGATGGAAGCTTATTTTTTGCTTCAGCAATTGAATATTCTTTCTGAAGTATCATGGCTACTCCTTGTTTAAATTGTATCGCCTTCAATATTATAGACATCATTATGGCTATATGCAACTAAAGTGAGCGATTTCATTTGGAAGAATCTTTCGTTCCAGAGTACTGAGTCTGAAGATTCTTCGGTCGCCAGGATTTCAATCAGTATTTTGGAAAATATCTTCGATTTAGTCATAGATCCACTGCGAGTTGCTCCCTCAGAATGACAAATTCTCCGACAATGTCATTCTGAGGAGGCCAACGATACCCTCTGTCAGTCGGCACTGATTTTCCGGCCGACGAAGAATCTCACCCTGCCAACTTGCAACCCGAGATTCTTCGGTCGCCATGGTTTCAAGCTGCGCACCGGAAAATATTTTCTTTTCAGCCATCAAGCCCCTGCGAGTCGCTCCCTCAGAATGACAAGTCCCGTGCACATTCCCTGAAACCTTTCGTTTTTCTGAACACTGAACACTGAATACTGAACACCTGACTCGCGAACTCTGAACACCGTATTTTTTACATCAAAAAACCGGGTTGCTCATCAGACTCTCGGTTTTTGCCTCCGTTCCTTATCCGGCAGGATCACCGTAAACGTGCTCCCCTCCCCGGGTTTGCTTTCCACCTCGATCCTCCCGCCCAGACCCTCCACCAGATTATGACAAACATACAACCCCAATCCCGTGCCTTCCAGAGACGCTTTGGTGGTGAAAAAAGGATCAAAAATATTCAAACGGTTCTT
The DNA here is from genome assembly GCA_011389745.1 of Desulfobacteraceae bacterium. Taxonomy (GTDB): domain Bacteria; phylum Desulfobacterota; class Desulfobacteria; order Desulfobacterales; family SKZT01; genus SKZT01. The sequence continues at coordinate 232,032 of JAABTQ010000002.1, read as the reverse complement.
ATGGTCAATTCCGCATCCATTGTCACTGACCTGTATAATGGTATGATTTTTCCATTCATCATTGACCGCGACGGTCAGTTTCACCCAGGAATCCGGTTTATCAGCGGCCTGGGCCGCATTGATCAGCAGATTTATCAAAACCTGCTCCAGGGTGTAGGGATCGGAGTATATTTTGGGCAATCCCCCGGGAACGTCTTTAATTAAGGATTTAACGGTTTTTCGTATTTTGTTTTGACATATGGACAAGACCTTGTCAGCCAAGGCTGGAAGATCAACCCAGCTGAATGGTTTCAAACCGCCGCTCTGGGCAAATTCCCTCAGATTGGACACAAAGGAACTGATACGTCCGGAACCGTGTTCAACATTCTCCAGCAGCTTGAAAATATCCCGACGAAATTGCGGGTACGGCATATGACACAATTCCAGTTCAGGGTGTTTTTCCGCATAAGTGTCCATGATGGGAAGCATTTCCTGGACATAATCTCTTAAAATGGGGATATTAAACGTAACGAAATTGTTGGGGTTATTGATTTCATGAGCGACACTGGAGACCAGCACCCCCAGGGAGGCCATTTTTTCGCTTTGAATGAGCATCCTTTCAAATTGTTTAGCCTCCGTAATATCGGTAACGCGAATGATGGCGTCTCCGGTTTCATCATTGTCATCTTTTATCGGATAGATGACGATCTGTTCCAGTCTTTCGGGATTATCCGGATTTTTTCGTTCAAAAGTGATCCCTTTGCCTTCTGAAACCACCGAAGGAATCTGACATGCATCACATGGGCCCGATTTTCCAGCCGCCTCATAACAAAACTTCCCGTAGATATCATTAAAATCGGTTATCCCGTAATATTTTTCCGCGCCCTTGTTCATGATTTTAACACGCATCTGCCTATCTACCAGAATCAGCGGCTCTGAAATGCCGTCAAATGTTGCCCGAAGCATGCCTTTGTTTTTTTTCAGTTCTGCTTCCGCAAGTTTGCGTTCTTCGATTTCGTTTTCCAGATTTAAATTAGCCAGCAACAATTTCTGGGTGCGTTCTTCCACCCGCTTTTCCAGTTCATCCTTGGCCTTTTGCAACGCCTCATCGGTCGTATGTTTCTGGATAGCCAATGCATAAAAATTAGCCACACGAACAATGGCCTCCAAATCAAGATCCGTATAATCTCCAATCTTGTTGGCAAGGGCAATCTGGCCCACCGGTTTTTGGCCCAACTTGACCGGTACCCCGAGAAAACGCTTAATAGGGATATGCCCGTCCGGAAGACCTTCAGAAGACGGGTGGTTTTGCGGCTCATTCGTATAAAAAGGCTCCAGGGTATTCAACGCATACCCCCACAGTCCCCCGTAGTGTCCATCCTCAGTTGTGGTAAACGCAATCGTTTTTTCCGGTGTTATACGACACCCCTCGTCCATCATGGCACTGTAGTTATGAATATCCGCGTTACCAGTGACCGGATTTATGGAAGACACATACCCGTGTTCACTCTTTGTCACCTGTTTTGCTTTTTCCAGGACAGTTGCGGCGATCTCTCCGATACAGGACGATGGAGTAATCAACGGCTCATAAAGGGCCGAAAGCGCGGCATTGATATCCAGTTCCCATTTAAGACCGTTTTCGATCTGGATTTGCCTGGAAATATCCCGAATAATGGCCGTGAAAAACAGACCTTCCGTGGTTTTCCAGGAAGCAACCGTCAGTTCCAGAGGGAATTCTCTGTTATCTTTTTTTAAGCCGTTAAAACGATGAATTTTACCGGCAAGATTCGATTGCCCTGTGGCAATGACCTGCTTAAATGAAGCACTGTGGGCATCACGATATTGATGAGGTATGATTTGACAAACGGATTTACCGATGATTTCAACCGGTGAATAACCAAACATTTTTTCTGCGCTCCGGTTCCAAAAAATGACATGTCCCTGACTGTCCACCGCAACAATGGCATCCATGGCGGTTTCCACCACCGACCTTAAACGTTCCTCGCTGGTGGTTAAGGATTCCAGTGTGCGACTGTTAAGCAGTGAAATGGAAGCAAGCTCACTAAAGGCTGTTGCAATGCGCAGATCATTATCATTAAACCCTGAAGGTTTGTTTGCCAGGCCCAGCAGGCCGATAGGTTTTTCATCGATTATCAACGGCGCAAACAAAACATTTTCACATAAAACATGTCCCGGGGGCATAAGCTGCTGCCACTGACTGTCAGAAAAATGATTTTCATAGACAGCTCTTCCTTTTTCAAAAGCCACTTTTCGAAAACCTCTGATGGGCATGGAAAGCGACGGATCAACCGAACACGTCACCCCTCCCGAATTCAGGTACCAGATTTCGTTTTCGGTTCCGGCTCTGTTCACCAGGGCAATGTAGCCCGCCTGTGCCCCGATGGTCTCTTTACATTTTTCAAAAATGAGGCGGGCCGATGTTTCAAAATCCCGATGTTTGAGCACGGCCCTCGAACCCTCAAGCAATGCGGAGATTTCGGTTGTTCTCTCTTTGACAATTTCTTCCAGATGATCATGGTGTTCTCTGAGTTCCGCTTCAGCCTGCCTGCGGTGTTCGATAATTTGGACCAATGACCGGAACAGCCCGAAATACAGGGCGGGAGATAGGATAAGGATCAGCATTGAAGAATCGATCAGAGCCGAAAGAAAAGGGGAGTGAAACGGTACCAAAGGCATAAAAATCATGACCAATGTCTCACCCAAAAACACAAATACGGCAATGAGTAAGACCAGGCGAGCCGCTGATTTGGATTCAGACCTATTACCAGACATGAGAATATCCTCTTGCTTCGATTGATATCACTGTTTCCTCTCCCAACCCCCATACGAGCTTACTTAAGGAGCGGACCAGGTATTATGGTCTTAACAGCCATCAACCTGCTGCGAGTGGCTCCCTCAGAATGACAGGCAAAGAATGAATCCCGAACCTTGATACCCGTATTCGAAAAAAGCTTCAATTTCGTTCGGGCACTGATTAAAAGCAATTTTGACTTTTTATATTGGCGTATTTTATTTGATATGGAAAGACTTTTATCCTAAACTAATCAATAACCTAAATGAAGCGATTTTGTCAGCAGCTATCCGTCATTCCAGCGGAGGCTGGAATCCAGGAGGTGAACCCAACAGAGTCGGACTCCTTGGAATGACGGATTATAAGATTTGATCCCAACCATAAGTTGACGCTTTGGGCTTTTGCCGGAATGATACCGGGTTGATGATAAAATCGCTCAAAGAAATAGTTCTGTGACATGGCCATCATACCACAAAGTTATGGTCCACCATTATACTCCACCACCAGAATGGAGATGTCGTCATCGATTTCCTTGCCGTCGCAGTAGGTTTTTGCTTCGGAATATATGTTTTCCACGAGTTGATCCGGTGTCTTTGGCCCATGTGTTTCCAATATTTGCCGGAATCGTTTTTTCCCGAAAAATTCGCCATCCTTGTCACACAATTCCAGAATTCCGTCGGTGTAAAGGACAATTTTATCTCCTGCATGAAGCTGTTTTTGCTCTTGCCCGTAGATCTGGTTTTTTTCAGCACCAATGACAGAACCATGTTTGTCAAGAATTTCGACATTATTGTCCGTGTGAACAATAATGGGTGGCGGGTGCCCGGCACAGCTATAGGTCAAAAGACCGGACAGGTTATCGATGGTCATATAGATAATGGTAAAAAAGCTGTCAAATCGCTCAAACGGGAAAACCTGGTTTAAGTTGCATAAAACTTTTCCGGGAGCCTCGATGGTTGATTTTTCTCCCAAAAGATTTGTCTTGCTTGTAAAGAACTGAGAAACTGCCACGGCGATGAGTGCGGCGGAGACTCCATGACCACAGACATCAAGCATATAGAGTCCGATTTTGTTTTTTTCCGGGTAATGAATATTGAAAATGTCACCCCCGATTTTTCCGGAAGGCTCGAATTTCCAGGCCATTTTCATCCGTCCGGAAGTCGGGACAACATCCGGAAGCAGACTTTTCTGAATTTCAGCGGCAGCAGCAAGGTCAATATCGAGTTGCTCCTGTTTTTTCTGCAATTCTATTTTTTGAATTTCAAGGTCGGTCACATCATAAATGAGCACAAGAATCATTTTCCGTCCGTGAAATTTGATGAACCGGGTACTGAACTGCATAAATTTTTCCACCGGACGGTTATTGATATAAAAAACCCTGTTAAGCGACACCCGGTCGACGGGGACCTTTTCCAGAAGCGTCTGCATGATTGAATGTCTTAATACACAGTTTTTACACTCTGATGTTTCTCCACAGGGCATGTTTTCCGTAATCGAGTGAACACATCCGGAAACAGCCCCGAACTTTTTGTCCACTACGGATTCTGTGGCACTGTCAAAGAGTTCGAGAAAAAAATTGTTGACCTGGAAAATCTGAAAATTTTCATCGGCGATCAAAACCGCTGAGTCAATATTGTCCAACAAAAGGTTTAAAAACTCGTTGGATTCCTTTAGGTCTTTTAAATCAGTTGTCATATGGATAAAGTTAAACTCTGTGATGATAAACAATAAGGGATCATTGACCGTCTAAAACTTTTCTGACAGTCAAAGCCATTTCCTGGATAATAAAGGGTTTCATGATGACAGCCTTAATATTTCGGGATTCGTTTTTTTCGGCGATAATCTCTTCACTGTAACCGGTGCATAAAATGATTGGAATGTCGGGTCTTATATTTTTTATTCTTTCAGCCAAATCAGTCCCGGTCATTTTGGGCATGGTTTGGTCGGTAATGACCAGGTCAAAATTATCCGGGGCCTGATCGAACCATTTAAGGGCCTCAGGACTGCCACCAGTGGTTGTGATGTTGTATCCCAGAATTTCGAGCATTTCTTTTGCAATATCCACAATAAATTCTTCATCGTCGACCAAAAGAATACGTTCGTTTCCACGAGGAAGGTTTGCCGGGGATTGTTTTTCCAAAGCGGGTTCGATGGTGGTTTTCGGAAATAAGACTTCAAATGTAGAACCATTTTCAGGTTCGCTGTTAACAAAAAGAGCTCCCCCATGATCTCCGACAATGCTCTGTACTACTGCCAATCCCATGCCCGCACTCTCACCGTTTTTTTTTGTAGTAAAAAACGGGTCAAAGATATGTTCTATGGTTTCCCTGTCCATTCCATGTCCGGTATCGCTGACGGTCAGCCGAACATAAGCACCGGCTGTAATGGCTGAAAATTTTTTTTTATCTTTTGGGTCCAGGTTCAAATCGTCAAGTTTAACAGACAGTTTTCCCCCATTTTCATGCATGGCTTGAGCAGCGTTTGTGCAAAGGTTCACTAAAATTTGGTGTATCTGCGCAGGGTCGGCCATAACATAGCTGGAGTCTGTAAGAATCTCCTGCCGGATTTCGATGGTAGATGGAAGAGAGGCTCTGAGAAGCTTCAATGCCTCTTTAACAATCAGATGAATTTGGACTTTGTTATACTCCTGCTTGGTTTGCCGGCTGAAAGTCAAAATTTGTTTGACCAGGTCCTTGGCCCGATCGCAAGCCAGCATAACCCTCTCTAGCCATCTTGGAATTTGGGTATCTTTGGGAGCCTGAAGCATACAAATTTCCGTATATCCCATGATGGCGGAAAGTATATTGTTGAAATCGTGAGCAATTCCTCCGGCAAGAGTGCCGATGGCTTGCATTTTTTGGGCCCGGATTAATTGTTTTTCCAAGCGTGCCTCACGGGTCAAGTCCCGGTTGACATTCACGAAATGACTAAGGTTTCCGTTTCGACCACGGACAACGGAAATTTTGGTTTCCGATTCATAGAGGCTTCCGTCTTTTCTTCTGTTTGTCATCCGCCCTTCCCAGGAATTACCCTGGTTCAGGTTGCTCCAAAGGTTATCCGGAAAACATTTCTCATTATACTCACTCCAGATCTTATCAGCATTTTTGCCGACAAGCTCATCGTGCAAAAATCCGCTCATTTTCTCAAAAGCCGGATTAACATAGCGAACCACACGGTTTGAATCCGCAATTAAAATACCCTCGGAGGTCTGTTCAACAGCCTCCATCAGGCATAGTTGTTTCGCATGGTTTCTATTTTTTTTGAAGTCCAAAAAATTGATATCCTTAACTTTGCCAAAAAAACATTGGAAGGCCCCTGTGAAATCAAAAAAATCTGATTGTAATTCCAAGTTATCCGATTATATCTATCCTATAAGATTTTTTCAATATTTAACTGAGCCAAATATATGACATACCGGCAAAAGGAACACCTTGATTTTTTTTCTTTTTTCCCTATTTTTTACTTTTAATGGCCCAATAAGACATACCATGCTTGCAAAAACGAGAGATCCGGCACCAATGGAGTAATTTATGAATACAAATACAAAATCATTGAACTTGTATAAAAATCTTTTTGTCACATTAGGATTTTTTTTTATGTTCGGATGTGCCGCCCAACCGGTTGGAATGCCAAAGTCTCACCATACCCACAATGGGTTCAGGAATGTATATGTCAGTGATGAAAAATCTTTTTTGGATTTTCTCAAGTGGCGATGGCAAAGATTTTTTAAAGACATTCCCGGGCCGGAAACTTACCAGTTTGAGGTGGTGAAAAATAATCCGAAATTTATTCATTCCGAGGACGATCAAACCACTTTGACCTGGATCGGCCATGCAACCGTATTGCTGCAATTGGATGGTAAAAATATCCTGACCGACCCTTTATTTTCCCAAAGGACTTCACCGGTTCAATGGGCGGGGCCCAAACGACTGGTTCCGCCAGGTGTTTCCATGGAAAACCTTCCTCCCATTCACATGGTATTGATTTCACATGATCACTATGATGCCCTGGACGAGGGGTCTGTCATGAATCTTTTCCAACGACCCGGAGGAGAAGACACTGTTTTTTTCGTGCCTCTCGGCCTGAAGCAATGGTTTAACAAGCGAGGTATCACTAAAGTATTCGAGTTGGACTGGTGGGAAAATACCCAGATGGAAAATTTTTCCATCACGGCAGTGCCGGTTCAGCACTGGAGCAAAAGGAGCCTTTTTTCAAAAAATAGAACCCTTTGGGCCGGGTGGGTTATAGAAGTTCCGGATTTTAGATTCTTTTTTGCGGGAGATTCCGGATATTGTCCGCACTTTAAACAAATCGGCCAAAAGTTCGGTAAGATTGATCTGGCCGCCATACCCATAGGCGCTTATGAACCCCGATGGTTTATGTCGAAATACCATATATCGCCTGAAGAATCCGTCAGGGTTCATCAGGATATCAATGCCGAAAAATCGGTAGGAATCCACTGGGGCACATTCATTCTTACTGATGAGCCTCCTGATGAGCCCCCCAAAAGGCTGGCCAAAGCCACAGAGAATGCCGGACTCGATTCAGATGCTTTTGTAGTATTAAAGCATGGGGAGATAATCACACTGTACCTGGAGAATCTTTGATTTGACAGCACTGGTTAGGTACGAAACAAAAAAACCATATTTGGTGCCTGAACGAAAAGTCAATTATTCCCTCCCCCAGCCTTTCCCACTGGGAGGGGAGTTTTCGTTCAGGCACTATTTCGGCTTGAACTATTTCATCAAAGGACAGGCAAACAAAGTCAGCGTAGAATTCACGTTTGTGGATCAGAAGGATGAAATTCCCAGCCGGAATGTTCGTGACCACGTTATTTTGACTTTCCAGCTTGCTGCCGGATTCTAGCCGGAGACCTTCAGGTGGGGCTCTTGTTATCTTTTTATGGCCTGGAGTTTTTACCCTTTTCGTATGGTGCTTTTGTGGGGACGTTGCGATCGAAAAAAGGCCTCTGTCTCATTCCTCTTATCTGGACGGTTTTTTAATGGGATATTATTTTTCTGAAACATCTTTAGCACCTCGAAATCCCACTGTCTCGAAGGCCTCCCAAGGGAGTCGTTTCAATAAAGACAATGTTGCTTTTTCGCTTTTTTCCACACCAATGTTTCCAACGATCATGTATTCAGGTTCCAAAACCGGGGTTTCAGTATCTTTTGATTCGGACCGGAAGACCCATTCGTTGATACTCTGGTTGAGGCCGCGAATGCCAAAGCGGTTTTTGTCCAAAAGGATTACCGGGGTTGGAATAGGAAAAAAGCCGGAGTCATCTCCGCCGGCGTCAGTCCCATTTCGGTAGGCATAAAGCCATTCTGCCTCGGTGGGAAGGCGTTTGTCGTAAAATTCGGCATATGCTTCCGCTCCGAAAGCCGTCACCCGCAATACGGGGCATGCTGAGTGTCCGGAATGGGTGATGAAAAATTTTCCATCCCGATAGGAAATGGGATCATAGCCTTCCATGACCTCTCCCAGAAAAAACCAGATATTGCCATCGCCGAGAACCACATTGTTTGCAACGCCCGGTTTTGCGGAGACCTCGTTAAGGAATTTGACATACTGTTGGTTGGTTACAGGATTTTCATCCATATAAAAAGGATCGACCGTGATTTTTTCCCCGTTTGTTTTTGGAAGGGTAACTTTTCCACCGTCTATGTAAAACATGGTGGAACCATCTTCCGTGGTTATGGATTTACCTAAAAGGTCAGGAGTTATCCGGGATTGCGGGGTAATCTGCTTTTCATGTACTTTCAGTTTCTCTTCCGGCCTTATATCGAAACCCCCTCCTGGTTCTCCTAAAAGGTGCCATAGCGTCATCAGACCCATCGACAACACCGCCACCGCAACACCGGCCCAGATCCATGCAGCCCTATGAAGGAAGGGAAAACGCATTTCTTTTGCCGAACCATCTGAAGTCGTTTTACCTGATTTTTCGGTCAAGGTAAGGGCATGTAGAATCTTGCTTCGAAGTTGTTCAATGGAATCCAACCGCTCCTCTTTTTCCTCGGCGGTTGCCATGTAAATAGCTTTATCCAGTTCTTTGAAAAAAGGAGTTCCTGCGTTTTCGAGGCCTACCGACTTGAAATGGATATGCTTGTTTTGCGAGCCCATCTTTCCGCTGATAGCTTCGTAGAGAATTTTTCCCAGGGAATAGATATCGGCCCGGTGGTCGGTTCGCCGGAAATCCATAAACTGCTCGGGTGCCATATACATGATGGTACCTTTTATATCAATCGAATTGGTTACCGCCCGCCACCGGCAAGATCTTGCGATCCCAAAATCGGCAATTTTAGGAATATCGCCACTTATGAGAAAATTCTCCGGCTTCAGGTCCCGGTGCACCATATCGGCTTTGTGTATGGCTTCGATACCATCGAGAATGGGAAGAAAATACCGGGTCAGCCATTCGCGTATTAAGTCTTCCTCGGGTTCGAACCCCTGCTCGGACATTGTCTCCCGTAAAGTATTGCCGGGAATATATTCCATGACAATGTAATGAATTGTATTATTTTCTCCGTCGTAATGGATCGAATCCATGCCGTAGTCGAAAATTTGAACTATGTTGGGATGGCGTATCTGGGCCATTGCACGAACCTCACGCTCGAATCGTTGCAGCGCGGTTTCCACTTCTTGTTCATCGTCGGTGATACATGAAAGCCACTCCCTAGAAATAACCTTGATAGCAACATCCCTTTTCAGGATGATCTGATGAGCCCGATAAACCTCTCCCATACCGCCTCTGCCAATAAACTCCAGAATGACCCATTTTTCATTCAGAATCGTTCCCACGTTCAATGTGTTTTTGGCGGTTTCGTTCATATCCCCTCTGTTTGCGTTACCGTCATCGTTAATATTCGATTATCCGCAGCAGGATTGTTTCTTTAACAGTTTCCCTCCTCCTGAAAGACAAGCACGACAGCCATCAGAGGATTGACAACCTCCGCAGGCATTTTGCCTGTCGGTTTGCACCTCAGCCAAGCCGGTTTCTTTTATTTGCCTGACAAGTCCAACATGAATACTCAAGATTTCCTCCTCTTTTATTTTCAAGCCTGGTTGCATTATTGGACAATTTTTTTGCTGATGTTTCAGGCAGTGAATAATATGCATATCAAGTATCATTATCTGTTAAACTAAAGATCCTAGCTGGTCATGTCAATGGCAGGTAGGGGGAATGTAAAGATGACGAACATGCATAAAAGGCTCTCTTGCATGGATTTTTAGATATTCAGGTATTATATTTTTAATATTCGATTGAAATTACATGAATAAAAAAAAAGAAGGTAAAGGAATTTCATGTCAACAGAAAATTTTCCCAAAAATTGGTTCGACCGGATACGGTATGCTGTCCGGACGGATATCGGGCTGAAACGTGCCGTAAACGAGGACAGTTGGGTGATAGCAGATGGTTCGAGAGGAGGAGATGACATCGGCAGGCTGGGGATGATGTTTGCGGTGGCCGATGGTCTCGGGGGCCACAGGGGAGGCGATATCGCTAGCCGGATGGCATGCGACGGTATTCTGTCCTACTATGAACACATGGTGCATTTGAACAATAATGAGCGTAAGCAACCGTCGACCCAGGCGCACCAAAAGTCCCTGACCTCCATTTTCCACAAAATCGACGAGGATATTCGGATTAAATCGCATAGCGATGAAACCTTGGACGACATGGGAACCACCCTGTCTGCCATGGTGTTGTTGAAGGGGCAGGCGGTATTGTCTCATGTGGGAGACAGTCGGATTTACAAGCTCAGAGGCAGAGAACTGACCCGGTTAACACCGGATCACACTTTTGTCCAGGAGATGATCGACGAGGGGGAGATGACTGAGGATGACGTCGGGACCCACCCCCTGCGCAATATGCTAACACAGGCGCTGGGAACCGAAGAACCCCTGAAGACGGTTTTCTCTGATGTAGTGCCGGTTGAGCCGGGGGACAGATTTCTTTTATGTTCCGACGGGCTAACCAACATGGTGTCCGACAAGACGATCATCGAAGTGCTGGGAAATAAGGCAGATCCTCGAAAAATAGTCGACCGCCTTGTCGAAAAAGCCATTGAAAACGGTGGAAAGGACAATGTGACGGTTATTGTGGTCCAAAGCGCTCTTTTTTTGGGAGAGTCCCGGGAAAAACGATATTCAAAACGGTATAAGATATATGAAAAAACAATTAATAATGATACTATTGCTTAGTTTGATTTTTTTGACCCTGCCGGCTTTGGCCATGATGCACAGGAGCGGCCATATGCATGGCGAAAAGGATACGGAAAAGCCGCTGCAACAGCAGGGCCCAGGTGTCGAGGAACGGCAACCCGAACATCGACACGGAGAATATTACCACAGTCATGATGGCGGAGAACTGCCCCACAGCCATTATCAGGAAAAAGCAACACCACCTGAGCAAAACCGGACGAGCGATGTGGGGACGCCAGCCGCCGAATCACCCGAGTCGCCACCCGAAAAGGCGGTGCATGACGAACATGGCTCACCGGGGTTTCCTTTGCCGGCGGGCGAAAAAGCAGTGCTGCCCTGGCATGATGATATGATCATGCGCCTGATTCCGGAAGGGCGGATAGACTTGCCGCGAATCCGTGGAACCACGGAAATAAAACAAATTACAGTGAATGCCTTTTATCTTGATGAAACTCCCGTAACCAATCATCAATATGTGGAGTTCCTGAATAAGAACCTGTCGGTTATTGAGGTGGAAAACGGCATTGTTCGCGGAAACGACGAGATTTGGCTGCTCCTCGGCGTAGTGAAAGAAGCTTATGAGCCTATCATCTTTAAGGATGGCAATTTCAGTGTCAATGGCGTTCATCATGCCGCCTGTGCGGTATTGCGTGTAACAGGGCACGGCGCATCGGCTTATGCCGGATTCCATGGGAAAAGGCTGCTCACGGAAGCCGAATGGATGCATGCCGTCATCAATGGTGATACGGTGCCGACCAAGTTGCCGGTGCCGTCACCGGTCCTGCTTTACCAGGCAAATGAATTTGGAATTCGGGCAATAAATTCAAACATCGGCGAGTGGGGTCTGCAAATCGATGATGCAGACACTGGAGAATTTAGTGATACGATGTATGTCGTGCTGGGAGGAATGCCCGGTGGTCCTTCGCTGCAAAATGAGGTTGCCTCCGGGCTCCACCGCTATCCCTGGGAAGCTTTTGCAGAAGTTGGATTTCGAACCGTTTTGGATGTTCAGCAACAGTGACTATGACTGATCGTGACAAAGCAACACTCCGGGTGGGCATGGTGCTCGACGATAAATGGGTTATTCTCGAGTTTATCGGAAAGGGTGGGATGGGTGAAGTTTATCGAGCCCATCAGCTCAACCTCAAACGGGATGCCGCCATCAAAATCATCTCCCAGGAGTGGTTGAACTCCTTTGATTGTGACACTGAGGAACTGGAAAATTCCCTGGAGAGATTTCACAGAGAAGTTCAAGTCATGGCGCAGATACAGCATCCCAATGTTTTGCAGATTTTCGACCAGGGTTCCGCAAAGATCCGAAGAGACGAAACAGAGCATGTCGTCGAATACATTGCCATGGAATATGTTCCGGGTTCAACCTTGCGAGCCACAATGTCAGAGGAAGGGTTTTATCCCGAGGAAGATCTGACAGTGGAATGGCTTACCACTTACTTTCTGCCATTGCTTGACGGTGTGCGGGTACTCCATGAATGCGGCATCGTACACCGGGACCTGAAGCCGGAAAACGTGCTTCTTGCCGGCAATACTCCTAAAATAGCCGATTTCGGGTTGGCAAGTTCATGTGCTCTTAAACCGATTACTCGCTCCGTTCACATGATGGGAACTCCTCCTTACATGCCCCAGGAGCAGTTCATGGATATGCGACGAACCGACCATCGGGCCGATGTTTATGCGCTTGGAAAGATCCTGTACGAAGCACTTGACGGAAAAATGACATCGGAGCACATCCCCTTCAAACAGGTTCAGTTAAAAAATTCCAAAGGAACGCTTTTTAACGGATTAAACCAAATTATCCGGCATGCCACGGCGGAAGATAAAATTGAGCGGCTCCCGGCAACGGAAGAAATGAGCCACGCGGTGGGCCAGGTACTCAAAGACCATATACCAAAACCACCTGCCGGACGAATTGAAACCGACGGATCGGAGGTGGTTGCGCCAAAAGGTTCATCACAATTAAATAAGTGGATCATACTCTTCACCGTTATGGTCGTTGTCGCGGTTGCAGGAGCTGCGGGCGTTTTTGTTTTGGGCGAACGAAGAGGGGAAAAAACCGGCGATATATCCGTTCCGGCCATGACTGATCAAAAAAATTTCGAAACCTCCCGTGACCCCGATCGGTCCTCATCACAGAAGCCGGTGGTCATCTGGCCATCGGACATGCCTGTGAGCATTAAAGGAGAGGATGAAGGCATGTTGAATCTTATTCCGGGAGGTGAGGTCATTCTTCCGGAAAATTTTCAGCCGGAGGGATCAAGGCAGGTCCGGGTCGATTCTTTTTATATGGATATATTTCCCGTGACCAATCACCAGTATGTCGAATACCTGAACCAGGTACTGACAAGAATTACGGTGGATAATGGGGTGGTCAAAGGAGACGGAATTATCTGGTTGATACTGGGTGAAGTGATAGCGGGTTATGAGCCCATCGAATACAGAGACGGCGATTTCCATGTGAAAGCCGCCCATCATGCGACATGTCCGGTACTCCGGGTGACCGGATACGGTGCGGCGGCATACGCCCGTTATTATAACAAGCGCCTTCCGACCGATATCGAATGGTATTATGCGCTCAGGACTGTGAAATCTTTAGCCGAGGATGGATCGGCTTCTCTGGAATCAGATAAATCCTTGCCGATTATTTCTCCGGTCATGGTATACCAGCCCAATGCCCTGGGCATCAGGGGCTTAAACGCCAATATCGGCGAATGGGGGATAAGGCATGTCAGCGGAGCCGAGGAAAACGCGGGAGCAGACTATGTCCTTCTTGGTGAGATATTCAGAGAAAAAGCCAGGGGCACCGGATTTCCGACTCCACTTAGTCGCTATCCCTGGGAGGCATTTGAAAAGGTTGGGTTTCGGAGCGTAATCGATGGTTCACCAAAACCGAAATCCTGAAACAAAGCTTCCATGCCTGAATTTTATCCATGAGCTACACCGGGTTTCGGTATTCTCCGATACGCAGTTTCAGCTTGATTTCTTCTACCAGACAAAACAATACAGGCACGGTGAACATGGTCAGCAGCACCAGGCTCATGCCGCCGACACTGGGAATGGCCATGGGGATCATGATGTCGGCACCCCGACCCGTAGAGGTAAGTACGGGCAACAGGGCAAGAATGGTCGTGGCACTGGTCATCAGGCAGGGACGGACACGGCGCAGGCCGGCTGCGATGGTGGCGGACCGAAGTTCAGCCACGGTTTCAGTGCGTCGTTTATCAAAACTTTGCTTGAGGTAGGTAGCGATCACCACGCCGTCGTCGGTGGCGATACCGAATAACGCCAGAAAACCGACCCAAACCGCGACACTTAGATTGATGGCATGAAGCTGGAAAAGTTGACGCATGTTAACGCCAAAGATTTCGAAATTGCCGAACCAGTCCTGACCATAAAAATAAATCATGACAAACCCACCGGCCCAGGCTACGGCGATCCCGCTGAAAACGATTAATGTTGTGGCCACCGACCTGAACTGAAAGTAGAGGATCAGGAATATGATCATCATCGACACCGGCAATACAATTTTAAGTGTGCGGGCCGCCCGAAGCTGGTGCTCGTAAGTACCGGCGAAACGCCAGCTGACACCCGAGGGAACGATCAATTCACCCGAATCAATCCCGGCATTGAGAAAGTCCCGAACCTGCTCGACCACCTCCACCTCCGCAAGACCGGGTCGCGGACCAAACGTGATGTAGGCGGTCAGGAAAGTATCTTCACTGCGGATCATTTGAGGGCCTCGCGTATAGCGAATGTCCGCTACTTCCCCAAGTGGAATCTGGGTCCCGTCTTTTGCGGATACAAGGACACGTCTGATAGCATCCGGATCACCGCGCAGTTCACGCGGATAACGAACACGCACAGGGTAGCGTTCCCTTCCCTCGACGGTCGTGGTGATGGTTCTGCCACCAATAGCCACCGTGATCACATCCTGCACATCCGTGATATTCAGTCCGTATCGGGCAATGGCTGTACGATCAATCTCGATTTCAAAGTAAGGTTTGCCGACCACCCGGTCTGCATTTACCGTGGCGGTATTTACCGATGGAACCTGTCGTACGAGACCTTCAATCTCCACGGCCACTCTGTCCAGAGTATTCAGGTCGGGGGCGCGAAGCTTGATTCCAATGGGGGCGCGCATGCCTGTCTGCAGCATGACAAGGCGGGTTTCAATGGGCTGCAGCTTCGGAGCGCTGGTAGTGCCCGGAATATGTGCTGCTTTGACAATTTCATCCCAGATGTCCTGCGGGGTGCGGATATGATCACGCCATTGCCGGAAGGGGCGGCCTGATGGATCCGGGATCAGTTGACCATTATCATCGTAAACAAACTCATCACCTTTTTTGTCATATCTGAAATTAATACGTCGTCCGGCTTCATCGGTAATATATTCGGATTTATAATCGATTATGGTCTCGATCATTGAAACCGGAGCCGGGTCCAGTGGGCTCTCGGCCCGACCGATCTTACCGGTAACATTTTCCACTTCCGGAACGGAGGCAATGGCCATGTCCTGATACTGAAGCACCTCGAGTGCTTCTCCCAGCGACGCGTGAGGCATGGTTGTCGGCATCCACAGAAAAGAGCCCTCATCCAATGGCGGCATGAACTCGCGGCCCAGGCCGGGCAACTCATGGGAGGCCCACACCCAGGGCGGACTGGTGCGGATGGTTTGCGGATCCATCCCTACCCGCTTGGCTGTCGCAGGAATAAAACCAAACATGCGGTCAAACCCTACCCAGACACTTGCGCCCAGGAACACCAACACAATGGGAAACATCAAAAATATTACCTTATGGTCAAGGCAGAATCGGAGAATCGGGGCATAGACGTATTGGAATGCGAAAAATACGCCGAGAAGACCTCCGACCAAAACCGTCACGAAAATGGCATTTCGGATAAAGCCGCGTTCAGGGCCCAGGGGCTCCCATACCGTCGTGAGCAGCCAGCCGATAGCAAGCACAGCGACGGCACTGGCGATCCAGGGTGCAATTCCGGTAAGGCTTGCGGCGGAACCATCGATTCGTTCGAGGATCATCCGATACCTCATTGGCAGATAGTCCCGGTACAGATGAACAAATATGATCATCAAAAGGATAAGGCCGGAGATCCACACCATCGTCCACCTCTGTCCGATACCTATAACCGTCACCAGCACCGCTGCCAAAGCCAATCCGAAAAGCAGCATCCGGCGGGACTGCCGCCAATTAATCCGGCCTGCCACCAGCACATGAATAGCCGCCGGAACCACGGTCAGTGCGGCAATCACCGCTCCGATCAGAACAAATGTTTTTGTGAAGGCCAGCGGAGTGAACATCTTGCCTTCGGCGCCCGTCATGGTAAATACGGCAAGGAAACTGATCACGGTGGTGCTGATCGCGGTGAGAATGGCCGAACTTACCTCGCTTGTCGCCCGGTAAACAACCTCGATGCGAGGTTCATCCCCGGGTGCTTCCTTCAGATGCTTGAGCACGTTTTCAGTCACGATGATGCCCATGTCCACGATCGTGCCGATGGCAATGGCAATACCTGCCAGGGACACGACATTGCTGTCTATGCCGAACAGTTTCATGAAAATAAAGCACATCAGCACCGCCAGCGGCAGCATGGCGCTGATGACCACTGAACCGCGCAGGTGAAGAACCATCACAATAACAACAATGATGGTAACCAGTATTTGCTGGAGCAGGGCGTCGTTCAGAGTACCCAGAGTTTCATGGATCAGACCGGTTCGGTCATAGAAGGGAACGACCTTAAGTTGACTGACAGTAACCCATTCCGGCCAAACTTCCGGGGAATTTGCCCTCAACCAATTGAGCCATTCCTCGTGGTTAAGGATAGGGGAATCAGCAACTGCAAAAGCATCAAAGCCGTTATTCCGTGCAAATTTTTCGATGTCGGCAGTGCTTGTTCGAGTCCAGTCAATTATGACTTTTGAGGGCAAGCCGGGTGAGATTTCGGAGATTTTTTCCTTTACATTGTTGATGGCCTCCAGGGGGTTGAAACCTTCCCGCACAACGACCACCCCTCCAACGGCTTCGGCTCCCATCTGGGTAAGCACCCCCCGTCGCTCTGCCGGCCCCAGGGTTACCATTGCCACATCTCGAATTCGGATCGGTATACGATCAGAACCAACATCAACAACAGCTTCTTCTATATCTGCAAGTTCTTTAATGAACCCCACGCCTCGCAATATGTACTCAACACGGTTGATTTCCGTCACCCCGGCACCGACATCGAGATTACTTTTTGCTATAGCCGAGAAAATCTGATCTAGCGTGACACCATAGGCGCGCATGGCATCCGGGTCAACATCGATCTGGTACTCCTGCACATATCCGCCGATCGAGGCAACTTCGCTAATCCCCGCAGCAGCCAGAAGACCGTAGCGGACATACCAGTCCTGGACACTGCGTATTTCGTGAAGATCCCAGCCTCCGACAGGCAATCCTTGCGGATCCCTTCCCTCAAGTGTGTACCAGAATATCTGACCCAGCGCAGTAGCATCCGGCCCCAAAGCAGGTTGAACACCTTCAGGAAGCAACCCTGATGGCAAACTGTTAAGTTTTTCGAGAATACGCGAACGTGACCAATAGAATTCGGTCCCATCTTCGAAGATCAGAAAGATCATTGAGAATCCGAAACTCGACAGACTCCGGACCTCCCTGACTCCCGGCACGCCCAGCAGTGATACGGTCAGGGGGTAGGTGACCTGATCCTCAACATCTTGCGGTGATCGACCGGTCCACTCGGTAAAAATGATCTGCTGGTTTTCACCGAGGTTTGGAATCGCATCGACCGGAACAGGGCTTCGCGGAAGCCAGTCGATCCGCCAGTCGAACGGCGCAACCGCCACACCGGCAAAGCCGATCAGCAGTACCAGAAGAATCACCACCAGTTTCTGTTCGAGAAAGAAGCGGATGATGCCATCTAAAAAGGAACGTTGATTGTTCATCTGTTTTCTTTTCAATGATCGTGGGTATCAGGTTCAACAAGTGTTTCATCGATTTCTCCGCAAGTGAGCATCACGGCTCCGAAATAGGGATTCGTAATATCCCTTTGCGGCTGAAGCCAGTAGCCCTTTCGGCCCTGAACCATAGGACACACAGCTCTGTGGACTGGACCTGTCTGCTCAACGCCAAAGGCCCGAACTGCCTCTGTCAGTGTGTCGCTAAAAGACTCAAAATGCTGACGCTGGGAAGACAAATCATCGGCTTCCATCACTGCAACTAATGAGTTATGAAGGCTTTTGGCTAAAAGATTCCATTGTTGCCGTTCGCGATCACTGCTGAGTTTATCCTGTTCGATCTGATCAATCATTCCGTCAGCTTTTTGAGCGGCCTGATGCGCCTCTTGAAGATTATCCGAGGCCAGGGCATTCACAAGCTCGAAATTGGCGAGCACAAGCCGGCCAAGTTGTGCCCTGAATGCTGAAGGTGCCCGAAACGGTTCAGACCTGGTTTGTTTCGGAGGTTCGGCTGCCTGAGCCGCAGAGCCGCCATGATCATGCACCGGAGGAGCCCCTCCTTCAGGCTGCATCATGCTTGGCCGCCCACGGATTTGAAGCTCCGAATCGATCTTGAAACTTCCATTAGTGACGACCAATTCGCCTTCACTCAACCCCTCATGCACAATATACCATGCCCCTACCTTAGGCCCCAGAACAATATCACGAGGCTCAAAGGTCGGTTTTTCCGTTTTGGGAAGCTGCACATACACCACCGCCCGTTCACCGGTGACCAGAGGTGCAGTGGCCGGGATAACCAGCGGCATATCACCGGCCTGCATTGCTGGTCTTTTCTCATGGGTGGTCACCTGACCCTGATGATTTTCTTGTTCAACTTTTGATTGACTACGGGCCTGATACCCTTCCAGACCTGCTTCAATAAAACCCCGGACAAACATACCCGGTTTAAGAAGATCGTCAGGATTCGGAATATCAACCCGGACACGAAGGGTTCTTGTACGATCATTTAAAACAGGATCGATAAACGAAACGGTTCCCTCGAAATTTTTTCCAGGGTGGCTTTGTGTGTTGAAAATCGCTTTCTGCCCCAATTCCAGCCATTGCAGGTCGGACTCGTAAACCTCCAGCTGAACCCACAGATGGGACAGATCAGCCAGCCGGTAGATCGGTTGGCCGGTTTCCACATAGTCTCCTGTAGAGGCCAGCCTTTCGATAACTATCCCACCTGAGGGGGCAGGAATCACCAGATGATCATCAACATGTCCTTGCTTTTCAATGCGCTTGATCTGATCTTCACCAAGACCCAGAAGGCGAAGCCGGTCATAGGAAGCATCAACTGTCAGAAGCGTTTTATCAAGAACCAGGCCGCGTCCACTCTTTTTCAGTTCCTGAGCACTTCGAATGGTTTGCAGCAACTCTTCCTGGGCCGCAATCAACCTGGGGCTGTAAATTTCAACCATCGGCTGCCCTTTTCGAACCAAAGTACCGGTAAAATCAACATAAAGCCGGTCCAATCGTCCGGGTACCCAGGCAGCGATTGTCCGAAGACGAGTCTCATCATAGCCGAGCCGACCGTAAAGTCTCACCGGTACAGACATCTGACGTCCTTCAACCGGCCACACCTGAATCTGCATCAGGCCAACGGCTCGGTCTGTTAGACGAAGCCGGGGAAGTTCACTTTCCATGTCCGGGTCCTCATCAGCAGGAACGGGAATCAGGTCCATTCCACAGATGGGGCATTTATCATCGGGGTTGGGCGATCTGATTTGCGGATGCATGGAGCAGGTGTACATCTGTTGGACGCCTTGCTCTGCAGATCGAGCTTCCGTCGTACTTATCGTCGGATCTACCTGGCTGTGATTGCCTGTACCAAAAATCAGCCAACCCAGAAAAAATCCAACCAGGCCAATCACGACCGGGGCGGTCCACAATGCTGATTTTTTCCAACGACTATTTGATAAGGTCATGGTTCTATCCTTCCATTGAATAGTTGAAATCTTACAAATTCGGTTTTCAAGGTCCGAAAGTCATCATTGGTTCACAAAACCCGTCTCATGACCAACCAGGGTCTGAACTCGTGTGAACGCCTGGGCGCCGTCGGCGGCCGCGCGTTGGTGAGCCAGTGCGAACTCGAGCAGAACACGTTGCGCATCAATCAGGTCGATAAATCCGTTATCGCCCGCGCGGTATGCCGCTTCTGTGATCCTCAATGATTCACCGGCTTTGGGCAATAAGGTGCCGCCATACAGTTCGACCTTACGACGGCTGTCCCGGTAGTTGAAGAGTGCCCGTTTGAGTTCGGCTTCCAATTTGTCCTCCCGACTCCGTATCTGTCGGGTCGCCTCGCCAAAGCGTGCTGTCATTTCACGGGTACCCGCCTCGTACTTTTCCCGCCGGATCGGAAGGTTGATCGATACCGTCAGTGCGAGCATGTCCGAACCACCACCATCCATCATCGCCATGCGTGCGCTGCCGTCACGGGCATACTCGGCTCCAAACGTGAAGTCCGGAAAATAGTCTTTCCGCGCCAGTTCAATCGCATGACCCTGTCTTGCCGCATCATGCCGGGCGGCGGCAAGTTCGGGATTACTCTCTTTGGCTAAAGTTATCCACTGTTCGTCGGAATAGTCGGGCAAATCGGTGACCGTTTTAGCCGATGAACCAGCGGGCACAGGCGGAAGGTAGGCATGTGCGGGCCTGCCTAGTGCCGTATTCAGTTCGGAAGTCGCCACCCCGAGTATATCCTCGAGGGAACGAACCTGATCTTCAACACGGCCGATTTCGACCTGGGCACGATTAACATCGGAAAGGCTCGCACCTCCCGCACGATACATGGCTCTGGCGACTGATTCCATGCGGATGAGCAGGTCCAGGTTCTCACGCGCAATCGCGATGGCTTGATGAAGGTAAGCATATTCGAAATATGTCCGGCTGACCTGGTCAATCAGCTCCAATCGAGCAGCCTCAAATTGCCTTGCTTCGGCATGCGCTTCTTCCAGGGCAACATCACCACGGAGTTTTAGCCTGCCAAACCAGGGAAACATTTGTGAAATCGAGTAACGCTCTCCCATGTATTCCGAACTTCCATCCACCTGATCGATCACGATTCCGAATGATGCCTGAGGATCAGGTAGTGTCTTCACCTGGGGCACACGTTCCAGAGCGGCCCGCCATCGATAGAAAGCAGCTTCCAAACCCGGATTGTGCCGCACCGCATATCGCACATAGTCATCAAAAGTCGCATCTTCGGAAAAGAGAGGGGCCGGTTCGTTATGTTGGCGTGGCTGGACCGCCTTTTGCAGATTAATGTTCCGTCCGGAATACAACTCATTGTCTTTTTGTAACCATTGCTCGAATGATTCCTGCTCTGCACGTTTCTCAGATGGACCGGCGCAGCCAAATAAAATCAGAGTTAAAATTCCCGTGATAAAGACTGTAAAAATGCTGAATATCCATCTCTGGTATTTCTTTTCGGAGAAACTTGATTTATTGGCATCTGTCACCATGATTAACAGTTCCTTTCGCAGTCGGTTACCGTGTGTAGAAATACCCGATAATTTCGTTCAGAACTTTGCCAAATAATCCATCTAAGATTATCATCTTTTACAATAATTACAAAATGATAACATTTCAATTAGATTGTATTTAAAAAGGTCTCTCCATTCTAATGTTTGTTTTTCAATTTTGGACGGGATAAGGCGAGGGATATTCCATAGTTGTTTCTCACATCATAAACAAGTGGTCACTTGAAATTTTTCCCATTGTGCACCCCTGATTTTATCAAAAATGTTATGAAATCCTCATAAAAGACATCCCTGTCGGGAGGGCAATCATTATGGCCACACTCGTATGTAATCAGTTTTCCCCGGGATGCTGCTTTGGAGAGTTTTATACCGTGGGAATAAGGAATAATTTCATCATGTTTTCCATGAATCACCAGCAAAGGTCCATCAAATGATTCCATGGTTCTTAAATTATCAAAAGGATCTCGTATGAAAATTCCCGGAACTCCGAATTTCCGGGCCATCCTGGAAACACTGGTAAAAGTTGACATCAGAATAATCGCCGCTGGTTTTCGTTTTTCGGCCAGGGCACATACAGCGCCACCGCCGATACTTCTTCCGAAAAAAACCACGCCGTTGGAATCAACATCAGGACGATCAATTATATGATCGTAGGCTGCCATAAAAGTTTCAAGGATGGTCTTCTGGGAAGGCAGTCCCTGAGAACGACCATAACCCGGATACTCCACAAGATAAACCCCGATTCCGGAGCGGGTCAAGGGCAGAAAAAATTCCGGCCAATGCTCAATCAACTCGGCATTTCCATGAGCAAAAATTAAGACCGGACATTTTGTTTCAGCGCAGACCGGAGGTAAAAACCACGATTCAACTTTTCCGAAACTCAACTCCAACCAGATTTTTTCAAGTCCTGGAATTTTTTCAGCCACCTGAGGCATTGGAATTGTGTGATGTCTCGGGAACAGGATCTGACGCTGAAATGCAAACAGAAAACCACAGTATGAAAAGTAAAAAATTAAAACCCATGTGAGTATTTTAAGCATTATTTAACTTTTCCGACCTTTGCCGGCTTCTGCAATCAGGGCTTTCAGGTCGGAAAATATGCGCTGCTCGTATTTTTTCCCGGGCATCGCCATAAAACTTATTTCCACCTTATCCCAGGTGAGCATTTCAATCACGGCCTCGTTTGGCTCTAATTCTCTATAGGAAACATTCCAAATAATCCCTTTTTCAAAATACAGCAAGCCACTATCATTTGTTGCAGACCTGACTTTTACCAGGCAGCTCATTTGCTCCATTTCAATCAGAGGCAAAAAGCTGCTCAGGGCAATGCCGTTGCGTGTTCCACCTTCGTCCAGCAAATCCAGGCCATCGATAATCAACGCGGCGATCTCTTTAATTTTGAATGGCTTTTCAATGCAACGCAATACACTTTCCCAAATCGAAGTGCTGCCTGTTTTTATAGTCCCGGGTCTAACCATTACAACACACGGGATAGCCTGAAAGTTTTTGGTCATGTAAGCAATAAGTTGAAGGCCCCCGATCTCAGGCATCATTAATTCGGTTACAACCAGTGAAATAGTATGCTCATTAAGAATGTTTATAGCTTCCGACCCGTTTGAGGCTGTTATAACCTCAAACTGACTTTTATATATTTCGAGACCTTCCGTAAAGGTATCTAAAACATCTTTATTGTGATCAACAATTAAAATTGTGTCCATCAACAAATCGCGCCCTTTAAAACTAATGATTATCTGAACGATATCTGTCTGTTAAAATAATTAACCTCCCCTGGCCATGTCAAATGATTTTGTCAATTTTTTATGCATATATTTGACAATTTGCATAGCCTTATTTAATAATATGTTCACAGTTGTTGATTACCACCCCAATTAAAGGAATCTTTTCATGCCTCCTGCAGACCCTGAACCACAAAAAAACAGACCGGACTGTCGGAGGACTGAAGCCGACGGAATTGCAACTCACCATGCATTTGCTATTGACCAGAAGCGATACCATAAGGTGAGACGCTTTTTTTTCAGAGTACTTCTTCATCTATTGTTCTGGGATATTCTTTTTGCCTATCCGGTTCTTAGAATTTTTCGTACGGCACCGCTTGCGCGATGGCAAAAACTCGCTCGTGACTATCGCAAGCTTGCCGTTGAGATGGGAGGCGTATTAATCAAGTTGGGACAATTTTTAAGTATTCGAGTTGATATTCTTCCACCCGAAGTTACTTTCGAATTGTCAGGACTCCAGGACAATGTTCCGGCAGCACCTACAGATATCATCATAAAACAAATCGAAACAGATTTCTGCCGTCCTGTGTCCGAGATTTTCGCTGATTTTAAGCATGAACCACTCGGAGCTGCATCCCTGGCACAGGTCCATCAGGTGGTGCTTCCTTCGGGGAACCCTGCGGTTGCAAAAGTGCTTCGGCCCCAAATTCATATTCTGGTGGAAACAGATCTTGCGGCTATCCGCAAAGCTGTTGGATGGCTTAAATTATACAAAAAAGTTCGGGAACGAGTGGATCTTGACTGGCTCATTGATGAATTTACCACCGTCACCCGAAAAGAACTGGATCTTGTGGCCGAAGGAAAAAATGCGGAGCAGTTGAATGAAACTTTTTCAAAAAATCCCCATGTGTATATACCGAAAATTTTCTGGGATTTTTGCAGTCCCCATACATTGACCATGGAAAAGGTTGATTTTTTCAAGATAGACGATCTTGAAGCCATTGAAAAATCGGGCATATCCGGTGTTCAGGTTGCTGATAAACTTTACCGGATTTATATGGAGCAGGTCTTTGAAACCTTTTTTGTCCATGTGGATCCCCATCCGGGAAACCTTTTTGTAAAACCGTTGCCTACAATTGAAGAATCCAAAGCAGGGGTGGTTGAATTTACACCCGATGATCCGGTGTCTTACCAATCCGGAAGGCCTTTTCAAATTGTGTTTGTAGACTTTGGCATGGCTGTCACTATACCGGAAAGGCTCAGAACAGCTCTCCGGGATTATGTGATCGGACTGGGTACCAAAGATGCCCATAAAATGGTTCAGGCTTATATCAATGCCGGGGCCTTGTCTGCCCATGAGAAAGTCGATCGAATCGAAGAAGCGCACGAGGCCTTGTTTGATCGCCTTTGGGGTGTCCGGGTCGGACAGTTCCGAAATCTGGCTGTTTCGGAAGCGAAGTTTTTTTTAAAAGAATATCGCGATGTTATCTATGATGCCCCCTTTCAGTTTCAGGCGGACATGCTTTTTGTCATGCGAGCAGTTGGAATTCTGTCAGGGCTGGCCACACATCTGGATCCTGATTTTGACCCCTGGACAAAAACTATTCCTTATGCCGAACGCTTTGCAAAAGCCAAGCTGAATCAGGGGTGGATGGGCTGGCAACAGGAGGTTGAGACCATTGTCTATCATGTATTGGATTTACCAGGCCGGCTTGATCGGGTGCTTACCCTGGCTCGTCAGGGGAAAATGTCCGTCCGAAACTCATTTTCATCAGATACAAAAAAACAAATTCATCAACTGGAAAAGTCGATTCGGTGGCTCGGTTGGATGGTCATGTCCTCAGGGTTTCTTATAGCCGGAATCCTTTACCATATGCATAAACCGGAATCAGAATTGGGTTGGGCTCTTCTTGGATGCGCTTTACTTGCTTTTTTGGTGGGTATAAAAAAGAACTGGTCATAGAAGAATATTTTCCAATTCTTTTAAGGACTTGATATGAATTTCAGCCGAAAGTCCGGGATTGTCGTAAGCAACCAGGGGAACACCGGCAGCGGCTGCCGCCTTTTCATCCACTTCCGAGTCTCCCACATAAATAATTTCTTCAGGGGCAACTTTAAAATAATCCATGATTTTAAATAGCTGATCCGGGTAAGGCTTGGGTCGGGGCACATCCAAGGCACTCACTACAAAATCAAAGTCATTTTCCAAACCATGGACTTCCAGGACTTTGTCCATGGTGTCGGTACGGTTGGATGCAATCGCGATTTTATAGTGATTCCTAAGTCCGGAGAGTAACGGTTTTAAATGGGGCTCCATTTGCATGTGCCGGATAAATGGCATATAAGTCATCTGCTTTCTGAAAGCCTGGGCTTTTTCCAGGAATTCTTTATCCTCAAACAGAAAAGCCATTGATTCATCTGCCGTGTGCATGTGCGTGTAAGCAAATTGCTCCTGGGTGAGTTTAGGCTTGCTGAAATAGGTTAACACCTGGTTATAGTAAGCCTTGTTCGCCTCTGCAGAGTCAAACATGACTCCATCGCAGTCAAAGGCAACGACCTTAGTTATTCTGGATCGGTTTTGTTTTTTTTTTGTCATCCGGTTTTTCAAATATATTCCCGTAAACTTTGACGGTAATAAACGGTTTGATGTTGTTGTCGGTTTTGAGGTGAATCGTATCGTAATATCGTCCCTCTTGTTCCATCAGATTTTCGACGGTCAGGGTATAACCCGGTTCATTGCCTTTCAAATCCTTTTCAATGATGAATTTGATATTTTGTCCGTCCTGGGCTTTGGCCTCCAGGATATTGAAGGGATATTTTTCCGATAGCAAAATGACCACTTTACCGGAAATTTTTTCACCCGCATTACCGTATAGTCTGAGGTAAGCCGGTGTAATGGTTGCGAAAGCATCGACCTCTCCCTGCATTGTCAGCTCGAATTCAGGGGTATTGGGATCATTGGTGACAACTATTGCCGATTTTTTCAATAATTTTCCGCCATATCCCGTGGTGTTGACCTTGATTGTAATTTTTCCTTCCGAATCCGGAGGAATGAGTCTCGTATAAGAGACCGCCGCGCAACCTCAGGAGGATTTAACCCTTTCAACTGCTAAAGGCCCATTTCCCTTATTTTTGATGACAAAATCATGGATAACCTGGCTTCCCTCTAAAACCCTGTCAAATGTGAATGTCTGTTCCGGAAAATATGCCTCAGATTTGGTTTTTTCTTCGGGTTTTTCCGCAAATACATTGCTAAAAAAAACCAGTGTAAATATCAGAATTGCAGATCCCAGCAATTTTTTTAATTTCATAGAATACTCCTTGCACGCCTTATACCTACTGTATTAATCATAAAACAATCCTAACACTTGCCCAGGATTTGTTTTTCATTTAAAAATAACTTTATGGTTACACCCAACAAAAGTCAAGCAGCATGACGGTTTTCAGATTCCGTAAAGTCGTGTGCTGTTTTCAGTGGTAATAAGGGCAACTTTGTCCTCGGAAATCTCTTTTAGTCGAGCAAGCTGTTGAAGGGTTTCAAGCAAATCAGCGGGTTCTGAGGTTTTATACCGATATTTGACCGGTGAGTCGGTTTCAATTAGGATTTTTTCCAAAGGTGCTTTAGCTATGGCCTCACGATGGGCTTTACTAAAGACAAGGGCAGGGGTTGCCGATACGAAATAACCATCCTCGATAATTCGGAAAAGAACATTTTCCGGGCCGCTATACCAGTGGAATACGGCTTTTTTAATGCCGGCTTCCACCACCATCCGGTGTGCCCTTTCGTATGAAAAACGGGTATGGATAATCACCGGTTTTTCATTTTTGCCGGCAATTTTTAAAACCCGGGAAAATACTTTCCATTGAAGTGCCTTTTTTACTTTGATCTTATAGTCGAGACCGACTTCGCCCACCGCAACACACTGGTCTATGTGTTTTTCGATAAAAGCAAGGTTATTTTCGATTTCGTTTTCCAGGATGGACCATGGATGATAGCCGATGGCTGGAAATACGCACCCCGGATAATTTCCGGCAATTTCCAGTGTTTTTTTGTTGGATTCTAAATCCATGCCCACAGCAATAATCCGTGATACCCCAACCGAGCAAGCCCTTTCAATTGCAGGACCAATGGGGATAATCGCATTTAAATGGGCATGGCCATCGATGAGATTTCTCATGTTAGTCAGGCGGCATTAATTTTTTTTCTTCTTCTTTTTGGATTACGAAATGCTTTCTGAAAAGTTGTTCGGCCTGCTCAGAAGCCTCTTTACTGATAGCTACAGACTTGGAACTGGTTATGGGATTGCTGATTAAACCTTTTTCATGAAGTCTTGTTAAAATGCCTAAATCCAGGTTTTTCCATGCTTTCAATCCCAGTTCGCCTTCAAAAGTGGAAAGATGCATAAGCGCAAGAGCAAACTCATCCACTTTTTCCTTGTCGTATTCAAATTTTTCATTCTCACTATCGGTCATGGAAATCCTCCCGAAGAGGTCATAGGAAAAAGATCAAGTTCAGTAAAACACAATCCAAGACAAAAATCAAAGGAGAATAGAGTAAACCAGCAATTCTAATTTTGACAATACTAACGATATGAGACCCTTATTTTATTGCACAGCCTGTCAAAATTCCTTACCTGCGTCTCCAACCACTCCAAACGGGAAAACCATTTTCATCGCGAAGTGTTAAGGTCTCGTCTCCTTTTTTCACTTTCGCAGCGATCATGCTATGCGAATCATCGAACATGATCCGTGAGCCTTTCACGTCTACTTTATCACCCACCTCAATTTTTATGTCCTGATTTTCAATATACCAGGAAGGACCTAAATGAACAGAAATTGTTTCCTGATCTGTTTTAACCATTATATGGACACCATAGCCCATGCCCTTCATGGGTGTGTCATATCAATCGCAACAACGTCACCAGTGATGTTTTCAATGGTTTGTGGGTTGTACATCCTGTGGTAATGTGTATCAGGACCCCATCCGCCTCCGCCTTTCCAATCCATCCCCCGTTGTGCGGGTGCTTCGGAAGCAAAACCAACCATAGATACCAAGGCAAATAATACCATAATTATTTTCATGTTTGTTCCTCCTTTTGTTTTTTTCTGTCATCGGGTTGTTTCAAATTTTGAAAATTCGGAATAAACCTGAGATTACAAATCAACCTTGTAAATGGCTTGAGTTTCATCAGGGTACTCATGATTTATAAAAAATTATAGATCTTACCTTGACCCTTCAATATACGTTATATACTGTATTCCGGTTTCAAAAAGAGAGTATATTTTCATTAATTATTGTTCCTGGTTTCTGATAACTTCAGATATTTTTTTCAGAAAATGTCAAATACTTGAAATTCCTTCGAATTCTGCTGATTAAGATATCTTGTTTTTGTATTCCATTACCGGGTATTATCGTTTTATGCCATAACAAACATAGCTGATAAGAATCTATCGCAGCGTGCATCAACAATACAATGAATTGCATAGCCAATGCGCCGGGTACATGATCACCTTTCCTTAAAAGTACACCCATCTGCTGCCACCCACCAGATTCACTACGATGATTACATTTTTGCGCCGGTGGTAAAATCTCCGACAATCACCTACTTTTCCAAAGTAAGTTTTTACAGGAATGAGTATTCCATAAAACCAATCAAAATAAGGTTTTTCCCTGATTGTTTTTGCCTTATCCGTGGATTATGCTTTTATAAAATTCAACGACTGCCGGTTCAGGAGATGTTCGACTTTTTTTAAGGGATGTGACAGAATTATTTAATGCCATTTGCCTATCCAATGCATTGATTTAAAATATTTTTCAAGGTTTACACAGGTTAAAATGCTCCACAACCCCCCTTTGCATAATAAGGGGTAGTAAGTTTTTAACTTGA
The DNA here is from genome assembly GCA_011389745.1 of Desulfobacteraceae bacterium. Taxonomy (GTDB): domain Bacteria; phylum Desulfobacterota; class Desulfobacteria; order Desulfobacterales; family SKZT01; genus SKZT01. Next base: position 202,906 of record JAABTQ010000002.1, on the reverse strand, counting down.
AAGTCTTAAGTTTTCAATCATTATCGATCTTTTTGTATCGTCATTCCGGCGGAGGCCGGAATGTTGTGTCTCTAACCCGCTCTGAAAACTCGAAAGGAGGTGGATATCAGTCAAAACCTTTTTATGAATTTTTGATGGTTTGATGGATGGTTTAGGTTTAGGTAAAAGAAACTGTATTAATCTGCAAAAAATTAGATAAGGAGAGACAAGATGAAGAAATTTACCATGGTTTTATTGGGAGCCCTTTTGATTTTGTGTCCATTGACCGCCGATGCTCAGCAGGAAACCTTTCCGTATGTGCCCGGCAATATGGAGTTTACCCTCTCAGGAAGTGGACAAAACGATGAGAATTTTGATGGTACCACTATTTCAGTTCAAGCTGCACTCGGCTACTTTTTGACAGAATCATGGGAAGCGTTTATTCGGCAAGGCATCGCTTTTGCCGACTTGGAGGGAGGCAGTACATGGAATGCATCCACTCGCGTCGGAGTGGATTATAATTTTGATTTAGGGAGGTTCAAGCCGCTGATCGGCGCTAATATCGGATGGGTGTATGGCGATGATATCAAGGATCAGGTTATTATGGGTCCCGAAATTGGGCTCAAATATTTCGCCAACGAAAGCACTTTTATATATGGAATGATGGAATATGGATTCCTTTTCAGTAGTACCGGCGATATTGATGATAATTATGACGACGGCCGCTTTGTTTACACGGTAGGGCTCGGTTACAAATGGTAATGGGGGGACTTAAAGGAGCAAAAGGTCTTTGGTAATATACGTTAACATTTTGGAGGGCGGACGGCCTTAGCTGTCCGCCTTTTTCATTCGACCTCCGGTAAACCAAATCCCACAGATTACCAGGAAACACCCCTCATGCCATTAGTTCACCTTCCACAATAATCATGTTAATCGATGCATATGTCGGTTTTTCTTGCGGCAATCAAGCCAAAGGCTTAAAGATAAAGATAAGTTTGAGTCTTTCTTAAAAATTTTTTATGGGAGGAGCCGAAAAATTGCTCGGAACCATCGTCAATACGTTGAGCATTATCGTTGGAAGCTTCATTGGTTTACTTTTTAAAGGCAGTATACCTGAAAAATACAGCAAGACCATCATGCATGCTATCGGCCTTGCGGTTGTGCTGATAGGTATTCAAACAGCGATTAAAACAGATGCTATCCTGATGGTCATCATAAGTCTTGCCACAGGAAGTCTTTTAGGAGAGCTGATTCGAATCGAAGACAGGCTGGATCAACTCGGCAATTGGATAGGAAGGCGGCTTTCAAAAGACAGCACAGGGATCGCAAAAGGATTTGTAACCGCCAGCCTGCTTTATTGTGTGGGAGCGATGGCCATCGTCGGTTCCATGGAGAGCGGCCTGACCGGAAACCACCAGACACTGTTTGCAAAATCTGTTATCGATGGGATTGGATCTGTCATATTTGCATCCACCCTTGGAATCGGCGTACTTTTTTCCGCTGTCTCGGTTTTTGTTTATCAAGGACTTATTACAATAACCGCATCTTCGATCAAACACCTTTTACTGCCTGAAGTGGTTTCTCAGATGTCTGCCGTCGGGGGGCTGCTGATTTTCGCCATCGGAATCGGCCTTTTGGAAATTAAGAAAATAAAGATCGGCAATATGCTTCCGGCAATATTCATCCCTCTTATTTACCAGGTTTTTAAACATTTCCACTCGATACTTTTATATTAGTGAAATGATGCACGAAGTTCTCCTATAGTGATTCATAATGCGCCAGCATCCGTTGCCGCATGGTAGCATCCGGCAAACGCCCGAACCCGGCACCCATATTATCCTCCATGTGGTGAACCTTGGATGTGGCCGGAATCACGCAGGTTACAGCCGGATGGGCGAGGATGAATTTCAGGAAATACTGGCCCCAGCTTTGGCAGCCCAGTTCGGTGCTCCAATCCGGAAGTGCTATGCCCCTGACCTTGCGAAACAAATCGCCCCGCTGAAAGGGCCGGTTGATCAGGGTGGCGATGCCCCGATCGGCCGCGAGAGGAAGAAGACTATCCTCCACGATGCGATCTTCCAGGTTGTAGGTGAACTGAACGAAATCCAGGTCTTCCATTTGCATAATCCGCTCAAGTGCTTCATGCTCTCGGCCGTGAGAGGTTGTAATGCCGATGTACCGGATAATGCCTTGTTCTTTCCACTCTTTCAAAACCGGCAGGTGGATTTTCCAGTCTCGCAGGTTGTGAATTTGCATCAGGTCCATGACCTCGACCCCCATGCGTTGCATAGATTCCTGCATTTGTGTGATGCCGTTTTGCCGGCCGTCGATCCAGACTTTTGTAGCGGCAAACACTGCATCCTGCTTGCCGGTTGCCTTGAGAAGGTCTCCCACAACCGATTCCGACCGACCGTACATGGGGGAGGAATCGATTAGTTTGCCCCCGTTTTCAAAAAATACCTGCACCACTTCGGTCAGTTGGTTTCTGACGACCTGATTTTTCCCGATATCGAAAGTTCGAGATGTTCCCATACCCATGACAGGAAGAAGCTCACCCGAAGAAGGGATCGGGCGCTGAATCGGATGACGTATTTCGGCGATCAGGTCCCGGGGTGATAGCGCCATGGTGGCTGCAAATGCTCCCATACTCAGAATAAAGTTTCGACGTGTCAAATGAAATGAATTGTTGTTCATGATATTTCCTCCTTAATTTAGGGCCTGAACGAAAACTTTTTTCTCCCTCCCCCAATCCCTTCCAACTAAGAGGGAAGTTCCGTTCAGGCACTGCTATTTATGTTCCGACGTTTCAGCAGCTATGCTGAAAGCGGCGATTTGTTCCTGATGTTTTCCAAGCCTGTAAGAAATCCATGCCCATATAAAGGCAATCGGCACGGCCACCAGTGAGATTCCTGCTCCTGAAAGCCCTATGGCCAGCATACCGGAATAAACCCATGCACTGGCAGCATCGCCGCCCCGGTAAATCACCGTATCGATGAAATTTTTAGCTTTATACTTTTCTTCCTTGCTTAGGACCACATAAAGCATTTCGCGTCCAGGGCGCATAATGGCGTAGTTCCCAGCCCGACGCAGGACCTGTACGGCAACGATCACCCATAGCGCAGACATCAGACCCAGGGCCATAAAGCCGGCCGCCAGCAAAAGAGGCACAGTGGCCAGAGTCCAGCCGAGGCCAAAGCGACGAACAATGCGACTGGTCAGAAAAATCTGGGTGGCAAGGGTTAGGCCGTTGACTGAAAAATCCATGGCGGCAAACAGCGCGGTGCGTTGGGATGGGTCATCAAAGTGTTCCCGGATTATGAAAGCCTGTTGAAAATATAAAAAAGTGGCCAGAGTGGTAAACAGAAGCATCAAAAAACAAATTCCGATCAGATAGGGTGATTGGAAAATTAGGCGTATCCCCGCCAGTACACCTCCACCCATGGGAGTGTCGTCGGGATCACCCGTTTTGGTTTTTTCGGCATTATCATCCCTGGAAGATGTTGAGGGCGACGACCGTTGCCATGCGACCAGGCGGTGAATGCACAATACCGCCCAGCCCATGAATGCCGCGGAGAGCAACAGCAGGTTGGTGGGCCCCAATGGAAGCACCAGCATGGCGGTCAGTGCCGGGCCGACCAAAGCCCCGGTAGTGCCGCCGGCAGCAATCACCCCGAACAACCGTTTGGCTTGTGTATTTGAAAATATATCCGCCATGAAGCTCCAGAATACGGAGACGATGAAAAGATTGAAAACACTCGCCCAGATAAAAAATGCGCGTGCCACATAGACATGATTAAGGTCGGATCGAAACAGTGCGAAAAACAAAAGCAGGTTGCCGATGAAAAAGTAATAAACATAGGGAAGAAACCGTCGGGGTGCAAAGCTCCTGGCCAGCCACCCGAAAAGTGGCACCACCAGGAGCATCACCAGAAAAGTGCCGGTAAACATCCATTGAAGATGTTCCACACCACCGGCAATCCCCATTTCATCGCGCATGGGGCGGATAATGTAATATCCGCAAAGCAAGGCGAAAAAATAGCTGAATGACCACAACAGCGGCCGCCACTCACTGCGCTCAACAGCCGTCAGTTTTTTCCACCAGGAAGCGGCCCTTTGAGATATTCCGGATTTTTCCACCGATTCGGATGGTGATGCATTTGACATGGCCACACCTCATGATTTGAATCGGGATGACATAAACCAATATCTCCATTAATGTGAGGGTTTTGGAGATCATCATTACATGCAAGATCCCCGAAAACGGATGGCCTGTATCGGAGTAAATTGGATGCTATCGCCGTTTAATAATGAAAAGAAAATATTAATGGGTGGATTGAATGTCAACAAACCGGTTGATACAACATTTGTGTTGCGTATGGTTAGAATGTCCTAATTCAGTAATTGAGGAAGTCTTTGCAAAGACATGGTTCTATCGGGGATAGCCTTATCTTCCATTATGACGATTTCAGCTTCGGAATAGAAATTACCCTGAAAATAATCGAAACCGGATTCCGAGGCGATTTCAGATTCCTCCCGCGTTTCCACTTTTTCGGCCAAAAGCTTTACCCCGTAGGCCCGAAGTTTTTTGATGTCATTTTTGATGATATGGGCTGATGCCTTCTGAAAGTCGATTTTGATGATATCAGCCAGTAAAATCAGTGGCTCTAACTCCCGACGATAAGTAAAGTCATCCAGGGCAATTGTATAGCCTTTTTCTGACAGTTTTTGACACTGTTTTACCACATCAGATTCAGCAGGAACATCTTCGAGGATTTCCACCACCGTTGTCCTGTTTGGTGTAACCAGAGGTATTCCCTTCAGAATTAAATTGCGAGTGTAATTGATGAAAGCCAATTTTCCATGAGTGATCGATTTTAGGATTTGAGCAATATGTGCCAGCAAATCCATGGTTGCCTGATCGCCGTCTACCATCGGAAACCGGTTGACTGTCGATGAGCGATAGAGCAATTCGTACCCCTTGATATCATGTTTATTGTTGTAAATCGCCTGCCTTGCAAATGAAAAGATCATTGTAATTTCCTCCCATTTTTTTTCTTCTCCTATATTGTTGTCGTACCCTCTTTTTTATTTTCCATTATTGAAACCTCATATGTAACCCGGGAAAATATCTTTTTTAAAAAAGAAAAACGTTAGTAATTGCTTAGAGTTTGTAACCGGATTTTACAACTAAAACGTACGCAACAGTCATGCCAAATCGATTTAAAATCAAATAAACATATAATAACTGTATGTTACATCGAAGCGGGCGGGGTGATTTATTAATAATATGCAGGTAAAATGTCCATATGTGATCATATGGTTAAATCTGACCCTTTTGTAATTTTTTGACGGGTGTTATACTCTGTTTTTTGGTGACCAATCAATTATTCTAACAAAAAAAAAGTCACATGGCGATGCTCAATTTCAGGATAACCGCGATAACCGGTGAGATGATGACAATGACTTTTAAAAAGCCGACCCGGAAAGAAATTGATCGAGATAAAAATCTGTTTCGACCTTTTGGTTTTGATACTCAAACATTCATCGATGATTCTGAGCTTTATATTCTTGTTTTGATATTCGGAATTATCATGTTCAAACCAGGAAAAAAAACACACAAGCATTGATTAATGGCTGATAGTTTATTTTTTTGTACCTTGCATGTTAATCACTACCAAGTTTCAAACCCTGATAAATGAGCGAAAGATCGGGTTGTGTTAAAAAAATGATTTTTCGAATGAAAAAAAAGCCGGCCGGAAATCATTCCGGCCGGAGCTGTTAATGCTATAGCAATATTTACGGGTAGGGATATGAAAGAACCGGTTGTCGTAGCTTTGCTCTGTTTTTCAAAGTCGGTCATTTCTCAACAATAAGCTCATATCCCGACATGGTCAGCTTGGCCGGCGTTTTCATCATGTCAATATTTCCCGGCATTCCGACCAGGGGATACCATACGGCCATGCATAAACAGAGAACGATGACTCCTAATATTGTTCGGACGAATAAGAGCTTGAAAGCCTCCCACTGGGAGAAGTATCCAAACCCGTAAGCAATAAGGGTCGGCGGGCATCCTATGACCAGCATGACAAAGGTGGTGGCCAGGGGCACGGCCATGGCAATGGGGACTGCCGGAGTTCCGGCCATATCCGCCATGGGCACCACTACCGGAACCAGCAACGTAGTGGCTGCCGCATTGGCCATGAAACTGGTGATAACGGCACTGATCCAGGATGCTCCGGCTGCAACCACAGGCCAGGAGGAGCCGACGAAGATCGGAAATATCTGTGAGGCAATCCACTTTCCTGCACCGCTATCCAGCATGGCCACACCGAGAGAAAATCCTGCACCGAATACCATAAGGGGGTTCCAGGGATATTCAGCCAGACATCTTTTCCAGTCCACAACCTTAAATGCCATGCATACGACGATAAAAAGGCCGCCGGCGACGGACACGTGGATTCCGGTCCAATCCGTCATAAACCACATGAGAAATGTCGCCACAAGGAACCAGGAGAGCAGTTTCTCATTCCTTGTCATGGCCGGCAGTTTTTCAATGGCTATTTCCCCCGGAAGTTCCTTGACCTTGGGCGGATAAATAATCAGACACGTCACCCAGGTGGCCACACCAAGGGCCATTGAAGGTACGAACTGGTAGAGCATGTACTCATTAAAACCGATGGTGTAGCCGGTGAGTTGGGCGAGCATTTCCGCCGAAGCCGGAGACCGGCCGCTTCCGAGAAATGTCGCACCTCCTCCGCAGGCTGAGCCCATCGGTATGATAAACATGAAGTGCTTGGCGAAATTGTTGCTCTTATCCGGTGTAATGCCCATTTTCAGGAACATGGGCAAAATGGCGTAGAGAAGAATGATGGTAATGGTGGCATCATGGGTCCACGCCGCCAGAAAAGTCGCTCCCATGCAAAGGACAAAACTGAGTCGAATGACATTCCGGCCGCCGAGTTTCAGGATATAATTCATCAGTCGCTGGGGTAGAGTGGTCTGGCCAAGCATCACTCCAAGCATGATGATAAAAAATACAAACACGACGGACCTGTTGGCATAGGGTTCCCAGGCACTCTTGGCAGACTGGACGTTGAACAGGATCAGTGCACACCCTACCCCGATTGAAGTGACGCCAATGGGAAGGGCTTCTGTTGTCCAGAGTATGACCACTGTTGCCAGCATTGCGAGAAAGGCATGTCCTCTCGCGCCCAGTGTTTCCGGAGTGGGAAGCAACCAGATAATTAAACCCACAGCAAATGATATGATGAGCCATTTGATAACGTATTGCTGACTTTTTTCAGCTCCGCCTTCTTCCGCCTGTTTCGCAATATCCATATCTATAGTCATTTCGTCCTCCTGAAAAATTATCTGGTGATAATATTTACGATTTCAAAGAAAAGATCCTGTTCCCTCAAAATGCCGACCGCTTTTTTCCCGGAGGTGACGATGAGGCGTGTCTGCTTTGATTTAAAAAGCATTTCAGCCACCTCCATGAGGTTTGAATCTTCATCGATCATGGGTGTAGGTTCCAATGTAAGTTCTCCCACTTTTTTATCAGCAAGAGCTTTTAACTGAATGGTAAAAAGTTCGTCCCAGCCACTAGTCATTACATGGGAAAACCGGACACTTTCAGCCATGGAGGAATGAGGAAGTGCCAGATAAAACGGTCTTACTCCTTTGATCAAATCCTTTATGCTCAGCAGTCCGAGCAGATTTTTATTTTCATCAAAAACAAGCAGCGACCTGTGCCCGGCTTCCCGGATCCGGCTGCTGGAAACAAGCTCGCTGAGGGAGTTCATGAGTTTGCCGATAGCTTCCCGGACCGTGGTGTTTACGGATACGGTCGAGTAATTTTCGATGCTGGTCATGATATCCTTGACCTTTTTTTCAGGCCGGTGCACTTTGCTTTGGCGCACGGCATAGGCTTCGTTGATTTTTATGGAAAGGAGATCGATGTCGCAGGGTTTGTTCAAATAATCAAATGCGGCCAGATCACGTGAACTGACGGCGGATTCGATATTCCCATGCCCGGTGAGCATGATCACCTGAGTTTCGGGAGCGATTTTTTTAATTTGCGCCAGGGCTGCGTGTCCATCCATGCCCCCCATTTTTACATCCAGAACAACAACATCCTGGGGATTTTTCTCTATAATACTGATTGCCTCCTCACCGCTTGCGGCGATGGTGGTTTCAAATCCTTTCTTGTTCAGCAGTGTTGAGGTCACTTCACGAAATCTTGTTTCGTCGTCTACCATCATCACTTTTATTTTTTTCGTCATGAGTTGTTCTCCTTAAATTATCAAAACATATGGTTATTGGCTTTGGTATTGTTCAGTGTTTGAACGGTTAAAGGTATGCCCTCCTTTTATCAAGATGGTTGTTTTATCTTATGGTGCTAATATTTCCCCGGACAATTAAAACTTCCTCTTGCCGGAACGGACATTTTATTTTAGTTTGAATGGCCTTTGCTTCAAGCCGGTTGCTTCCGAAAGTTTCAATCTGTGTATGTACAAAGTTCATGCCATGGATTCAGATTGTGGAGAATACAAAAATCATCCGCACGGATATTGGTTACTAACTGTTTTCATTGCTGAATAAGTCGGTTCCAAACTGTTGCACCGAATGTTTTTCTTTACACCCTGGAAAAAAAAAATTTATCAGTTATCATGCGTTTGACTCTGAGGAGAGGACAGTGGAAAAAGCAAAAGGTAAAAATCATAAGATGTCGTGAGTTCATTGAAAAGTTGAGTTTTTTTTACAGGTGTTATAGAAATAGATAGTTTAATGGTTTGATGAACTCGTAAAAAGTCCGAAATGATCAATTTTTCTAACAAAAAAAGTCACCAGGCGATGCTCAGTTTCAGGATAACCGCGATAACCGGTGAGATGATGACAAAGGCTTTTAAAAAACCGACTACAAAAGAAATCGAACGAATCAACCGATTGCAACAGCAGCAATTTAATGAGCTGTTTCATATGTTTGAACCTCCTTTACCCGAAGGAGTCCCGGAAAGGCTGGAAAAAATAGTGGCTGAGGGAAAAATTGAAAAGGAAAATGTTTTGCTGGACGTGGGTTCCGGTACCGGCATCCTGGTTCCAGTCATTCGGAAATACAATCCCTCCCGGATTTGTGCCAGTGATCTTTCGGAAAACATGCTGGGGCAAATCAAAAAAAACTATCCTGAAGTGGAAACTTTCAGAGCAGACATAAAAGATCTCAATTTACCCGATTCAACTGTTGATGTTGTTTTTATAAACGCCTGTTATCCGAATATCGCGGACAAGGAAGGGGCATTTGAAAATATCGCCAGGATGATGAAAATAGGCGGCCGCATGGTGATCAGCCATCCGCTGGGAAAAGCCTTCATAAAAAAATTAAAACGCAATGCTCCTTACCCTCTGGATGAATTTCCGGATCAGTCGGAAGCTGAAAGTTTGTTTCGACCTTTTGGTTTCGATATTCAAACATTCATCGATGAGCCCGAGTGTTACATTCTTTCACTAGTTAAAGCAAACCGCGATGTTGCATTACAGTCCCAATATTCCGGTGGCCATAATAGAGGCCAAGGATAACACCCACTCAGTCGGCAGCGGCATGCAGCAGGCTCTGGGATATGCCGAAATTCTGGACATCCCCTTTGTTTTCAGTTCCAACGGGGACGCTTTTTTATTCCATGACCGGACTGGTCTTAGCAGCAAAACGGAAACGGAGCTTCATTTGAACGGGTTTCCGTCACCTGAAATATTGTGGAAGCGCTATTGTGCATACAAAAACATTGAAAATGACAAGTTACCCCTTGTCACTCAGGATTACCACACGGCTATTTCAGGAAAAACCCCCCGATATTATCAAAGGATAACCATTAACCGAACCCTGGAGGCCATTGCTGGAGGCCAGGATCGCATTCTCCTGGTCATGACCACCGGAACAGGCAAAACCTACACGGCGTTCCAAATTATCTGGCGCTTGTGGAAATCCCGCACCAAAAAGCGGATTCTTTTTTAGCCGACCGCAACATCCTGGTGGATCAGACCCGGGTCAACGATTTCAAACCGTTCGGTACCGCCATGACCAAGATCAGAAACCGGGAAGTGAACAAAGCCTTTGAAATTTATCTGGCCCTTTACCAGGCGGTCAGCGGCACCGAAGAGTTTCGCAAGATTTACAAACAATTCTCCCTGATTTTTTTGACCTGGTGATTATCGACGAGTGCCACCGGGGAAGTGCGGCTGAAGATTCCGCCTGGCGTGAAATCCTCGAATATTAAAAACATTTGGTGTTTCCAAAAGCAGTGTTAACCGGGCATTGAAAAAATACCGTCAAGGCGAATTTGGTGAAATGGATACAAAATTTATTATACGTCCTGAACATCTTCAACAGGACAGTTTTGTTCATGCAGGTGTTTTGGCAACTCTTGCGGACCATACAGCAGGGTATGCTTCTTTCTCATCGGTTTCAGAAAACTATCGAATTTTGACCATTGAATTTAAAATGAATTACTTTAAACCCTGCACCGGTGACCTTGTGATTTGCAAAGCTAAAGTGATCAATAACGGCAAAAAGATCAAAGTTGCAGAATCGGAAATCTTTTCATGCAATAAAAGTATTGAAAAACTTGTGGCAAAAGGAACCTTTACCCAAATGGCGATATTTGCTTCTGAGATTAAGGCACGGGGGAAAACAATGGCAACCCGGGAAGGTTGAGGAAAAACGGCCGGATTAATGACTTAGCTTTCCCTCCAGTTTTTCTATTCCCATGGGTGTGACCTGATATAAATTACCTTTCATTTGAATCAAGCCGACTTTTTCAAGCTCTCTGAGACCGCTTCTGACCCGAAATGGAGCAAGCCCACATTCCCTGATTATTGTTTCAATATCATTAGGTTCAACTGCCGCAAGCAGCATAAGTTCAGCACTTCGGGTAATGTTGCCGTCTTTATCGATACAAGCCACGATTAATCTTTCTCCAGGGATTTTTTGCAAAAGTACCAGTCTACGCAGTCATAATCCTGGTTCATTCGTTCCTGAGCAGCTTCCTGAGATCTCGGCGGTGGGACAATCACTTTTTCGCCCGGCCTCCAGTTAGCAGGGGTGGCTACCGTGTGCTTATCGGTGGTTTGAAGTGCCTGAACCAGGCGAATAATTTCATCAATATTACGTCCGGTGGTCAAAGGGTAATAAATCATGGCACGAATTTTACCATCAGGATCAATTACAAAAACACAGCGTGATGTTTCGGTGTTGCTGTCGCCGGGCATGATCATCCCATACAGGTTAGCTACAGAGGCATCAAGGTCAACAATGATCGGAAAAGGAATCTTAACACCGAATTTTTCCTCTATGTTTCTTACCCAGCTGATGTGCGAGAAAATACTGTCGATGCTCAGGCCTAAGAGTTCACAATTGAGTTTTCTGAGTTTTTCATAGTTTTTTGCAAACTCGATAAACTCAGTGGTGCAGACCGGTGTGAAATCCGCGGGGTGAGAGAAAAAAACAAGCCAGCTTCCTTTGAAATCTTCCAGTTGAAGAGGACCGAAAGTACTTTCTGCTTCAAAATTGGGTGCTTTATCGCCTATTCTGGGAATTTGGGAGGATGTTTTGACATTGTTGGTTGTTTCCACAGGCTATTCCTTTCTTCCAGGTAAATTGGTTTCAGTGTTCATAAAACCGATTCGTCCGGGACCAATCCAGACCACTGAAACCTTTATAATCAGAAAATTTTTAAGAATAATCATCAATCTAAGTTGAGTGATTCCGATGACATATAACCGTCATTCCGGCGCAGGCCGGAATCCGGTAGGTGAACCCAACAATCTGGATTCCGGCCTGCGCCGGTATGACGTTAGAAGAAAATGAAATCGCTCAACTTAGGATCAAGAATTACCAGAAATGCAGACCTCATGCAACAGTATCATTTAATATTTACAAACCGAAAAAATACACGATCACCGGGCAAAACAATCCGGAGGGAAATCGACGCTCAAAGAGAAATTATCAATGACCTTCGTGAAAAGTCTGTAAAGAAACAGAAAATATTCATGTGCTTAATTTGATTTGAGTGTAACCTGTTTGTGTGAAATCCGATTGTCAGCCAAATTAATCATGAAAAAATCTTGACTTAAGCAAGGTTATATCCATATAGTTGCCACAACCTGATGGCCGGATCAAGTTAAGCACGGGTATAATTTTTAAAAAACTGACTCATGATAAACTTGACGGTTGCTTTATTCACATGGAAATTTTCGGCTCCATCCGAAAAAATGGATTCCCCGACAAAAGGTCTATAAATGGTTGCCATTTCAAAAGCCGGAAAATAAAAGACATTGTCATGTCGGGCCGTAAATTCATCCGCAACGGCACGAAGGGTGCTTTTGGAGTTACAGGATGCGGTGATTACATCTTCATCATTTCTGAAAGTTGCCCATAGATGGACTGGTGATACAGTTACCATCAATATGCAATCAGGATTGTTTTTGGACATGATCTCATGCATAAGTTCCAGGTTTTCAAGATTTTCGGCGTAGCGGCTTATGCGAAAGCGATAGCGGCTCATATCTCCGCCCTCATTGACATAAGGGCCTGAGGGAAGACAAATTACGGAACCGTCCAACCTGTCTTCCCAGATTTCGGTAAGCCCGAGGGTGATAATAAGAAGTCGAGCGGAAGTTAAAGCTTTTCTGGAGTGTGTTATGTGACGATCAAAATCATCTTGGGCTTTTTCATAGGAGTCATAAAGGATTATTCGTCGGTAAGGGTCTTGAATCCTAAAGGTTTCAGGAGATTGCCACCATCGTACTTGAGGATCGAAACTTTCAAACGTGTATTCAAAAACCTGCCGCATAGAAAAGGTATTGTATATCCTTTCCCATGCGGCACTCGCATGAATGGACGCGGGATGGTGAGTCTCTTCGGTAATATAGTTAAAACGTTTGTTTATTAAACGCCGTTTGATTTCTCTGGCAAAACATGAACCCAAGGAGGCAATGGGAGTCGATCGGGTCACAATCAGGGGAATTTTGTCCGGAAAAGGGTAATTGCCATCCGTAGGAGGGTTACCGAACGAACCAGGCCAAATCTGCCAAGGTTCGAATTGATGAACGGGATGTACCTTTGAGTTAGCCATTATTTTTCCTGATGCTGTTTTTATTATCTTGACAGCCTTAAGTTTTTATAAATGCCTGGAATCAATCATTATCGATCTTTTTGTATCGTCATTTCGGCGGAGGCCGGAATCCAGGTGGTTTCAAGAAGCTGGTTTTTCTGGATGCCGGATCAAGTCCGGCATGACGGAGTACTTTGGACTGTCGAGTTATTATAATAAAAGATCGATTTTCCATACCCGATTATCCATATAAAGGATAATAATTTTTCAATCAATAGGTTCAAACATTTTTTGGCGGTGCTCAAAAATGAATTTAACTTATAAGATATTGCGATAACTATCCTGCACATATGTCATTCGGTCCCACAACCATGAGTCGGAAGGAGCTGAAAGAAGCCCTTTCTGATGCAATACGACACCCGCATTCAAATGTTCACAAGGGTAGCCTTATCATCTCTCCCGAGGCATTCCTGTCCGATGATTATGAAACAAATTTATTGATCAGCCGCTTTTCTTTGATTGATTGCACAGGCTTTGTTTATATTGGCCCATGGTGTAATATTACCGCCCGATGCCGTATCTACACCCATGACCATATTCATGCAGGCCGTCAACCGCTTCTGGCCATAGAAACGCAATATGGTGTTGTCTGGCAGGATAAATACATTGGTTCCGACGTGTGTATTTACGACGGCGCTATCGTGCTGTATCAGGTCACGCATATTCCGGATGGGGTCATTATTGGAGCAGGCTCTGTTTTAACTCAGAATCCGGGGCCTTATGAAATATGGGCAGGAGTTCCTGCCATAAAAATCGGAGAACGGGACGATGCCGACAATGACGCCGTCAAAAAAATTATTGACCAGGAAAAATTTCAACTTTCACAGTCATTGAAATCTCAGGGTGAAAAATGGTTTTAATTTCAGCTGGAAGGTAGCGAAAATCATGGGTCGAAATTCCACATACAACATCTTGATGTATTCTCATGACACATATGGGCTAGGTCACATTCGACGGACCATGGCTATCGCCTCTCAATTAAAAAGCCCTCACATTAATATCCTGATTTTGACTGGATCTCCCATCGCAGGGCGGTTTTCATTCCCGGAACAAATCGACTTTGTAAGGATTCCGGGCATGATCAAAAAGACCAATGATGAATATTTGCCGCTCTCCATAAAAATTAATCCCCGTCATGCACTGGATATTCGGAAAAAAATTATTACAGCCACCGCCAAAGCTTTTCAACCCCATCTTTTCATCGTGGACAAAGAGCCCCTCGGACTTAAAAAAGAGGTTTTACCGACGTTAAAATGGATCAGGCGGAGTCTTCCCAAAACGCAGACAATTCTGGGACTCCGGGATATTATGGACGATGCTGAAAGTGTTAGGAAGGATTGGACTGATAAAGGGGTTTATGACAGCCTGGAAAAACTTTATACGGAGATCTGGGTTTATGGAAGGCAGGATTTTTATGATCCCATTAAGGAATATGCCATACCGGAAGAAACCAGCAAGAAGATTCAGTTTACCGGCTATATTCCGAGAAAAATTCCGGGCAAAGAAGCGGTTCGAAAACTTCGAAAAGATTTGGGTGTCAAAAAAGGTGAGAAGCTTGTCGTGGTCACAACAGGAGGGGGCGGTGATGGTTCGGCTGTGATGGACACCTATTTGGCCATGCTGGAATTTGAGTCCGCTCCGCTGCCTTTTAAAAGTATTTTAATTACCGGTCCATTCATGCCAAAAGAGGAAAGAAAGAGGATTTTCAAACGGGCGAGAGCATTGGGAATTCAAACGTTTCATTTTTATCGCCAAATGGAAAAACTTCTAGCCGCAGCCGATATGGCCATCAGCATGGGAGGCTATAACACTCTGTGTGAAATTTTAAGCCAGGGGACCATTAATCTGGTTATTCCTCGCGAGACTCCGAGAAAAGAACAGCTTATCCGTGCTAAAGCATTCCAGGCACACAATCTTCTGGAATACATTCCCTGGTGTAATCTTACGGTTAAAAGCATGAAAGATAAAATTTTTATGATGCTTGAATCCCCCGAGAGATATTGGGAGGCTATTTCACTTTTTTCTCTCAATGGAATCGGAGCCATGAGAAAACGTCTTGATGTATTCAGAGACAAGGAGGACTGATTTGACCCGGTCGTCAACACTGGGAATGATCCTGAAAGGGTACCCCAGAATTTCCGAAACCTTTATTTCTAATGAAATTTTACTGTTGGAACGTCTCGGCTTTAAAATTCATATCTTTTCCATGAGACAGCCCCGGGAGAGTTTTTGCCATGAAAGCATCAAAAAAATCAGGGCGAAGGTGGATTATCTTCCTGAAACCCTGTTAAAGCCTCTTCCAAAATTTTTATATCACAACATGCAATTAGCAAAAAAACAACCCCGGCTTTACTCAGAAGCGTTTCGGAAAGCGGTGATTCGCTTCAGGCGCACAAAAAAATCCGCCACGTTAAAACATCTTTTCCAGGCCGGCTATCTGGTGAATAAATTTCTTCCGACAAGTGGAGTGAGGCATTTTCACGCCCATTTTGCCCATTCCCCCACATCGGTTGCGATGTTTTCATCGTTTTTAAGCGGTATTCCCTTCAGTTTCACAGCCCATGCAAAGGATATCTATACATCAGACAGCCGCCGGCTACGTGAAAAAATCGGGTTGGCCAGGTTTGTGGTAACTTGCACGGAATACAATCGGAAACACCTAAAACAAGTTTCCCGTGGTGATCGGTTAGCAGTTGCAACCCCGATTCATCGCATCTATCATGGGATCGATATGGAGTTTTTTTCAAGCGAGGCCGTCCAAAGCAAGAAAAACCTAAAACCCACACCACCGTTTCAACTTTTGACGGTTGCCCGAATCACCTCCAAAAAGGGGCTCACGACAATTTACAAGGCACTGCGCATACTTAAAACAAAAGGTCTTTCCTTTCATCACACATTGATCGGAGACGGAGACGAGCGGCAAAAAATTCTTTCCCTGATCAAAACTCTCGGATTAGAAGATGTCTCGCAGTGGCTGGGAACCCGACCGCATCAAACTGTCCTGGAACAATTTCGAAAAGCCGACCTTTTTGTTTTAGGATCAGAAGTTGCCGAAAATGGAGATCGTGACGGTATTCCCAATGTTTTTGTTGAAAGCATGGCCATGGGGGTGCCGGTGGTGGGCACAAATATTTCGGCCATACCCGAACTGATCAGGCATGAAGAAACAGGGCTCCTTGTTCCTCCGGAAAGTCCCGAAGCATTGGCCAATGCCATGCTCAGACTTCTTCAGGATAAAAACCTGCGAAATCGCATCATTGTGGCGGCAAAGGAGAAAGTTACAAAATTTTTTGATAACCGAAAGCTTATTCAGGATCTGGCGAGGGTTTTAGATATTTCTATATGAAAATCTGTTTTTATGCACCCTTTAAACCGCTTACCCACCCTAATCCATCGGGAGATTTAATTATTGCCAAAGGACTTTACGGATTTTTAGCTGATCTTGGCCATGAGATAAAAACCGTAAGCCCTTTACGAACGCGATGGATTTACTGGAAACCCTGGAAATGGTTTTCAATATTGATGGAACAGCAGCGAGCTGAAAAATTGGTCAAAAACTTTTTACCTGATATTTGGCTGACCTACCATACATATTATAAAGCTCCTGATATGCTGGGGCCTTATGTCGCTCAGAGGCAAAAAATACCATATGTGGTATTCCAAGGCATTTATTCGACAAAAAGGCGAAGAGATCTGCGAGCAGGTCCTGGTTTTTTATTAAACCGAAAGGCGCTTCGGGCGGCATCGCATATTTTCAGCAATCGCAAAGAAGATGAAATTAATCTCCGGCGAATCATTCCCCAAGATCGTCTCAGCTATGTGCCTCCCGGTATTTTTCCAAAGGATTTTAAATTTGACCCCGGAGCCCGTAACGAGCTTCGTCGCCATTGGAACGTTGGGAATACACCCGTGGTGCTTTCAGCCGCCATGTTTCGCGCGGATGTCAAAACAGAGGGGCTATCCTGGGTTATCAGGGCATGCGGTAAACTTTTTAAACAAGGAATAAATCTTTTTCTGGTTATTGCAGGAGATGGAAGCCAGAAGCACTTTCTTAAAAGTCTGGCGGAACAGTATCTTTCCGGAAAGGTTATTTTTGCAGGTAAAATTCAAAGAAATCAGATGTATCGATTTTACTCAGCCGGAGATCTTTTTGTTTTCCCGGGAATTCGTGAATCTTTAGGGATGGTATTTTTAGAGGCGCAATCATGCGGTCTGCCGGTCGTGGCTTTTAACAATGGGGGAATACCGGAGGTGGTTCGGCATGGTGAAACCGGTTTTTTGACCCCATTATATTCAGAACCCCCTTTTTTAAGCGCAATTAAAAATCTGCTGGACAACCGTCACCTTGCAAAAAACATGGGAAAATCAGCCGGTGAATATGTCAGAGAAAAGCATGATCTTGATATTAATTACCGCAGGGTCGACCATATGCTAAAACAGATCAAACAAAAAAACTTAGAGACATGATTTCCGACTTTAAAACATGGTTTGGCCTGATCAGGCATGGCAAAACCCAATGGAACCTGGATAAGCGAATTCAGGGTAGTATTGACACCAACTTGTGCCCGGAAGGAATTGAGCAGGTCGAAAAGTGGGGAAAATTTCTTAAGAATGCCGAAACGTGGGATCGGATTGTTGTGAGCGGCCTTAGCCGAACGTGGCAAACTGCTGAAATCATTAATAAAGATTTGAACCTTCCCATAGAAAAAGATATACGGCTTAATGAGCAGGACTGGGGAGTATGGAATGGAAAAACACACCAGGATCTGATCTTGGAGCAACCAAAAGAGTTGGAGCGTCAAATGGCTTCAGGATGGAAGTTTTGTCCCCCTGGAGGTGAAGATCGATTAACCGTGTGGCGAAGAAGCCTAAACGCTTTTCATGACATGGCTGTTCGCCGGCCCGGACAAAAAATTCTTGTGGTTTCTCACGGAGGAGTGCTAAGGGCAATCATTTATGGCATTTTGAATAGAAATTTTGAAACGGATGAGGCATCTTTGATCAAACCTTACCACTTTCATATCCTGGCATGGGAGAACGGTGAGCTCGGAATAGAAGCTATAAATGCGGTTAGTCTGGATTGAATATCCATGAAAATTATCTTTTATTGCCAACATGTGCTCGGGATCGGTCATTTTTTCAGAAGTCTCGAAATTTGCAGGGCACTTGATCAACATGACGTAATTCTTGTGACCGGAGGGCCCAGGCCTGACGTAGCGCTTGCTGAACATATCCGGGAGGTTTGCCTTCCCGGTCTCATGATGAACCCGGATTTCTCCGAGCTTTTTACCACCGAAAAAACCTCTTCGACGGAAAAGGTCAAGTCAGACCGAAAAAAAATACTGTTGGAGCTGTTAGAATTTGAAAATCCTGATATGTTTATTGTTGAGCTTTATCCTTTCGGGCGCAAGGCCTTTAGGTTTGAACTTGATTCGGCGCTGGAACATGTCAGAATGAAAACCCTCAATCGGTGCCGTTCGGTCTGCAGCCTTCGGGACATTCTCGTAGAAAAAAAAGATCCTGATAAATATGAAAAAAGAGTCATCAATATACTTAACAGGAGTTTTGATGCGCTTTTGGTTCATTCCGATCCGGAACTTTTTCGGTTGGATGAATCCTTTTCACGTATCCATGAGATTCAAATTCCCCTTGTTTATACCGGATTTGTTACATCAAAGCCGCCTGCAGATGCCTGCCGGATAATACGCAAAAGACTGAATATCTCGTCGGAAAAAAAACTGGTGGTTGCCAGTGCCGGGGGTGGAAAAGTGGGATGTTCGCTTTTGGAGGCCACACTTGAAGCTGTTCATATTCTCAAAGATGATGTGGATTTGCATATGGAGGTTTTTTCCGGCCCGTTCATGAGCCTCGAGGATTTTTCAAAGCTAAAGCGATTGGAAAATGAAAATGTTGCAGTCAGCAGATTTACCCCTGATTTTCTCTCTTATTTGCAGTCAGCGGATTTATCTGTGAGTATGGCGGGCTATAACACATGTATGAATATTCTTGCCGCAAAAACTCCGGCAATTGTGTGGCCTTTTTCACAGAATCGAGAACAAAGGGTCAGGGCCGAACGTCTTGCTAAAATGGCCCCTTTTACGATTTTAACCGATGGTGATCTGACTGCGGATCGGATGGCTTTTTTTATTCGTGAGAGTTTGTTGCATAAAGAGGCCCCAGCTGGTATGATTGACCTTAAAGGAAGTACCAACACCGCCGAGTGGATAAAAAATTTAATTAATTCTTGATTTGTCAGGGAGTTAAAATGCCCCACACGGTTTCTCCAATTTGGAAAAATCTTCCAAAGAATTTTCTTTCACGTTTGGAGGCTTGCGTGAACACCGCGCATAATGAGGCTTCCCAACCCAAAGACGTTCTCATTTTTTTTCGTGCCGATGACGTAGGTGTGCCGTCTGAAAATTTTTCCAGGCTTATTTCTCTTTTTTACCGATATAAAATACCTCTTTCCCTGGCAGTGGTTCCGGTATGGCTTACCCACCAAAGATGGGATCATCTCAAAGCGCTGACCGGTAATATTTTTTCATTATGGTGTTGGCATCAGCATGGATGGTGCCATGTTAACCATTCCGGGAGAGGAAAAAAATACGAATTCGGTCAGAGTCGATCATCTTCACAGATTAAAGCCGATTTGAAAAATGGCATGGAGCGTTTGAAAAAAATCATGGGGGAAAATTTCTATCCGATTTTCACGCCTCCCTGGAACCGATGCGACTACAATACTATCAAACAACTCAAAAATTTGAGATATAAGGCCATTTCAAGAAATTCAGGAGACAAACCGGGAAACCCCGAAGGAATAGCAGAGTATAATGTCAATGTAGACCTGCACACCCGCAAGGAAAATGATCCTGAAACAGGATGGGAAAATTTGTTCGAAGAACTTGGGCAAGCCCTTGCAAATGGGCTGTGTGGTATTATGATACATCATCAGCGTATGAATGATCATGCTTTTATTTTTATTGAATCTCTTTTTCAAGCTTTTGCAAATAAATCGGGCATAAAAACGGTTCATCTCAAGGAACTTTCTGAAGCTAAGGCTGGTGGATAAAAGATTTGAATAGAGAATTATGAGCAAACACACATCAAATAAGGTTGATAAGCAAAGCTCCGAGCCGGTAGAGCGCCAGGTAGTTCTTCCTTTTAAACAATCTCTTGCTATTTCCTTTAAACAAATCAGGGTTCGTTTTTTCCGGTCTTTGATTACCACATTAAGCCTTGTACTGGCCATTTCATTTTTAAGTTTTGTCCGCGTAAGCAATGATGTGGCCAATGGACTTCTTTCAACAGGAGATCCGGATTTTCGGCGGCAGCTTATCCGGGCCGGTTATGATCTGGGGCCTGAAGATGTTCGCGCTGAGACAAATCCAAAACAGCGGTGGATTGTTATTTTGTCCATTTTGGTTTGTGTGGTTGGAATTGTCAATGCCCAGCTAATGGCCGTTACTGAAAGGTTCAGGGAAATCGGTACCATGAAATGTCTGGGGGCCCTGGATCGGTTCATTCTTAGACTTTTTTTGTTGGAAGCCGGAATGCAGGGTGTTGTCGGAGCTATGGCAGGGGCTTTGATCGGAGGCTTCTTTTCTTTGTTAAACAGCGTCATTCGGTTCGGAAACGCTTCCTTGACACATGTTTTATTGAGCGATGTGTTTTTTTCCATGGCATTTGCCACGGGAGTCGGTTTTTTTTTGAGTCTCGCAGGTGTTTTTTATCCGGCGATCATTGCTGCACGAATGCAGCCGGTGGAAGCCATGCGGGCTGAACATTAGCCATACGGTAAGTAATAACATGTTGAATGAACAATCCAAAGCCCTCAAAGGTGAATTGACCGAGGCTGTTGAAAGAAAAATTGTCCGGGTTTCCCAGGTGACAAAAACATTTAAACTCGGAAAAGTCGATGTCCAGGCCCTGAAAGGAGTGGATCTTGATATACTTGCGGGGCGATACGTATCCATCATGGGGCCTTCGGGTTCCGGAAAAAGTACGCTTTTTAATATGATCGGGGGTCTTGATAAACCTTCATCAGGAAAGGTGTTTATTGATGAAGTAGATATCGCCCAGTTGGATGCATATGAATTAGCATGGCTAAGATGTCGAAAAATCGGATATATTTTTCAGACTTTTAACCTGATCCAGGTCATGACAGCTCTTGAAAATGTTACCTTACCAATGATTTTCGGGGGTATGGGTAATGAAGCGGCAATTGATAAAGGCATGGAATTACTTGACCTTGTGGGGCTCGGGGATCGTTATCAACATAAACCTTTTGAACTTTCCGGTGGCCAGCAGCAGAGAGTTGCGGTTGCCAGGGCATTGGCAAATAACCCGGCTATCATTCTGGCAGATGAGCCTACCGGAAATCTTGACCTGAATACAGGTGAGGAAATTATTGCTCTCCTGAAAAATTTGAGTTGGGAACGTAAAGTCACAGTTATTTCAGCCACTCACGATATTAAAATGCTCAATGTATCCGATCAGGTAATCTGGATTCGTGACGGACGAATTGAAAAAATAGAAGAACGTGAAGATTTAACTATTTCAGTAGGTAGTGTCGGCGAAAGATGGTAGGCAGATTATTCAAAAAAAAAATTGCATCAATGAATAATACTTCGGGTTTGTATCTGTTCCGGGTTTTGAGTATTATTCTGGTGTGGATGTGTTCACCTGCTGTGCCGGCACATGGGGAAATTTCAGGGTCAACCCAAAATCGTTTTGTATCCGACATCAAGACCCTGTCAAGTTTTGATGATCGTTCTACCGGCACGGCAGGTTTTAATTCAGCAGCTGAATTTATCGAACAGTCACTTGCCGATCTGGATTTAGGCGAGGTCAAAAACCATCTTTTTTTAGTTCCTACCCTGCTTCACAATAATAGCACATTGACCGTGTTGTCTTCCGGGCAGAACATTACTTTGGATCCGATCCGTGCAAACGCCATTTCGCCGAATACCATCGGTCCTCCAGGGATCGAGGCCCCTCTTGTTTACGTTGGCCAGGGAGAACTCTCGGAATTATCCGGAAAAAAGATTGATGGCACCATAGTACTTATGGAACTGGATTCGGGAAAAAACTGGCTCAATGCAGCTTCTTTGGGTGCGAAGGCACTCATATATTTGGATCGCGGAGATTCGATAAAAAGTTTTTTTGAAGAAAAGTTCGAAATTACACCCATTCGTTTTCCCAGATTCAGGATATCGTTGGATAAGGCTGTTGAGCTGTTCGGGGAAATTGAAAATGACCGGGATAATTCGGGCGTTGAGACTGTCAGGCTTATTTCGGATACGCGCTGGGAAAATGTCTCCGGAAAAAATATATATTGCCTTGTAGAGGGATCACACCCGGAACTCAAGGAAGAACTGGTTATCGTTGAAGGTTTTTACGACAGTACTTCTTATGTGCTGGGAATTTCTCCCGGAGCCGATGAGGCCGGCAGCATTGCCACACTTCTTGCTTACGCCCGAGACCTTAAGGAAAGCCCTCCGGAAAGGTCCGTTCTTTTGGTGGCCACATCAGGACATGCACAAACCCTTACGGGCATGAGAGAGATGATCTGGAGTATTCGGGCCCGCTCGAAGCTTCAAAGGGACATGCTGAGAGACCTGAAAAAAACCATCGGCCAGTCCCGTAAAATGATCGAGATTCTTCATAACGCAAACATCCAGGGTCCATCTTTGATCGTGCCTGGTATGGAAGGAGCCGAAGATTCGATTAAAGACGCGTTATCGGATCGTATTAAAACAGAGGTGGATCAGATTGCGCGTGATTTAATGCTCTTGCGTATGGAGAAAAAAGATGTGTCCGACGAAGGAATCATCCAGGGCCTTGCAGATCGTCGGTTCATGCTTCGGCAGCTTGGATGGCGTGTAGATTTCAATAAGCTTTCTGATGAGGAAACAAAGGTAATAAACACGCTCATACCCATGGCAATAAACGATTTTGAGGCAATTTTAAAAGATGCTGAAATTCAGGAAAAAATGCTTAAAAGCACTCAGGCTTTTCGATCCACGGTTGCAGGATTGGAGCTTGGAGCTGTCATTTCCTTGCATCTTTCAAGCCATGGTGACGGAGTTGGTGCTTTTAACCAGGGTTGGCTTTTTCCATTGCGTCCCCGAATCAACCGTATCCCGGCATATGCGGTTATAAATGATGTACTCCAAAATTGGGCAACCCATTCCGAATATAAATCTTTATATCATGATACACTTCGACCCAGCAGGATTAGACCGTGGGACACTTATTTTCTTGATAAACCTCAATTGGGTGGGGAGGTTAGCGCCATTGCGGGTTTCCATGGTTTTACCCTCGTGACGGTAAACGATGGCAGGTCCATGTGGGGTACGCCCCATGACACCTTCGAAAAGGTCAATGTCGAGTATGCATTTGAACAAAGCAAAATGGTGTCGGCTCTTATCGGTGCCATAACCAGCGCACCCGTACTTCAAAATGGAGAATATCCGCGTGATGGCTTTTCCACGGTTACGGGAAGGGCTAAATTTTTGCGCCATGGCGAGCTTTTTCCGGATCAGCCGGCACCTGGAACTACTATGCTTTTTTTTCAAGGTCCGGCCCGGTTTAATGCCATTGTGGATGCCATGGGCAATTTCCAGCTCCGGGGGATAGCAGATTCTAAAAACTCATATCACAAGGTTATTATTGAAGGGTATAGGTTCGAACCCGAAACCGGTGAGGTGGTTTGGGCAATTGACAAACCCGGGACGGGAAAAAATGCCTATCGCGTTAAAATGCAGCGTCCTTATATGGAAACGGATCTGATACTGTTTTCCTGCAAGGAAACCACCATTTTCAATCTCCTGGAACCCAGAACCTTTGCATACATGACCAGAATTCAACTGATAGATGGTCGCCGCGAATCCGAACCCACGCGGTACTGGTACTCCAGGATGGATACCCGATCATCCACTATTGCCTCAATTTATCTTGAACCGGGTACGCCTCTGAAGCTCATTTTGTCGGACTCATTGCTCCGCAAAAAACTGCTTTTAACCAATGCGGATCAAAATAATCCTGAAGGTATCGGCTATTTGGCAGAAAATTGGCCCTTAATTCATCGTACCGACTTTATGGTGGCAAAGGACATGTGGAATCTTCTGGAACCACGAATCCTGAACCTGGAAAACCACGGTGTTGTGGATGAGAAAATTCGTGACCTTCAGAAGGAAGGAGTCGAGGCTTTAAGGTTGGCCGAATCATCCCTTGAAAAATACGAATATGATCATTTTTCGGAGGCTTCAGCCCGTTCATGGGCTCTTGCAGCAAGGGTTTATGACCAGGTTGAAAAAACCCAGAAAGATGTTCTTTTCGGTGTGCTGTTTTATGTGGCCCTTTTTGTTCCTTTTGCATTTTGTATGGAGCGGCTCCTTTTTTCGTTTTCCAATATATATAAACGGATCGTTGCTTTTCTGGCGATTTTGATCATTTTAATTGCTGTAATTTATCAGGTTCATCCGGCATTTCAACTGGCATACAGCCCAATGGTGGTCATTCTTGCGTTCTTTATTATCGGGCTTTCTTTTATGGTTTCCCTGATAATTTTTTTCCGGTTCGAAGATGAGATGATTCAGCTTCAAAGAAAAGCCTGGAGGGGACAAGGTGCCGAAATGAGTCGCTGGAAAGCCTTTATTGCGGCATTTTTTTTGGGGGTGAGCAATCTTCGGCGCAGGCGAATCCGTACCATTTTGACATGCACCACGCTGGTCATTCTGACCTTTACCATCATGAGTTTTACATCGGTTAAATCATCCAGGCTTCATGCCAGGCTTCAGTATCAACCTGAATCACCCTATTCGGGATTTTTATTGAAAAATGTCAACTGGCAAAGCCTTCCTCCGGAAGCCTTTGGAATTATCTCAAACAGTTTCAAAGATAAAGGGGTGGCTGTACCGCGGGTTTGGCTCGAACCCGAAGACCGCACACGGTCTGAACGAATTCCTATAACCCTTGGAAAAAAACTCTTTGAAGCCAGCGCAATGATCGGTCTATCCGCTGATGAGGGTCAGGTGTCCGGGATGGATGATATTCTTGCGGGGGGCCGGTGGTTCACACAGGATGAACGACATGTGGTTTTGATCTCCATGAGGATGGCGGAAAATTTAGGCATTGATCCCGAACACCCCGATGAAACTGAAGTTCGACTATGGGGAAAACCATTTAAGGTTGTGGGAACTTTTTCAGGAGAGAAGTTTCATGAGCGAACGGATTTGGACGGCGAACCGCTGACCCCCGTTATTTTTCCCAGGGAATCAGCTGTCGTGGAACTTACCGAAGCGGAAATGGATGCCATGGAATCAGGAGAAGATGTGCGTGCATTTCAAAGTCTATATAACCATATCTCAGGGGATTTGACGCTCATCATACCCTATCAGACACTTTTGGCATCGGGTGGACAATTGAAAGCCGTCGCCGTAAGTTACCATTCAAAAGAGGATATGCGCAAAACCGCCACGAATTTGGTGGATCGTTTCGGGCTTACCTTATTTTCAGGCGAAGATGACGGTACCTTTATATACAATGCAAGCGACACACTGAGCTATAGTGGTGTGCCCAATATTTTGATTCCTTTGATTATTTCTATTTTTATTGTATTAAACACCATGATCGGAAGCGTTTATGAAAGAAAACGTGAGATCGGCATCTATACATCCGTAGGTCTTGCGCCATCACACGTATCTTTTTTATTTGTGGCCGAGTCTTTAGCCTTTGCAGTATTAAGTGTTGTCCTTGGTTACCTGATGGCTCAGACTTTGGCCAGTATTTTTGCGGGGACATGGCTATGGTCGGGCATTACGGTAAATTATTCTTCCCTGGCCGGAGTTGCCGCCATGTTTCTTGTTATTTTGGTGGTGCTGATATCCGTGATTTATCCGTCCAGGGTGGCGGCCAATATTGCTATCCCCGATGTCAACCGGTCCTGGAAACTTCCTGAAGCCCAAGGAAATACCCTTGAGGTCGATTTCCCATTTTTAATGAATTATAGTGAGCATCGAAGTATCGGGGGGTTTATCTATGATTATTTCAATTCACACAAAGATGTGTCCCATGGGATTTTTTCAACTGGAAATATCGGCTTTGGGTTTGTTTGTCCCATTCCGCAAAGATTGAAAGAAAACAAGCCTGATTGCCGCAATAACAACCAGTGTTGCCAAGATTCCTGGTTGGATATTGATACAAAGGTATGGCTCGCCCCCTTTGATTTTGGTATTATGCAGCAGGTTCAAACCCGATTTTGCCCATCTACCGAAGAGACCGGTTACCTGGAAATCAAAGTGACCTTAACCAGAGAATCCGGAGAATCCAATGCCTGGAGAAGAATTAACAAGGGGTTTCTTCATGCATTTAGAAAACAGCTTTTATTATGGCGAAGCCTGGATGATGAGGAAAAGAAGCACTATGAACAGGTGCTTGATCAAGCTCAGAGACAAAAAGGTCTTATAGTCGAAACTCCGGAAAGAGAAGAGTTTTTAAAATGTGAATGCCAAGTGCCGGTCTAATTGTCAACACATCACAATCGGAGAACAAACCCGAAATGCCTGATTCCCCAAAATCAGAAAGTGGCATCCGACTCCGTGCCATTGTCATCGGGATGGTGATTGCGTTAGCCATTTGTATTGTGACACCTTTCAACAACGCACACCGACATGCAACGCCCTTAGGTGGTGGCCACTTTCCTCTGGCCCCTTTTTTTGTTCTTGTCTGGCTCACCGTTATTGTAGCTGTGCTGCGAAAGTTATTTCATAAATACAATTGGATGACCGGAAAGGAACTTCTGACCGCCTGGATACTGATGGTATTGGTGTCGGGCATAGCATATACAGGGTTGGTTCGCACATTTTTTATCAACCTGACCGCCCCTTTTCATTTTGCTACAGTGGAAAACCGTTGGGATGAGACCCTTCATCCCTTGATGCCCAAAGCTTTGTATCCCCAAAGTGAAATGGCGGTGAAAAGCCTTTATAATGGCTTGTTGGGGGGGCGTCAGATGTCCTGGTCGGAGGTGTTGTTGCAAATCCCATGGGATGCCTGGATCGGTCCGCTTTTGGCCTGGGGGTGTTTTGTTTTTCTCAGTTATTTTACCATGCTGTGTTTGGTTAACCTGCTGAGTCGTCAATGGCTTCATAATGAGCGGATGAATTTTCCATTGCTCCGGGTGCCGCAATTAATGCAGGAGCACCTGGATGGCGATGGGCTGGGCCGATTTTTCGGCAACAGGTTTATGATTATTGGCATGATAATACCCATTTTTATCCATACCCTGAACGGTCTCAATTTTTATTTTCCAGGCGTTCCTCAAATTCCCACTTTGATTCTTGCAGGGCGATATTTTCCCCAGCACGGTTTGTTTGCAGCCTTTTATAAATTAAATATATATATATACCCGGCTTTTATTGGTTTTGCTTTTTTAACTTCAAAACAGATCTCTTTTTCGTTCTGGTTTTTTTTTATCATGGGAGGACTTCTTATAGGAATGCTGAGTATCCTCGGCTATAACATTCCTGCTGCAGCATTAGGCATTACATTCGGTCCGACCCTGTCAAGGCCCGAGGAAACGCAGATGATTGGTGCCTATGGTGTCTTTTTTATTTTTATCCTGTGGCTGGCAAGGTTTCACCTGGTGGATGTTTTCAGGCGATCATTCATGCCATGGAAAAAAGAACCTTCAGGGTCCGAGTGGTTTTCCATACCGCTTTCCTTCTGGGGATTTTTTTTAGGTATTTCCGGAATTATCACCTGGTGCTGCTTTTTTGGAATACCGGTACTTCCATCCATTTTACTGGTCGGGGCCTTTTTTATGATCATGCTGGTTTCCGCCAGAGTCATATGTCAGGGAGGGCTTGCCTATTTTACCCTGACTGCAGCGCCCATCGATGGGCTTTTTGTTTTTTTTGGTCCTAATTTTTTTACCAGCGTCGGCCTGCTTGTTGCTGCGGTTGCCCAAAAAGTACTTTTTCTTGACCTCCGGGAATCGCTCATGCCTTCTTTGGTTCATGCAAGGGAGGTCACCCGGAATGTTATCAATCGAAGGCTCATCATAGGAGCTATCATCATCACGCTTATCATCGGAGTAGTGGTCTCTTTTGTTGCGATGCTGGCGTTGTGTTACAAGTTCGGCGTTCGCGAACTCGGGCTTGATTGGGCATCGAGAACAACACTGGCCGTATATGAAAATGTCAATACAATGGTGGAATTGCCCTCCAAGCCTGGTCATTGGGTGACCATTTTTACCATTGCCGGAGCAATCGTCATGTTGGTTCTGGTGGTGTGTTATCATCGGTTATACTGGTGGCCTATCCATCCTATCGGATACCTGACCGCTTACAGTTCCGCCATGAGGATTTTGTGGTTCAGTTTTTTCGCCGGATGGCTATGTAATGCCCTGTGTATGCGCTACGGCGGAGTTGCGTTGTTTAAAAAATTGCGTTTTTTATTTATCGGTCTGATAATTGGTGAGTTTCTCATGGGTGGTCTCTGGGCCGTAATTGGCTTGTTCAGCGACGCAAGCTATCTGGTGTTGCCGGACTGATCCTTTCCGACAAAAATGGGTAAACGGGAATGTATGACGACAAAGAACTTAAAGAATACAGAGATCTTTTAAAACCACCGGATCACTTTGAAGAAGGGTTTGACTGGAAAACCGTTGTCGGGGCCATTTTTATCGGTTTTCTCATGATGCCCGGCAGTATGTACCTGCAGCTTGTTATTGGTCAGGGGATCGGCCCTGCTGCCCGGTGGGTGACCATCATTCTGTTTGCAGAGATGGCCAAACGCTCATTTACCGAGCTGAAACAACAGGAGATTTTTCTTCTCTATTACATGGCCGGAGCCGCACTGGCATCACCTTTTCAGGGGCTTTTGTGGAATCAGTATCTGGTGCAGTCGGACGCTGCCAAAATGCTGGGACTTACCGAGTATATTCCTCACTGGGTAGCGCCTGCTGCGGAATCTCTTTCGCTGGTGGAAAGAACGTTCTACCATCGCGACTGGCTCATACCAATCCTGCTTCTTGTCGGCTCTCAGATTATTCAGCGAATCGATCACTTTGGCCTGGGATATGCCCTGTTTCGGATTACCTCCGATGTGGAAAAACTTCCTTTTCCTATGGCACCGGTAGCAGCACTCGGAACCATGGCTCTTGCCGAATCCACCGAAGAAAAACATAAAAGCTGGAAATGGCGTGTTTTTTCAATCGGTGGTGTGATTGGACTGATTTTTGGTGGCGTTTATGTGCTTCTTCCTACATTGTCGGGATTGCTCTTTACGGAACCCATAAGGATTATTCCTATTCCATGGATCGAGCTTACCGGTCATACCGAAGGTGTGCTTCCTGCCGTAGCTACCGGAATTCAGCTTGATCTGGGACTTCTCTTTGTCGGTATGGTGCTGCCATTTTGGGCAGTGATAGGTGGGTTTGTGGGGCTGATCATTACCGTGGTGGCAAATCCGATCCTATACAAGCACGGCATCCTGACTCGATGGCATCCGGGTATGCAAACCGTAGACACGGTATTTGCCAATAACTTTGATTTTTATATGAGCTTTGGTATCGGCCTTGGTCTGGCGATTGCCGCCGTTGGTATTTATTTCGTGATACGCTCTTTCACCCATAAAACAAATGGTGAAGGAGGTGTTCAAAGAGGTACGCTAAAGGATCTTTTTAATCCCCCTCCCGGACGGGGAGATTTTAATTTCTGGATTTCTATTGCGATATACGTGTTTTCAACGCTGGCCTATGTGTGGCTTTGTGTTTGGCTGGTTCCTAATTTCCCATGGATATTTTTTCTTGGATACGGTTTTGTTTACACACCGATCGTTTCTTATATTACGGCTCGTATGGAAGGAATCGCCGGGCAGTTTGTCGGCCTTCCACTGGTTCGGGAAGCCAGTTTTATCGCGGGCGCAAGGTTTTTCGGCTACCAGGGTATTGAGATCTGGTATGCCCCGATCCCAATCCATAATTACGGTGAGGCAACCGTGCATTTTCGGATGATCGAATTGACCGGCACCAGCATCAGGGGTATCATCAAGGCCGAAATTGTGGTTTTTCCTGTCGTAATGATATCCAGCCTTCTGTTTTCCCAGTTTATTTGGCGTCTGGCCCCCATACCATCGGCCAGTTATCCTTACGCACAGGAGCTTTGGCATCTTCAGGCGCTTAATACTTTGCTGATGCAAACCTCTACGCTTGAAGGAAACTCTCTTTTCTTTCAGGCATTAAACTTTATTTACATGCTTGCCGGAATGGGATTTGGGGTCATTATCTATATTGTTTTGTCAATTCTTGGGCTGCCGGTACTTTTGATCTACGGGGTGGTCCGAGGGCTTGGACAAAGCACTCCCCACGGCTTAATTCTTGAAGTCATCGGGGCGTTGTTGGGAAGATTTTTTTTCCTGAAAAAATACGGCGCCATGTGGCGTCAATATGCCCCGGTGCTTCTGGCGGGTTTTTCCTGCGGTATGGGCCTGACCGGTATGTTCGCCATGGGTTTTGCGCTGATAATGAAATCTTTGGGGCGCTTGGCATATTAATCAAAGGAAAGCCAACGGTAATACCATATCGGTTTTCTTAAAATCGGATTTTAATAGGTTATATTCAAGGAGGTCATTTAATGAAACGGTTTATGAGAAAATGGGTATGGATGATGGCGATATTGCCGGGGTTGTTGATGGCCATTGATTGTCCGGCGGCGTATCGTATTGAATTAAAAAATGGTACCAGCATTGTTACAGGGTATTACTGGGAAGAAAACGGGCAGATTAAATATCATCAATATGGCGGGGTGGTGGGAATTAATAGGGATATGATTACTAATATTACAGATACGGATATGTCCGTTCCCAGGGAAATAATCCGGACAGATCCTCCCGTAAATGAAACCTTACCTTCGGAGCAAGCAGAACCGGAGGTTGACAAAACAGCAGAAACAGAAGAATTACAACAGGCCGATGTGGCACAATACCAGGAGCATCTTAGGCTCAATCATCGAGAGATTGTAGCTCACGTCAAAACTTACTATTCTGCAATGCGTGAAAATAATCAGACGACCATGGATGACACCAGAAAACAGATTGAAGAACTTCAGGCGGAACAGGAAATTTTGAAAAAGGAAATCATGGATCTTTACAAAGGAGATTTACCTGGCTGGTGGTATGACATTACCGAGGAACAATAACTCTTCCTCTCTGTGGCGGGTAGTGAGTTGCGCTTGCCAGGAAATCGATAAGAAATGCTCCTGTTTGTAGATAAAAGATCAATTTTATTGACTTGAATCCTACCCTACAAAAGGAGCATGGAATTAAAAAAGTATGGCGGAGTTAGTATTTATTGATCTGACCAACTGGCAAGTTTGACCGATATTTCCTTTGGTATGATGTTACTATTGATATTATCCGAATGGGTGAATTCAAAAGCACCGTTAAATGTGATATCCAAATCTGCTACCGCATTACCGGCAACAATCGCTCCATTGACGTTGCTACTGCCATTTCGTCTAAAACTGCCGTTGCACCAGAATGCTCCCCAGCTGTCCCCGCTTCCGTTAAAAAGAATGTCTTGGCCGGCTATGACAACGACCCCAACAGGCCCTCCGGGTGATTCCAAGGTCGATTGCCCCCTGAAAGTGACATCACCCGTGGCTATAATAGTAGCATTGATAATTGAATCGGAACCTGAATTAGGAATTGTGACATCGCCATTTACGAAAATAATTTTACCGTTTAAATTGCCTGTGTCCCCAAAAGTGTAATTTCCATTTACATAAAGATTGTTGGGATCATTTTTTGCAATGGTTTCCCATGAAATAAAATCCTCGGATGTCACCTTAGGCACTTCGATAAGGTCAGCGTTTGCGTAAACGCCTCCATCTTCTACGGTGGAACCAATGGATACAGAGTTACCCGCACTCACGTTGCCTCGGATTATACCGCCACCAGTTTGTACGACATCGCCATTTGCATGTATGCTCCCAGTCATATCCGGAGCGCCGTTAATATCAATATTTCCATCAGAGAGTATCCCTACCTTGAACGCCGGATGGACCTCGGGTGTATTGGTAAAGGAGACTTCAATGGTATGAGTTGCGTCTCGCGGACCGTGGCCGGTGCTCACAAATCGATGTGGACCGCTTCCGGACCATGCTCCAATCTTTGTGGCGTCAAAGGAAAAGCCATTGGGAGCCTGGTATGTGTTGTCGGTGAGATTAATGTTGCTTATATTGGTACCTGCATTTAGTTCCTGCTTGATTTGTGCCAGGGTGTGTTGCACACCGGCATCGGCGTCATAGAATGCCATGTTGCTGGTCTCAACATTGCTTGTTATCTGCAATTCGGTGGTGGCTATGTTGTTGGCGTATATCCCGATGATGCTCAATATTGACATGATCATCAGGGCCGTAACCATGATGCTGC
Organism: Desulfobacteraceae bacterium; assembly: GCA_011389745.1. Taxonomy (GTDB): domain Bacteria; phylum Desulfobacterota; class Desulfobacteria; order Desulfobacterales; family SKZT01; genus SKZT01. Next base: position 170,324 of record JAABTQ010000002.1, on the reverse strand, counting down.
CATCCTGCCGGTCTATACGATTTTTGTAGTCGAGATATTTCATTTTTCTTACCCTCACTTTTTCCAGTTTATTATGTTGGCTGTAAATATAGAGTACCTGAACACTGAACCCAAAAAAAATTATCCTGAAAGCATCTTTTTCATCAAGGAGCTCTTTATTTTAATTTGGCGAGAATATAGCTCAAATTCACATTCCGGGACTCTCCTCTGTCGTTCCAGGTGGTCGTAACTGTGATGGTTTTTGTGTCAGGTAAAGGGGAGTCGTTTGTTACAGTCCACGAAATATCAAAATTGTCCTCGGCTTGGCTGTCACTGACAATGGCCCCATAGTCTTGGGAAATCAAATTTTCCATACGTTCCGATGCCAGGGTTATGGCAATTGTCCGAAGCGTGGCGGATCTGTTTCCCTGAAAGGCCGAAACCTGCATACTGGCCACCGCCAAAATGCCGATAGCGAAGATCCCTATTACGATCATCACCTCGATGATGGTAAAACCTTTATCATTGTTAATCTTTGTATTTGGCTGACCTAGTGTTTTCATTGTTTTTTCCATATTCTTGTGCTGGTAAATAAATATCAATTGATGTCCAGGTTGCGACAATATACACGTGTCTCCAGAGTGCGTGAAACCGTATTGCCGTATCCGGCATTTTCTTCAACGGTTAAGGTAATGTCCACAATACTGTTGTTAGTGCCTGAGTAGGTAAATTGTAAATCCGTGACATTGTCGATGATGGTTTGGCTGCTTTGGCTGCCGGTTCCTTCATAGAGAATTTGTCTTAGTTGGTTATTGGTAAATTCGTAGGTGATTCTTTCGAAAAGATCATCAACATCACCATCTCCATTCCTATCTGATGTTATCCGGATTTTGTTGAGATCGGCAACTTCAATCGAGGCCGGATTTGGGTCGGCTCCGGTTGGGTTATAATACCCTGCCATGCGGATATCTTGCACCATTATTTCAAGTGCCGCACGCACGCTTTGCTGAACACCGGCTGAGGCATTCTGAAGCGTGGAAGTTCGACTGGTTGATACGTAAACCCCGCTGATGGCTCCCGCCAATAAGGAAAAAATGGCCATCGAAATCAAAAGCTCAATCATGCTGAAACCGTTTTCTTTATGTTTTTTCATAAGTATATGCCTCATGTATATTTCTCACACATTGATGACTATGATGTTTCTACCCGTATACGTCCAACTGGATTGACAACAATATTTGTTTGCTGATTACCGCCCCTGCTCAGTGTGACGGTACCGCCAAAGATTCTTCCGGTCCTTTGAAAAATAACCCGGCTACTTCCAAATGTAGTGCTGCTCATTGTCACACCGGCCGGATATTGTTTGTTTCTCAGGAGAACTTCCCCGGAATCTAAAGCATCGTTGTCATTATCATCAATAAAAACCTGGTAACCATCAGTGGCAAATACCACCTTGACCAAAGTACTACTTTTGATTGCGCGAAGCCGGGCCATGGCAAGGTCCGATGTCAGGTCATTTGTGGCGCCTCTCAGTCTGGCGGCTCTAGACCATTCCATATAATTAGGAATTGCGATACCAGCCATGATGGCCATGATTGCAATGACCGTCATCAATTCAATCAGGGTAAATCCTTTACAGTTTCCGAAACACGTATTTTTCATATTTTTCACCTTTAAAGATGATCCTTTCTTGCACAGGGTAACGCTGGGCATAGGGTATTTCAGTGTATGCATTATTTCCAGCGAATTTCTAAATATTCTTATGCAATAATTGTACCGGAAAGGTTTAGTGTCTGGATATAGAGTATTTCAGAAAAAAAGAGTTGAATAATGAGATAATGAGGATTTTGATTTCCGATCCCTGAGGGTTATGAAAAATAAGAAACGGCATTTTCAAATATTTTGAGTCCGAGAGGTGGCATGCCGCATTCATCAAGGTTTTTTCCGGTACGTGTGGCTTTTTGGTGATATCGGGTATAATCGGGGTGGTTAGTCGGATGAATTAATGCTTCAGGGTGGGGCATCAGGCCGAAAATTTTTCCCGTGGGATCGCAAATACCGGCAATGTCGTTCAAAGAGCCGTTTGGATTGAAAGGAAATTTTCCACCGGCGGGGGTTCCATCGGGAAGGGCATACTGAAGTACCGCCATTGAGTGATCGGAAAGCTGACGTAAAACCGGCTCGTCAGCCAAAAATTTGCCTTCCCCGTGGCGGACAGGAAGCTCCAAATGCGTTAAATTCCGTGTAAATATACAGGGAGAATCGGTATTGACTTTCAAATGAACCCAGTCGTTACGGAATCTGCCGCAATCGTTCCAGGTTAACGCAACACAACGATTTTGGTAATTATTTTCAAAACCCGGCAAAAGACCAAGATTGACGATTGTCTGAAAACCGTTGCATATACCGAGGATCAGCTTGCCGGCTTCGATAAATGCAAGTAGTTTGTCTCCCAATTTGGTTTTCATCCTGACCGCTTGAATCACACCGGCCCCGTGATCATCAGCCCAGCTGAAACCGCCTACGAAAGCCATGATATTATAATTGTCCAGGGAGACTTCCCCAGTGATAAGAGAATTGATATGCACCCTTTCGGATATGGCTTCGGCTGATTTGAAGGCAAAAGCGGTTTCATGATCACAGTTCAAACCAAATCCGGTAAGTACCAATGCTCGTGTTTTGCTCATTTTATATATCCTTTCATCCTTTCCCAGGCGATGCCCCTGTCGTTACCCAAAATTAAAGTGGACCAGGTATCAGGCTGTCATTCTGAGGAGGCCAACCATACCCAATGTCAGTTGGCGCTGAATTTCCGGCCGACGAAGAATCTTTCACTTCTTGTATGGCACGGTTTACCATTTGCCTGCTACCGGGGCATTGGTTATCATCCTGCCCCATGAAACCGGAGATTCTTCGGTCGCCTCGATTTTAAACGGTATTAACCAAGGTAATGTCTGTCAAGGAATTGTCATTCCGCGCAGCAATTCTCATTTTGAAAAGGTCAATTACTTAAAGTTTAATAGCAACGCCCAGGATTTGAAAATGGAAAATAAATTCAAGCCCTGATATGGATGTGATATGGTCAGGCCTGAAAGGCCTTTACATATCAGCCCAGGGCAACGCCCTGGGTAGTTTGTATTTTTTTAATTCAGCCCTGTAAGGGCGTAACATTTAATCAGAATTGTTGCACTAAAAAACCTTTAATGTCACGCCCTTACAGGGCTAAAATCATAGGGTGTATCAAACCCAGGGCGTTGCCCTGGGCTGATATGTCTTGTGCCTTCAGCGCATAAGGCTGTGCAATAAAATTATGGTTTCATATCGTTAGTATGGCCAAAATGAGAATTGCTGCATTCCTCGAGTTGCTCCCTCAGAATTACAATTATAAATTTTTAAACGGTCTTTTCCAGGCCGATTTCAATTCAAAGATGTCGGCATGGAAAATCTCACGGTTTTGTAATTGAATTACAAGATCGGTTTTTTGGGTAACATTACCAATGCAGGCATAAGGAATGCCTTTAAAAAGCTTGTTGAATGTTTCCTGGTTTTCCGGTGCCACAGTAATGACAAATCTGCCGGGAGTTTCTGAAAACAGCAGGGTATCGACCCGCTCAACGCCTTCGCACGGAATGAGTGAGAGGTCGATTTTCATGCCCAGATGCCCACCCATGGCCACCATAGCCAAATGAACGCCTAATCCTCCCCGATATACCCCATGGGCCGAAGCGACCAGTTCTTTGTCAATAGCCCTGAAGAGCGCCCGATACAGCAGAGAAAATTTTGAGGGGGTCACTTCAGGCACATTGAGTCCAACATAGCCCAGGTGTTGGTAATACTCCGAGCCGCCCAGTTCGTCCCGTGTGATGCCTAAAACATATACAAGGTCTCCCGGCATTTTGCTGTCCAGAGTCATACACCGGGCCACATCGTTGACTAATGATATGGCGGAAAACTGAAGGGTTTCGAGTGCCGAAACTTTGTGGGTTCCACCATAAGGTCCGGATAAGTGGCCATCCACATACATACTGTCTTTTCCGGACAGCAGAGGAATTTCATATGCCATACAAATATCCCGTAACGCCTGGCAAGACCGAACCAACTGAGCTGCCTTAAATTTTCCATCCGGATTTCTCCTGGGATCGAATCCGATATCAGGCCAGCAAAAATTATCCACCCCTCCGATATGAGAGGGATCACCACCAACGGCCACTACCCGGCGAATTGCCTCATCAATGGTGCATGCGGTCATATGGTATGCATCGATGGCCGAGTATTCCGGGATAAGTGATTGTGAAAATGCGAGCCCTGTTTGGGAGTTTAATACAGGCCGAATAACTGCGGCATCGGTGTGAATATCACGTCCTGCGCCAACAAGCGGTTTGATAACACTGGTTGCCTGTACTTCATGGTCGTACTGGCGCGCGATCCATTCTTTTGAACAGATATTGGGACGCGATAACAAATCGAGTATCAGTTTTTTGAAATTGTCCGGCTCTCCGATAACCGGTTCAAAAAACCCCCTGTGTTCAGCAGGTTGCCAGTGAGCCTCAAACTCCCACTGGGGAAAACCCGACTTCAATAAATCCATGTTGACATAGGCGCAGGGTTTATTTTCATAGGTAATATGAAGTTTTCCGGAATCTGTGTATTGCCCGATAACCGTGCTTTCGACACCGTGTTTGCGGGATAATTCCATGAATCGATCGAAGTCTTCCGGATTAATAGCCAAAGTCATTCGTTCCTGGGATTCGGATATCCAGATTTCCCATTGGTCAAGCCCCTGGTATTTTAACGGCACTTTTTCCAACTCGATTTTACAACCGTTGCTGAATCTTGCGGACTCTCCCACCGAAGAGGAAAGCCCTCCTCCTCCGTTATCGGTAATATATTGGATCAGTCCCTCATCACGCACTTCCAGGATAAAATCATGCATCTTCTTTTGTGTATAAGGGTCACCGATTTGCACATGTCCTGCCGGTGTATGATCGGAAAAGGTTTCGGACGCTGCGGTAACCCCGTGAATTCCATCTTTTCCGACTCTTCCTCCGGTCATAATAACCAATTGTCCGGGAGAGGTTTTTTTCTGTTCCGCAGGTTCTCCTCTTATCATCGCCGGCATCAATCCCACGGCAGTGACAAATACAAGACATTTTCCCATATAGCCGTGATGAAATATCACCTGGCCAAAAGGAGTGGGAATGCCGCTTTTATTTCCTCCATCTCTGACGCCTTCGATAACCCCGTCTAAAAGACGTCGGGGATGTAGTTTTGGTTTAAGCGGTCCGTTGTAATCCCTCTCTCCCACACAAAATCCGTAACTGCCCATCACCAGCTTAGACCCCTTGCCCGTGCCCAGAGGATCTCTGTATACGCCTACAATACCTGTTATCGCACCTCCGTAGGCTTCCATGTTGGAGGGAGAATTATGGGTTTCTCCGGTAATGACATAATAATGGTTTTCATCAAATCTCCCAACCCCGGCATTATCCCAGAGTACGGAAACGACCCAGGGCTTTTTTTTCATAAGCTCTAAGGTGGGCGCTTCAATACAGGTTTTAAAAAGATTATCCACCACGTTGCTTTCTCCGGTGGATAGATCCTTGTAAAAAAACCGACCCTGGAAAGTGTTATGATTGCAATGGTCACTTCTGGCCTGGGAAATGTATTCCAATTCAAGATCAGTGGGTTGATCAAGGCCGACCAATCGTCTTTCCGCCCTTACATCTTCATCAAGAAAATATGCTCGGATAGTTGGAATGTCTCTCGGATTGAGCGCAAGCCGTCGTTGATCGCTGATAACTTGCAATGTGTGATCGCTGTCAATAGGAATCGTTTCAATCCGAGGCTCATGGTTGAGTATTACCCGAGGGCAAATATAGCCGATTCCTTTGGAAGGATCCCAGTCGTTTTTTCCATAGATTCGCCACTGCTGTATAATATCATTTGCCAAAAGTTCACCGGCAATTTTATCGGCATTTTCTGCGGTTAAATTCTTGCCTGTTAGACAAAAGCGCTTAGAGGTATAAATGGCCTGATGCAGGGCAAATTTGATTCCCAGAATATCTTCAGCAGCCTCCATGGCGGTACTTCCGGCATTGTCCCGGACTCCGGGGCGATAGCCAACCCAGATGATTCGGTCAAATTCAACAGGAAGCGGATCATATGAGGATATCTGGGTGACAGGATTGGTAAAAACTTCCTGTTGAAGCATGTGCAGTTGCCTGTCCGAAAGATCTGCATCTATGGTTAGAATATGAATAGTTCTGACGCTTTGAAGGTCAATTCCGAAATAGTCCGATGCTTTACGGCGAACTCCTTCCCCTTCGGCATCAAACAGATGAGGTTTTATGGTGATTTCAAGTCGGTGGGGCATAATCGCAACGTTTTTTTAACCATGATTAATATTTGGGATTATTAAAAATACCGCCTGCTCAATTAAAAATATACCTGGTAATATCATTGTAAAACACAAAAATCATTAAAAGAATCAAAATAAAGATACCGGCTTGCTGTGCGATCTCTCTGACTTTGATATTAACCGGTTTACCTGTTACCAATTCGATGAAAAAAAAGAGAAGGTGTCCGCCATCCAGCACGGGGATAGGCAAAAAGTTCAGGATGGCCAAATTGATACTCAGCAATGCTGTAAAAAAAACAAGATTCAGAGCACCCTCTCTTGCCTGTTGCCCGGCAAGATCGGCGATCATAATCGGACCGCCCAGGGTTTTGGTGGACAAAGTCCCTTGTATTAGTTTGACGATGCTGACAATAGTAAGTTCCGTGATCCGGTATGTCTGGATAATGCTTTCTGAAAACGCCTCAATAGGATTTAATTTTTTAGTAATAACGTCGGTGGAAGATGTGATTCCGATCACATACCGGGTGATATTTTCTCCAAACAGGTTTTTATCCTCTTTGGATTCGGGTGTAATGCCTATCTGGATGGTTTCACCATTTCTGATAATGCTAAAAAGAAGATGGTCTCCCTGACTTTCAGAAATAATTTTGGCCATCTCATCCCAGTTTTCCACAGGCATGTTGTTAATCGAGGTAATTTTATCACCGGCCTGAAGCCCGGCCACATAGGCGGGGGTTTCGGGTTCCACGCTTCCGACAGAGGGTAGCCGGATGTAAAGGCCTGAAATTTGGAAAATAGCGTAGAAGATAATGACAGCCAATAAAAGATTGAAAAATGGCCCGGCGGCCACAATGAATATTTTCTTCAGGACATGCTTGTGAGTAAAAGAAAGCGGTATTTCCTCAGGGGAGAGTTCGGCATTGGGTTCCTCGCCCACCATTTTGACGAATCCGCCCAATGGAATAGCGGAAATACGGTAATCAGTGATTCCCACTTTTTTACCCAGAATTCTGGGACCGAATCCGAGCGAAAAAGTTTGAACTCCAACACCAAATAATCTGGCTACCAGAAAATGTCCTAGTTCGTGAAAAAAGATCAGAACACCTAACACGATAACGAATGCGAATATGCTTGTGGTCATAGATTTATTTTAAGTACCCGAAGATAGATTATAATGTTAATTTTCAAATTCATTAATTACTTGTTCAGCGGTGTTTCTTGCCCATTGGTCTGATTGCAGAATTTCATCAAGCCCCGGAGAAGGTATCACCTGGTGTTGATTCATCACCTTTTCAATGAGTTTGGGAATCTGAATAAAACTGATCATATTTTCCAGGAAAAAACCGACAGCCTTTTCATTGGCTGCATTCATGACCGCAGGTAATGTTCCACCGGTGTGGCATGCCTCCATGGCCAAAGCCAGGCAGGGAAATTTGTCCAGATCAGGCTCGGAAAAAGTCAGAGAGCCAATGCCTGGTAAGCTCAAAAATGAGTTGTCCATATCCAATCTTTCCGGATAGGAAAGAGCATAAGCAATAGCTCCTGTCATATCGGGTTTTGAAAGCTGAGCGATTATGGACCCGTCACAATAGGAGACCAGAGAATGAATGATGCTTTGAGGATGTACAATCACCTGGATTTGTTTGGGGGTAACATCAAAAAGCCATTTCGCCTCAATGATTTCCAGTCCTTTGTTCATGAGAGTAGCTGAATCGATGGTGATTTTTTTTCCCATTTGCCACGTAGGATGATTCAGGGCATCTTCCGGTGTGATTCGTTCAAAGTCGGACTTAGGCCGATTTAAAAAAGGACCTCCTGAAGCCGTCAACAGTATTTTTTTTAAGTCGGACTTACGATGTCCCTCCAGGCATTGAAAAATAGCACTGTGTTCACTGTCTACGGGTAAAATGTTAATTCCGGAGTCCAAGGCTTTTTTCATGACCAGCTCACCGGCCATCACAAGGGTTTCTTTATTGGCCAAAGCAATGTGTTTTCCTGCTTCAATCGCTTCAAGAGTCGGTAAAAGTCCTGCCGCACCGACAAAAGCGGTGACCACGATATCTGCATCATTTTGGGCTGCCGCTTTAAGATAACCCTCATGTCCGAAAAGAATTTGGACTGGTTGCTTTTTAGGGATAGCTTGTCTTAATAGCTCTGCATGTTTTTTGTCATACATTACGGCCAAATTGGGTTTAAACTGTTCTATCTGTTGAGCCAGCAGTGCCACATTGGTTTTTGCTGCAAGAGAAACGATTTGAAATCGATCAGGAAATTTTTGGACTATTTTTAAGGTATTGCAGCCTATGGAGCCGGTGGAACCAAGAACCGAGAGTCGTTTCATGAAAAGTTCCTTAAATCCATGTTGTGCTTGCTGGTATCGAGGATCATCACAAATCTTAGCGGGCAGACTGTGCGAAAATTATAAAAAAATACATGACCGGAGTTGCAAAAAGCAGGGCATCGATTCTGTCCAGAATGCCTCCATGACCCGGGAGGATGATACCGGAATCTTTGACACCCGACATTCGTTTCAGTGCGGATTCAAAAAGGTCTCCCACCTGCCCTGCGACACCGATTAAAATGAAAAAGAAAAAACAATAACCCCAGGACACATGTGGAAATAGTAAAAATTTAAACACGGCTCCAACCGCTATATTCGCAATAAAACCACCTATTGATCCTTCGACGGTCTTTCCAGGGCTTACAGATGGGCTAAGTTTATGTCTGCCAAAATAAGTTCCAAAATAAAATGCGCTGATATCTCCGGCAAAAATAATAATAAGCAAAAAAAAGATCCAGGAAATACCGTCGGAACCATTACGAATCAATACCAGAATGGACAGAGATAAAGGGATATATGCGACACCTTGTATCTGTATGCGAAAACTCTCGATCATTTGAGGAGTTGAGTTGAAAAAAAATAGAAAAACAAGCCCGGATATAATGATGTTGGCTCCCAACACGACAATAATCATTTCGGCTGAGAATTTATAACTTGCGGCCACCATTAATATAGCTGTTAGATAGCCAATGGGGGTAACTATTTTTCTAAAATTGTCATCCTGTGAATTTGATGCAATGCGAAAGTATTCCCACAAAGCCAGTACGGCGGCAACTGCAATCATGGAAGCAAATGCCACTCCTCCTGCGTAGATCAGGTAAATAAGAAAAGGAAGAACGACTAAACCGGTTATCCAGCGTTTACGATGCATACTATACTTTTCCAAATCTTCTCTCACGGGCCTGGTAATTTTTAATTATAGCCAAAAATTCATCTTCACCGAAATCAGGCCACAAGGTCTCAGTAACACAAATTTCTGAATAGGCAATCTGCCAGAGCAAAAAATTACTGATTCTGATTTCACCACTGGTACGAATCAGGAGGTCCGGGTCAGGGATCCCTTGTGTGTAAAGATGATCAGACACAACTTCCATACTGATGGATTCAGGCTTCATAGCTCCTGAATGCACCTTCCCTGCGATCTGACGAACCATTTGAACAATTTCATCCCGTCCACCATAACTTAAAGCCAGATTGATTTGCATTCCCTGGTTATTTTGGGTCCGGTTTATGGTTTTCATAAGGACTTCAAGGACATCTTGGGGCAATTTTTCCAGCTCTCCGATAGCATTAAGGAGAATATCTTTGTCCATGAGACTTTGCTGTTCTTCAACGATAAATTTTTTCAGCAGCGACATCAAGGCCATGACTTCATTCTTAGGGCGCTGCCAATTCTCAGTGGAAAAGGCAAACAATGTCAAATAGGCAATTCCAATTTCCTGACAAACACGAACCACGGTCTTTACTGTTTCAGCTCCCTTTTCATGACCTTTGATCCGATTTAAAAGACGCTTCTTAGCCCAGCGACCGTTGCCATCCATGATAATAGCAATATGCTTTGGTATTTTGCTCAAATCCAGATCCACTGGTTTTATGGATGAGCCCCTAAAATTCAAGAATTTCCTTTTCTTTTTCCTGATATAGTTTATCGATTAATTCTATATGCTCATCGGTAATTTTTTGAACCTGTTCCTGAGCCTTGAAAGCATCATCTTCGGAAATGTCACCATCTTTTTTCAAACTTTTCAGAATATCATTAGAATCGCGTCGAATATTTCGAACTCCAATTTTGTATTCTTCGCAAAGGTTGGCTACCATTTTAACCAGTTCTTTGCGGCGGGTTTCGGTAAGCGGCGGTATGGAAATTCGAATAATTTTTCCATCGCTTGATGGTGTCAGTCCCAAATCCGACTTAAATATCGCTTTTTCTATTTCCTTTATAACGGATACATCCCATGGCTGGATGACAATCAAGCGGCTTTCGGGTACTGAAACCGATGACATTTGGTTCAAAGGAGTCTGGGTGCCGTAATAATCAACGCGTATCCCATCAAGGAGGGAAGCAGAGGCTCGGCCGGTTCGAATACGAGTCATCTCGCTTTTCATCGCAGAGATGGATTTGCTCATTCGTTCTCGGGTTTCTTCGTAAATGTCTTCGATCATAAACGCTACCTTGGTTTTCTTATTAAAATTGATAACAGCTAAAGCTATATTGCATTTTATTCATTGTTGATACGGGTTCCGATATTTTCTCCACAAATGACTTTGCGAATGTTGCCCTTTCCTTTAAGATTAAAAATTACAAGCGGCAAATGATTATCCATGGCCAGGGAGATGGCTGTCATGTCCATAACATGAAGCTGTCTTTCTAGTACTTTCATATAGCTTATCATGTGAATCATTTTTGCATCAGGGTGCTTCATGGGATCGGCATCGTACAGGCCATCCACTTTGGTTGCCTTGATAAGAATTTCGGCGTGGATTTCCTGAGCCCTTAAAACAGCAGCCGTATCAGTCGTAAAATAGGGGTTTCCTGTTCCGGCTGCAAAAATAACCACACGGCCCTTTTCCAGGTGTCGAATGGCTCGACGTAAAATATAAGGTTCCGCCACTTCGTGCATGTTAATAGCGGACTGTACACGGGTCTGTATTCCGTTGTCTTCCAGGAAATTTTGTAGTGCGATACTGTTTATTACTGTCGCCAGCATTCCCATGTGATCTGCTGAGGCACGGTCCATACCATAAGAGCTGGCGGCGACTCCTCTGAAAATATTGCCGCCGCCGACAACAATAGCAACTTGCACACCAAGTTCCACAACGGAACGGACTTCACCGGATACGTACTTGAGCATGTCGGGGCTGATTCCAAAATCCTGATCACCCATCAACGCTTCACCGCTAATTTTAAAAAGGATTCTTTTAAATACCGGTTGTGTCAAAATGTCAGGACTCCTCTCCTACCTGAAATCTGGCAAAGCGTTTGATAGTGATTTTTTCCCCGGTTTTTGCAACAGTGTCGTTAAGAACATCTTCAACTGTTAAATTGGAGTCACGGATAAATTGTTGGTTCATCAGGCAGTTATCTTTGAAAAATTTATTGAGTTTTCCTTCCGCAATCTTTTCGACAACTTGTTCAGGCTTTCCGGTCTCAAGGGCTTGTGCTCTGTAAATTTCTTTTTCTTTTTCAATAATTGCCGCAGGAACATCTTCGGGGATAATTCCCACGGGACTAGTAGCAGCTATTTGCATAGCAATATTTTTTGCAAATTCTAAAAAAGCATCGGTTTTGGCAACGAAATCTGTTTCACAATTTACTTCAACCAAAACACCGATTTTACCACCCATATGAATATAGGATTGGACAACTCCTTCGTGAGTTGCCCGGCCTGCCCTTTTCTGGGCTGTGGCAAGCCCCTTTTTTCTTAAAAAATCAAGCGCCTTATTCATATCTCCTTCGCAATCGGAAAGGGCTTGTTTACAATCCATTATACCAGCCCCGGTTTTTTCCCGAAGCTCTTTGACCGATGTCGCACTAACTCCACTCATTTTGTTTTTCTCCCATGTCCTATTTATTCTCTAAAGCGGTTTCTTCCGATTCCTCAGATGAAACGGTGGTTGATCGTTTGATAATCTCAACCACGGGTCCTTCGACACCATCGGATAGAATCTTTCTTTCACCCGGCTTAAGATCTTTCCCGACCGTCGAGGTTTCCATGTCTTTTTCATCAAGTTTATCCATCTCGGCCTGCTTTTTCTCGGCCAATTGTTGAGCACCTTCCATACAAGCTTCGGCTACTTTTGACGTGAGCAGACGAACGGATCGTATTGCATCATCGTTGCCTGGAACAACAAAATCGATATCCTCCGGATCACAGTTGGTATCCACAACGGCCACAATAGGAATGTTGAGCCTTTTGCCTTCCCGGATAGCAATAGATTCGTTTTTGGGGTCTATGATAAAAATGGCTCCGGGAAGTTTAGTCATATTTCGGATACCGCCTAAGGTAGTATCCAGTTTTTTTCGCTCTTTCTGAAGTTTTAACGCTTCTTTTTTGGTATACAGATTAATTGACCCGTCATTTTCAATTTCGTTTAGGTAATTTAACCGGTCAATGCTTTTCTTGATGGTCTGAAAGTTAGTCAGCATGCCGCCTAACCAGCGGTTATGGACATAAAACATCTCACAGCGATTAGCTTCTTCGTATATGGCCTCACGTGCCTGCTTTTTGGTTCCAACAAAAAGAACGGATTTGCCATTGGCAACTGTATCGACGATGAAATCATGGGCAGATCGAAACATGCGGACGGTTTTTTGGAGGTCAATGATGTAGATGCCGTTTCTAGCCCCGAAAATATAGGGTTTCATCTTGGGGTTCCAACGTTTGGTCTGATGACCGAAATGAACTCCTGCTTCTAATAGTTCCTTCATGGTAATGTACGCCATTTTTTCAAACTCCTTGACTGTTTTGGTTTAACCTTCGCCCGTTTCATCCCTGTATTCCACTTATGCAATTGATTTAATATATAATCTTTTTGATAAGCACCAGAATACAGGTCCAGGACGTGTGAATTTATAAATCGAGCATAAATATCAGATTCGGAAACTATCCGCAACCCTAATTTAAAAAAATCAATGCCGATATAAGCTTAATTAATTGTTTTCATAATGGCAACACGATCGTGGCCGCTGTAATCTTTCACAATACGAATCGAATCGTATTTGGAGCAATTGTAGACAATTTCACTGACTTTTTGCTTTTGATCATATCCTAATTCCAAAATTAAAAAACCCGCAGGCTTTAAAAAAGAGGGTGCCTGGTTAATAATCAAACGCAGGCAATCCAGGCCGTCTTTTCCCCCATCCAGAGCTATCCTTGGTTCATACAATGCAATTTCCGGCTCAAGTTCTGCAATGACCTGGTTTGGAATATAAGGAGGATTGGACAGGATCATGTCAAAGTCATGGATATTGTTTTTTATTGGATTGAACCAGTCGCCGGCAAAAAAAAGAATTGTATCAGAAAGATAATATTTTTTGGCATTGCCTACTGCAATCCCAAGTGCTTTTTCCGATCGGTCGGAGGCAAAATACCGGTGCTGGGGGCGTTGGGTCGCCATTGATAAAATGATTGCACCCGAGCCGGTGCCAAGGTCTAGAATTTTCCAAATTGTGTTTGAATTTTTCCCCGGAACATAGGTCAATGCTTGTTCCACAAGGCATTCGGTATCAGGGCGAGGGATGAGAACATCTTTTGTCACATCCAGATCCATGGACCAGAACTCTTTGTTTCCGATTATGTAGGCTACAGGTTCCCTTTTTATTCGTCTTTTAATGAGTGTTTTAAATATTGATAGTTCCTGTCTGCTCAATGGCTGATCATAACGCAAATATAAATCGATCCGATTAAGGCCAAGGGCATTGGCCAAAAGAATCTCCGCTGAAGCCCTTGCCCCTTCAATTTTGTGGGAATCAAAATAAGAAGTGGTCCACTCGATTAGTTTTAGGATCGTCCAGGGTGATTCACTGATCTTTGACGCTTTGATTGCCGACTTGCACATTTTGTAGTAACTGAGTTTGATAGTAATTGGTCAAGCTATGGATAATTTCATCCAGATTGCCCTGTAAGATGCTTTCCAGTTTATAAAGGGTCAATCCGATTCGATGGTCGGTCACGCGTCCCTGGGGGAAATTGTAGGTCCGGATACGTTCGCTTCGATCTCCGCTGCCGATTTGACTCTTACGTTCTTCGGATCGCTTATCGTTCTGTTCCTGAACCATCTTGTCCAAAAGCCTGGCTCGAAGGACTTTCATTGCTTTGGCCTTATTTTTATGCTGAGATTTTTCGTCTTGACAAGTCACCACCAGTCCCGAAGGAAGGTGAGTGATTCGAACTGCGGAGTCGGTCGTGTTTACCGACTGTCCTCCGGGTCCTGTTGAACGGTATACATCAACCTTAATCTCTCCGGGGTCAATGCTGACTTCGACATCTTCGGCTTCGGGAAGAACCGCTACTGTTACCGCTGAAGTATGAATTCTGCCCTGAGTTTCCGTTGTTGGAACACGCTGTACCCGATGGGTTCCACTTTCATATTTCAAGTGGCTGTAAGCCGCGGAACCATGAATCATGGCAATGATTTCTTTCAAGCCCCCGACACCGGACATATGCTGATCCATAATTTCAACTTTCCAGCGTCGAGTTTCAGCATACCTGCAGTACATACGAAAAAGATCACTCGCAAAAAGTCCTGCTTCTTCACCTCCTGTTCCGGCACGAATTTCAAGCAGAACGTTTTTATCATCATAAGGATCTTTTGGCATGAGGAGCAACTGAAGTTGTTGCTCTAAATCCTCTTGTTTTTTCGTAAGTGTTTCAATCTCGTTGCGCGCAAGTTCCTTTATATCAGGGTCAGTGTCACGTAAAAGCTCCTGACTTTCTCTGATTTCCAAAGCAGTTTGCATATATGCTCTGTATACGGTAACTATTTTGTTGAGCTCGGAGTGTTCTATGGAATATTTTTCATATGCTTCACGATCCCGAACGATTTCAGGTTCGCTGAGAAGCTTTTCCAGTTGATTAAAACGTTGCTCCACGCCTTCTAGTTTATCGAACATAATTCATATTATCCAGAACAGTAAAAGACCGGGTCATGATTATTGTCCACCTCCGAGATAAATGCATCAGTCTTATTTCTGGTACTGCGCGTATTTTTTTCGAAACCTTTCAATTCGGCCGGCAGTGTCGACAAGTTTTTGTTTTCCGGTAAAAAAAGGGTGACACTGTGAACAAATTTCAACTTTGATCTCACTTTTTGTAGATCCTACTTCGATCACATTTCCACAGGCACAAGTGATGGTTGTCTTCACATAATTCGGATGGATTTCATTTTTCATGGTGTTCAGTTCTCCTTGGGTTATCTTAATTTTTTAAAAAAATGTTTAAGCATTCATTGAATCCAAAAAACTCTTATTATCTTTGGTTCCTTGCATTTTTTCAAGTAAAAATTCAAGACTGTCTGACGGATTTAAAGATGAAAGTAGTTTTCTTAGTATCCAAACGCGATTTAGAACGTCTTTGGGAAGAAGAAGTTCCTCTTTACGGGTGCCCGATCTTTTTATGTCAATTGCCGGAAATAAACGTTTATCAGCCAATCTCCGATCCAGTTGAAGTTCCATATTTCCTGTCCCCTTGAATTCTTCAAAGATTACCTCATCCATGCGGCTTCCGGTATCAACCAATGCTGTAGCAATAATGGTAAGACTTCCCCCGCCTTCTATATTTCGTGCCGCACCGAAGAAACGTTTTGGACGTTGAAGCGCATTAGAATCGACACCGCCTGAAAGCACTTTTCCACTGGGGGGCATCACCGAGTTATAAGCCCTTGCCAGACGTGTAATGCTATCGAGCAATATAATCACATCTTTTTTGTGTTCAACAAGACGTTTTGCTTTTTCGATTACCATTTCAGCTACCTGAACATGCCTTTCGGCAGGTTCATCAAAAGTAGAACTGACAACCTCCCCTTTGACACTGCGTTCCATATCGGTAACTTCTTCAGGGCGTTCATCGATCAGGAGCACAATGAGCACAATATCTTTATGATTGGTGGTGATGCTGTTTGCGATAAATTGAAGGAGCATGGTTTTACCGGACCTAGGAGGAGATACGATAAGACCCCTCTGGCCAAAGCCGATGGGGGTTAAAAGGTCCATAATCCGGGTGGAATAGTTGTCTGCCGAAGCTTCAAGTTTCATTTTGCGGTCTGGGTAAAGAGGCGTTAAGTTGTCAAAAAGAATCTTATCCCTTGCAATTTCAGGATCTTCATAGTTGACTGCTTCCACTTTTAAAAGGGCGAAATACCGCTCAGATTCCTTGGGCTGACGAATTTGGCCCGCGACAGTATCACCGGTCCGCAGGTTGAAACGGCGAATTTGTGAGGGGGACACATAAATGTCATCAGGTCCGGGTAGGTAATTATAATCCGGGGCTCTGAGAAATCCGAACCCGTCAGGAAGTATTTCCAGGACACCTTCTCCGTAAATCAGGCCGTTTTTTTCCAGTTGGGCCTGAAGCAGTGCAAAAATGAGTTCCTGCTTTCTCATTCCTGCGGCACCTTCGATGTTAAATTTTTTTGCCATTTGAGTCAATTCACTGATTTTCATATCTTTTAAGTCGACTACATTCATGAATTTTCACCCCATTTTTTTTATTGAAATTGATTTATTATTAAGTGGACTCCAATAACATTATTAGGATAAGGCATTGTAAAAAACCAAAAATACTTTGTATGAATCATCGATATATTGAGCAGATGCACGGTAAAAATATGGAGTTTTATGATACTTTCTTGCGTTAAATTGTAGAATTATTGGGTAATTTTCTCCGTTAGGCAGGCATCTTTATTTTATTGGTATCTGACTAAATAAAGCTTTTTTCTTCAAGAATGTTGATAAATCACCCTTGGTTGAGTATCTTTTTATATAACTTTTTTACATCTTTTTCAAGCTGTTCTTTCGAATCATTGTTTAGAATTACAAAATCCGAGCGTTTTATCTTTTCCTGGTCATCCATCTGGAGTTCAATGAGGTCTGAAGCGTCTGTTCTGGTAACACTGTCCCGTTTTTCCAGTCGTTTAATTTTATGTTTCTTTGCAGAATAAACCATTACTGTCAAATCAAAAAGATTTTCCAAGCCCAGTTCAAAAAGAAGTGGGACTTCAATGGCAATATTTTCACCGGATTTTTGTGCGTCAAACAGTTTCTCTTTCATCAATAGGATGATTTCAGGATGCAAAATTCTTTCAAGCTTGTTTTTAGCATGATAGTCTTTAGTGATAAATTCCCGTAGCAGGCGCCTATTTAAACGACCGTCTTTTTTTACCACTTGTTTACCGAAATATTCAATAATTTTATGGTATGCGGCGGTATCCTTTTGAACAACATCACGGGCAAATTTGTCAGCATTAAAAACAATTACGCCAAGTTTTTTAAAGATTTTGCAAACAGTTGATTTTCCGGAACCCGCTCCACCAGTTACAGCAATTTTAATGGTGTGCTTTACCATTGTTGATGGCCTCAGATAAAGCATGTCCGGTGAAAAAAAAGATGGTTTTGAAGCTGATTCCATGATTTTCGATTGTACTGATATTGCAAGCAAATGGCCCATGCAGGGTCAGTTTTTGGATAGGAAAATCTTTTGACAGGGAAACTATTCTTGGCCTGGGCATTACAAATAACGCCGACGATCGAATCAATCCGGATGGTATTAAGGTACTGTCCACCATAAAAAGGTCTCCGGAAAAATGATATCCGGAGACTCATTCTTTAACATTGATACACCTTAAAATATTTATTGGTCATTGTTGCCTGGGACCGCGGTGCACACAAAAATATAAATTAACCCTTGATTTTGTCTAGGGCTGCAAAAGCCTGATCCCGGATCTCTTCGACTTTGCCGACCCCTTCGATACGAATATATTTAGGGGCACCGCCGGCTCCTGAACTTTCCCATTTTTTATAGTATTCCACAAGGGGTTCGGTTTGTGAATGATATATTTCCAGTCGCTTGCGTACGGTTTCTTCCTTATCGTCATCGCGTTGAATCAGATCCTCGCCGGTGAGGTCATCCTTTCCTTCTTTCTTGGGCGGATTAAAAGTAAGGTGATAGGTACGTCCGCTGGCCAGATGAACCCTACGTCCGCTCATCCGTTTGATAATTTCCGTATCAGGCACGTCGATATCTACAACAGCATCAATTGTAACGCCGGCATTTTTCATGGCATCGGCCTGGGGGATGGTTCTGGGAAACCCATCAAACAAAAATCCTTTTTGGCAATCAGGTTCCTTAATTCTTTCCTTTACGAGTCCGATAATGATATCATCAGAGACTAAGCCTCCTGCATCCATAACTTTTTTTGCCTGTTTTCCAAGTTCGGTGCCTGCTTTGACCGCTGCTCTGAGCATATCTCCCGTGGAAATTTGCGGTATCCCATACCTTTCTTTGATGAAGTTGGCCTGGGTCCCTTTACCTGCACCCGGGCCACCTAATAAAATCAGACGCATTCTTCATCCTCCTTTCAATTTTTATCAAATTTATTGAATTTATGTTAATACAAGCGAAGAATATTACCCAAAGCAAATTGTGTGTCAAGATAATATTGAAAAAAATAGATATAATCAGGAAATAAAATATTTTTTGGTTGAAACAAAAACAAAAATGATTTATAAAAACATGTTTATGTATAGAAATTTATAAAAACATCGACTTGCCATAAATTGGTTTTTTTGATGGCCGATGGAAAAAAGGGGGCGAACAATTTGAAGGCAATTGAAGTCAAAGTTTACGACAACGACCTTGAAAAAGCCATGAGAATCCTTAAAAAGAAGATTCAAAATGATGGTCTTTTCAAAAGGTTAAAGCTTAAAAAAAGCTATGAAAAACCGAGTGAATACCGCCGTCGTAAACAGCGGGAGGCCTTGAGACGGCAGCGTATTGCCGCATCACGAAAGTATCGCTGAGCAACGGTTAATTAACACACACTAAGCCCGGCAGGCTTTATGATCTGCCGGGTTTTTTGGTTGGTGATTATGCAATTTCAGGATCGCTACAATCAATGTCTCCAAAGCATGTTTGGTTTAAGGCGTTTTGGGATTAAATTAGGACTCGATACTATCCTGTCGATATTAAAAGGTCTGGATAATCCTCAAAACAAATTTATGTCCGTCCATATTGCGGGAACCAATGGAAAAGGCTCCATTGCATCTGCCTTGTCCTCGATTTTCAACCAAGCCGGATATTGCGTTGGGCTTTATACATCCCCTCATCTTGTTAAATTCAATGAACGTATCCGTATCAACGATGTTCCTGTTTCGGATATGGATGTTTTACATGCTTTTGAGGCTGTCAAAGACGTTTATGCGGGTGACAGAGAGCCGACTTTTTTTGAATATACTACCGCCATGGCTTTTCATGAGTTTGCCAGAGCCAAAGTAGATTGGGCGATAGTGGAAACCGGTATGGGAGGACGATTGGATGCTACCAATGTGCTCAAGCCAAAATTATGCATAATTTCAAACATTTCTCTTGAACACAGACAATATCTGGGCAATACGATAGCTGAAATTACCGCGGAAAAAGGTGGTATCATAAAGCAGGAAATTCCTGTGATCACCGGGGTAAGCCAAAAAGAGGCTATCGAGGTCCTTAAAAATATCGCTGAAAAAAAAGAAGCCCCTTTATTTCGGCTGGGAGAACATTTTCGGGTCCGAAAAATCAAAGACAGGGAGACTTTTTCATATGTCGGCATCAACTCAAGCTGGGAAAATATGAAAGCAGGGCTCCAGGGAAACCATCAGATTGAAAACGCCGCCTTGACTTTAGCTGCATGCGAGGTATTAAACTGTCATTATACCAATTTTAATATAGAACATATCAAAGAGGGCCTTTTAAAAACAGACTGGCCTGGACGAATGGAAGTTGTGTCACAAACTCCTTATATTTTATTGGATGGCGCTCATAATCTAATGGCTGCCAGAAAACTGGCTAAGTTTATTTCTGAAAATTTTACCAAAAACAAAACAACGTTGGTTATTGGAATATTAGACGATAAACCCTATAAAGCCATGCTGAAATCTCTTCTTCCTTTATGCAAGCGTGTTATTTTAACAAAGCCTGCCATTAGCAGGGCCATGGAACCGGAAATACTCCATAAGTTTGCAAAGGATTATGCAGAGGACATTAAGATAATCCCGAGTGTAAAAGATGCTTTTTTTTATGCAAAGGAATCGGTTTCATCCGATGAGGCCATCTGTGTTGCAGGATCACTTTATGTGGTGGGTGAGGTTAAACAAGCCCTTTCAGACAAGGGTTAGAACGCCTCTCAGGATTTTATTTTCTGATAAGGGCTCGTAAAGTTTTGCATCTTGAATGCTTAATTTGTTTGTTCTAAAAATAACTTTTTATGGTAAATAACATTCAGCAATTGTTGCACACTAAGTGCGCCCGTGGCCCAGGGGATAGGGCGTCAGCCTCCGGAGCTGAAGATCGCTGGTTCGAATCCAGCCGGGCGTACCAAACCTATTTCAGCTAACCTGATTTCGAGTTTATCCTCTGTTCATATTGCGATCTTTTCCTGAGATGCTTATCATCCACTATTATGAAAGAAAAAAATACTAAAATACCCGATTCCAAAGAACTTGAAAAAGAGATTGGTGAATTTTTGGCAAAAAAGTTTGGTGACAACGTGAAAGTCATATCACCGATTAATTTACCACAGCACTTGTCAATGGAAGATTCGGCTGAATATCCCCCGAAAAGCCGTGAAATCAATTTTGATCTCAAGCCCGAAGAACTTGTTAATTATCTGGATCAATACATTGTTCAGCAAGATACCGCCAAGGCCATCTTATCAACGAAAATCTGTACTCATTTTAATCGAATTAAGATGCTTCGGAAGTTATCTGAGGAACAGAATGAGATGGTCGGATCCATAAAAAATAATGTCTTGATGATAGGCCCAACGGGTGTTGGTAAAACTTACATGATAAAACTTATTGCCAAAAAAATTGGCGTGCCCTTTGTGAAAGGCGATGCTACCAAATTTAGTGAAACCGGATATGTCGGCGGCGATGTTGAAGATCTGGTTCGTGATTTGGTTCGTGAAGCCGACGGCGATATCGAGCTTGCTCAATATGGCATTATTTATATCGATGAAATTGATAAGATTGCTTCAAGTAATAATTTTATCGGGGCGGATGTATCTCGAACAGGAGTTCAAAGGGCCTTATTAAAGCCCATGGAAGAAACCGATGTGGAAATAAAGGTCGCCCATGATCCAATTTCCATGATACAGGAAATTGAACGTTTCCGAAAAACCGGAAAGAGGGATGATCGATCTATCAATACCAAAAACATCCTCTTTATCATGAGCGGGGCATTTTCAGAACTTTCTGAAATCATTCATAAGAGAATAGTTGATAAAGGTATTGGTTTTGGAGCCAAGCTGTCGTCCGGCAAAGAAGATTTTGAAATTCTAAAGCTTATCAGATCCGAGGATTTGATCAAGTTCGGGTTTGAATCGGAATTTGTGGGAAGACTCCCGGTCAGGGCAGTATTTGAAAAGCTAACAGAAGAGAACTTATTCCAGATATTGGAAAGTCCAAACAATCCCATCATCTTGGGGAAAAAACTTGATTATGCCGCTTATGGAATTGATATCAAATTTGATCAAAAGGCCCTAAGGCTTTTGGCTACGGAAGCCTTTGATGAAAATACCGGCGCAAGAGGGCTTGTCAGTGCCATTGAGCGTGCTCTTTTAATGTTTGAAAAATCACTCCCTTCTTTGGGTATAAATCAGTTTCCGGTAACCGAGATGGTGGTGAAAAATCCGGAAAAAATTCGAAAAGAGTATTATGTCACCGCCGGAAGCCATGAGGTTGCCAAAGAGTTTCAACGCCTTTTAGAAGAAGAGAAAGCTTTTATCAGAGATTATGTCCAAATCAATAGCCGGCATTTTTCCGAAAAATATGGTTTAACGCTTACGCCATCGAGAATAGAAGTGGTAGCTAATTTTTATTCGACCCATATTATGGATGTAGGGACTGTCATACGCCGGATTAAGTTTTATTATGATGAGATAAAAGAAATTGAACTTTATTTCTTTAAAAACCATGACATCAATATTGTTCTCGAAGAAGATGCGATTGATTTTATAATTGAGCAATTCTCCACAACTTCTGTGAATGTGGATGATTTTTTTAAACAACTTTCCAAGGATTTCGAGTTGGGGCTCAAGCTGGTGCGTGATAAAACCGGCCGGAATCGGTTTTTTATTACCAAAAAAGCCTTGCTCGATCCTGAAAATTATCTTAGCGAGCTGATAAAAAATGAGCTGAAAATGACAAAATAGAATGGGTCTATCAAAATGATTGGAATATCAAAACTTTATTGCGGAGCAGTTGAGCCTTCTGATGCACTTCGTTATGGTCGCCACTCCTCAAGGCTTCCGTCGCATTTGCTACAGTTTTCTATTGATAAAAAGCCGGTCGTGGTTTGGAATGTCACCCGGCGATGTAACTTAAGATGTGTTCATTGTTATGCCCAGGCCAAGGACGTTTCTTTTGAAAATGAATTAAGCACCCAGGAGGGTAAAAAGCTATTAGATGATCTGTCCGAATTCAAAGTTCCAGTGGTCTTGTTTTCAGGTGGAGAACCTTTAGTTCGAAAAGATCTTCCTGAATTGGCTGAATACGCCGTTCAAAAAGGCATGCGTGCGGTTATTTCCACAAATGGAACAATGATCACACCCAATATGGCGCGTATTCTGAAAGAAATCGGTCTGTCATATGTGGGAATAAGCATAGATGGCATGGAAGAAATCAACGACCGTTTCAGGGGGGTCAAAAATGCATTTAAGTCGGCTGTCAATGGAATTAGAAACTGTCAGGACGCAGGCATAAAAGTTGGTCTTCGGTTCACGATAAACAAATTTAATGTAGACGAGATCCCCAGCATTTTTGATATGCTTGAAGAAATGGATATACCCAGGGTTTGTTTCTACCACTTGGTTTATGCCGGAAGAGGTTCCAATCTGGTAAAAGACGATCTCAGTCATGCTGAAACACGAAAGGCGGTTGACCTGATTATGGATCGTACTAAGCTTCTTCATGATCAGGGAAAAGCAAAGGAGGTACTGACAGTTGATAATCACGCTGACGGACCATACCTGTATATAAGATTGTTGCGGGAAGATCCGGAGCAGGCAAAGAAGGTGCTTGAACTTCTGAAAATGAATGAAGGAAACAGTTCCGGACGTGGAATAGGATGTGTAAGTTGGGATGGTGAAGTTTACGCAGATCAGTTCTGGCGCCATTACAGTTTTGGCAATGTCAGAAACAGGCCATTTTCCGACATTTGGACGGATGTTTCCGAACCACTTCTTGGAAAATTGAAGGAAAAGAAGCTTTATGTCAAGGACAGATGCGCCAGTTGCAAATGGCTTGACGTTTGCGGCGGAAATTTTCGGGTTCGAGCTGAAGCGTTATATGGCGATATCTGGGCACCAGACCCAGCCTGCTATTTAACCGATGAAGAAATCTCATAAAGGAGCCCACTGATGCTGTTTCCTGATTACCGTCCAAGAAGATTGCGACAAAATGAGGCATTCCGAAGAATGATACGGGAGACGGTTCTTTCCGTTGATGATTTTATTCTTCCGCTATTTGCCATCGGCGGAAAAAATGTCAAAAACCCCATTGATTCCATGCCTGGCCATTTCCAACTTTCGATAGATTATCTGATCAAAACAGCAAAAACAGCCTATGACCTGGGAATTCCGGCTGTGATGCTTTTTGGTATTCCTGACAAAAAAGATGCTTTGGCTACCAGTGCCTATGCCAAAGATGGGATTGTGCAAAAGGCCACAAAAGCGTTAAAAGACAGAATTCCGGATTTGTTGGTCATAACCGATGTATGCCTTTGTCAATACATGGATCATGGTCACTGCGGTATTGTTGAAGGCAAATCTGTCGACAATGATTCCACATTGGATCTTTTGGCCGGAACTGCGCTTACCCACGCCAAATCCGGTGCGGATATGGTTGCCCCATCGGATATGATGGATGGCCGGGTGGCCGAAATCCGGGGTATTCTTGATGACAATGGCTATAGTCATATCCCCATTATGTCATATGCTGCAAAATATTGTTCTTCATATTACGGCCCGTTTCGTGCTGCTGCACATTCAGCCCCCCAGTTTGGAGACCGAAGAACATATCAGATGGATCCGGCAAACAGCAACGAAGCGATAAGAGAAGCAACCATGGATGTGGAAGAGGGAGCCGACATCATTATGGTTAAACCGGCACTTCCATATCTGGACATTATCTTTCGTGTGAGTCAGGAAATTGACCTGCCGGTAGCGGCTTACAATGTGAGTGGAGAATTTGCCATGATCAAGGCCGCAGACCAAATGGGATGGATAGACGGCAAAAAAGTCATGATGGAGACCCTTACCAGCATCAAGCGGGCCGGAGCAGATATCATTCTTACCTATTTTGCCATGGAAGCTGCTGAGATATTAAATGGGCGGCGTTAAAAAGTTTTCCGACTCAATGTTATATATCGTACTAAGGAGCAAAAATTTAAAAGTGAAACGATTTAAATCATGAAACCCAATAAATCTGAAGAGTTCAACCCTTTGAAAAATCATTCGAATCATATTCAAAAGTCAAAGTCTTCTGACTCAAATGATAGCAAATTACGGCTGGTTGCCTGGGAAATAACCCGCAACTGCAATCTCGAATGTGTTCATTGTCGTGCTGCAGCCACTAAAGGTCCCTACACAGGAGAACTTGACACCAAAACCGGATTTGACCTCCTGGATCAAATAGCTGAGTTGGGCGAACCTATTGTCATTTTGACTGGTGGAGAGCCTTTGCTTCGCCGGGATATTTTTGAAATTGCCAAATACGGCACCAAAAAAAACCTTCGAATGGTCATGGCTCCAAACGGTACCCTTATAACAGAAAAAATTGCCGAGAGGCTGGTTGACTCAGGTATTAAAAGAATCAGCATCAGTTTGGACGGTGCTTCAAAAGATAGTCATGACAAATTCAGAGGGGTAAAGGGGGCATTCGATGGTGCCTTGAGTGGAATACGACATGCCAAAAATGCAGGTATTGAGTTTCAAATCAACACCACCATTACCAAAACAAACCTGGATCAAATTCCCGCCATTCAGCAACTGGCCGTTGATCTGGGCGCTGTAGCCCACCATATTTTTCTTCTGGTTCCTACCGGCCGGGGTAAATACATAGTGGATCAGGAAATTACTTCAACAGAATACGAAGAAAGCCTCAACTGGTTTTACGATCAAAAAGAAAAAACACCTCTTCAACTTAAAGCCACTTGCGCTCCTCATTATTACCGAATTCTTCGACAAAGGGCCAAAGAAGACGGCAAGACCGTAACCTTTCAAACCCACGGTCTGGATGCCGTGACTCGTGGTTGTCTGGGGGGGACCGGATTTTGTTTCATCTCACATCGGGGAATTGTTCAGCCTTGCGGATTTCTTGATGTCAATTGCGGAGATGTCACCAGGGAATCCTTTGCGAAAATTTGGAAAAACTCCAAGGTTTTTCAACAGTTACGAAATTTTAATGAGTTGAAAGGCAAATGTGGTGCCTGCGAATATAAAAAAGTGTGTGGGGGCTGCCGTGCCAGAGCTTATGAAGCTACCGGGGACTACATGGCGGAGGAGCCCCTCTGCAGTTATTTGCCTCAAATGCTAAGAGCTTAGTATTTTACGAAAGCTCAACACTGTTTTTTAACTGATTTTCTTAGCCAGTTCGGCTACTCGTCGACCCAATTTGCGTCCATTTTCCTGGTATTGAATTTCGGGAGCGCCGACACAACCAACTCCATAATGGCCGGTGGCAGACATGGGATCTCCCACGATGACCATACCGTATATCATCAGTGCCTGGATAATAGACATCATGGTGGTTTCCTTGCCACCGGTCGGGTCGCCACTGGTGGTAAAAGCCGCCCCGACCTTGCCTTCCATCTTTTTCCTTACACTCACGAAATCATCAAATATTTGTTTCAACTGGGCTGCCATAGTCCCAAAATATACCGGGGAACCCGCAATAAGACCCTTGCAGGAAACAAAGTCTTCCTTGCTGACTTCATCAGTACGTTTTAAATTCGCAGTCATTTCATCCACCATCTCAACACCTTCGGCAATGGCCTCTGCGAGCTTTCGGGTATTACCTCCTTTGGAATAGTAAAGAACCATAATTTCCATGAATACTCCTCCATTTTTATAAATCGTAAAAAGCGTTGTTAACCTTTAATTTCCTTTATTGTCCGAAACTAAACATTTGCAATGACCCAAATCCCCGCGATCATTCCGGCTATTATAAAATTTGTTTCTGCGAGAAATTCCAAGCGTAGACCGGGCATAAGATACCCTTTTTCATATAACATAAGCAGCATGAAAAAAAATACCGGAAAAATCGCAAGTGCATAGCCAAGATTTGTGGTCAACTGAAATAGGCTTGCAAAGATACCAGTCGTGGCAAGTATTCCCAATGTGCTTTTTAAAATTAACATGGTATGCTTTTTACCCAGGACAATCGGAAGTGTTTCTCTTCCGACCATGCGGTCTCCGTGCATGTCAACAATATCAAAGAATGCCGTACGGACAAAAACCAAACCTGCAGACCATAAAAAGACAAAAATAGATGATACCGTTATATAACCATAAACTGAAAGGGGAGCAAAAAGGGCCGTAACCATCGCCCAGGCCAAGGCAATTAAGATCGTCTTGGATGCCGGAATATCTTTTATTCGCCCAGATTTTATTCCCATAAAATCCCGGGGGATGATCCTCATATTGTAAAGCAGCCCAATCAAACTCATGAGCAAAAAAAGCAAAAAAATGGTGAGGCCCGACATCATGGCCGTAAAAATGCCTGCAATTCCGGAAAGTAGCGCCAAAACGGCCAGGAGTTGTTTGTTTTTATCATAAAAAAGGGCTTTATCAGGATCATTGTATCGATTTGCCCGACGCCCGGTTAGATTGTTAAAAATGTGCATGGATTGCACATAAAAATAAGCGATCAGGCCATAAGGCAAAAAATGGTCTATTCCTTGAAGTCTGGTGCAGGCATAACAAAGACATAGCGCTCCCAGAGATAGGTATATGTTAGAAAAAAGAAGAATGGTCAGGGTTGAAAAAAAAAACTTCCTAAACGTTTTTCCCTTTTGAAAAGGTATTGTTTCTAAGGATCGGTAAACCCTTCGAATCACCCAGTTAGGTGTTGAAGCCCCGGCTGTGATTCCGATGGATTTGGCTTGGTATAGTGATGACAAATCAAGCTGGGATTCGTTTTCAACATAAAATGACGGTTTTCCTGATTTTTGAGCAATTTCATAAAGACGCTGTGTGTTTCCGCTGGTATAACCACCAACAACAATAACAGCGTCCACTATTTGGGACAATCCTTTGACTTCATATTGTCTTTTTTCCGTGGAACCGCAAATAGTATCGAATATTTGATAGCCAGGGCGATGTGTCCGGATCCAGGTTTTTACTTCTTCGAAAAATTGGGTGTTCTGTGTGGTTTGAGCGACAATGATGGCTTTTTCAAATGCCGGAATTTTATCAAGCTGTTCCATGCTGCCGATAACAATCTTTTTTTCACCGGCATACCCCAACAGTCCAATGACTTCCGCATGGTCCCGATCCCCTACAATAATAGAGGCATATCCTTTATTTGCGTGGTTTTTTATGATGGTCTGAACCTTGATAACCCGGGGACAAGTGGCATCGATAACATTAAACCCTGCATTTCTGAGCTGTTCACTCTTGTCAGGGGGAATACCGTGGGCTCTTATCAGAACCGTTCCAGAACCCTTTTTCGGAATTTTGCCGAGAATGTGAATTTCTTTTTCCTCAAGAATATTCAAAACCTGAGGGTTATGAATCAGAGGGCCAAAGGTATAGATAGGACCATTGTTTTTCCTGGAAGCATCAAGCACCATCTCCACGGCGCGTCTGACACCCATGCAGAAACCAGCGGTTTTTGCGATTATTATTTTCATAATCCGAAAAATTTAAAATTAATCGTCGGGAGTTTCTATCAGATAAATCTTGCGGTCTATCAAAGACAAGGAATGAATGTGTCCTCTTATAAATTTTTGTTCTCCAAAAATGCTAACCAGTTTAATGCCATCTTCTTCAGGTTCGATAACATCAACAGCTTCCATGAAAAGTTCATGTTCTTCTTCCTTAATTAAATAGGCATTTGCTTCACACATTTTTATGATCCTTATATAATATTACTTTATCAAAATATTTGTATTAAAATTCAAAAAGTCATCTGTATTTTATTGCGGCACCGAATTTAAAAAAGAAATCAAAGTTTACGCATCTTGGATTTACGGCGACGGTCCTTTTTAGAAAGGCGCCGTTGGGGACCTTTTTTTCTCGTCGTCGGGTTCCATCCGGAGTCTTCCTGAATGTCATCCGTACCCTTTTTTTCAAAATAAGCAGCCATTACAAGTCTTTCCTCAAATTCCGGAGAGCTTATGGGAGTCGCCCCTTTTAATGTTGCAAAATCAGCAACATCGCGGTCTGAGGTAACAACTAAGGCTTTTTCACGAAAGCGGGCGGATAGTTGTTTGATAACTGCATCAGCCTGTTCTCCGATCCGAGAAAATCGGATATCGATACCCTTGATCTGATCCTTGGTCTGTGAAAATACTTCGGCATCGGTTCCATCAAATACTACTGTGATCCGGTGTCCTTTAATACGTTTATATGAGGCCAGTGAATCGATAAGTGCTTCTCGTCCCATCTGGATGTCTTGCCGATCAATACAGCTTAATGTGTTTGACTGACGAATAAGATTGTATCCATCGATAATGATATGTATTCCCATCCGAATAGACTATACCTAAGCATGATGATATGATCCTGTTTATTTCAGAGTTCGCACGGTTCGCTTTTTAAAAGCTCTATAAGACGGTTGAGATCTTCATTGTTGTAAAATTCAATCTCAAGCTTCCCTTTTTTTCCTTGACGCTTAATTTTTACACGAGCGCCAAAATGCCGGGATAAATCTTCTGAAAGTCCAAAAAAGTAAATTTCTTCGGGTGTTGGTTCTTTAGATTCGGTTTTTTGTTTTTTTTCCCTAAAGGTCTTCACCAAATCTTCCGTTTGCCTCACGGACAGGTTCCTGGAAGTCACTATCCGCCAAATGGCACGCTGTTGAGCTGTATTTTCGGCACCTAAGATGGCTCTGGCATGGCCCATTGCAAGGTCACCGTTCATTATGCTGCCTTTAATCTCTTCCGGAAGATTCTGCAATCTTAAAAAATTCGCAACCGAGGAACGGCTTTTTCCAACGCGAGCGGACACTTGCTCCTGGGTCAGGCCAAATTCTTTTATCAGACAATGGTAAGCCTCGGCCTCCTCCATCGGGTTTAAATTTTCCCGCTGAATATTTTCAACAATGGACATTTCCAGAAGTTCTGCATCCGTGATTTCTCTTACAATTGCCGGTGCCTGGATCAATCCTGCTCTTTTAGCCGCTTTTAAGCGCCGTTCTCCTGCAATCAACTCATAACCCTGCTCATCTTTTCTAACCAAAATCGGTTGAAGGATTCCTTGTTCTTTAATCGATTCTGTTAATGAATCCAGTTCTTTTTCTGAAAAGCGTATTCGTGGCTGATACCGGTTAGGCCTAATCATTTCGATATCACACATAATATATTCATTAGGTCGGTTATCGATTGATTCAATACCAGGCAGAAGAGCATCCAAGCCCCTCCCCAGAGCCATTTTTTTCAGTTTTCTGCCTTCAAATCTGTTACTGATTTTTTCTTTCTCCATTATTATCCTTATTATCCCTTTTGGCGAAGGCTCCAATGAGTTTAAAAAATTGTCTTCGTTAATTTATGGAGAGTTTAATATCTCATTTGCCAAATTAATGTAACTGATTGCTCCAACGGATGTAGCGTCATAAAGCAGTACAGGCTTTCCATAACTGGGTGCTTCTCCTAGTTTAACATTTCTGGGTATCTTTGTATTATAAACAAGACTGTTAAAATATTTTTCCGCATCCTGGGCAACCTGGTGTGAAAGATTGGTTCGCTTATCAAACATGGTTAACAGGATGCCGGCAATAGAAAGAGTTGGGTTTAAACTTTGTTTGATTCTTTTAATGGTTTGAAGCAGCTGTCCGAGTCCTTCAAGTGCATAAAATTCACATTGGAGAGGTATTAAAAGGGATTTTGCCGCGGTCATAGCGTTAACAGTCAGAAGGCTCAAAGAGGGAGGGCAATCAAGAATGATAAAGTCAAAACTATTTTCCACTTCGGAAATAAGATGT
Source organism: Desulfobacteraceae bacterium (assembly GCA_011389745.1). Taxonomy (GTDB): domain Bacteria; phylum Desulfobacterota; class Desulfobacteria; order Desulfobacterales; family SKZT01; genus SKZT01. The sequence goes on along the minus strand of JAABTQ010000002.1, from coordinate 139,751 downwards.
TTTAATGCCCTTTCTCTGCCGTTAACCTCCATCATTTCGACCTCGAAACCGATTAGCTCAATTCTGGAAGGAATCACTTTCAGTGTTTCGATTTGGCTTTCAACAATAAGGCTGCCGGCGGGAGCCAATCCTATCATCCCGTGATACAGGGTTTTTTCAAGAGTGGTTTTATCTATACCTACCCCTGTCGTAGCGTTGCCCTGAGGATCACAATCAATTAAGAGTGTCCGTTTTTCAGAAACAGCCAAAGCTGCTGAGAGATTAACTGCAGTGGTTGTCTTGCCTACACCGCCTTTTTGGTTGGCTATGCAAATAATTTGTGCCATAATGAAAAGACCCTAACATAAAAGCTTTATTTTGAAAAGAAGATTGGATTTACGACTACTCAGCCAAATGATGCTGTTTCAGACAACATTAAATGAAAAAGGATGATAACACAAAATCTTAAAAATTATTTACAAAAAATCAGATTTTTATCAAAAATCAGGATAACATTAAATGCGTTTATTCAAAAAAATTCCGGCTGTTTTAATGGTTATTTTTGTGTTGAACAGCCTGTTGTTGTACACGCCCACCATGGCGATCACTATTGCCGAGGAAGAAGAGCTTTCCCGGGAGTTTATGAAGGTCCTGTTTGACCGGTTCAATTTGGTGAAAGATCCCTTTATTATTAACTATATTAATGCCATTGGACAAAGTATTTTAAAGGAAGTTCCTTCACAGCCGTTTTCTTATAAATTTTATGTTATAGATTCAGATGTCTATAATGCATTTGCAACTCCTGCCGGCCATATTTTTATTTATAGGGGACTGATAGAAGCCATGGAGACCGAGGACGAACTGGCAGGAATACTTGGTCATGAAATCGCCCATGTTCAATGCCGCCATATTTCCGATAAAATCGACAGGTCATCCAAAATTAATATTGCTACTCTGGCAGGTCTTGCCGCAGGGGTTTTTCTGGGTATAAGTGGTTTTGAGACTGCCGGCCAGGCTGTAACAATAGGATCAATGGCTGCTGCTCAATCCCTGGTGCTGGCTTACAGTCGTGAGGATGAAATTCAGGCGGATAAAATCGGTCTCGAAAACCTGACCCGTTCCGGTTATGATGGCACTGCACTGATGACAACACTTGATAAAATTCGTAGTAAGCGATGGTTCGATAATATTCCTAATTACTTGGCGACACATCCGGCGGCCGAAGATCGAATTGCCTATATTGACTCCTGGTCACAGAACAAAAATGACCTGCCTTCCAAAGGTGTTACCGAAGGTTTTAAAAAAGCGCACACACGGCTTTTAGCACTTTATGGCGATCAATCCAAGGCCATGGGGTATTTTAAAACCGCGTTGAGGCAAAATCCGGATGATGCTATGGCCTCTTATGGATATGGTCTGATCCTGGCTAGAAGCGGTCTTCGTAAAGAGGCCGTCGTTCACTTTCAGGCTGCTCTGGAACAAAATCCTTTGGATAGTGCCCTTTTAGGCGAATTGGGTCGGATTTATTTTCTTGATGGGCGTCTTTCGGATGCCCACAATATTTTAAGAAGTTCCATAGGCCTTTATGAAGATGATCCTGAAACTTTATTTTATCTCGGCCGTACTCAAATGGAACTAGGCAAACTTGCCGAAGCAGTATCTACTTTTAACAAGTTGATTGAAAGTCATTTTGATTATGAGCAGGCTTACTATTTCCTGGGAGAAAGTTACGGAAAACTCGGAAATCTGTCAGATGCTCATTATTATCTCGGGCTTTACTACGAAAAGAGACGTGACCCCAGAAATACCGTCTTTCATTTGGAAAAAGCATTTGAAAATACAGATGACCCTGATCGAAAAAGGGAGATAGAAGGCCTTCTTAAAGAAACTCGAAAAAACCTTAAAGAAATCCAGGGAAACCAGCCCGTCAGAAAACGATGATTGACTTTATAAGCAGCAGATTTCAAGATATTGGTTTTTGGGTAATTTGATTGCCGTCTATATCATATTCGATCAAAATGGGAAAAGTGCATTGAAAAAGTGCCTCTTCCTTGGCTTGCCGATCGAAGCGAAGTAGAATAGCCGAACATTTTGGCAAGGGGAACAACAGCCTTGATTACCTGGACACCGGCCTTGGCAGCAATGGACTCAATTTTACCATTTCTTGAGTTCAAGTCACCGATAACCTCACCCATGGATGTTTCAGGAACGAGAATTTCAATTTTCATGATCGGATCCAGCAAAAACGGCTTGCCATTTCTCAATGCCTCGTTGCAAGCCATTGATGAGGCGACTTTGAAGGCAAGCTCGCTACCCATGGATTCTTTAAATGAACCGCCTGCCAATACAGCATCAATATCCACTACCGGATAGCCAAGCAACATTCCACTTTCCAGTGATTCCAGAACGCTTTTTTCGATGGCCGGGATGTAGATTTCCGGAATAGTTTCGAAAGTAACTTGTGATGAAAAACGATTTCCGGTACCTCTTGGGCGTGGCTTTAGAACAAGGTGAATTTCAGCAAAATGATGCTGACCGGCGACTTCCCTGTCAAAAATAGCAGAGCCTTCCCCCGTTATTTCGATTGTTTCCCGGTATACAACTTGAGGTTTTCCAACATTGACGCTGGTTTTAAATTCTCGAAGCATACGGCTTATGATGATTTCCAGGTGAAGTTCCCCCATACCCGATACAATAGTCTGGCCGGTATCTTCATCCCGATGCACTTTTAATGTTGGATCTTCGGAAGATAATTTTTCAAGGACCTGATCCAGTTTATCCTGGTCAGCATGAGTTTTAGGTTCCACAGCCACGGAGATAACCGGTTCATAAAAATCCATTTTTTCGAGAAGCACGGGATGTTCCTGAAAACACAAGGTTTCACCGGTAGAAGATTCCTTCAGTCCCACAACACATAAAATGGACCCCGCACTTGCTTCTTCGATTCGTTCCCGTTTGTTGGCATGCATTTTCAAAATTCGGGCCACTTTCTCTTTTTTGTTACGGGCAGGATTGTAAACTTCATCGCCTACACGTAGCTTTCCGCTGTAGACCCGAACAAAAGAAAGTTTCCTTCCCTCTATCATGGAAACTTTAAAAATCAGAGCAGCTAAAGGCGAATTTTCCAAGGGCGGGCATTCAATAACCTCTCCGGTTGCTGGATGGACGCCTTTTATTGGAGGTATATCCGCAGGACTGGGAAGAAATTCCACAATGTAATCCAAAAGGGGTTGAATCCCTTTGTTTCGCAAAGCACTGCCACAAATCACCGGAACTATCTTCATTTCGATGGTACCTTTGCGGATTGCTTTCATTAAGGATTCGGTAGTGACAGGTTTTTCTGAGATGTAGGCCTCCATAATATCGTCATCAATTTCAGCCAAAGCCTCGATGATTTTTTCACGATATTCTTTTGCCTGATCTATAAGGTCCGAGGCTATTTCCTGGTAGTTGAATGTAGCCCCCAAAGAATCGTCATTCCATACAATCTGTTGCATTTTAAGCAGGTCGACAACACCCGTAAAGTTGTCTTCCGAGCCTACGGGCAGCTCTAAAATCAAAGGGTTGGCTATTAACCGCTCCCTTATCATTTCGACAACACCGAAAAAATCCGCTCCAATGCGATCCAATTTGTTGATAAACGCCATTTTGGGGACTTTGTATTTGTCAGCCTGGCGCCACACGGTTTCGGATTGAGGTTCCACTCCACCTACTCCACAAAATACTCCGATGACTCCATCCAGTACCCTGAGACTTCGCTCAACCTCAATGGTAAAGTCCACATGGCCGGGGGTATCAATAATCTGAATATCACAGTCTTTCCATCGACAAGTTGTGACCGCCGAAGTGATGGTGATCCCCCGTTCCTGTTCATCAGGCATCCAGTCCATAATAGCCTCGCCATCATGGACTTCACCCATTTTATGAGATTTACCGCTATAGTAAAGGATACGTTCCGTCACCGTAGTTTTGCCTGCGTCGATATGGGCAATGATTCCGATATTTCGAATTTGGTTAATTTTAGATCTTCTCATCATATTTAATTTTTGTTAGTTGTAAAATGGGATCGTAAAATGACGACCTCACAGTGACCATAGTTTTTTTTGAGGACTGATTTGACTTTTTAATTTTCAACTATAACCACTTAAATGAAAGTATCAAAAGAAATCAATTTTTTTAAGGCAATATAAAGTTTATGTCAAGGATAGAAAAAAGCATAATCTAAAAAGTGAAACTTTTGATTTCACATAATATTTGAGAAATATTAAAAAAAGCCTTGACCCGCTTTAATAAAGTTGTTGAAAATTGTATTTAAATGATAAGAAGAAAATAATTTTAAAATTTTATTGGAAAATTTTTGCATATGAAAACAAAATTTCTCATTGTTACCCTAATCATAGTTTATTTGGCATTTTTCAAAGTAACAGCCTTTTCCCAGGAAAGCCAAACAATCATAGATAACCAGGATGCCAAAGAAGAGCCCGAGATAGAATATGTCCCCACTCCTGTTTTGGATAAGCTGGCGCTTAAGGAGGCATATATGTGTGAAGAGGTTAAAAATTTTTCTCCTATTAATCCAGCTGTAGTCTTTTCTATTTCGGCAAAAAGTATCAGTTGTTTTACTGTGTTTGATCCGGTTCCTGAAAAAACTGTTGTTTATCACAAATGGTACAGGAAAGATCGACTAACCACAACCCAGTCTTTAACCCTGGAGCCGCCTGCCTGGAGAACGTATACAAGTATTCAGCTTCGAGAGGCTGATAAAGGGCCTTGGCGGGTTGAAGTCGTAGGGCCCAAAGGCGCGATATTAAAAACTCTAAGATTTAGCATTACGGACTAATAATTATGGATGAAATCATCCTTTTTCCATTCAACCTTCGTTGGCAGGATATTGTTGATATCCTTTTAAATAGTTATCTTCTTTTTCGGTTTTATGTTCTTTTCAGAGGGACAATTGTTCTCAGGGGACTCATCGGCATTGCTTTTCTTTGGTTTTTTCAGCGTCTAGCCGTATATTTGGGGATGATCTTAACCAGTTGGGCCATCCAGGGCATAACTGCCGTTGCTGCTTTAATCATTATTGTGGTTTTTCGAAGTGAAATCCGTAGTGTTATTCAAGCCAAAGATTTCAAAAGCATTTTATGGGGCATTTCACAGAAACCTGAGGGTAAAACTCCGGTTGATCTGATTGTTGAGGCTGTGTTCGAAATGTCTCAAAAATATGTGGGCGCACTTATCGTTTTACCTGGTGAGCATGACATCAAGGAGGAGGTTCAAAATGGTATTTCATGGCAGGGTAAACTTTCCATAGAAATGCTTTTGAGCATCTTTTTTAGAGATAATCCCGTTCACGATGGAGCAGTAATTGTCCATGGGGATCGAATCACAGATGTGGGGGTTATTTTACCTCTTTCCCAACGAAAAGATATTCCCTCCTATTATGGTACACGGCATCGTGCGGCCCTGGGGGTGGCTGAGAATACAGATGCCCTTGCCATCGTAGTTTCCGAAGAAAGTGGGCGTATCATTGCGGCTAAAGGAAACAAAATAACACCCGTGCATCGAAAAAAGCTTCTATCCGATATTTTGATGGAACATCTGAAGCTTTCACCGAAAGAACCTATGAAGTATCCATCTCGGGAAAGGCTCGAAATTGGTCTTGCTGCTGTGGTTTCTTTGCTTTTTGTTGTGGGAATCTGGCTTTCCTTTTCCAAGGGACTTTATACCCTATTTACCGTAGAAGTTCCGATCCAGTATATGAATCGAAAACCTGGAATGGAAATTTTTGATACATCCGTCACTTCGGCAGAGCTGAATTTGAGTGGGTCTGGTGCACTTTTGAAATCCCTGCGCTCGGAGCAGTTATCCGTAAGAATAGATTTGAACAATGTTCGTCCCGGTGAAAATATTTTTAATATTACGCAAAATAACATTTCCTTGCCACCTGGCATTTCTCTAAGAAAGGTTGAGCCGCCCCTTGTCGATGTCACCATAGATATAGCCATTACAAAGCAGGTACCTATTCAATCGAACTGGAGTGGTTCTTTACCCCCTCATTTGCTGATGAGTGATGTCAAAATTATTCCGGAAACTGTCCAAATAATTGGTCCGCGATTTACCATGGATGAGATTTCAACCATATATACCGAAAAAATAAGCTTGGATAATATCAGCAAATCCGGCACCGTTTGGGCTCCGTTGGCTTTTGACCCGGCAACATACATCAAACCGGCCCCGCAAACCAAATCGCTGGCAGCCGTCGAATATACGATTAAAGAAAGATTTCAGTAAAATATAACATTGATTCCTAGAGTTTTTCCCAGGTTTTTTTCAGGGCCGCGTTATGTACATATCAATATATTATGCTAAATCAGAATCCCAACGGCCATCAGAAGATCAGTTCCCAGCACAATGAATACATTTTTCCCCATGGCTTTGATAATCCTGGTTCTGTCTTCATAATGCCTGATTGCGGTAAAACCGTTATTAAATGCCAATGGTAGAGGAATCAATGCCAGAAATATCCATTTGGAAGCCATACCGAGAAATGGAAGTGCCAGGATAATCACAAAGGTGAGAAATAAACCAAAAGCATATATATAAGCGGCTTTTTGCTTTCCGAAATGGGTCACCAGGTGCCTTCGCCCACCTTGTTTGTCTGCCTCGGTATCGAGAAATTCATTAATCAGAAGCAGCAACGAAGTCAGTATCCCCGGAGGAATCGAGACCAATAACACGCCCGGGGTTAATATCCGGCCAAGATCCATGTCCGGGGTGGCTGTCATGGCGATGTAGGTGCCGATAACCACAAAAGATCCCAGGGTGAGACCTGAAAAAACCTCCCCCAGCATGATACGCTGAAAAAAAGGGGTATACCCAACAATGGTCAATGCCCCTGTCAGAGAAATCACCAGAATGCTCCAGTGGGAAACCATGGCAAAATAGCAGCCAATGGCAAAAGCAACGACCAGGGTAATTACAGCCGTAAAAATAACGGCGCGAGGGCTGGTTTTTCCTGAAACCATCATGCCGGTACCGCCGCTGAAAGGGGTGCGAACCGTATTGAAATCTATCCTTGTAAAATAGTCTGAATACTCGTTAAACAGGTTCACCGAGATATGTGCCAGAACCACTCCTGTCATGATCAAGGCCGCATGAAAAAAATTGAATTCGGTATTGGTGCTTACCGCATGCTTACAGGATACTGCCAGGCCTATTAAAACCAGAAAAACAGCCAGAAGAAGAAAATTGACTCTGATCTGAGCCATCCAGACTGAACACGAAGATTTTTTTGTTGCATTATTGTCCATCAGATAAAAAAAATGCGATTAAAACAACCTTTTTGGTTTACAATATTGTTTACCTTCAAACCAAATATGATCTTATTTGTCAATTAAGTTCGTATTCATTTTTGATAAATGTTTTTTCTTGACAAAAAATAATCACCATATAATAATATCCAATTTCAGTTAATCGGGATTTAAGGCATATTTGTCTATTTTGGTATCTAAGGAGGGTCATTTCCATGTACGCAGTAGTGGCTTCTGGGGGAAAGCAATATAAGGTTCGGGAAGGGGAAATACTAAAGATTGAGAAAATCCCCGGAGAAATCGGTGATTCCATATCATTTGATAATGTTTTGTTATACTCCGATGGTGAAAGTATTCAAATCGGACAACCTCAACTGGAAAGTGCTAAAGTTTCCGGTCATGTGGTTGAACAGGGCAAAGCCCCGAAAATAATTGTTTTTAAATTTAAAAGACGTAAGGGATACCGGCGCAAGCAGGGTCACCGGCAACGTTTTACGGCTGTAAAAATTGACAGTATTAACGTATAATCCGATCGTTTAGATCGGTGTTGGTTTTCATATTGTCTATATATTTGACCGTTATTGGTCAGGGAGAATATACCATGGCACATAAAAAAGCAGGCGGCAGTTCTAAAAACGGACGCGACAGCAATGCGCAGCGCCGCGGCATTAAAAGATATGGTGGTAATGTGGTAAGGGCCGGCAATATACTGGTTCGTCAACTGGGCACCAGGATTCATCCGGGAATCAACGTGGGGATGGGAAGAGACTATACCCTTTTTGCCCTTGTCGATGGAGTCGTGTCCTATGAACGGTTAGGGCGTGACCGGAAAAAAGTAAGTGTTTATGCAGAGTGAAATTCATTGATGAAGTGATGGTCACCGTCCAGTCAGGGGATGGTGGGAGAGGTTGTGTAAGTTTCAGACGTGAACGCTTTATTCCCAAAGGCGGGCCTGACGGAGGAGACGGAGGTAAGGGGGGCGATGTCATTCTCAAGGCGACTTTGAGAAAACGTACCCTGTATCATTTTAAGTTTAAGACACAATTTAAGGCCGAAAGCGGAAAAGGTGGCAGCGGGGACCAAAGGACAGGAAAAAACGGAGAAGATCTCATATTGGAGGTACCCGTAGGAACTGTGGTCAGCGATACAGTCACCGGCCAGATCCTTAAGGACTTGAAGGAACCCGAAGAAAATTTTATTATCGCTCATGGTGGGCGAGGGGGACAGGGTAATAAAAGGTTCGCTACCTCCACAAGGCGAACCCCCCGGTTCGCTCAACCAGGAGAGGCCGGACAGCTTTTATCCATAAAATTAGAACTCAAACTCATTGCCGATGTGGGAATAATCGGCCTTCCCAACGCAGGAAAATCCACCCTTATCAGTAAAATTTCATCTGCCCGACCCAAAATCGCTGACTATCCGTTTACCACTTTGGCACCCAATCTGGGAATAGTTGCAGCTCAGGGTAGGAAGGCTTTTTGTGTTGCCGATATTCCCGGATTAATCAAAGGTGCGCATGAGGGGGCAGGTCTTGGTATTCGATTTTTAAAACACATCGAAAGAACAAGGGTTTTAATTCATCTGATCGATATTTCCGGAATCTATCCTGAAAATCCCCTGGAGCAGTATGAGACGGTTAACCGGGAACTTTTTTTGTACAGCGGCAAACTTGCCGAAAAACCACAATTGGTGGTCTTGAACAAAATGGACATTCCTGATGCCATAGAATCGGTCGGGCGCTTCGAAGCCGCCTTTGCGGGAAAAAAGGTGGTAAAAATATCTGCATTGACCGGAGACGGACTTGCACAACTGATAAACACAATTGCCGATATTTTGGATAAGTTGAATGAATCAGGATCTTAAAAGTTATTTAAACGGCGCCAGGCGAGTGGTCATTAAGGTTGGAAGCAACGTGCTGACCACAAAAAACGGCCTTAACCTGAATTTGATCAGTTCTTTGTCCCGTCAAATTTCAAATCTTATGAATCAAGGGTTGGAGCTGATTTTTGTTTCATCCGGGGCCATGGCTTCGGGGGTAAAAAAACTGGGACTGCCCGGCCGTCCGGAAGAAATACCCAAAAGACAGGCAGTAGCCGCGGTAGGACAAGCCGGGCTGATGATGGAATATGAAAAGGCTTTTGAGCGCTTCAATATAAAAGTGGCACAGATTCTTTTAACCAGTGAGGATTTAAATCATCGACGGCGGTATTTGAATTCCAGAAATACCATTAACACATTGCTATCTTGGAAAGTGGTTCCGATCATCAATGAAAATGATACCATTATGGTGGAAGAAATCAAACTGGGAGACAATGACAATCTGTCTGCCATGATCACATTGCTGATGGATGCTCAATTACTGATCAACCTGACCGATATCGATGGTCTCTACGATTGCGATCCCAGAAAAAATCCTGGTGCAAAACTTCTTTCGGTTGTTTCCACCATTGGGAAAGATATTGTCAGGATCGCGGGCGACATTCCCGGCACGCTGGGTACCGGAGGAATGCTGAGCAAAGTCCAGGCGGCCAGAAAAGTAACCGCCGCCGGCATTCCCATGGTAATTGCCAATGGTGAGGCTCCTGATATTTTACTCAGGCTATTTGAAGGAGAATCCCCTGGAACTTTTTTTGTTCCGAACAAGGAAAAGCTTGCCAGCAGAAAATGTTGGATTGCATTCACATTAAAACCCAAAGGAATTCTAAGGATAGATGATGGGGCTGCTGAAGCTGTTTTAAAAAACGGCAAAAGTCTTCTCCCCAGCGGCATTACCGATGTGGAGGGAGAATTCGGTGTTGGTGCATCAGTCTGCTTTGCCACCAAAGAAGAAGAGCCTTTTGGATGCGGGTTGGTCAATTATAGTTCTCTGGAAATCCGAAAGATCAGAGGGTTAAAATCGAATCGAATCAAAGAAATATTGGGTAATAAGCCCTATGATGAAGTCATCCACCGTGATAATCTCGTTATTACCAGATGACGCACAATGAGGTTGGCATTGAAAAAGATCGGACTTTTTGGAGGCACATTCAATCCGATTCATTTGGGGCATCTTACGGTAGCCCGGGATGTCAGGGAAGGTTTTGGTCTGGACAAAATCTGGTTAATTCCCTCAGCCCTGCCGCCCCATAAAAAAGAAAAGCAGATAGCCGAGGCTTCGGACAGACTTGAAATGATACGGATCGCCATTGCCGATAATCCGAACCTTTCGGTCTCTGATGTTGAGCTGAAACGGTCAGGCCCTTCATATACCATCGACACAGTGGAGTATTTCAAAGCGATTGTTCCCAAAGAAACACAGCTTTATTTTATTGTCGGTGTGGATGCATTTCTGGATATTGAATTATGGAAATCTTTCAGGGAACTATTTCAGGTCATTCCTTTTATTGTTATGTCTCGTCCCGGAGCCATGGACGGTGAGCTGGAAAAAAAAGAGAAAACCCTTAATGATCTTCTGGTGACAAAAGTATCGCCTGGGTACCATTTTGATTCCGGCAAAAATGCCTTTTTTCACCCGGATCAGCAGCCGGTTTTCCTTTTCGAGGTAACGCCTGTGGATATTTCTGCAACAATGGTTCGCACTGACCGAAGTAAAGGCCGAACCATAGCATCACTGGTTCCGGAAAAAGTAAAAGAATATATTGAGTCAAAAGGACTTTATTTATGACCCGTCAAATTGATCCTTCTTTAGATATTTACGTGCAAGCGGCATTGGGTAAAAAGGCCCTGCACCTGGTTGTGCTGGATGTTCATGAGCTTTCATCGGTTGCCGATGTGTTTATGATCTGCAGCGGTCGCTCCAATCGCCAGGTCAAAGCCATAGCGGAGCATATTCAGGTCGAATTGAAAAAACAGAACATTAAACCTTTGAGTACTGAAGGGATGAGTGAAGGACACTGGGTACTCATGGATTACGGCCACATCATCATACACATTTTTTATGAACCGGTTCGTTCTTTCTATGACCTGGAAAGCCTCTGGATCGATGCTGCACGTATCAAAACCAAAGGCATGGAGCAGATGGAAATAGAAGATGAAAATCAACAGTCCTACACGGAATTTAATGGAGACCATGATGACGACTATTCAGAAACCATATGAGATGATTGTCGATTTTATAACCGGTGAACAAATTCCCAATATCGGTTCCGAAGAAAACCGTCAACAACTTGAGAGATTTTTGGTCACTGAAAAAGGGTATGATAAAGCCGATATCCGGGTAGACGCCGATATTGTCGTATCGTTCAAAGGGGAGCCTTACCGCTCAACTGTTGATCTTGTCATAACCCTGGAAAATATCCGATTTATGGTGATCAAATGTGTAGCAGGCGCCATAGATACCTGGGAAAGAGAGATACTGGCCGCAGCACGTGTTTTTGAAAAAAATTATCAGACTCCCTTTTGTGCGGTGTGTGACGGCCAAAGTGCTCTGGTAATCGATACCCTTACCGCGAAAAAGGTGGGCAATAATATGGATTCCATTGTATCCAAATCTGAAGCTATAAAGATTCTGAAAAATATTACCCTCCGACCCTTACCCGAAAATCGATTCACGAAGGAACAAATGATTTTTCGGTCTTATGATCTTGAAAATGTGAACGTGAAACGTAACATTCAAACCAGTTGATTAGTTTCGGTGTTGGCCTCCTCAGAATGACGGCATGGGGCAATGATGCCTTTCAAAATTTTTGACAAACCCGCAATTAAGGTTTAGAACTAAATCTAAAAATCTTCAATCTTTTGTAAAATTTGAAAAATCGGAGTTTTTTAGGCAATCCTTCTGTTGCACACTCCGTCTTTACCCGCATGAAAATTTAAATAAGGAGACTTTCGATCCATGGCACAAAAGGAACTTCATGATTTGGTTATTGTAGGTGGTGGTCCCGGGGGGCTTTCAGCCGGAATTTATGCCATGAGGGCGGCGCTGGTGACCGTGCTAATCGAAAAAGGTATCATGGGCGGACAGGTGGTGATGTCGGATACAGTGGAAAATTACCCTGGTTTTGAAAATATTACCGGGGCGGAACTTTCCCAGAAAATTGCTGAGCATGCTCAATCCTATGGCTTGAAAATAATTTATGAGGAAGCGACCGAAGTTTTACCGGGGCTGGAGTATCATACAGTGAAAATGGCAAATGGAGAAGAATACAGAACCTATGCAGTGATTCTTGCTACCGGTGGATCTCCTCGCATGCTTAATGTTTCCGGTGAGATGGAATATTATGGAAAAGGCGTTTCCTACTGCGGGGTTTGTGATGGGTTCTTTTTCAGAAACAAAACCGTTGTGGTGATTGGTGGAGGAGATACGGCCGCGGAGGAGGCCTTATACCTGGCAAAGCTTGCACAGAAGGTCTATATGGTGCATCGTCGCGAGGAACTTCGGGCCGGAATGATTCTTCAGCAGCGTATCAAGTCCGAATGTAAAATCGAGATGCTCTGGAATACGGTCTGCACTTCCATTAATGCCGGTAATGACGGTGTTAACTCCGTTTCACTTAAGAATACAAAAACATCCGAGCAGTGGGATTTGCCAACGGATGGCGCATTTATTTTTATAGGTTTTAATCCCAACAATAAATTGGTGCCTCGTGGTATTAAAATGAATGCAGATGGGTATGTGATCACGGATGAAAAATGTGAAACAAATATCCCGGGGCTCTATGTTATCGGAGATTTAAGGGCCAAGTTTGCCAGACAGATTGTGGTGTCGGCATCTGATGGCTGTATTGCGGCTCTTGCCGCTGCCCATTACGTTGAAACAAAAACAACCGCAGAAACATGTGAGCTTCCCGCCGAATTTCTGGAAAATAAATGACCTTAATTAGATGGCCTTTTTTTGAAAGGATTGGGTGCATTAATTATTTTCAGATGACCAATTTAAGAGGTGATCATGATATTTGAAGGGCTGAAACTTGCGTTAGTCGGCATGCTGGTGGTTTTTTCATTTTTGATTCTCCTGGTGATACTTATGTACATATCTACCCTTCTCCTGAAGCCATTAACGGAAAAAGAAAAACGGGAGGCGATGATCAAAAGCAGGAAAAAATCATCCGATATGGTTTTTTCCATTGGCAATGGCAAACTCATTGCCATTATCAGTGCCTCGGTAGCGGCCCATCAGGCGCGCATGCAAAAAATAAGGCAGTGATCCGCAATCCCTGGATCGATGTCAGGGGCAGATGACGGAAACCGCCTCCGGGTATATAATACCTTCGCCGGTATGACAAGGCTTATGACTGTTCAAGGTAGTTTGACACTATCATAATCAGGAATGGTGATTGAAATGAAAAAAATCAGATTTATGGATACATCATTACGTGACGGTTTTCAGTCCGTATTTGGCGCGCGTGCGCTTACCGATGATTTTCTTCCTGCGGTTGAAGCCGCCCGGCATGCCGGCATAACTTATATGGAAGCAGGTGGCGGAGCGAGGTTCCAGGCATTGTTTATGTACTGCGGCGAATCCGCATTTGATATGATGGATCGCTTTCGCCAGGCTGCGGGTCCTGAGGCTTTTTTACAGACATTGGCCAGGGGAATCAATGTTGTAGCCTTGTCTGCTCAGCCCAGAGACATGATCGATCTTCATGCAAGACTATTTAAAAAACATGGTATAACCCATATACGAAATTTTGACGCGCTAAACGACGTTCGCAACCTGATCTATTCCGGTCAGTGCATCAAAAACGCCGGCCTTCATCACCAGGTAGCCATCACAATGATGGAACTTCCTCCGGGATGCAGCGGGGCTCATGATCCGGAATTTTATTTAAAAACATTGCGAGAAATTCTCGATTCGGGACTTCCCTATGACTCCATTTGTTTTAAGGATGCCTCCGGCACCTCCAACCCTCAAAAAGTGTATGATACCGTCAAGGCGGCCCGAAAACTTCTGGGAAATGATGATACTATCTGGATGCACTCCCATGAAACAGCAGGTGTGGGCATAACTCAGTACAAGGCTGCCATCGAGGCCGGTGCTGATGGCGTGTGTCTATCCAGGTCTCCCCTTTCCGGCGGAACCTGCCAGCCGGACATGCTTTCCCTGTGGCATGCCCTGAAAGGCACCGACTTTACACTGGATATTGATGTGAAAAAGATCTTGGAGGCAAATCGTGTCCTCCAGGAATGCCTTAAAGATTATTTTTTTCCTCCCGAAGCCCAGAAAGTGTCATCCGAAGTGATTCTGTCACCCATGCCCGGAGGGGCGTTGACCGCAAACACCATGATGATGCGTGATACAGGAACGCTTCACCTTTACCCCAAAGTTATCGAGGCCATGTCCGAATGCGTGGCCCGTGGAGGATTCGGCACCTCGGTTACCCCGGTTTCCCAGTTTTATTTCCAACAGGCCTATGCCAATGTCACCCAGGGTCCCTGGAAAAAAATCACGGACGGTTACGGCAAGATGATTTTAGGCTATTTTGGACGGACACCAGTCCCCCCTGATCCGGAAATTGTCAGTATTGCCGAAAAACAGATGGGCCTTCCTGTTTTTGACGGTGACCCTCTCGATGTGATAGAACCTGGAATTCCTAAAGCAAGAGTGATTCTGGAAAAAGAAAGAATTCCGGTAACCGATGAGAATATTTTTATTGTCGGTGCATTGGCAACCACAGGTGGAAATAAAGGACTCGACTTTTTAAAAGGCAACAAACCCATCAATGTTCGAAAAGTTACGGAACAAAAAGCTGAGCCTGCCAAAAAAACCGCTTTGCAACCCAAACCTGCTGAAGTTGCCCCGCAGCCGGTTGGTCCCATGAAATATAAGATTACCGTATCAGGTGAAACCTACCAGGTCATGGTTGAAGATGATACTGGCGAAGTTACCGCCGTATCTCCGATGCCCTCGGTGAAAACTGTTCCGGCAACTGCTGAGGAGCCTTTGGTGGAAATATTTGCGCAGCTTCCGGGCAATGTTTACGAGGTTAGCTGCAAGGTGGGAGACAGGGTAAATTCGGGAGACACCCTGGTGATTCTCGAAGCCATGAAAATGGAAACGCCGGTGACAGCGCCCGAGGATGGGGTCATTGTTTCTGTCGAAGTAGAAAAAGGGCATACGGTCCAATCCGGTCAGCTCATTGCGACCCTCAGGTAAATAAAAAATACTCAGGAAAGTGCCATGAACAAAAAAAAAATACTCGTATTGTTTTTCCTGGCGGTCCTTTTGTGTTTTTTTGCAGGAGGTATATCCTGGTCTGAAACCGATGATTCCGGTCCGGGCTATGAGGTTCTTCCGTCCATCGACAGATTACTGGTCAATTTCGGTCAGTCCACCGGCCTGTACACGTTCTTTTTTCCATCAACAGGAAACAGGGTTGATGGTGTCGGTCGTATGGCCATGGTGGGCATCGGCTTTGTTTTATTGTACCTGGCAATAAAAAAAAGATTCGAACCGCTTCTGTTGGTACCCATCGGTTTTGGGGCCATTATGACCAATATTCCTGTCGCTAACATGAGTGATCCCGGAGGAGTTCTCTATTATATCTATACGGTGGGTATTAAGACAGGTGTTTTTCCGCTTCTGATATTTATGGGCGTTGGGGCCATGACCGATTTCGGGCCCATGCTGGCCAATCCTAAAACGGCGATTCTGGGAGCAGCGGCCCAATTTGGAATATTTTCCACATTGATCGGAGCGCTGGTGCTTTCGGAATATGTTCCGGGCATTGAATTCAATCTGTTGGATGCAGCCTCCATCGGTATTATCGGCGGTGCTGACGGGCCCACGGCAATCTTTCTCTCCAGCCAGCTTGCACCTCATCTGCTGGGGTCCATTGCTGTTGCGGCCTATTCATATATGGCTCTGGTGCCGTTGATCCAACCGCCGATCATGAGACTTCTGACCACATCCGGGGAACGTAAAATTCGCATGCAACAGCTTCGTCACGTGGGAAAAGCCGAAAAGATTATTTTTCCTTTGTCTGTTTTCGGATTGTGTATTTTCCTTCTGCCGTCGGCATCGCCTCTGATCGGTTTTTTTATGTTCGGAAACCTGATGCGCGAATGCGGAGTTGTCAACAGGCTGTCGAATACCGCTCAGAATGCCCTGATCAATATTGTCACAATTCTTCTGGGTCTCGGGGTGGGGGCTCAGCTTTCGGCTGGACAATTTTTGAACATATCCACCCTGGGAATTCTTGTTCTGGGGGTGATTGCATTTTGTATCGGGACTGCATCAGGGGTGATCATGGCCAAAACCATGAATCTTTTTCCCGGCACCAAGATTAATCCATTGATTGGATCAGCCGGGGTTTCGGCAGTTCCCATGGCTGCGCGGGTCAGCCAGAAGCTCGGCATGGAGGCCGATCCCCAAAACATGTTGCTGATGCATGCCATGGGGCCCAATGTGGCCGGAGTAATCGGCTCGGCAGTGGCCGCCGGGGTGCTTTTAACCCTGAAAAGCTTTGTGGGGTAATGTAATAATCGTTCGATGCTTTTTTTTTAATAGATTATTAAATCCCCCCTGCCCCCCTTTGAAAAAGGGGTAACGAAAAGTCCCCCTTTGAAAAAGGGGGATTGAGGGGGATTTTGGTTTTCCAACAAGTCTGAGATTAAAGGAGATGCAATAAAATGACCATACGGGTATTGATGACACGAAAAATTCCTCAATGGACCGCCGCCATGGATGTTTCCATTTTACCCAGACTGTCCCAATTGTTGATTGAACTTAGAAATTTAGCCAACCATCAGCCAGGATACATTTCCGGTGAAACGCTCAGAAACATTGATGACCGCAATGAATACCTGGTGATCAGCACGTGGAAATCAAGAGAAGCCTGGGAGGGTTGGCTTGCCAATCAGAAAAGAGTCGAAACGGAATCCCAGGTGGATGCTCTGATGGGCACATCAACCACCTATAAAGTTTACAGCTATGATTGAAAAAAATAGTTAACCCTCTAAAATTGGTGCTGAAACGTGATTGTTTATATTTATGGCGC
The DNA here is from genome assembly GCA_011389745.1 of Desulfobacteraceae bacterium. Classification (GTDB taxonomy): domain Bacteria; phylum Desulfobacterota; class Desulfobacteria; order Desulfobacterales; family SKZT01; genus SKZT01. Next base: position 122,524 of record JAABTQ010000002.1, on the reverse strand, counting down.
TGTTGTGATTTTTTTTATCATTTGGGAGCTGGCTTGGTATTACCTGGGCGTTGGGCTGATGTTTCCCTGGAAACTTAAAAAAAATTTTGCCCAAATGAAAAAAGAGATGACATTTATAGATGTGCGCACCCTGGCCGAATATAACCTGTTTCATATTGATGGCGTGATTCATCTTCCTGAAATACTCGCATATTCTAGTGCAGCCGATAACATAGACCGCAACAGACCTATCCTTGTCATATGCATGACCGGCCATCGCTCTCCCATTGCCGCCTATATGCTCAAAAAATACGGCTTCAAACATGTCCATCATCTTTCCTGGGGCATGCTGGCCTGGAAATTGTTCGGCGGCCCCACCGTAACATGATAGAGTAAGCCTTCGGAAACGAAAGATTCTTCGTTAGCCAAGGGCTTTGTATCAGAAAATAAGCGGTGTTGTTTAGTTTCTCAGAATAAGTTAAATGGCCAATTACTCAGTCATGGCTTACCATTTCCACAATACGGGATTATCGTCCAGATGATCGGTCACACTTCGTCCGATACCGTCCATTTCGACCAGATCTTCTTCAGAAAGCTTAATATCTCCGGCATGTGCATTCTGGATAGCCTGCGCCGCATTTCGTGCACCCGCAATGGCACAGGTGCCTTGATGAGAGATGACCCAGGCAAGCGCGAGTTGGGCCATGGTGATATTGTTTCGTTCCGCTATTGGGTGCAGTTTTGCCAAAGCTTCCTGAACCCGCGGGTAATGCTCCGGATAAAAAAGACGGTTTTTAGCCCGATGATCGCCTTCTTCAAATGTATGGTCCGGCCCGAACTTACCGGTGAGAATGCCCTGGGCCATTGGGGAGTATGCCAGGATGGAAATATTATTTCTGACACAATACGGAGTGGCATCCTTTTCCTCATGACGCCAAAATAGTGAATAAGGAGGTTGGTGGCTGTCAATTTGTCCATATCGGGATGCTTCCTCGATCTGTACGCGGGAAAAATTCGATACACCGATGGCACGGATTTTTTTCTGTTCCTTGAGTTTATTCAAGGCACCCATGGTTTCTTCAATCGGTATCTTTTTACTTCCGAAAGAACCTGCAGGCCAGTGGATCTGGTAAAGATCAATATAATCCGTTCCCAGATCTTTCAATGAAGTGTGGCATGCTTTGATGACTTTGTCGTGTGCAAGGGAGTGGGCAAAGACCTTTGTGGCGATAACCACTCGATCCCGAACTTCCTCCAGGGCCTTTCCCACTATCCGCTCAGAATGGCCGTTGCCATAAACTGTTGCGGTGTCAAAGGTAGTAATACCTGCATCAAAGGCGACCCGCATGGCTTTTGTAGTCTCGGCGTCATCAATGCCTGTCCACATGGTTTTTCCAGCCTGCCAGGTTCCCATAATAATTCGGCTGATTTCTATGTCAGACTGACCTAAAGTGATAAACTTCATTGTCTCTCCCCTTTGAAAAAGTTGGGTGTCTCTATCTCCGCTCTTTGAAATGTCGAGCCATTCTTTCTCCCCCTTTGAAAAAGGGGGCCGGAGGTATTTGAAAATCCTGATACCGTTTAAAAATCCCCCTAAATTCCCCTTTTACAAAGGGGGACTTTTGTTGCTTCCCCCTTTTTCCTGATGCCATGTGGCACCATAATAAAAGGGGAACTTTGAGGAGTTACCCAAAACAAGTGACTTCAGCACAAAACATACCATTTATTTGACCTGATTGTAAAATGTAAACATCAGCTGGTTTAATCTCATTTACTTTCCAGGATTCCGGCCTTCGCCAATTGGCGTCAAGCTAAGGTACTATCTGATACCGGCATTATGGTGCGAAAGTAGTCTCTTGCATGTTATTCTGAGGAAGCGGCTCGCAGTGACTTGATGCTTGAAAAGAAAATATTTCCCAATAACTTGATTGAAACCACAGCAACCGAAGAATCTCTTTTCCCGAGGCTGGACCGATCCATCAGATTGACTCGGAGTTGAAACAAGAGAGGCGGTGCCGGCGTGAAGGAAAGATTCTTCGTCGGCCATTGAGCGCGTGTCATATAACCGCTTACAATTTAGGCCTCCTCAGAATGACAATCTTTAATACCTTGTCAAATCCTTAACTTACGCAAATGGGCAAAAGGAGGAAAAGCTAACAAAATGAATAGGGGAAAAGTTGCTGATCATCAGCGCTTTTCCCCTATTATATTTTTGAAATGAAAACCTGATGTTAACGCTTGGAGAACTGGTAACGCGCTCGCGCTCCTCGTTGGCCGTATTTCTTTCTTTCCTTGGTCCTCGGGTCTCTGCGGACAAAACCTGCTCTTTTAAGCTGGGACCTGAATTCCGGATTGGCCAACATTAAAGCCCTGGTGATTCCATGGCGAATTGCTCCGGCCTGTCCTGAATAACCACCGCCTTTAACGGTCACCTTGACATCGAATTCTCCCAAGGTATTTGTCAGTGCCAGGGGCTGAAGCATGGTTTTAAAGGTGTTTTGAATTCTGAAATACTTATCGGCGGGCCGATTATTGACAATGAGATTACCGTTGCCGGGCTTAATCCATGTTCTGGCAACCGAACTTTTGCGTCTTCCTGTCGCGTAATAAATGTTTGCTTTCTCCATTTGTTCCCCGTTTATTTAATAAATTTCCCGACTTTAGTCATGGCTTTGGTTTATGGTTAGCAGGGGCATCCTTTAGATTTAATCGGTTGGGCTCAGACTAAGATCCTGAGGCTGTTGGGCTTCGTGAGGATGGTTGCCTCCCGTGTAAACTTTCAGTTTTTTTAAAATTTTTGTACCAAGGCGATTTTTAGGAAGCATCCCTTTGACGGCAAAACGGACCAGGTCTTCAGCCCTTTTTTCCAGTAACTTTTTTGCGGTAATGCTTTTTAATCCGCCGGTGTATCCACTGTGTCGATGATACATTTTCTGGTCCCATTTTCTGCCGGTAAGCACTATTTTCTCGGCATTTATGACAATCACGCTGTCACCACAATCCACATGAGGGGTAAACAAAGGGTTGTGTTTACCGCGCAGGCGTGATGCAACCTGGCTGGCCAAGCGCCCCAACACCATTCCTGAAGCATCCACCACATACCATTTTTTAAGGATATCAGTCTGTTTAGCACTATAGGTATATTTTTTCACGTTAAAATCTCCTGTTCATATTCAGTATAAGTCAATAACGTTATATGAAAAAAAAAATCCTGTCAAGAAAAAATTCAAATCAATATTTTTGACCGTTAAAGTAAAAACTTGTATCAAAAATTTATCAAAATTGACACAAAAAAACTTTTTTACTATATCAGGTGTCAGGGGTTTAATGGATGACTGTCGGTATTTAATATTTTCAATCGATCCCGGAAACTATCCTTCGCCGGATTAACGAGGTTAATGACTTTGCAAGAAAAACATTAAGGATTAATCATTGATGGATTCCCTGGAAATAGAGGTAAAATTTTTCTTGCCGGATACAAACGCTGTCCGGGAAAATATACTAAAACTTGGGGCCCGAAGTTTAGGGCGTTTTTTTGAAAGCAATATCCGTTTTGAAGACAGAGACAAAAGCCTGATAAAAAAAAACGCTCTTTTAAGGCTTCGCAAAGATAACCGCGTGACTTTGACTTACAAATCAGAACCTGAACTCGATGATTTGAACTTTAAAATTTTCAGGGAGTTGGAAGTAGAAGTCAGTGATTTTGACGTGATGGAATCCATTTTAACGTCAATAGGGTTTTGCGCTGAACAAGTCTACGAAAAATGGAGAGAAACTTTGGTTTTACAAGACACTCATTTTTGCATTGACAACATGCCTTTTGGAACCTTTCTTGAGATCGAGGGTAACAGGGAAAGCATCCCGGATATGGCCCGAAAGCTTGGCTTTAAATGGGAGGATCGAATTTTATTTAATTATCTGAAAATTTTTGACACGCTTAAAAGGCAAGAGAAACTTAACTTTTCAGATGTGACTTTTGAAAATTTTAAACATCTATCCCTTGATTTTTCAAAGTACCTGTTATTATTTACCCGAAAAGCTGAATAAATGGCACTCCATTATGAATGAAAGCGAAAAAACAGCAGATAAGACAACCCTATCTGTTTTTACCTTAAACCTTCGTTTTGGCCTGGCCGATGATGGTCCCAATGACTGGGAGTTTCGAAAAAAGGGATTTCCCATCCTGTTAAATGAGTTTTTATCGGATTTTATGGCATTTCAGGAAGCCAACGACTTTCAGGGAGATTTTTTAAAAACCATTCTTAAAGACCATCATAATATTGGAAAGCGTAAGCCGTCTCCCCAGTTTTGGCAAAACAACCTGATTTTTTATAAGGACATCTGGCAGTGTATCACATGGGAGCATTTCTACCTGAGCCCAACACCTGACATTCCAAGTCGGTCGCCCAAAAGCAAGTGGCCGCGCCAGTGTACAATAGGCCTGTTTAAACGCAATAACAGACGCCTTATTATCATCAACACTCACTTTGATTTTGATGAACAAATCCAGGTAGAAAGCGCAAGTTACATCATGGAACGGCTTTTAAAGTTTCCCCCCGATATTCCGGCAATACTTGTGGGGGATTTCAACTGCAAGCCCTCACAACGGTGCCACAAAGTTTTTACCGGCGAATATCAGGAGATTAGAGATACCACTGCCGATATCAAATTCTTCAAACCGGTCTTTCCCGAACCCTATTCCGGCACACACCACGGATTTTCAGGCCAGGCCGGTGACAATCAGATCGATTGGATTATGTACCGGGGTAATCTTAAACCTGTAAAATGGGGGATCATAAGGGACAAGTTCGCCGGATTGTATCCTTCAGATCATTTTCCTTTATATGCCGTGTTTGAATTATGAAAACATCGGCCATTCTTCTATCCAGACAACCCCTGAGGCCCTGCCGCCTTACACAATGGGTCAGACAAACACTTCTTGCCGTTGAGTGGGTCAAAAAGAACCATCTTTGCCTTCTCACATCATTAGGCATGCAAACCTGGGAATTTCTGATTTATCTGGCTCAAATCCGAAAAATCGAGCAAGTGGTATTGATCCCGGCGACAGTTGAACATGAATTTGAAACACTTCAGCAAACCACCATAGACCAATTCAACCTTGACAAATCACTTGTCAGATTCAGGGCAGTTATGTCGAAAGCAAAGGATTATCAGAACCGAAAACTGCTGTATGACCGTGACTATGCGGCTGTTTTCGAAGCAGATATCCTGATTCCTGTTTCCATAAGGGCCAAAGGCCATATGGAGGATCTGATTCAAAAAAAAATAAATGAAAAACAAGGTGAAGTCATTACTCTCTTTCAAATTGAATATCAAAAAAGAGAACGCCCCCTTGCCTATGATATCGAAAGAGACAAATTGCCGTCCGAGACCATAAATATCGGCGACCGGTATATTATCCACTGGACCCGTGCACCCAACGGTCCGTGGCCATCTGAAAAGAAACATGCATATTTTTGTGCTGTTGCAGGCTCTGATTTTTATCCCCGAACCGCATTTCATACGATACAAAACATTGTAAAAACCGGAAAAATAATTGCATCCTCGGCTCATATGCCCAGGGGTATTCCTGTCGTGTCTTTTTCAGGACTAGCCCCGGACAAGATCTTGCCCCTCATGAAATGGCGATCCCGTTACCGCCGAATGTCATTTGAGCCCTATGGGATCGGCATCGAAAAAACAACAGCAAGGCAGTTGGGAATTGTTCCTGTCCAATATTATCGTAAGGGAGAATATCCGGAAAATATGCCTTTCTGGCAGCTTCAATCCAGGGGGGTAAAAACGGACTGGAAACAGGAGGCGGAATACAGATATCCCGGAGATTTCAGTTTGTCGGATATTGACCGCAGCAAAGTGGTATGTTTTTGTCATACCCCCTATGAGGCCAATGTCATTGAAAGGTCATTCGGGATAAAAACTTATGCTTTTGCCCGGTAAAATTCATTGGAATCATTGTTGACCTGGTTTTAAAAGGTCTTTAACCACATCGAGCATGGGTGGCTTTAAAATGCGCCATTTGGGGGCGATGGCTCTGTCCTCGTGCCATTGAAACTCGACAAGTTCATATTTTTCAGGGATATGATATTGGTGTTTATCTCCGTAATTAATTGACGGATAATATTCGATAAAGAGCATCCTGGAATGATCTATGCTGAATTTTTGCGTAAGCCTTGTGGCGATATGACTTGAACAGCTTTTAATCGACATTTTGCTGTCGGGCACATCCGATATAACCACAATAATGGGCTTTAAAAAAGCGACAGCATCCGGTTTCCCTTTTTTCAGATCAAAGATTTTCACCCGGCATTTGCCGCTGGCAAGTTTTAAAAGGCCTCCCCAGCCATCCCACACAAATATATCATCATAGATTTTCATTCAGGCCCTCATGTTTAATTGAAATTTCAAAAAAGCACGCCTGTCCCCCTGTCATTGTGAGGAGGCCTTCCAAATAAAGTCTGAACCAACCCTAATATACATTAATACTTTGTCAATGCGCTGTAAATCCGAAGAAGTTTATCAGGCAATTCCCGTACATCTGAAATGACGCTATGATGGACATTGCCGTAAAGATCATCAAGTTTCGAATCGCCTGCAATATTGACCGTGATGGCTCTGAATGAGATATTTTTGGCAAGTGCTTCGGAAGCGGCTTTTCGTGTATCCTCGATGGCATAACCCTGTTTATACTCAAGATCGTTAGGAAAGCCATCACCCAGCAAAATCAGAAGACGCACCATGGCCTCAACTTTTCCCAGTTCATTGACAGCATGGCGGATTGCCGCACCCATCCGTGTGCTTCGCTGTGGTGACATGGCATTGATACGCCTTTTTACCTTGTCATCCAGGGATTCCGTGAAATCCTTAATCCGGTAATAATCAACGCCCAAACGTCCTGTGCCTGAAAAACCGGCAATGGATGACTTATCTCCCAGGACTTCCAAAGCTTCACAAAAAAGAATGATGGCCTCTTTTTCAACATCCAGAACCGTATGCGTTGATTCGAAAACCAGATTGGAAGTCGATTTTGAAAGATCGACCAGAAGCAGCACCGCGACATCTCGCTGTTGTTTGAGTCTTTTTATATAAAGGCGGTCAGACGGTAGCCATCCTGCTTTTTTATCAATGACAAAATCGAGCATTGCCCGGTAATCAAAATCGTCACCTTCCACCCAGGGTTTTAAAATTTTAAGCCCTTCGGGTTTTAATAACTCGAAAGCATATCGAATCCGGCTGACCAGTCCCTGGTGTTTTGTCAGGGTCTGTTGATAAAAATCGCCTTTTTTTTCAGTGATCTTTCTGTCGAGTACCCTGACATGATTATGGATATAGTCTCCCATGCGGTAATCCCATTCACGGTGCCGGAAAACCGCTCCTGAAACCTCATTCCGGGATAATTCCGACAAATTGGTTTCTTCGATAAATTCATTTAAGTCCAAACCGGAAAAATCAATCCGGACCGTTTCAATTCCAATATCATTATGCTTGGAAGGTGGCATTAAAGCCATGTTTTTCAGATCATCCAGGCTAAGACGTCCTCCTTTTTCGATCAAACGTTTTCGGATATCGGATTTGAAAAGCTTTATGCCCTGTTTTTGCAGTTTTAATTTGATTGAAGTCGCCGTTTTTTCATAATGATTGAAGGTTGAAAAATACAACCAAGGCCGGATTTTTCTGCTAAAGGGAGTTTCTAAAGGAGTATAAACCCGCCTGAAAAACATTTCCAAAACGGGATAGAATTCAAGCACCAGCAAAGCGCTTGTTTCGACCTCAGGTTTATGGGAAATGGTTTCTTTAAAAACGGATGCAATATTGTTTATCAGTTTAGATTCATCGCTGGTCATTTCGTGTTCAGGCAAAATACCCAAAACAATTTTTGTGTACAAATAAAAGGTGAAGCTTGCGGTATCCTTTTGATTTAAGGCCTGAAAAATTTCATCTTTCAGCAAAGGCACTGAGCGTTTCAACATGCCCGGATACTTTTGGCCCATTAAAAAATGAATCCTGCCATGCTCAAATACCGTAAACAAATCCTGTGCAAGGGGTTTTATTGAAAAATTGTCCAGAAAATATTCCAGGTCCGAAACTTTCCGGTCGGCTGTTTTCATGGCGAAGCCATCAATCCCTTCTATCTTTTCCGGATCAAAATCAAAGGTCCCGAATTCATAAAGCCCGGCTTCCAGTTTAGTCAGACACTTATATAAAAGGATATTTTTTTCATGGGAGGAATATACTCCGATTTTATCTGGAAGGTAAATAAATCGTCCATCAGACAGTACTGAAATAGAATCACCAGATTTTTCCAAAAATTTTTCAGGAAGGTCAGACAGGGGCCTGACCAACAAAGCCATGCCGGTTCTGGCCTGGAGGTATTGATCGAGTTGATGGCGAACTTGTGAAAAAGAAGCGATTACCTGTAATTGTTGAAAAGTTTCCAGTCCTAAACCGGATTCCAGAGAGATAAACTTTGATGCCGGGCTCCTTCCGCGCACAAGTTTTTTCAGCCCGATACCGATAAACCGGTTCAAGGCTTCTTTGGAAAGCAGATTGAGCCCTTTTTCGAAACCTTCGAGAAAGGGCTCCGTCAAATGAATATCGGCGGCAATGACCCGGGTAAGCAAGGGAAGAAGCCAAATTCTGATATCACTGGGAAATGACCGAACGGCATTTGGAAGGATATGGGATAAATGAAGAGACTGATTATAAGTGATATCCTGTGAGAAAGTCTCGGTGAGAAGATCCATAAATGATGACGCGGCTGCCTGTTCCTTTGCGTTCAACAATTCCGACAGGACCTCCAGAGCTGACTTCAATGTATATGTGCCCTTGGATTCCATAATAGAAACGGTTGACAAAAATTTTTGCAATAAATAGTCAGTACCATAGATCAGCACGGGTGGAAGATGGTTCGCCATTAACACACCCAGAGTCGGACCTTTTTGAGAGGTTTTTCGGATCAGATCACGAAAGATTTCAATCTTGGAGGGTTTCTTACCCAATATCTCTGCAAACCCAAGGGCAATAGCGTATCCAAAGAATATTTCCTGATTCATACCCCGAAAAGATTCCTCCAAAAGCATTTCAAGATGCTTTTGCGAAACATCAGCATTTTGAGATGTTAACAAAGCCTGAACCTTGTTAGCCAATTCGGGGTCAACGATAAAAAGGGCATTAAGAGGTTCATCCATCATATTATCAATATAAGCAGTTGTTTTGGGTTTTAAGATTCAAAGTGCCAGTGTGCATGAAAACAACCCTTTCGATCAAGAACTTTTATGCAAACTGTCCATCATTTGTTATTTTTCTGGAAGGTATTGATTTGATTAAGCTTCGTCGATCCGCAATATTATGACGGGACATGCTACCGGGCGGCAAATTTTAAGTATCTGGCAATGACCGGCGGAACAATGCAATCCAGTCAATAGTGGTTTTCGCCGGCCAGGCCGAATTCAAGACAGCGGTACCTCAAGGTGTCTGTACTGTGAGCAGTCTTGTAAAGCATCTTGAACACTATTCAGTGGAAAAGCTATCCGAAAATCGAATGCAGTTCTGTGTAGGACGTATAGAGACACACCGATTCGCGTTGACAAAGGAAACTGATGTGCTTCACAGGGCCAACTTAGCCAGGAGATTTGGCGATATGGCGTAACGGAAGACCGCAACGGACTCAACATTCGTGTCACAAACCTGGAACGAACGATGGTGGACACTTTGAACCGCCACGATTTTTCCGGAGGTTGGGAGGAAATCTGGAGGTCCCTGGAATCCGTTGAGTTACCACTGCCACGAAGGTCGGCTTTTTCCTGGACCGACCGCGTAAATATTTGATATCGGCGAAACCAACTTGATAATATAGGAAAGTTCCTATATATTATGGTATGAGAAAATTGGATGATTGAAAAACCGGAAAGATTGCGCCCTATTATATGGATGGGAGACTCAAGGAAAAATATTCTCGGGTTTCCGGAAGAGGTAAGAAAGCTGATCGGAGACGAGCTTCAGCTTATCCAGTTTGGCGCAATGCCGAAGGATGCAAAAACATTTAAAGGAGTGGGCCCTGGGATTATTATAATTGCCTTGAAATACGACAAGGAGGCTTACCGTTGTGTTCAGGCGGTTCAGTTAGGAGAAAAAATCTACGTATTGCATGCCTTTCAGAAAAAATCAAAGAGGGGCATTGCCACTATGAAAAAGGACGTTGATTTAATCAAAAAACGTTATAAGGAAGCACAGGAATTGGCCAAAGATGAGAAAAGAGAAAATGGACATTGAATTTGAAAGAAGCTCAGGCAACGTTTTTGCCGACCTCGATGTGGAAGATGCCGAAGAATTACAGGCGCGGGCCATGATCGGTTACCATGTCATACAGCTCTTAAAGGACAAGAATATAAAACAGAAAGAGCTGGCCGAGGTTCTTGGAGTGAAACAGGCCGAAATTTCACACCTGTTAAACGGTCACTTCAGCCGTTTTACCATTGACAAACTGCTTGATTTTCTCAAGCGCATGAATCTGAAAGTGACCATTCAGATCAGTCATCACAAAGGCGGGGAGCCTTATCAGAATGTCTTTTTCGATGATAATCAGAAACAATGCGCCTAAGCGCGGATACAAAAGACGTTCCCCATGCACGAACTGGATAAACCCACTCAATCCTCCGGATACCGCCCCTCACTTACCAATCCGTTGCAATTCACATGAATGCATCTCGTAAATCCTGGGATTTAAGATTCAAAGACAGTAAGTAGGTCAAATTTGGGTAAAAACCTAAACACACACCCAGTATTTTTTATCATGCGTCAGCACATCTTCCTTGACATCAAAAGTTAAAATTTGTCATATTTTTATTATGCAACATTCAGATACGGAAAAGCAAAGATTGAATTTTTGGAAAAAGCAGGGAAAATTTCGGTTTATTTTAGTCCTTCACTTGATAGTGGCTTTATCCGTGCCACTAATATGGGTATCCAATAGTATTTCGTGTAACCTTTTAGGGTTATCTGCCGCTGATAGCATATCTGTTCACGACTATTTCGCCGAATTTATTAAAGGGAGCCGAAGAAACCCTCATGGATGGGGAGTTGTTATAAATCTGACAACATGATTACATCAAAAGAATTTCAACTTCCTCCTGTTCTGGAAAACGCCGACGGCAATACCCGAAAAGCCGGTTTTGAGATCGAATTTTCAGGTATCAAACTCAAGACAGCCGCCCAAATCGTCGCCGACCTTTTCGGAGGAAAAATTGTTGCTGAAAGCCGTTTTTTGTACCGGGTTGTCCAAACAGTCTACGGTGATTTCGTAGTGGAACTGGATGCGGCTATATTAAAAGACCAACGCTATAAAGATTATCTGATAAAATTCGGTTTCGATATAGACAGGTTTGATATCGGGAAAAATATTGAAAATGTCCTTTTTAAAATGGCGGAAACATTGGTGCCTCTTGAAATCGTGCTTCCACCGATACCTGTTACCGAGCTGGATATTGTTGAAACACTCAATAAAAAACTTCGATCAGTGCATGCCAAGGGTACCAAAGCCTCGATCGTATATGCGTTCAGTCTTCAGATAAACCCGGAAGTGCCTTCCCTGAGCGTTGATATGATTCTCAATTACCTGAGAGCATTTGTGCTGCTTTACAATTGGATTTTCAAAATATCCGAAATCGACATGACCCGAAGGATTGCACCCTTTATCAATGAATTTCCAGGCAACTACATTCGTCAGGTTTTAAATCCCTCCTATCGTCCAACGATCAGCGAACTTATTGATGACTACCTGAAGTACAATCCTACGCGCAACCGCCCTTTGGACATGCTTCCTCTTTTTTGCTTTATCGATTGTGACCGGGTTTTTCAACATGATGTGGAAAAGGATTTGATCAAGGCCAGGCCTACTTTTCATTATCGCCTTCCCAACAGTCAGATAGATGACCCAAAATGGAGCGTTGCTCGTGAATGGAATTTATGGGTCCAGGTGGAAAAACTGGCCAATGATCCCATAAAAATTCAAAAAATGGCCCGGGATTTTATGAAAATTGTAGATTTTCCACTGGGAATCAGAATGTTTAAATGGATTGAAAAAGTTCCTGGGTGGCTGGAAAATCAAAGCCGATGAGACCTGTTATCGGAGTCACGGGACCGGACAAAGGTGGAGATGCCGCTTGGTTATTTACCAGGATTGCGGTTTTCAGAGCAGGTGGTAAAGCCATCAGGATAACACCCTTAAAACCTGTTTCCGCAAATTGCTTAAATGGATTGATCATCGGAGGGGGTGCCGATGTAAACCCCAATCTCTATGGCCAGGAAAAAATCATGCTGGCAAGGGAGGTTATCAGGAAAAAAAAATCTTTTTTATACACCGCAGGCCGGATTCTGCTTTATCCGATGGTTTACTTTTTTCGAAAGCTCTTTAGTGTAATTTTCATCAAAGAAGACTACCTGCGCGATGATATGGAATATGATCTCATCAAAAAAGCCCTTGAAATAAATATGCCGATCCTGGGTATTTGCCGCGGGGCACAGTTGATCAATGTATTTATGGGAGGGTCATTATTTCAGGATTTGAGCGATTTTTATTCTGAAACACCACAATTTCAAACGGTTTTTCCCAAAAAGCAAGTATTTATACAGCCGGCTAGCAAGCTGGCAATTATTTTAAAACGCAGACAATTGATGGTCAATGCACTTCATTACCAGGCCATTAACAAACTGGGAAAAAATATTCGTTCAGCAGCAATTGAATCCAATCGAGTCATTCAAGCCGTCGAATCTATCTCTCATCCATTTGTAATCGGCGTGCAGTGGCATCCGGAATATCTTCCTCAGCATAATGCACATCAGGATATTTTTCGTGCCTTTATCAAAGCATCCAGGAGACAATCCGGATGATGAACCATGTTCCCATAAAAATTCCTTGACCCTTTGCTGGATTTTGTAGAAACTCGGAATATGAAATATATCTCATTTACCGGATAAAAAATTTCCGTCAAAAAATCATACGAATCGTATGAACAGGAGGAATTTTCCTTGAAGATCGCCATTATTGGTGCGGGAGCCATGGGGTCCCTTTTTGGTTCCATGTTGTCAAAAGTATCCGAGGTATCACTTATCGATATTTCCCATGATCATGTGCAGGCAATCCGAAAAAACGGGTTGACTGTGGAGAACATGGATAATTCTTTTAGTACTTTTAATCTAAGGATTACCAATCATCCTGAGGAGTTATCGGATCGATTTGACCTGGCAATTATTTTTACCAAATCCTGCAATACCCGAAATGCTGCTTATACGGCACGGGCTATTTTATTGCCTGAAGGAATCGCGTTGACGCTTCAAAACGGTATCGGAAATTTCGAGGCGATCCAGGATATTTTAGGGCCTGAAAATGCTGTAGCAGGTGTTACTTCACACGGAGGTACCTATTTGGGTCCGGGACATATCCGGCATGCCGGAATGGGTCCGACCCATATTGCAAATATGCCCTCAAGAAAGACACTGATCCAAAAAATTGTCCACACATTCAATGCCGCCGGAATAGACACGACATTAGCGGATAATGTAAATAGCCTGGTATGGGGAAAGCTAGTCATCAATGCAGGAATCAATGCCCTGACAGCCATTTGCCGTGTGCCCAACGGTGTCATCGGAAAAACTTCCGAATGTGCCGATATCATGAAAGAAGCTGTATCCGAAGCCGTGGCTGTTGCTGATGCACTCGGGGTGATGCTTCCATATGATGATCCTGTCGCACAGGTGAAAAAGGTTTGTGAAGCCACCGCAACAAATCGGGCAAGTATGCTTCAGGATATCCTGAAGGGCGCACACACCGAAATCGGAGCGATCAATGGCGCAATTGTCCATAAAGCAGAAGCTTTAGGAATATCGACTCCGGTAAATCTTTTTTTATACCGCATTATCAGGGCCATGGAGGCCACTGCTGAATATCGAATATGAATGACCTTAAAAAAATCAAGGAGAAAAGTATGGCCAAAATCACTGTTCCCGATATCAAAGCCAGAAAACACGATGGAATGCCCATCACCATGTTGACCGCATACGATTATCCTCTGGCGTTGCTCATAGATCAGGGAGGTATTGACATTGTTCTAGTAGGAGACTCTCTGGGTATGGTGGTCTTAGGATATCCGGATACGGTATCGGTTACCATGGATGAAATGATTCATCATACCAAAGCCGTTTCAAGAGTGGTGAAAAACGCACTGGTTATCGGTGACATGCCTTTTGGTTCCTATAATGTGTCCATAAAAAAAGCGGTGTCCAATGCCAACCGTATGTTAAAAGAGGGCCGCGCCGATTGTATCAAGCTGGAAGGCGGCAAAAATATGGCTCCAGTGGTGGAAGCTGTTGTCAATGCGGGTATTCCGGTTCAGGGCCATATCGGCCTGACACCTCAGACAGCATCGGCTTTGGGCGGATTCAAGGTTCAGGGGAAAAGTGCCGATGCAGCTCGTGCACTTTTCGAGGATGCCAAAGCATTGGAAACCGCGGGATGTTTTTCCATTGTTCTTGAGGCCATCCCCTCACCCATTGCAAAGGTCATCACAGAGTCCATTTCTATTCCTACCATCGGCATTGGTGCCGGGGTTCAATGCGATGGACAAGTCCTTGTCATCCATGACCTAATAGGCCTGTTTGATCGCTTTACTCCAAAATTCGTCAAACAATATGTCAAAATCAGCGATATAATCGCCAAAGCCATTGAGGAATATAAAACCGAGGTAACGGAAAGAAAATTCCCCGACGAAAAGCACAGCTTTTCCATGGGTTCTGAAGAATTGGAAAAAATGAAGGCCGCTTTGGGAAAACCTTAAATTTTCTTGACATGAAAATAATCAGGACTATAATCGCTTTTTACAAAGTCTTAAAAAGTCCGGGTGGATATTTCCGTATACCCGGTTGACCGATTTTATTTTAAAGCAAGTATCCGAACTTTTTCGACTCAATCTGATACATTGGAAAGGAAACATTGATGCCGTTTTACGAATATGAATGCCCCAACGGACATATCTTGGAAAAACTGGAAAGAACCGATTCATATGAAATCGAATGCCCTGAATGCCATGAAAAAGCCCACAAGATTATTTCTGTTTGCACATTTAAATTAAAGGGAGGAGGATGGTATGCTGACGGGTACGCATCCAAAAAAAGTTAACTGAATTTAACCATGCTTTCCCATAAGGAGGAATATCATGCTTGCGGAAAAAATTATGGCAAGCGAAGATTTTAAAAGATGTGAGCAATTTCACGGCCATGTTTGTCCTGGTCTTGCCATTGGCTATCAGGCGTCAAAAGCCGCCCTTGCGTGGCTTGAGGAAAACCGGTCTGTTGACGAGGAAATTGTTGCCATCGTCGAAAATGACGCCTGCTGCGTGGATGCAATCCAGGTGCTTACAGGATGTACATTCGGCAAAGGCAATTTCATATATAAAAATCATGGAAAAATGGTTTTTACATTCTTTTCCAGAAACACCGGAAAAGGCCTTCGCCTTTCCATGAAGCCGGGAGTCTTGGAACCTGATGAAAGATACCGTCAACTGATTGAAAAAGTCAGGGATAATAAAGCCACGGATAAGGACCGGGAAGAATTTGCACAACTTCATCAACAAAGAACTGAAGATATCCTAAAGAAATCTATGGAAAATCTTTTCACTATGGAAACTACAACGGTAGATCTTCCGCCAAAGGCCCGAATGGAGCCTTCAGAACCGTGCCAAGTCTGTGGTGAGCCTACCATGCCATCCAAGCTGGAACTCGTGAACAATAAAATGATTTGCAGGGATTGTTTATAGTTTTCCGGAAAATGATTTTGGCAAGGCTTTCGGTAAATATTTTCGTCAATAATCGATAATCACTCGATGGAACCCTTCCGCCAAACCCTGGTAATCCCATAATCCCGGGCTTCCGATAAACCGGGCATAACCGGATTGCTCCATGAGGGGAGCAATTCCTGAAAGTTGGTTACCAGCTCTGACGCCATAATTCAACTGAATCCTGTTCCGATTTTAGTATCGAATCAAAAAAAATAAAAAATTTTCTACATGCATTGAAATCAGGCTCTTGAGTATGATCATCAATTTAAGAATGTTTTGAAATTGGTTTTCAAGGTTAAGTGGTCATTTTGTATTTGTCATTCTGAGGGAGCGACTCGCAGCACCTTAATGGCTGAGATGAAAATATTTTCACATGTGTGGATTAAACCACAGCGACCGAAGAATCTCCGGTATCAAATCAGAAATAACATAACCTTTTGGTTTTATGCCGCTATGAGATTATCAAACTTTGAGTTCTGAAACAGATCAAGGGAGATACAAATGAAAAAAAACAATTCAGGTCCGACAGCAATCATATGTTTAACTGTGTTTATGTTTGGTTTTTGTTTAACCCATTTTGCAAATGCCGGTGAGCAAGAAAAAATTCAAGTCGGCAAAGATGATCGATGTCCCGTATGTGCCATGAAAGTGGCTCTTTATCCAAAGTTTGCTTGCACCATGGAGCTAATCGATGGCCGAACGTTTTCTTTTTGTGCAACCGGATGTATGATTCGTGCATGGCTTCATCCGGAAGTTTATTTAAAGGCTGAAAAATCGGACATTCAACAGGTCTGGGTGCAGGATTATTTTACAGGGGAAAAAATTGACGGATCTAAAGCTTTCTGGGTGGTGGGATCCGATGTGATCGGGCCGATGGGACCTGCTTTTGTGCCTTTAAAGTCTGAAAGTGATGTGGAAGCTTTCAAAAGACGGCACGGAGGTAAAACCGGATTTCATCTTATGGACCTCACCAATGAGAAATGGGATGAAATCACGGGTAAGCAAGTGAGATAGAAGGAGATCCTCTGAACATCACAACAAAAAATAACTTCAGGAAAAGTAAAAGGCCTTGTGACCGTTTGGGTTTGTCCGCAAACTTATTTATCATTCTTGTGGCCACTGCTCTGTTATGCTTGGCGGTTCCGGTAATGCATACCTGTTTTAGGTCTGGCGACGATTCTACCGGAGAGGTGATGCAGGCGCTGAACCTGAGCAACCTGTCGGTTATCGGTTCCGGTCGGCCCTTTAGGCATCCCGAAAGTATCATAGCATCGGTGAACCTGAATTTTTCTCCCCATTTTGGTCATGTTATGACCAGCCCGGAATATCTCATTTTAAACCCTCCGAAATATTCAAAGGAATATGATTTACCATGAAATACATTCCCGCGATCTGGCTTTGGGCCGCAAGAGATCTGATCAGGCACCCTTTCGAGTCGATTTTATTGGCTTCGGCTTTGGCATCGGTGATCATTGTGGCGAGCGTATCGCTTTTACTCTCCCAGGGAATTTCGGAAACAGCCATAAGACTTCTTGAACACGGGCCTTCGGTGGTGGTCAGACGCGTGGTTTCCGGGCATTGGGTTCCTGTTCCTGTGGAAGACGCCGTCAGGGCAGCGGTTTCGGTTCCAGGTGTCATATCGGCGAGACCTCGAATCTGGGGTGTAATCAACGGTCCGGAAGGACCGGTGACAATTATGGGAACTTCGTTAACGGATGAAAATATGCTGAAAATTCATCCCGTTCATGGTAGATCTCCGGTCCAGGGAGAGGCTGTAATCGGTCCGGGGGTAATTTCCGTATCTTCAAATGGTAAGATGCATACGGAATTTTTTTTGGTAAATGGTCGGCGGGAACTGAAGGTAAAAGTGACGGGAGTGCTGCCTGCTGAAAATAGCATGGCTGTTCATGATATCGTCCTGCTTGATGAAAATGATGCCCGATATCTTCTGGATCTTGAAGAAGGATTTGCCAGCGATCTGGCGATCAGGGTATTTCACGAGCAGGAGTCCGATGCCATTCTTCCGGATCTGGTCGATTCTTTTCCATGGCCGGTGAGCCTCACCACAAAAAATGAAACGTTAAAAATATACTCAACCTCGACATCTCGTCAAACAGGCCTGGTTTATCTGGCTCTGGTTCCATCTTTGCTGGCCTTGGCATTGCTTGTCACAGCCGGGTTTAAAGGCACACGTGGTAAAATATATGAGGCGGGTCTTTTAAAAGCCATGGGATGGACCACACAGGATATTGTCGGATTTTTCATGTGCAGAGCCGCATTGATATCCTTTCCCGCCTGTACTTTCGGCATGACTGTTGCCTATGCATTGGTTTACATGCCTGGAATTTCATGGCCGGGCTATTTGTTTTTCGGATGGCAATCCAATGCTCCGGGTCTTTATCTTAACTCAGAGGGGGCCGTTATGGTTTTACTCCAGATTGCCTCGGGTGTAGTGGTGCCGTATCTGTTTTCCAATTTATGGCCGGCTATTGAAAATGCAACGGCAGACCCCCATCAGCTCTTGCAGGAAGAAGGCAGATGGTAATGGATCATATTCAAATCAAAGAAGTTTCCTTTAAAATTTCCGGGCCGGGGGAAAATGAAAAAACTATCATCGACCATGTGAGTGTTGATTTCGAGGCTGGCCGGATGGTGCTTGTCACCGGCGCCACAGGTGCCGGAAAAAGCACTTTTCTCCATATTCTGGCCGGACTGATCAGGCCTACGGAAGGAGAAGTCCGGGTTGACGGCAAGAGTGTTTCCCGATGGACTTCTTTTCATCGGGACATGTGGAGACGCAAGCTTGGCATTATTTTTCAGCAACCTCACCTGTTGACCGGTTTGACGGTTCTTGAAAACGTATGCCTTCCGCTTATTCCCAGGAAAATCACCATAAGGGAAATAAGGAAAAAAGGGTTTCAGGCTCTTGAGTGCATGGGGTTGGCCCATATGGCCGGTGACATGGTGATGTCTCTATCCGGAGGGGAACGCCAACGAATTGCGGCTGCCCGGGCCATTATTTCCGAACCGGAGATGATTCTCGCGGATGAACCCACGGCGCACCAGGACTCTGAAAATGTTCTCAGGCTGGTTCATATTCTTGAGAATTATAAAAGGCAAAACGCTATCGTCATATTGGCTTCTCATGATCCCAGGCTGGCGGAGTCAAAGCGATTCGATTCTTGTTTTCGGATTGAAAACGGCAGCCTGGAAAGGATTGAGTAACCATGCAGGAAAAGCGTAAATTCTAAAAATAAGACCCGTCATTAGAGCCTTACTTTTGTGAATTGTTTATGTCGTCTTTAAAAGAATCTTTATTTTCCATCGTTTCTTTTATGGGAGACAGTACCCGAAGAGCGACAAAATTCAGCCCTGCCACGAGTATGGCAATTTCAAATCGATTAAATGCGATTGCAGCGCCAACTGTACCTGTGGACCACAGGCTCACCGCCGTCGCCGTTCCGATGATTTCACCCTTTCCCTCCTTCAGAATTGCTCCGCCGCCGATAAACCCGATGCCGGTCATAAGTCCTTGCATCATCCGGGCTCTGGCATCGGGATTATCTCCACTGATAAAAGATTCGGCGATAATCACATACCCGCAGCTGGCCACAGCAACGAGTGGAAATGTGCGCAAACCTAAACTTCGGGAATAGTATTCTCTTTCCAGAGCCAATGGTAGCGCAAAAACAAAAGCGGCTATGATTTTAAAAAAATTATTTAAAAAAGTAAGCCAATTAAAATCGGATAAGGATGAAAGATAGCTACTGATATGGATCCATAAATTCGAAAAAAAATCCATCATTTCATGATCCTATACATTAAACTCCTGATTTTAGACTAAAATGATCCATTTTTGTTTTTAACAGGCGGCAGCCGCCTTCCTATATTTAGAAAAATCGCAAATAAGATTTAAAATAGTATAAAACACCGGGTTAGGTATTAAAATGGGGTAAACTGTTGATTCACGTTATGCAATAGGAGTATTGTTCATTCCGGATATCAACTACCCTATTTCTATTTTTGATTTTGATTGACAAATATCCAGTTCATATTTAATGAGAAAAAAAGTCGACTTAAACACAGGGTATGCAAAAATGGAACATATTTCACGGAGGCTATTTCTTAGCCACTGCATTGCAACCTCGGCGGCAGGCTGTTTTCTGGGAATTTCTGCCGGATCGGCGGGAACATCTAATCAGTACAATCTGTAAAAGTCTAATATACTGATTTTCCCCTATTTTATTATCTTTCCTTTTCTCCTATAGTCAGATGGAGATAAAGCATTAAGAAATTCTTTTTCTCATAACTTCAAAATTGACCATCAGAAAAAAATCATCTGCGGTATAAGACACACAGGATGATAAAATTTAAGGTGAAAAACAAACTGTTAATCTTTTTTCTGCTTCAATGAATTGGTAAAAATCGATGTCAAGAAGGCGTCATGCTATCGATCAAAAAGATCGGAGGTGAATTTTGATGATATCCGGGAACATTCAAAAAGCGCGCAGCGAAGCCGAAATTTATTGGATCGTGAAATATGGCATTAAAATGACGGGCATGCCCGCATTTGGTCCTACCCATGGGGAAGATGAGTTATGGGGGCTTACGGTCCTGGTAAAAGAAATTCCCCGGATGAACCCCGATCATTACCGGCAACTGGCCGAACAGGAAAATGGGATGGGACACGGGCATGGTCACGCACACTAAAAATTATAATGCTTAGACCCTCAGCTTGCAGCGCAGCAAAAAAAATTGTGTTTATATCTGATCACAGGAAATTTTGAACGATGGGAATCCCCGATTATCTTTTCAGTTTTTCCATTTTATCGTGCCATTTGCAACGATTACAATGGGTTTCGGTTTTATCATCGATATCTGGAATTTTTTCTTTATCTGTTTCCGGGTCAAAACAGATTTCGCCATCCTCACATCTGAACTCATAGATCCCATAATCATCCTCCGGATCTTTCACATAAAATTCTTCACAACCACAAATCGGACATTTTGCTCTACTCATGGTTACACTCCTTTTTTTCCCTTTAGTGGTTCCAACATGTATATAATATCACTTTCTCTTGTAGGATAGGGTGTCATAACACTTTGCCGGTATAATACATCCGCAGTGGTCCCGTTAAGCATAGCCGTTTTAAGGGTAATGACCAGGCCGGAAGCATTGTCCGAAATAATGTGCGCCCCAAGGATTTGTCCGTCGGGGCCAGCCAAAATCTTATATGCCGCATGATCTAATCCGACGCGCCTGTAAGTCGGCCACCGCAGGTTTTTTCCAAAACTTTTTTGATATTCAACTCCCTCTTCCTTAAGCAAATCTTCTGTTTTGCCGACCATTCCATATTGGGGATAGGTAAACAAGAGAACCGGAACAGTTTTGTAATCAATAGTGTCTTTATCGGTGTCGTTAAGCTGTGCCAAAATATTATGGGTTGCCACTTTGGCTTCAAAGTCGGCTACCCTGGCAAGTTGTATGCCGGAGGCACAATCACCCACGGCAAAAACTTTCGGGTTGGATGTTCTCATGTGGTTATCGACACCGATACCCTTTTTTGAAAATTGGACACCACCGGCTTCAAGGTTGAGGCTTTCAATATCGGCGGCTCTTCCAGCACCATGAACCACCAGATCGGTTTCAAATTTATCATCCGATTCGGTTTTGACAATAAACTCCCCTTTATGTTTCTCAACGGATTTTATCTGAACTTTTGTGAAAATTTGAATGTTTTCATCCCCCGATGCCTTTACCAGCAAATCTACCATTTCAGAGTCGAAAGGGCCCAGAGGCCTGTCACCGACTTCGATAATAACGGTTTGGATATTTTGCGGTCCCAGGCGGGCTGCAAAATGGGCAAACTCAAAAGAGATAAACCCGCCACCAATAAAAAGTATCCTCTTGGGCAGGTCTTTAAGGTTCAAAAAATCACTGCTGGTGATAATATGTTCTTTTCCTTTAATAGGCAGTGGCATTGGTTTTGCGCCAGTGGCAAGAATGAAAAACTTTGATTTCAGGCGTTGATCTTCCACCTCCAACTCATCCGGATTTAAAAAATGAGCGGTTCCTTCGATAAAATCGATGCCGGCTTCCATGAGGCCTTCCACGGTGTTATCGGGAATGTAGTGTGTGAACTTGTTTTTTTGAACAAGAATAGACGACCATGAAACCGCAGGGGGTGTCACAATTCCTTTTTCAAGCAAATGCCTGGATTTGGCCACTGTTTCTGTAAGTTCATAGAACCATTTTTTCGGCTGGCATCCTGAAAGTGCGCAGGTTCCGCCCGGATAATCACTCTTTTCCACAAGAGCCACTTTCAGCCCCTTGTCTTTAAGACGATAAGCCGCTGTTTGACCGGCTGTTCCGGACCCGACAACCACCACATCGTATTCATTTATTGTTTTTTCCATGAAATCACCTTAACTGAAGAGTCCAACATTTTGTTAAAACAATTTACAGTCCTGAAAGAAATATTGTGGGCGGAATTTGAATACCGGTCCATAGTGCAAAACTTTCAGATGCCTGATGCGCCAGCATGGGAATACCGTCCATGAAACGGGTACCGATTTTCTGGGCAAAGTCCCGGAAGATATATTGGGGCCTTCCGTAATTCAGATCAATAATCCATTGGTAGTTCTTGAGTTTTAAATTTTCAACCAGCAACGCCATTTCCGGTGATTCATCATGGCTTGAAATGGAAGTTGCATTAATCAGCAAATTTGCCGGTATTTTCCGGGATTTTAGCTCATCAAAGGAAATCGCTTCACCACCCAAATCAGCAGCCAGTTTCTTTGCCCTTTTTTGATTTCTTCCGGTAATTAAGATAGGTTTAGCGCGCAGACGGTTTAGCATGAATACCACTGCGCGGGCTGCCCCACCGGAACCAAAAACCAAAGCAGATTTGTTTTCAGCATTGTATCCCACTTCTTCAATGGCCTTTTTAAAACCGATGGCATTGGTATTGAAACCTTTCAATATACCATTGTCAACCGTGATGGTATTGATGGCTCTGATGGTTTCAGCGTCTTCGGCAAGGATATCCAGGTAAGCAATCACTTTTTCCTTATAAGGAACCGCGATATTGGCTCCGGCCATATTCAAAATACGAAGACTTTGTATGGCTTTACCCAGATTACCCGGTTCGACCATCAGGGGAATGTATATTCCGTTTATGCCGGCATGCTTTATGGCCGCATTGAACATGGCCGGGGATTTGGTGCGAAATACACGCTTATCGCTTAAAATGCAAAAAACCTTTGTTCTTAAATCAGGATTGTTGGGGTCGCCTTGGCTTGAAAAAGAGATTGTATCCATTGCGAAACCTCATTTGGAATTTGTAGAAATGTTGGTAAGCGTCGAATTTCGTTTCCGAAAATACATGCCTTTCCCGTCGCTAGTGGAAGCGTATACCACCATCTGTGAGGACATCTACACACAGTGAATAGCCGATTGTTAAAAAGCTAATCACTCGGCTTTCTTTTTTTGATATCGCCATTTTCCTGATGTGGTTCATTGAACCCGATAGGGTTGAATGGAAGCGTCTCTTTTGCATTCTAATGCAAAAAATTCTACTTTCTCAAACCACCGGTCGAACTTTTTCATAAGCTCATGCCCCTTTTGGGTAAATTCGTAGCCGGCGCGATTCCCCCCTTTTTTCTCAATAAGTTTTACACCGATGACCTCCTCGGTTTTTTTGATTTTGCCCCATGCCGCCCGATAGGACATTCCAAGGCTTTCTGCCGCCCCTTTGAGCGATTGCCCATCATGGATACATTTCAGAATTTTCATACGTCCCAAACCGAAAAAAAGTCCCTTCTCGGTTTCAAGCCATAGATGCATTCGAATAACGGGTTGTTTTTTTAATTTCATGATTTCATGTTTAAACAATTCTTTGATTTGAGAGATTTATTATAAAAACGTTTTGATTTTGCGATACTTTATTATCACGAATTTCAATACGGGTCTATAGCCTTGATGCCCTATGGCAATCCTCAAATTCAGCCTTTTTTGCCGTTGACTGTCGCTCCACCCTATAAATCGGTCCCTCGGCGCCGTTCTCCAGGCAGCGGCGCCGAACCCAGCAAGGCCAGCGGATCGTCGCCGTTGCGGACAATGTATCTCAACTGTGCACAGGCAAGCTTCTTGTTTCCCAAATAGTCCTAACAGCTCCTAAGGTCCGAGCGCAGAACCGGACTGGGATGCAAGAGACTTTTTAATAGGTTTACACGTTGAGCTTTTCTGATTTCAGAGCATAAGCCACAGCAATACCGACTATAAATCCGGCCGCCAGATTCGAAGCCAAGGTTATCCCCACGACAAGAATCGGTATGAACATGTCTTTGCGTGTATTTATATCCAAAAGCGTGAGGGACAATTGCGCCCCTGCAAATATCAGCAAAATCCCAAGGGCGGACATTGGCAATAGATAAATGATCCCCATGAGATGCTCTCCTAAAAAAAGTGCCAAAATAATAAAAATGGCTCCAATCATCAGATTGGACCCTCCGGTGCGGGCTCCGAAACGGTAACGGGAGGCCAGACCGCCTGCGCCATGGCACATGGGCATGCCTCCCAGGAAGAAACTCATCAGGTTGGCCAGGGCCATGCTGATACACAGCGCAGGGTAAGTCACCCGGTGTCCGTCCTGGGGGAAATACTGGATCGACAGATCGGCATTGGCCATGACAGCGTTTCCCAGGGTCATGGGTATCTGAGGCAGAACCAGTACCAACAGGGCGAAAGTGAAATCGTTAGCTGAAGGAAGACCGTATGGCATCAATTTGGGTAGATAAAATCCGAGTTTTATTTGGTCCAAACCCTCTCGTGTTCCCAAAAAGATACCGGTTAAAATACCTGCTCCGACCACGACAATGGCTGCCGGTAATCGTTTGTTTTCCAGGAGCAAAAGGGTAAGCACCCCTAAAATTGCGCCGATCAACAAACCAAGGGGAATCGGCCCCAGGCTCTGTACGCTCAGATAAGGCTCTGCCGCCTCTCGCAGTGCTTGAAATCTTGAGGTTCCCAGCATCAGCTTCACACCCTGGGAAACCAGCAGAACACCTGTGGATAGCTGAACCCCTCGAATAACCGGCCTGGGAATATATCGCCCTATCACCGTGATCATGCCGGTAGCGCCGATGATCAGTAAAAACAGGAAAACCCACAAGCTGGAGGCCTGGATCTGACCGGCGGTGATTCCGGTTGCAATGGCATAGGCTCCGATAACCTTCATGGGTTCAACAGGGCTGGTTACCCTGAAATAGAGTCCTGCAAAGACATAATAAAGCCCAACGCTCATAAATAAGCCCAACGCATTGAGGCCATTGATTAAAATCATTCCGATGGCCAAAGGCAAAATGGTTCCCAGGTCACCGAATGAACCCGCCAGCTCCATGCGGTCGAACCGAAATGCCCCTATTATTCCCGATCCTTGATTTTTAGGTTTTTTATTTCCTTTCATAGGATTCTCCAGAGCCTTTTTTATTTTACCATCAGCCAAATTCTTTCGGGATTATCACGATTTTAGTTTTTATCATGATAGTATTTAGACGAATAAAAGTTGTCAAGGATATTATGGACGTGATCCGAAACCAAAATAACCAGCGGACTTGATTTATACCCGAATATTGTTAATAATCAAACATTAGTAGGATTGTGAAAAAGAACAATTCAAATGCTCAAAACTGTCATGAGAAAATGAAGCAAACAAGGAATACAAGTGACCAACCATCTGCTCTGACAGCTGTTTCAGAGCGGAGCTATCATGGAAGTATTTTTTCCTCACCCAATCAGGACACATGCCTCGATTTGATCCAACTCCACAAATTGGAGCAATCCTTTCGTGATTGGGCAAACTCGGCTGTGAGGGGCGACGTGCGCCTGTCCCGTCTTCGTATCCTGATCATTTTTCTATTGATTCGCTATACCGGAGGCAAATTGAGCGAGGTGCTGAATATTAATCCACAACTGGATATCGATTTTGAAAAGCATTTTGTTCGTTTCGGCCGCACTCTGAAAAAATCCGGTCGCCTGCAACGAATCGTTCATATATCCGAAGTAGTATGTCGGGAAATTCAGGCGACAATAGCCCATTTGTCATCCCAAAAAGCTTTTAAAAAGATGCTCAAACTTGACCCGGGATTTGTCAGGCGAAAATTTTATGAAAGGGCTGAGGCATGTGGAATTGCCAAGCAGCTTGGCGCACCGGAAATTCTGCGCAAATCGCGTGCTGTTGAATTAATGCAAAACAATTTGCCACTGCCTGCTGTTCAGAAGCTTTTAGGTCATTCGACACCAAATCTGACTTCTTCCTATGTATCCTTTTCAGAAGATGACATCCAGGAGGTATCACGATTGTTTATCGAAAGGGAATCGTCCCGGAAAACAAGCGCCCGGAACTCATTTTTCGGCAAAATTCAGAACCTCCAGAGGGGAGATATCCAAACGAAAGTTACTTTGACAACTATCAGTGGCTTTACAGTTACCACTGTTATTACCAATGAAAGCTTAGAGCAACTGGCTTTGAAGGAAGGAAGGTTGATTACGGCTGAAGTCAAAGCGCCATGGGTCATTTTGCAAACGGGGAAAAAAGAGCCCAAATGCAGCGCTGAAAATAGATTTAATGGGGTGATCGAACGTATAAAAAAGGGAAAGGTGAATACGGAATACATGCTCCGCATCGCTGACGGAACCACCATTTGTTCGATTGTTTCCACGGAAAGCGCCCGACACCTTGCGCTTGATCTGCATGATCAGGTTTGGGCCATATTCAACGGTTTTGCTGTAGTTATAAATGTCCAGTGATTTTTGAGCGCAGTCGTTTGCAATTTATAATCCCGACACATATGGCAGCGATTCGTTTTATTACCGGAAGTTCCCAGAGGCATGGTCTGGATGGCCTTTCATTTCCGGGAAAACAATGCCAACTGGTTGACAAATCCCGCATTCGATCCCGTCACCATGACGGCAGAATACAAGGCGTGTTCCGTGAGGATTGAAAAACAGATGGTGTAATATTTTAAGTCTTGTCTGATTATGGGTTCATAACATAAAAGGCCAATTTGGCCGTGTTGCTATCAATTCTGGTTATCTCAGAACCTGGTATTGACACCAATATTTTCTTACGTTATATTGCTTACGTACGAGACAGGAGGTCGTTATGGACAAAATCATGTCAACCCGTATAGATGAGGCCGTTATTCAACATATCAATGCTTTGGCTAAAAGGCTTGGTACATCCAAAAAAGCCGTCCTTGAAAATGCCATACGGTGTTATCTTGAAAAAATAGAAGCAGAGCAGGGTTTTGATATTTTGGAATATACCTGTGGAAGCTGGCAGCGGGATGAATCACCGGCCGAAACGATAGAAATCATAAAAGAGAGCGTGCGCCGGTCACAGGAAAGATACAAGAGGTGAAAGCATTTATTGATTCAGATGTTCTCATTTGGCATTTGCGTGGAGACCGCAGAGCTTTTGGACTTCTGAAAAAACTGCGTGATGAAGAAAAGTTTGAACTTTGGACAGGAGCTATGCAAAGGGCTGAGGTGGTTTTTTTTATGCGACCTGCTGAAAACGATGTCACGCTTTTATTTTTATCCCAGCTCAAAACGGCACCGGTTGATCAGAATATTATAGACACTGCGGGTGAACTTTACCGTAAATGGCACCCCAGCCATGCAATAGATATAAACGATGCCATTCTGGCTGCAACTGTTATCCGATCCGGTGGAAAAATATATACCTTAAACACCAAACATTATCCCATGGCCCAAGTGGTTGTTCAGCGGGCTTGGAAGGACTGAATTCCCTCTTTGCAATGTCTAAACATGGATTAGTTCCGAGCACTAGTTCCTCGACTCGGAACTAATCCTTTATTTGATGTGCGAACTGTGCCGCTGATTAGGCATACGCCAGACGGCCTTTCGGCTTAGGAATAGGCCTACCGAGTCTTGTGGCAGTTTCGATCCACTCATCGATAATTTGTTCCGCATTGCTTAGGGCCTCTTGGTAGGTCTTTCCGTCCGCCATGCATCCGGGGAGTTCCGGCACCTCGGCCAATATTCTTGGAAGGTAAATTTTCGTGCCGATTTGCCGGGTTGCCTGAACAATGGATTGAATCCGACCTGCCATCAGCCTCGGATTAATTTGTCGCATTTTCCTGGCAGGTTTGTTCAATCCTTTTGGGTTAGGCCTCTTGAATGCTACTCCTTCTCTGGCATTGCAGAAGAATGGTGGCTCGTAATGCGCCACTCTGAACCGATCCACCGATAGGTGTAAGTGTAGCGTCCGCTGACCTTTGCCCCTGTCTTAGCAAACGTGAATGTGTAAAGACCAGCGTCAACCGCGGTGTTGCAACCGACCTCAATGGTGCGCAAGTCGATCGTGCCGGAGGGACGGTCCTCTAAGAAGTGATGAAAGTAATCCTCCTTCTCGGCCGGCGTGAGACGCGGCTTGTTTGAAACAGTAGGCAAGAGGATTGATCGCTCTGCGTAGTTGGCGACAACCTTGTGCGGATCACCAGTTAGTAATGACTGATTCCAGCGATCGAATAGCGATGCGATTTCCTGTTCCGTAGTTGCCTTACAGGACTCCATGCGCACACCTTGCGTACTGGCACAGCCGATGAGAGTCGCGATAACCAAAAATATACTTAAAGACTTGATTTTCATTTACACGCTCCTTTTAGCGTAGATAGCAGAGCTTGAGGCATAACATGAAAATCACCGGTTTATCCGGTGCATTTTCTGGTTGGAATTAAGTTTCATGTCCCCAGAATTCCCATAGAAGGTTGGGAGACGGCATTCTTGTCGAATGTCCATGGCTGACTTCACGCCTCCTATAAATTTAGTCACCTTAATCAAAATCGTCCTCGAAGTTCCAGAACCTGCAAAAGCTGCTCTCGGATTTCCTTTGCCGTCGCTGCAAGATCAACGGTGGCAAATTGAATCTCATGGTTCTGGATCACAACGGCCTCGTTAACCATATCGCCCACTGAGGGGTGAAGGAGCAGTCCCGCGGCGCTCTCCGCGAGCGGGTCGCCATTGCCTTCCTGGGATCTCAAGTAAGCGTAAATCTGATAAATATATCCACTTCGCAGTGTTTCTTCCCGATACCAGCCACGCGTGACCACGGAGTTGAACTTGGTGTCTATGACAATGCGGCGTCCCGCGTTCGAATGGTTAAGGATGATGTCGGTTCTCATGGAGGGGAGGATTTTATCGATGCCCGGACTCTTGTTTTCAACCAGCCAGCCAATCGTTTTGCCAGCGTCAACACGCCATCCTTTCCCGGAAAGCACGACATCGTAAAAACCCGCGAGGCCTTTCTCGTAAAGCTTCCTAATCCAGGTAATTTCTCTGTCCGGTAACGATAGGTTTTTCGTGCCTGCGGATTCCGTAGGCAAGGCAAGGTTTAAGGCCAGCTGCGCCACAGAAACCATTGGCTGGTCATGAGCATCGTGTCTGCCGAAGCGGTTAATGGACTCCTCGCCACGCCTTGGCCGCTCCCCGGTTACGCCCATACGCCTTAAACTTGCCGCCAACGATCTGCATCGGTGAGTCAGTCCATCACGGTCGACTATTTTGGAAATTTCCCCTAGCGCTGCTCGGACATAACGGTTTCGGGCAGTATCGACAGTCAATTCGTTGAAGCGGCAAGCTACCTTTCCTCGATCAAGTAATCGGTGTCTTTCGGTGTTCAGCAAGTCAATGCGCCCGCGCACACGACCAAGAACAGCTTCCCGGGATTGGTACCCATAACTCAAGTTGCGTTGAATGCGGCGCTCGACCTGATGACAGAGCATTTCTGCGACCAGATTCGGAATGTCATCGGGGTTATCCTCTACGGCTACGTTTTTATTTTCGAGAACCCGGAAGAGATCCGATGCGTACAGCATTAGCAGCCAAAGGTTGCGCACCGGGATACGGCCAATACGTCCAATCCCTTCATGGGCGTCTGACATCAAGTTGGCTGCAGCAATGGCCATAATTAGAATCCTTCAAGCAGGAGATTCCTGGCCTTCTGAGACTTTTCAAGCGCATCGAACCAGTATTCATCGAGTAATGGTACGATCTCGGTGTCAACGACCTGGCGGAACCATTCTCGAGCATCACTAATCGGAACACCGAACGGAGGCGTGACATAGCTGTGCCCCACTCGGAACTGAGGGCCGAGACCGCTATCAGCTGAGATGTCGTTGTTCAGAACATTGAGACGCTTCTCGATCTCAACGAGGATTTCTGAATCAATGCCGCACTGGGATTGAACCCAGTCGCGCCAAGGTTTGCCAAGAGTGGGCTCCAGATCAATGAAGGCAAAACGGCGACGCAACGCAAGATCGACCAGCGCAAGAGAGCGGTCTGCAATATTCATCGTGCCGATGACGTATAGATTGTCCGGAATAAAAACCCGCTCTTCATCCGAACGTTTGTAGGAAAGCTCCAAGGCTTCATTCGGCGTTCGCTTATCCACCTCGAGCAGTGTCAACATCTCGCCGAAAATCTGTGCTGGATTCCCGCGATTGATTTCTTCAATGACAACGACGTGCCTTGACTTGGGATCTTTTTCAGCTGCCTTCATCATCTCCAAAAAAGGTCCATCTACCAGCGTAAGCTTGCCGTCGCCAACCGGCCGCCAACCACGAATAAAGTCCTCATAAGAAAGGTTCGGGTGAAACTGAACCGGTCGGACCTTGCTGTCATCGCGTTGCCCTATTAACGCAAATGCCAATCTTTTGGCCAGCCAGGTCTTTCCAGTTCCTGGTGGCCCCTGTAGGATCAGGTTTTTCTTGGTCCGAAGACGCTCGAGAATCTTTTCGATTTTTTCTCGGGCGATAAAACACCCATCTGTTAAAGGCCGACCGTGAATCAGCATCATCTGATTCCGCGAAAGCAATCGCCTGGGCGAAGGCTTCCCAGAGGGTGTCAATGTCATCTGGTTGTCGTTTGTAGCTGTAGCCAAAAAACCATGTCCTCTGGTTATTGAGAACTGGAATTCCTTCAAAGGAGTCGGGAACAGGCTCTGACACACCAAGCAGGCTGGCCAGTTCGCTCGCTATGGTTTTGCGATTGGCATCGGTAATCCCCCGGTTGAATATGCCCATGACCGTAAATGGGCAGATGTCTTTCAGCGGGCCTCCCGGCACGCTTTCTTGGTATTGGTCATTGAGAATCGACATGCAGTCGACTTTCTTGCCGATAGCGTGAATTCGGGAAATCAGCTCCTCACGCCGATTTCTAAAGGTGAGAAGTTTGTCAGCCACCGCCTCATAAAAGCGGGTCCAGTGGAAACGGCGTTTGTCGACGGAGCTATCGCCGAAACGCTCTCGCCAGTAGGGAGCGTTGCGGAATCGGTTGATGTCCTGCGTCTTTCCCTCGAACGTAAATCCGACTAGGGCGTCTGTAGTCCAGTCGCCGGGCAAGACGCGCCAAATCGTGCTTCGATTGGTATAGAAGTACCACTCACGCGGCGGATCGAAGGGTTTCCAGTCAACCTTTAAGGTACGGCCATCTCCGAGGTTCTCATTTACCGTGCCAATGGCTTTGATCGCCATGACTGAAACGGTTTGGCCACGGTTATCAAAGGGCAGATCGTGTTTCCGCGTATAGGACGATTTGATCGCAATACGGTCCCCAACCTGGATGGACTTCACCGCGTCGAGGTATTTGTCTTGATAGCCATTCTCCCAAATGCCTTCCTGCAGAAAACGGGGTGTTTGATCATTAGTTTTACCGTATGAGGACCCGACAAACCAGCAGGCTCGGGCTCCAGCCCCTTCAGGTTTAGAAGTCACAATCTGCTCTCCATTATTTATTAATGATCGCTATGCTCGTCTTTTTTGATAGCTCATAGGATCAAGATGCCTAACGCATTGCTCACCGGAGAGGGCCGCTCTTTGGCCGGAATCCGGTGAAGCAAAAGGTTCAAGTAAGCTGCTGCGCGGCAGATTAGCCTTTTCCATCTTTATTGCCTAATCAAATGACTCATGGTATCTTCTTACCGGCTTGCAGGTCGGTATCTTCTACCCGACAAGGTTAAAGAAGAAAGGAAGATACCATGAGCAATTTGATTACACGTTTTAAAGAAGATCTCCAATTAGCCGGTTATGCGAAAGAAGTATCAATCATATGTCAGTTCTGTTTTGCGTCTGCAACGTTTTTATAATAAGCCATTGGAAGATATCACCGAAGAGCAATTACGTCAATATTGGCTTTGTTGTCAAAACGAATTTGGATGGAGCGCTGCATCGTTGCGAATTAGTTACGCCGGTATCCAACATTTTTTCAGCAAGACCCTGGTACGATCCGCACTTTTAAGTGGCTGGGTCACAACGCCCAGCTTGAGAGGTGCGAATGAACCGCAGCGGGATGAGCATCCTTCTCCAAGCTGATGTTCGGATGTCCGGTTCCCTTAACCCAAGTGCCTGACTTTTGATCATGCTATCTTGGCTTGCGAAAGATCAAGCACTTTGGCCTAAACACTCTCGAGCAAAGAATCTCTGATGAAGGTGCTCGCACTTAGGATCTCAATACCAATCAATTCCCCATTTGCATTGAGTTCCGCCGTAATATTTGGGCTAACCTCAACACTGCCCGCTTCTGGTTCATCCGATATAGTAAGATGAAGAACGTCATCTTTCTCAAAGTATGCCAGGTGTACCCGCAGCTTGATTTCTGCTGATGATGTTAAAAATTTTCTTACCTTTTTAGCAATTGAGTGCAAAGTGTCTGCTTCATCTCAAAACCACCTCCTGCAGTCTGTTTGTTATGTTATTTGGCATTTTTTAATGTTTTTCCATGGCTAAAAGTGCTGCGCCCAATGCCCCGGTCATTTGAGGATCTTCCGGCGTTATAACGTTTCGACCCAGTCTCTCAGCAAGAAGCTGACACATACAAGGGTTTTTGACCGGCGAAGGCCGGTATCCAGGTTGGGGTGCCATTTCGTGGATTCCGGCTTTCGCCGGAATGACGAATGCCTTCGGAAAAAATACGCTCAATTTGGTATGAGGAAGTGCTCAAGCTAATACAGTGCCTGGAAAGGTAATATCTTGCTAAATGTTGCTAAAATCAGGGCGAATATTGAAAATCAATATTCAATCAAACAAACTTCTCCCAAAATATCCGATAATTACATCTTTACAATCTTAAAATAAATTTGTTATCCATTTTCATAGATGCTGAAAGTGGTCAAGTTCAACCTTTTCATCCAGGTCTCGTTTAAAAATTAGGTTTCCTGAAAATACATGAAGACTATCAGTTCAAAAATCATAAAAGAAGGTACTTTTAAAAACGATGATTTGGTATGCTATTGCTTTCAATATAAAAGAAAAGACATTGAGTCGGATGTCAAGAATAATGGTTATTCCAAAATTATCGAAAAGATCATAGCTGAAAAAAAATCCGGTGGCTGCAATTGCAAAGAAAAAAATCCCAAAGGCAGGTGATGCCTTCCTGATGTTCACCAGGTGGTGAAAGAAATTCAAAAAGAGATAAATTAAGCTGTTATTAAAAAAATTTCACGCACAGGCAGTATGAAACATTAAAAATTCGGCTATAAGATTATGAATATATATGACGAATTCTTTTCCATAATTAAAAAATTAAACGAGGCAAACATTTCACATGTTGTTGTCGGCGGTATTGCATTATCATTTCATACCCAGCCACGGTATACAAAAGATATAGATTTTTTGATTCTTTCTGAAGACATTGACCATCTCAAATCCATTTTAAAAAAAACGGGTTATATATTTGAAGCTGCCACCTGGACTTTTAAGAATACAAATATTACCCTTCACAGACTGACAAAGATTGAAGGGGAAGATTCACTTTCAATAGACTTGCTTGAAGGTAATGAAGAAAGGCATAGAGAAATAATCAAAAATGCTTTCATCGAGGAGACCGAATTCGGGGTGGTATGTATTGCGAATCGTGAAGATTTAATTTGGTTGAAACGGTTCAGAAATTCAAAGCAGGATCTTGCGGATATTGAGGCATTGGAAAATGACGAAAATACAGAAAGTACTTAGGGACATTCAGAATTTGCAGGATTTTTACAAAAGAACCCAATTATTAAGAGTTCGCATAAAGAAAAAGGGTTTAGAACGCCTAAAAGTCGAAAATGCCAGTGGATCAGGCACCGAAAACCACTACCCAACGAAGGAACCGTTACCCTGAGAAATCAAATGACGTGAAGAGATTACCCGGAATCCAGGGTTGACTGTCTAAAAAGCAGCAACTTTGCCTTTTTGAGAATTTACGGAAAAAGTGAGCAAATCATGGATATTTCCTTCGAGGATATTGAACTTGCATTCTGCTATGTCAGCAATGATCAAATGTTTTCACATTCCGCCATCCTGTGCAGGGAAACCGGCGAAATATTCTGTATATCCGAATTGGGAGACTCGGAGGACGACCTTCCTGAAGACATTGAGGATCCCGATAAATACATTTCTATCCCCCATAAAAACGACCTTGGTCTTGGGAAGCCTCTTGTAATTGAATTCACATCACAATATTTACCCGAACAGATAGACAGGGTCTACTCGATTTTTAGGCGGAAAGGTGCGTATTCAAGATATAAAGAGCTTTTAGAGAAAAAAGGTTTTTTGGATAAGTGGTACAGATTTGAAGATGAGCGACAGAAAGCCGCTCTTAAAGAATGGTGTAGGGAAAATGAAATCAGATATACCGATAAACCTGTTTGAAAATTTGAGGGAAAGAAATGTGATGGAAGACATTTTAAGAGAGTCTTTCGTCATCTGGCAGTTTCAATAAAAAATCATTAAACGACGATAAACAGCAGCCGGTATTTGCTGTGAAACCAGCCCAAACCCACGGAGATCAAAATGAATATTTTTGCAATGGCGCCTTTGTCGGCTTGAATCTTCTGCAGTCGGCCTTTACGAAATGGTGCCTAAGTGATCCATGCTTAACCCTTTTCGCAGATTTTATCTTTCATGATCCGGAGCTAAAAAATCCCGGCTTCACGCGATGTGCTCACCCAGCCATCCTGCCGGGCCAGGCGTATTTGTGACAGCATCGCCATAACCGCCTGTTTATAACTGACACTGATGATGTCGATCCTATCGTTTACGGCTTTGGGGCCAGTTGTGGCCACAAAAAGAGGCTTTTTCGGTGTTTGGCAATGATCCCATCCGGTTTCAAAATAATCTCCCATGACCCACTTGCGGGCATCACTTCCTGACGGATGCTTGTAAGCAGCAATACAGTTGATGCTTTCCTGATAACAAAGACGGTAAAATATGGGATAAGGCGATGGCCTTGTCTATAATCTTCAAGACATTCTGGCTAAGATCAGGGGTTTTAAGCGTGATTTCAAAAACCTGAATTTCCGCCACACCTTCTTTGGGAGACAGGTTGATCTTATTTTCGGACAGCTTATATTTCCATACAATCTCTTTGACCTGAGAAACAAATTGGTTCTTTATGGCAGTAGATACCCGGATATTTTGGTATATCATATTTTTGGGCATGATACGACCAACCAGAGACTGCTGCGGATAGACAAACATTATTGATGAGCTTCCTTCCGGATTACCAGAAAGCCTATCAATTCAAAATCATCCAATCCGCTGATCTGATTAAGCAGAGCAGTCTGTTGACAAAATTGGATATGCATTTCCTTTCTGGTATCCTAAATCAACAGCGGTAAAACCATTGAGAGGAAGATAAGCAGCCGTTTCTCTGCCATTTTCCACACAGGCGAATTGCTGCATCGGAAAGTTTCCGCGATTGGACTTGAATCGCACTTTTCGACGAATCCAATCAGCGCACTCTTTAGCAATAGCTTTTTGGGTCAGCTCATTTAGAGGCCCCCAGCAACTTTTTTCCTGGGGGAACGGGCATAGACTCTATAATGGACAACGGGGGTTCACATTGTGCGAATGAATTCGCACCTACAATTGAGCACAAGTCTTTTCACACAAACAGGTTACACTCTAATGATAAAGGGTATTATTTACAAAATCTCTTTGAAAACGGGGAATTCATGGGGTTTTGAAAAGTTTCTTTTCAGCAAAGACAGGATTATCGGAACTGCTTTTTTTAAAATAATACGCCTGCACCTGACTAATTAAGCGTTGAAAGGCACTGGGTGTATTTTCAATCGGGCGCCACTCAGTTTTTTCTTCTATCACCACCTCAAGTGCTCTACCGAATCGGTCCCGCACCACAATCATGTTATGTGAATATTTCTGATTTATCGGCTCAATCATCAAGTGATACTCCTCGGAATATGGTTCAAGTACCTTGTACAAATCATCCTTGAAATATTGCCGGAAATATCTTTTTTCAGCGGGCACGAACCATGCCGTTGCTTTGATGTGCCCGTTAAGTTCATTAACACCGGCGCGGTCAAAGTCATAGCCACCATCTAAGCTTTGCCTGAACACATATTTATTGTTTTGAACCATTGCTTGTGGCGGACGATATCCGTCTTGCTCAAACATGTCATGACCAATCTTAAGATTCTTCCAAAACCATTCCCATGAATGGCCATGATACCTTCGCATTTTCTCATGGGTCATGCGAAACGGAAATATGTGCACGGGTACGCCTGCCTGCCCATGCCTAAGCCCTGCATCCACAAGTGCATAAACCTCTTCGATATCTTCATCAGATAATGCATAGCATCCCCAGGATTTGCACCTGCCATGAACCATGATGGCACTGCCTGTCCATCCATGAGCCTTATCATACTCGTTTGGATAACCGATATTAAAGGATAAGTGGAAATTTGAATTGGGGTTCATGCTGGATGCCGTCACAAGGTAAAAACCTTCCGGTGCACTCATGTCGCCCTGTCTGACTTTAGGACCCACTCCATTGGGACCGTAATTACAAACTTCATAAGCTTTGAAAAAGATGAATCGGTCTGACCGCTTTACCCATAATTCCAGGAGTTTCTCCTCTTTAAATATCCGAATATAAACAGGCGCACCCCATTTCATGCCATGCTCAATAAGTTCATCTTCAAGCAGCGGCTTCACACGATTGATAGCTTCCTGTGATCGGTCACTCGACGGCAAAACCATGGGATAGGCGCAATCCGGTAACGACACGATAATATATACGAACAAGGCGGCGATGGCTGAAGGGAGTTTCATGCCTCCTCCGAATCCTTTCCAATTCCTGCTTGAACGAAAACTCCCCTCCCAGTGGGATTGGCTGGGGGAGGGGATTATAATCTTTTCGTTCAAGTACTATTATGAAAATGATCTCTTTAGTCATACCGAATTCGATCCGGCATGCGGCTAAATGTTTCTTTTGAATTCAAGAGTCCGACAAAATGACGGAAAGGTGCATGCA
Source organism: Desulfobacteraceae bacterium (assembly GCA_011389745.1). Classification (GTDB taxonomy): domain Bacteria; phylum Desulfobacterota; class Desulfobacteria; order Desulfobacterales; family SKZT01; genus SKZT01. Next base: position 85,363 of record JAABTQ010000002.1, on the reverse strand, counting down.
ATGGTGAATTATGTTGCACATTTATCTATATCGGTTAGGAATGTCAAGTTCATTTCATTGATTGACTGGTGGGGAAGTTCGGCCGGAGAGATGAATTAAACGCTCTGTTTATCCTATCTTGACAGTCTTAAGTTCTCGTATTTACCTGAGATCAATTATTATCAAATTTTTTGTATCGTCATTCCGGCGAAGGCCGCAATCCAGGTGGATTCAAGGAGTTGGTTTTTCTGGATGCCGGATCAAGTCCGGCATGACGGAGAACTTTGGACTGTCGAGATCCTATCTGAATCCTGTTGCATTTCATTTGTATGGTTGTTAAATTCAGTTTGAGTCCTTTCTGTGGTTGTGTTTTTTCTTGTCAAAGAAACCTTTAGACAATCCGAAATGACTCTTCAAATTATAAACCAAAAATTATTTCAGCATGTTAAATGAATTTTTCCTGCGTCTTTTTTCCACCGAAAGTTAAAATTCCATGTCAATGATACCTTTAACGGTTCGCTCCCATTTTTCACTTATGTGGGGAACGTCATCGGTTCAGGACTTGTGCAAAGCCGCCCGAAACATGGGCTATCCAAGACTGGCCTTGACCGATACCGATAATCTTTACGGGCTGTGGCCTTTTTTGGCGGCATGCAGGCGTGAAGGAATCAAACCCATCATAGGTGCGGAAATCACTGATCCGGAAACCCGTGCAAGAGTTGTTTGTCTGGTGGAAAACGAGGATGGATATCGAAACCTTTGCAGGCTTCTGACCTGCCGGCATATGGGTGAAAATTATATTTTTTGTTTAAAAGATATGATTCCAAAATTTTCAAAAGGGATCATCGTACTTACGCGAAATCCGGAACTGCTTCAAACCTGGCACGAGGCCGGAGTCAACGTGTTTGCATCCATGCCCCGGAACCCCCTTCATGGAGAGCATCCTTTAAGAAAAACAGCAAAAAATCTGGGTATTTCCCTTGTGGCAACGCCCGGAAGTTTTTTTCTTCAACCCGAAAACCACCTGGTGCATCGGTATTTGCGGGCTATCGATAAAAACACATCCCTTTCCCGCCTTTCACCGACTGAAGTTGCTCCGAGAAATGCCTGGTTTGCTGCGCCGGAAGAATACGAGCGACGGTTTTGCATATGCCCCGAAGCGCTTAGTCAAACCATTATCCTTTCCGAACGGCTGACATTTACGGGACCTGATTTCGGTTTGGTGATGCCGCCCTGGGAGAGCCGAAAAGGCAAAAACGCCGGTCAGGAGTTGAAAGAATTGACATATGACGGCGCCCAGACTCGGTACGGCGGAGAACTTTCCGAGCCCGTGGTGGACCGGATCGAGCACGAGTTGAAAATCATCTCCCAAATGGGTTTTTCATCTTATTTTCTTATTGTCAGGGATATTGTCAAAAAAAGTCCGCGAATCTGTGGCCGGGGTTCAGGCGCGGCATCTATCGTGGCTTACTGTCTTGGTATCACCAATGTATGTCCTGTCAAACACAATCTTTATTTTGAAAGGTTCCTGAATCCGGGCCGCAAGGATGCGCCGGATATTGATGTGGATTTTGCCTGGGATGAACGCGATCAGGTATTGAAAAATGTGCTGGGGCAATTTCAAGACCACGCGGCCATGGTGTGCAACCATGTGACATTCAAGCCCCGGATGGCCATTCGGGAAGTCGCAAGGGTTTTCGGGCTCACCAATGCAGAAATCGGCAGCGTTTCCAAACGGCTCCCATGGTTCTGGTCCGGGAGCAATACGGAAGAGGATCTCTTTGGTCGCTTGAAAAAACTTCCAAGATTAAAACACCTTGATTTTTTGGAACCATGGCCGGAGATTATCCAGATCGCTCAGCAGATTATAGGTGTTCCGAGGTATCTTTCAGTACATCCCGGGGGTGTGATAATTACGCCCCGGCCTATCCATGAATACGTGCCGGTGGAAAAAGCGGCAAAAGGTGTGCCCATTATCCAGTGGGAAAAAGATGCTGTCGAGGATGCAGGACTTGTCAAAATCGATCTTCTGGGAAATCGCAGTCTGGGGGTGATCAGGGATGCCATCGACAATGTCCTGAAAAACGGGCATCAATTTGAGGAGATCGGATGGGAACCTGAAGATGACTTTGATACCCAGGAATCAGTGGCCCATGGCCGCACCATGGGATGCTTTTATATTGAAAGTCCGGCCATGCGGCTTCTTCAGCAAAAATCCGGCGTCGGTGATTTCGAACACCTTGTTATCCACAGCAGCATTATCCGTCCGGCAGCAAATGATTTTATCCGGGAATATATCCGGCGTCTTCACGGGGGTTCCTGGGACCCGATTCATCCGTTTCTGGAAGACGTTTTAGCCGAAACCTTCGGTATCATGGTTTATCAGGAGGATGTTTCAAAAGTGGCCGTATCCCTGGCCGGCTTTTCACACACCGAAGCCGACGGCCTCAGAAAAATCATGTCCAAAAAAGATCGTGAGCATCACCTGCAAGATTATTACAACAGGTTTGTCAACGGCGCCAGGGTTCGCGGTGTGACAGAGGACCAGATTGCAGCCGTATGGGATATGATGATGAGTTTCAGCGGGTATTCTTTCTGCAAACCCCACAGTGCATCCTACGCCCGGGTGTCATTCCAGGCTGCTTATCTTAAAGTTCATTTTCCCTCGGAATTCATGGCCGCGGTGATCAGCAACCAGGGTGGTTTCTACAGCACGTTTGCCTATGTTTCCGAATCCCGCCGCCTGGGGTTGAAAGTGCTTCCTCCGGATGTCAACCAAAGCGAAATTAGATGGATCGGCCATAAAGATGCTATCCGTGTGGGGTTTCTTTCAATCAAAACCCTTTCAGGAAAAACAAGGGACAACATTGTTTCGGAACGTAAAAAAACCGCTTTTTCAAGTTTGAATGATTTTTTGGACCGGGTCTGTCCGGATGAACCCGAGGTGAGGGCCTTGATCCACTGCGGCGCCCTGGATCAATTGCAGGAAAAACAAAGCCGGGCGGCTCTTCTTTGGGAGTTTTCCGCCCGGCTCAGGTTAAATAATCAAAAATTGCCTGCATACTCTCTTTTTTCGGGTCAGAATACAAACGACATTCCGTTGCCGCTATTTCCGCCGGAAAACAAACAGGCAAGGCTTCGACGTGAGTTTGCTGTCCTCGGTTTTTTGTGCGACCGCCATCCCATGACTTTGTATGACCATGTCTTAAAAAATTCAGGTATCATCAAGGCGCGGCAAATTCCACAATTTATCAATAAACAAATTCGTTTTGCCGGGTGGCTCATTACCGGAAAAACAGTTCATACCAAACATGGCGATCCCATGGAGTTTTTGACCTTTGAAGACGACACCGGCATCGTTGAAACCACTTTTTTCCCCGAAGCTTACAAACGCTTCTGTCATATCCTTGACCGTGGCCGCCCGTATATCCTTACCGGTATGGTCGACCAGGACTGGGGGGCGGTAACACTCACGGTAAAAAAAGTAGAAAACATCGTTACGGTTTGATTGTTATCTTCCCATTATCGAAAAGGCCATGGAAAGCCCAGGTTCATCTATTGAGGTTCCGAAATAAAAACCGCTTCGTGGGTATGAAGGCCCATATGAACGATATCGGTTATAGTAAGCAGGATGCCTTTTTTTGTAAATATGTCGCGGACGTTCATTATATACATGAACATAATTATTGTATACGTGGATATCCCGACCGCGAGGACGATGGCGCTCGTATGTCCGGGAATAAGAATTTGGTTCATGTTTTTTATAGTGATTTTTCTGGTAAAGCCTGGGTGGCTTATGATCGTACCTGGGGCTATATTTATCCCCATAATAGTAGTGGCGCTCGGATCTGTAACTATCCGCCCAGGACAGACTTCCAAACGCAAAAATAAAGGCGACGGCCAATATTGCAGATAGGATTACTTTATTTTTCATAATTACCCCCTCGTTTAAAAGGTTTGAAACATGATCATTTCCGGCGGCGCTTATATTTGTTTATCGAAGGGTCTTATTTTTTTTCAAAAATTATTTTTCTTCATGCGCCACAAAATTTAAGGCTATGGAATTCATGCAATATCTCAGACCGGTGGGCTTTGGGCCATCTTCGAACACATGGCCTAAATGGGCGTCGCAACGTTTGCAAAGCACTTCGGTGCGTTTCATAAACAGCTTGTAATCGGCTTCGGTGCGAACAGCGTTTTCTGAAATGGGTTTAAAAAAACTAGGCCAGCCGGTTCCGGAGTCGAACTTGGCCTCGGAACTGAACAACGGATTGTCGCAACAGACACAGACATAGGTTCCTTTTTCCTTGAAATCATTATACTTGCCTGAAAACGCAGGTTCCGTTCCTTTTTTACGGGTGACCTGGAACTGCTCCGGTGTTAATATTTTGCGCCATTCGTCGTCGCTTTTAACCACTTTATCCATCGCATTCAGCTCCTTTATATCCGATTTTCCGGATGGGTCCGGTTTGTTTTCGCTTAAAAATAATTGTCGATCATTCATAAAAGCTGCGGCCTGGTATGGAATACTTATTGTAAGTCCCAGTCCCGCAATAACTTTTAAAAAAGACCTTCTGCTGTTGTTTATTATTGCATTATTTAACGGCATTTTAATGGACTCCTTTTTAATAATTTTAAGATCATTTGGGCGATTGTCCAGGTTTGTTCCGTCATTTCAGCGATGGCGCAAAGGCGTCAAGTTAAGAAGAGGACCCGTTTTAAAGACTGTCATTCTGAGGAGGCCAACATCGCCATGAGTTATTTGGCACATAATCAGTGGCCGACGAAGAATCTTTCGTTTCATCAGGCATGGTCTTTGTTTATTACCTTTAAAAGAATTGGATGATATAAATTCAGTCAAGTCGGATTTCGGCCGTCACCGAAATGACGAAATAAAATTCATCTCTCGTTTCCACGATAGCATGGAACGGGGCATTAAAAATCAAAAACCACACTTTGGAGATTTTCTTGATCCAGATCGATTTTCAGGCGGGCGGAAAACTTTTTGCCCTGTTTGGAGGTAAATCCATGGATCTTTTGGGTAGTCCCGTTTTGGAGAAGCTGGAAGACGGCACTTTTGGGAGTTTTTTTACCAGCAATGGTTTTCCAGATGACAAACCGGCATCCGCCGTCTTCTTTTCGCCACCTGGAACATCCATACCCTTTTTTCCCTTCGATGATATCACCACCGCACCGGGGGCATTTACCGTACGTAGTTGGGGGATTTTGCACTAGTGGTGAACTCTCGGCAGCTTTGGCGGGCTCAATTTTTCCGGATTTGAATTCATCCACAAGATCATGGATAAATGTTTTAATGTTGTTCAAAAAGGTTTGCCCGCTCTCTTCTCCCTGGGCGATCCGGTTGAGTTGCATTTCCCATCGGGCGGTTTCCTCAGCAGAGGTGAGAATTTTTGCTTTTTCAAACCCGCGCAAGGTGTCGATAAGCAAGCACCCCTTATCCAAAGCGATTAAATAGCGTTTTTGCCGTTGGACATATTTTCGCATCAGCAATGTTTCAATGATCTGTGCGCGGGTGGATTGGGTTCCCAGCCCGATATCACCCCGGTATATTTGTTTCAGTTCATTTTCGGCCACATACCTGGCCGGATTGGTCATGTCTTTCAGCAAGAGTGCCTCGGTATATTCCGGGGGTGGACTCGTTTCCTTATGTTCGATTTTGGTGTCGATAACCTTTGCGGGATCGTCTTTTTCAAGGGGCGGAAGATTTTCATCCTCAGTGTCGTCCTCCGAACCCGCCTTTTTTTCAGATGCCATACCATACACCGTGCGCCATCCGGGCTTGAGTATCCTTTTTCCCTGGGAGTGAAAGGTCTCCGTTTCCACCTGTGTGACGATATTTGTCTGTTCATATTCGCAGTCCGCATGAAACGCTGCGGCAAAACGTTTCATGACCAGGTCGTAGATTGTTTTTTCATCGGCCGAGGCCTGCTGCGGAAGAGGTGCCAGGGGTATGATTGCATGATGGTCTGTCAAGCGGGAATCGTCGAATACACGCTTGTATTTTTCATTGACACGTTCCGGAACAATGTTTTGAAAAGTTTTCGGGTATGACAGGGATAGTTTATCAATAATTTTTTTCACAAGAGATATGTTTTGTGTTCCCAGCACACGGGCTTCAGTGCGGGGGTAAGAAAGGCATTTTTTATTTTCATAAAGGGCCTGTGCAATGCTGAGAGTCTTTTTGGCAAAAAAACCAAAGCGGGAGTTGGCATCTCTCTGTAGGTCAGTCAGTGAATACAAAAGAGGCGGAGCTTGATTTTTCTTTTGTTTTTCAACGGAAACCACGTGGCCTGTCCGGTTTTCGACTTTTTCCCGAATGGCCCCGGCATCTTGTTCCGAAAGAATTCTTGTCTGGTTTTCCTTAAACCAGGCTCCCCACCAGTCACCTTTTTCATTTTCAAAATGTGCTTTGAAAATCCAATAGGGTTCGGGTTTGAAGTTTTCCCGTTCCCGTCGGCGATCGGCAATGAGAGCGAGAACGGCGGTCTGAACTCTTCCTATGCTGAAAAGGTCATTCAATTTGATTGTTGCCGATCGGGACCCGTTCATGCCCACCAGCCAGTCGGCAATTTGCCGGGCCTGCCCTGCACGCCACAGACGGTCATATTCACCTGCCGTCTTCAATGAATCCATGCCCGCTTTGACCACCTGGGGCGTCAGGGCCTGGCTGGTCCAAAACCGCTTTGTTTTTTCACTTTTTTCAAGGTTTTCTGCAGGTACTCCTCCCATCAGAAGAATCGTCCGGGCAATGACTTCTCCTTCCCGTCCGGCATCCGTCGCGATAACCACCTGACCCGGTGTGTTTTTGGAAAGAAGCCTGCAAATGATTTTCAATTGTTTTTGAGTCTTTTGGATCGGTTTATAGTGGAAATGCGAGGGTAGAATCGGAAGATTTTCCATACTCCACTTTTTCCATTTCGGGTCATAATCCTGGGGTTCGAAAAGCTCCACAAGATGTCCTACTGCCCAGGTAATAATATAGTCATCATTTTCCAGGTACCCGTCTTTTTTGCCTTTGACCCCCAAAGCCAAGGCAAAATCCCTGGCCACCGAAGGCTTTTCCGTGAGAATCAGCGTTTTTGATTTTTTAACTTCCATTTTTCGTATCCCATCCAAATACCAATTTTTCGATAGTAACCTTTTTTGTCAAGATTTTCACCGGAAATTTTAATGCATGACGGTTGGTCTTGAAAACAACTGAACCAGACACTAAATAAATGGATAATGATGACATATAAGTAGGCATCAGTATGCGTACAACATTAAAGCGCATATTGCGGCTTTGGCCCTGGAGCATGGGGGCACCGTTTACTCTACAGACAACGACTTCAAAAGATTCCCGGGCCTTCAGCATGTTAATCCCCTGGGTGATTAAACTATAGTTCATGCGGAGGGTGCCGATTGGAGTTTTTCCATTTTTGACATCGGATAGATTTGCCTTGCCGCTTTGCCATCATACCCCTTATAATTCATTTCTGTTGCACCTTATCTTTAAAGAAGCAGACACAAAACGGGGATGTGAATTTTTCTATAAACAATTGACTTAGTGATCAAATGGTTGTTAAGTTGTTTTTAACAATTTTGAGGAGAAAAATATGACAAAGGGTATTATTTTATTTTTCATCGCTGCCTTGATGACATCAACGATGTCTTATGCGGATAGTGCAAAAATTTTAAATACCCAAAACGGCCACGTTTACCAACTGACTGAATCCCAAAAAACATGGACAGAGGCCAGATTCCATTGTGATAGCCTGGGAGGCTATCTGGTCACCATCACCTCTAAAGGGGAAGAAGATTTTATATCTGATAAAATTTTAAGGCATTCGGGTAAAGACGTCTGGGCCGGTGCAACGGACAAAGATGTTGAAGGGGACTGGAGATGGGTCACCGGTGAGCCATTTGAATACCAAAACTGGCGCAAAGGTGAACCCAATAACGAAAAGGGCATTGAAGACTACCTGGAATTGCGGTTGGTTTTCGGTTTCAAATGGAATGATGTTCCCAATGCGGTAAAAAGAAACTGGTTTATTTGCGAATGGGACAAACAAACCGACACAAATCGTGCCGATTCATCCCCAGTGGTTTTAAGTGAAAAAAATACAGGGATTTTAGAATCAACCAATCGCGAAGAAAATATCACGTCGGGGCCTGCTGAAAATCCTGGTGAAAAAAATTTCATTATTTCAGGTCAAACATATACCTACTATTTGCCGTTATTTACATATTCAAACAGGTATCTTACCGGTGTCGGCATATCCAACAGCAGTGCATCCGAGCAAGCCAACGTATCGATCACTGTTTTTGACAACAACGGTCATAATGTTTTAAAGGACAGCATGTCAATCGTTCCTGACGGGCAGGAAACAAAAGTTCTATATACTGAAAGCATGCAGCAAGGTTGGTCAAAAATCATTTCGGACCAACCCCTGACCGGCGTTTGTTTTATGATTGCCGCAGGCGCAGGCAGCGAAAATTATATGGCGGATGTTGCCTTTTTGCCAAAAACATATACCGATTTGCATGTCCCCCATGTGAGTTCGGACAAGTCCTGGGATACGCACCTTTTTATTGCCAATCCCAATGATTTCGAAGAAACCGTTTATATTGATGTCGTGGCATCGGATGGAACCCTGACCGTATCATCGAGTAAAAAATTTGGTGCCCTTGGAAGCACCGATTTCAGCCTCTCATCTCTTTTACAAGGAAAAACTCTGGTTGGTGGCAAGGTGAAAATGTTTGCCTCCAGTGGTTTTGTCGCTTATGCCCTGTATACCAACATCAAAACCGGAGCACGATCCTTTGCCGGAATCAGTCCCATGGAACCATTTTCAGGATCTGACAAATGATAAAAGGCTGATTGAAATTGGTCATTTTCAATCAGCCTCTCCATTATCAGATTAGAACCATTTGTTTATTTTTTCAATTGGCATTCCTTATCCCACTCGGGACAAGCATCTTTCATCGCGGCGGTATATTTGAGCATACACTCACCACATTCCATGTCAACATTGGGAACATCGCCGAATTTTTTCTGGATTTCCTCCTTGCTCAGGTGAGATACCGCACTGCATCCGCATTGAGGACATGCTGTTTTAAGCTGGTATTTTTTTTCCGACATTTTAACACCTCCGGTTTAAAATTTTATCAACTGTTCGACCCTAAATAAGTATAAAACCACACAGGTCAATTTAATCCCGATATTTCACAAGCACTAAATATGGAGTTTACGGCAACAATCGATCAAGAACTTCTTTTGAAATGACATTTTCCTCCAATGCAACCTCCCTGACCGTTTTTCCGGAATCAAAAGCCTTTTTGGCGAGAGTCGCGGCTTGGTCATATCCAATTTCAGGCACCAGATATGTGGCCATGGCAAGGCTTTTTTCGATGTTGGACTCGCATTTTTCACGATTTGCTCGGACACCTTCGATACATCTTTCAGCCAGGTGTTTGGATGCCCGGGCCGATAAATTGATGGATTGAATTAGATTGTAAGCAATGATCGGAAGGCTTACATTGAGTTCAAAATTTCCGGACTGACCGGCCAGGGTAATAGCCGTATCATTTCCGATCACCTGAAAGGCGACCTGGATGACTGCCTCGGCTATGACCGGATTGATTTTGCCGGGCATCATGGAAGAGCCGGGCTGCAATGATGGAATGGTGATTTCTCCAAGACCACAACGGGGTCCTGAAGAAAGCCATCGGATATCGTTGGAGATTTTTATTAATGAAACGGCAATGGTTTTCAAAACACCGCTGGTTTCCACGGCGGTATCCCGGGCCGCCTGGGCTTCGAAATGGTTAATAGCTTCGGTAAAGGAAATACTCGTTTCATTGGCAATAATCCCGATAGTTTTTTTTGCAAATTCAGGATGGGCATTTATACCAGTGCCTACCGCTGTTCCTCCAAGTGCCAGTTCCGCCAACCGGCTTTTGACATTTTTAATTCTTTCGATTCCCAATTTTATTTGTCGGGCGTATCCTGAAAACTCATCACCCAGAGTTAAAGGAATAGCATCCTGAAGATGGGTTCTTCCGATTTTTTTTATATTTTTAAATTCGAATGATTTCTGAAGAAGCGCCACGCAAAGTTGTTCAAGGCTGGGCACAAGTTTTGTCAAAATCAGTTTCAGGGCTGAAATATGAATGGCCGAAGGGATCACATCATTGCTGGACTGTCCCAGGTTGACATGGTCGTTTGGGTGAACCGGCGACTTTCCTCCCCTTTTTCCGGTGAGGATTTCGTTGGCACGGCCTGCAATAACCTCGTTGACATTCATATTAGCGGATGTTCCTGAACCGGTCTGGAATACATCTAGAATGAACTGGTCCTGCATTTTTCCGTTTATGATTTCATCAGCAGCCTTTTGAATGGCTTCGGCTATGTTTTGATCCAAAAGCCCCAGTTCCAAGTTAGTTTGGACGGCACACTTTTTTATTAATGCTACGGCGCTGATAAATTCGCCCGGCAATCTCAGGTCGCTGATTATGAAATTTTCGGATGCCCTGAACGTTTGGGCTCCATAATAGGCGTCTTCGGGGACCATAACACTCCCCATGGAATCAAATTCGGTTCGGACTTTCATCGAATTAACTCACTCCATAGCAAGTCAAATAATTGCGCCGCTTTCCAGGGCGGCGCAAAAATCCAACCTGACAAAAATAAATAACATTTACCCCCGATGTTGCATTGGAATTCACTTAGCCCAATTGGAATTGTATTGTCAGCAACAAATAATGATTCCGGCGAACCCTATATCCTATTAGAAATTTACATACCGGGTTTGAATCTTTCGGCGGTATCTTTGAGCTGGGCAATCTCCAGACCGAGGTTTACGCATTGTGTGCCATCCATGCATAGGGTTGCATCTTTTTCATCAAGGTAATGCTTTACCGTATTATTATCTTTTTTCAGATGTACCGCCCAGGCTTTTACTTCTTCATCGTATTCCACTGTGACATCAATTTCGCATTCGCCTATTTCCGGATAAACAGATTGAATCTTTTTACAAAGTTCTTCTTTATCGTACATGGTTCCCCCTTTCTTAGAAAAAACGGCTTAAAAAGTTGATTTTAAGCAGAGCACAAACCAGATTTTCGAATCTTTGCAGATTCAAAAACATACTTAATTCGTTATTAAGATAAACCATGAAATACTTATTCGCAAGTCAAAATCATTCACCTATTTTTTTTACAAAGTCCGTCACATTTTTGCGAATTATATCTCTAAGCCGCCTTAAAGCCTCTTTTTTCTCCTCCGGGGTACCGATTAATTTTTCAGGATCATCAAAAGGCCAGGAAAGTCTTCTAGCAATACCCGGAAATATCGGGCATTGTTTCTCTACCGATTCTTCACAAACAGTAATCACATAGTCGTAAAGACGACCTTGTTTGAAAAACTCAAAGACCGAGTCAGATCTATTTGTGCTAAGGTCAATGCCGACTTCTTCCATAATTTCAACAACTTCAGGAAGGACAGGCTTTGGATCGAGACCCGCGCTTTCGGCAATTACATAGCCTTTTCCTGCTTGATTGGCAAAAGCTTCCGCCATCTGGCTTCTTCCACTATTGTGCGCACAGATAAAAAGAATTTTTTTACGTTCCATTTTTTTCTCCGAAAATTAAGCATTTTCATGTGAATACCCGCTTTTAAAAAAAGAAAACCACCACAAGATTTAATTCCTTAATTTTATCAAATAGCGGATACCGTTTCAGGAATAAATTAATTACAAGCTTAGACTAAGAACACAAAAAGCTTAGTAAAAAAATATTTGAATATGGTTAGGAAAAGGTTATTAAATGCATGAACTTTCTGTCAGCGCCCGGAAACGGGAAAAGCTCCAGTTCATCAGCGCTGACCCATCGATAGTCCACAGGGCCGTTTAATTTCAGATCGCCAGAAACATAGGTGCAGTTGAAAATATCCATCTTAATTTTAAAGTGGGTGTAAGCGTGTTTGATAGTGGTTAAAAATGAATCGACAGAAATATCCAGGTTGACTTCTTCTTTGATTTCCCTGACACATGCCTGCTCGGGTGTTTCATTTTTGCGAACCTTGCCTCCGGGAAATTCCCACAATCCCCCTAAGTGCCCTTCGGGTTTGCGGCGGGTGATTAAAATTTTTCCGTTTTTTCTTAAAACTGCTGCTGAGACTTGATACTCAGGAGGTTTCCTTTTTTTGTGCCGCATGGGAAAATGGTGGATCAGATTTTGTTGATAAGCCTGACAAAATGAATCAACAGGACAGTTCAGGCAATCCGCGTTTCGAGGTCTGCATATCAATGCGCCCAGCTCCATGATCGCCTGGTTGAAAATTCCCTGGTGATCTTTGCTGTGGATATCAATAAACCTCAATGCTTGCTGATAAAAGACTTTATGGGCCGAGGCGTCGTTTACCGGGGTGTCAATTAAAAAAAGCCTTGATAGTACCCGCTTTACATTGCCATCCACCACCGGGAAAGGCCTTTGAAAAGCGATACTAGCCACTGCGGCGGCTATATAGTCTCCCACGCCGGGCAATTTTTTCAGTTGCATAAAAGATGACGGTATTTTTCCCTGATATTGCTCAACAATTTCGATGGCGGCCCGATGAAGGTTTCGGGCCCTGGCGTAGTAACCCATGCCCTCCCAGGCTTTTAAAACACTTTCCAGGTCGGCCCCGGCAAGGGTGTGGATATCGGGAAACTGCCGCAAAAATCTATGAAAATACGGAATCACCGTGGCAACCTGTGTCTGCTGAAGCATCGCCTCCGAGATCCATATGGCATAGGGGTTGAAGGTTCTACGCCAGGGAAGATCCCGTTGGTTTATTCGGTACCAGCCAATGAGTTTTTCTCGAATTAATTTATCTTGCATGAATTAAGGTGCGATTTTACTCCGGATACAGCTCCAATTTTCTTCAACTCAGAAAAATTTTAATGAAAATAGGTAATGAAATCGCCAGAAGAATCAGTATGCCGGGAATGGAAATATACGGGGCATACCAGGGTTTTTGTTGTATTTTGGCTTTTTTGACTTCCGTCATGAACCAATTGCCGAGCAGAAGGGCCGCAATCAAAACCGGCAGATACTTGATAATCTCTAAAAATGACGCCACCGAAACTTGTTCCTTTCAATGAGTTAATTGATGATTTACTTCATTCATCAGTTGATACAGGTCTTTTAATAAATGATTTTAAAAGATCCTCTTTCCCGACAATTCCCATCAGTCTGCCGGCATCATCCAACACCGGAAGTGTATAAAGTTTATTATCCGCCATCAATGCCGCCACTGTTTCGATTCTGTTATCCGGTTTAACAGTCACCGGATTTTTGGTCATGGCATCCGCTACGGTTATTGCGGCTATTTTTTGAATTTCTCTTTCCATTTTTTTAAAGGACGTCAACGGAATAAATCCGTCTAAAAAGGTAAACAGCGTGGGAATGGGAAGGCTTTTCTGCTGGGCGACCAGATCGCTTTGGCAAATAATTCCGACAACTTTCCCGCTATCATCTACCACGGGAAGACCGTTGAATCGGTTTTCCAGAAGGATCTTTGCGGCCTCTATGATTTCCGTATCGGGTTTAACACTGACAATGTTTGTAGACATAATGTCTTTTACTGTGAGCATGGTCCCTCCCAGGCAATTTTTTGTTCCTTATTTAAGAGGATTCGTTTTTACCAGTGATCTCAACTCTCAATACCGCACAATGGAGACTTGTGTCAATATTTCCCGGTAAAACACTTTGTGCCTTGACCTCTGATATGTGAGACAATAAACTGTTATTTTGGAACAGGAGATAAAAATCAACGTCCGGTTATTAAAAGTACTCCAAAAGATATCAGGTATTAACCATCAATGAGGCATGCCGATGAAACTTCCATCCATAAAAACGTCTTTGCCCGGCCCTAAAGCCGCCAAATTGATCAAGGTGGACAAGAAATATGTGTCTCCGTCATATACAAGAATTTATCCCCTTGTGGCGGACTGCGGGGATGGCCTTTGGATTCGGGATGTGGACGGAAATTCGTTTCTGGATTTTACCGCCGGCATTGCCGTTTGTGCTACCGGGCATTGTCATCCGAAAGTGGTCAAAGCGATTCAGGATCAGGCCGAAAAACTTCTTCACATGTCCGGCACTGACTTTTACTACACACCCCAGATCCGATTGGCGGAAAAGCTCTCTTCACTGGCAAGCAACGGCGATCACAAGGTTTATTTTGGAAACTCCGGCGCCGAGGCTGTCGAGGCGGCTTTCAAGCTGGCTCGATGGCACAGCAAGCGGGAATTGAACCTGGCCTTTTACGGAGCCTTCCACGGACGTACCATGGGGGCGTTGTCTCTGACGGCAAGCAAAACCATTCAGCGAAAGCATTACAACCCTATGTTACCGGGTATTACTCATATCCCATACCCATACTGTTACCGATGCCCCTTTCATCTTTGTTATCCCGACTGCGGGACTACCTGTGTCCGCTGGATAGAAGATACCCTTTTCAGGACCACCATCCCGCCGGAGGAAGTAGCGGCCGTGTTTGTGGAGCCGATTCAGGGCGAGGGGGGGTACATTGTACCCCCGCCTGAATTTCATCGGGAGCTTTACCGGCTGATGAAAAAATACGACATTTTGTATGTGGTCGATGAAGTGCAATCAGGAATGGGCCGAACCGGAAAAATGTTCGCCATGGAACATTTTGATGTTGTGCCGGATATGATGGCCCTTGCCAAGGGGATTGCATCAGGTATGCCATTGGGAGCACTTCTGGCAAAAGCCGGGATTATGACCTGGGATGCCGGTTCGCACGCATCCACCTTTGGCGGAAACCCACTTTCTTGCCAGGCTGCCATGGCCACGATAGAACTTCTTCAGGAATCCCTCATTGAAAATGCAAACATTCAGGGCAAACGGCTCATGGACGGGTTGTTTACGCTTCAAAAAACATATGAATGCATGGGAGATGTTCGTGGCAAAGGATTGATGGTGGCTGTGGAGTTTGTCAAGGATAGGGAAAAACGCACACCTGATGCCCAAATCCGTGACCGGATTATTCAGCAGGCCTTTAACAAAGGACTGTTATTGTTGGGGTGTGGTATCAACAACATACGTTTTTGCCCGGCATTGACCGCAAACCCTGATGAGATCGATGTCTGCCTGCAAATTTTTGAAGAATCCGTTAAAGCTGCGGGCGTATTAATAAGTAAGGAGGAATCCTGATGAAATCAATACTGGACAAACTGGATTTATATCCGGAAGAAATGGGAGCGGGCACCGGGACATGGATAAAATGCAAAGGTGAAATTTTAAATGCTGTTACACCGATTACCGGCCAGACCATCGCAAAAATTCACTGTGCCGATAAAGAGGATTATAATTTTATTGCAGAAAAAAGTCTTGAGGCTTTTCAGGCCTGGCGCCAGGTGCCTGCGCCTAAGCGAGGTGAAATTGTCCGGCAAATGGGAAATGCGCTCAGGGAAAACAAAGAAGCTTTGGGAGCCTTGATCACCCTGGAGGTGGGAAAAATTCGGGCCGAGGGGGAAGGCGAAATTCAGGAAATGATTGATATGGCCGATTTCGCCGTGGGACAATCCCGGATGCTTTACGGGATGACCATGCAAAGTGAACGTCCCCGACACCGAATGTATGAACAGTGGCTGCCCCTGGGACCAGTCGGTGTGATTACCGCCTTTAATTTTCCCGCCGCCGTCTGGGCCTGGAACGCTATGCCGGCATTAATTGCAGGGGATACGGTCATCTGGAAACCCTCTTCAAAGGCTCCGCTGACCGCTATCGCCGTCATGAAAATCCTTTGGAGGGTGCTCAGGGAAAATGATATTCCCGACGGCATTTTAAATCTGGTGGTGGGAAACCGTGACCATGTGGGAGAACCTTTGGTTAACGATGTTCGTGTGCCGCTCATATCCGCCACCGGAAGTGTCGCCATGGGCAAAAATATAAGCCGGGCGGTTGCTTCAAGGCTGGGAAAGACTATTCTTGAGCTTGGGGGAAACAACGGCATCATCGTTACGGAAAATGCGGACATGGACATTGCACTGAGGGCCATTGTTTTCGGTGCGGTGGGAACCGCGGGACAGCGTTGTACAACCACACGCCGGATTATTGTCCATGAAAAGGTTTTCGATGAATTATCCAATGCCCTTTTTAAGGCCTACCAGCAGATAAAAATTGGTGATCCGCTTTTGCCGGAAACGATCATGGGACCGCTTATCGATCGTGAGGCCGTAAAAAATATGCAGGATGCTCTCAATGACGTGAAAAAACAAGGCGGGGTCATTTTATATGGAGGTCAGACACTGGCCGGTAAGGGGTATGAGTCAGGAACCTATGTTACCCCTTGCATCTGCGAGGCACGTGCCAATATGCCCATTGTCTCACAGGAAACTTTTGCACCGGTTTTATACCTGATCAGATATAAAACACTCTCAGAGGCGATTGATTATCACAATGCCGTTCCCCAGGGACTTTCCTCGGCAATATTTACCAGAGACCTTCATGAGGCCGAGACCTTTTTAGGTCAGAGTGGAAGTGATTGTGGCATTGCCAATGTCAATATCGGTACATCGGGTGCCGAGATCGGAGGAGCGTTCGGAGGGGAAAAAGATACCGGAGGAGGTCGCGAGGCCGGCTCGGATTCCTGGAAAGCTTACATGCGAAGACAAACTTGTACCATCAACTGGTCAAAAGAGCTTCCATTGGCACAGGGCATTCGATTCGATGTGGATTAAGCGGGTTAACGTCATTTTAAGAGTCTATTAAGTATCCGCTTGATACAATATTTAAAAGAAGGTAAAGTAAACCCCGATGCTGCAAAGAATAAGTACTCATAATATATTAAGGGGGATTAATGGCTAACGGAAATGATTACTCAGGCGGAGGCGGGGCCCAAATGGGACCGCAGGATGAACAAGCTTATATTGCATATTTAAAACAAACTTTTGCCCAACTTCCAAATGATATTTCACTCATTCTGTTTTCCAGGCAAGGCCAACAGGATATTTTCAGCGAAGCCAACCGCAAAGTGATTCGGGCATTCAGGGAACTTACGGACAAGATCAACTTTCGTGAATTCGACCTTAATCACAAGGAAGCCCAAAAGTATCAGGTGGACTTGCCTTCAACTCTTCTGATTGCCCCGGACCGTTACCATATCCGATGGATCGGTGCACCTGTCGGTGAAGAGGGACGTACATTTCTGGAAACCCTGCTTCTGGTCGGCATGGGGAAAAGCCATCTGAATGAACAATCTGCAAAAATCATTCGAAATATTGACACGCCAAGGGATATTAAAGTGTTCGTGAGCCCATCCTGCCCATATTGCCCGCAACAGGCGGTCAATGCGGTAAAAGCGGCCATTGAAAATCCTGAAATGATTTCCCTGGAGTTAATTGATATACAATGCAGCCCGGAACTGGCCGAGCAGTATGCGGCTCACAGTGTTCCCCAGACATTTGTCAACGATATGATGATCGCCATGGGAGCGCAACCTGAAGAACTTTTTGCCTCCTCCGTGGATAAGTTGGAACAACAGACCATTTTTATTCCGGACAATGACGCCGAATTGGTGGAACTGGATGTATTGATTGTGGGAGGTGGCCCGGCAGGGTTGACCGCCGGTATATATACAGCCAGAAGCGGACTCAACACCGCAATTGTTGAAAGAGCAGCACTGGGCGGTCAGGTGGCAACCACCCCCATAGTGGAAAATTATCCTGGATTTACATCGGTGGGTGGTAAAACACTGGTGGATATCATGGTCAGTCATGCCCTGGAATATGTCCAGATCTTTCAGGGAGAAGAGGTCATAGAAGTCGAAATAGGTTTTCCCATTAAGGTCACCACCACCAGGCGCCGATTTGAAACCAAGACGCTTCTTATCGCAACAGGCGCCACATACAAGCATCTGGGAATTCCGGGTGAAGACCGTTTAGCCGGAAGAGGTGTCAGCTATTGCAGCACATGTGACGGGCCCTTGTTCAAAGGCAAACAGGTGATTATGGTCGGCGGCGGAAACAGTGCGGTTACTGAGGCATTGCATCTTCACAATATCGGAGTGAGTGTCACTCTGGTTCACCGAAGAGATACATTACGGGCGCAGGAATTTTTAAGCAAACAGCTTGTGGAAAACAAAATCCCGGTGATCTGGAATACGGAAGTTAAAGAAATCCTGGGGCAGGAAAGGGTGGAGGCCGTTAAGCTGTTAAATAACAAGAGCGGGGAAACCAGTACCATGGAGACCAACGGCGTATTTATCGCCATCGGATACGAACCCGCTGTCGGACTAGCTAACAAGTTCGGTATTGAGCTTAACGATGATGGTTACATTAAACAGGATGGGCGGCACAGAACCAATATTCCGGGAGTTTACTCGGCAGGAGATGTGGAAGGCGGTTTCAAGCAGATCGTCACAGCGGCCGGGCAAGGTTCCGAAGCGGCGATTGTCATTTTCGAAGACCTGATAAATCCGTATTGGAAACAGAAAAAAGCCGTTTAATAGGTAACCTCTCAAAAAGCCGGGATAGTTCTTCATACAGGTCGACCATCAGGGCTCTTGATCTCTGGAAAATTGTAACGGCACCCTATTATTTTCGATATCCTCTAAGTAACTCCTCAAAGTCCCCCTTTGAAAAAAGGGGATTTAGGGGGATTTTAATACGGCATCAGTTTGTCAAATCCCCCCCGGCCCCCCTTTTTCAAAGGAGGGAGCAGTTACTTAGTGGTTTGGGCTCGGCACGCCGAGTGGGAGGCTTCTAACTCATTAATATGAAAAGAATAACGCTATACGACTTATCTTAGGAGATCAAGAGTTTTGAACATGGATTCCGGCCTTCACATACCGGCGTCAAGCCAGGAATATTTATATACGGGTGCCAAGGTCGGAAGTCATTCTTTGCCTGCCATTCTGAGGGAGCGAATCGCAGTACCAAACCCTTCCAAAAAGGGAGGAGAGTTTCCATTCAGGGACTGCTATTTTTCCGGAAGATATTTTCCGCTCACCCGGCTTTCCTCGATACCCTTTGAGAGGATCAGTTTTTTTCCGGTCTTCATCCCATCGGAAAACACGCCGTAATCCTGGCTGGAGCTTGTCCTGCTGAATTTGGAAATTTTAGGATGCCTGTAATGATAATAGTTTTCAAGCTGATGATCCTGAATTTTGGTCAGGGCAAAAGGCCGGGCCGGCGAATTGTCCGATGAAGATTGCTGTGATTCCAGCTTTCGACGAAAACCTCTGACAATGCCCACGGCAAAATCCGTTTTACGGTAAAAATTCAACTCCTTATTTTTGTTGTATTTGACCCACTCAGAATTGATATAGTTTTTCACCACATCAAAAACATACGAAGCTATTTTCAGGTTTTGCACAGTACCGGTAATTTCCAGCACACGGCCCATCTTGTCTTTTTCAATCACATATGATGGTATCCATATGCATTTGACAAAATAGAAAGTTTCCAGAAGAGCGGCCAATGCATAAACATCCCGTGTGTGGCGAAGGGCCGTTTCACCAAGAAAAATGCTTATAAATTGACGTTGCCTGTTTTTTTCAATGATGTCGATATTGTACTTTGATATCAATTCATGAGCCTTAGCCATGGCTGATTCGGCCTCATGACGGTTCTGGCTTTGAGCCAGGGCCAGGAGCTTTTTGACCCTCACGATTATTTTATCCTGGTCACTCAGATGGCTTTCATTCAGACGGTCATCCAGGGGAGGGTAGCTTCCCGAAGCTTCCGGATTGGCTCTCAAATAATGACAGGCCTTTATAAAGGCCGGCCCATGGGGTGTTTCATCGCAGGCATCAAGGACCTGATGAGCAAACTGATGCGCCATTTCATGGTAAAATACTTCAAGTACCGCATCCCATGAATGATTCATAACAAGTTCACGGCTCAACGAGATTTCTTTTCGGCTGGGAGACCAGTATCCAAGTCGTTGTTTCATATCCCGTATGCTTATCAGCGGTTTTTGCATGGCGAATTGGTAGGCAGGTTCCAGCCGGCCGACGCTGTCTTCCCAATGAAACATAAGTCCATGAAGAATGCGCCGTTCCAGTTCTTCCTGAATTAAAATATTTTTAAGTTTAATTTTTTTGCTCATCCACGGTTAATTAACAAAAATGATTTCATTGGGCAATAATTTTAAAATCTCATATTTGACATCATGGATAGGTTGGCATATAAAATTTGCCACAAAATGGATTAAGGTTTAATAAAAAATGCTTCTTGAAAATCAAAGAACCGCAATAGTCGAATTTGGCAAAAAGTTGGTCAAATCAGGCCTTACCACCGGTACCGGCGGCAACCTGAGTTGTGTGGATCGCGCTGAAAACCTTGTGGTCATCAGTCCCAGCGGTATTGACTATGATGAAATGATGGCCGGGGATGTGGTGGTTTTAGATATGACCGGCAATATTATCGACGGCAAATTGAAGCCTTCCAGCGAAACAGGGATTCATATTGGACTTTACTGCAGACGCCCTGATGTTTCAGCGGTTATTCACACCCATTCGCCCTATGCCACGACAATGGCCTGTTTGAATATGGAGATCCCGGCGGTACATTACCTGGTGGGATTTTCAGGAACCAAAGTGCCGGTTGCCCCTTATGCA
This sequence comes from Desulfobacteraceae bacterium, assembly GCA_011389745.1. Lineage (GTDB taxonomy): Bacteria > Desulfobacterota > Desulfobacteria > Desulfobacterales > SKZT01 > SKZT01. The sequence goes on along the minus strand of JAABTQ010000002.1, from coordinate 64,752 downwards.
ACCTTTGGAACTGAACAACTCGCAAAAAACGTATCCGATACCATAGGCAAATTCAATGCGGTTCTCATGGCAAATCATGGCCTGATTACAGTGGGCGCTGATTTGCTTCGCGCCTTTTGCGTGGCCGAAGAAATCGAGTTTGTGGCCCGGATTTATTATCAGACAAAAAACATTGGCAAACCGGTGATTCTTTCGGACCGGGAAATGAACAACGTGATGAAAAAATTTGCAGATTATGGGCAAAGGAAAAAGAAAGTGTAGAATTTTTCTTCCTTGACATAAGACAGGTTCCTAGTCTAAAAAGTCAAGTTCTTATCCGTTGTTATCCATGAGGTGAATATGGCCAATGAGTCGAACAACAGTCTCCGGAAGGCACCTGACATCAACCACGGAACCTCGATGAAAAGAAATCCCCGTCAAGATATTGAATCGATGGACACCTGGAGCGAAGGTTCACTGATCAGGCGTATGGGCTGGGTGATGGCAGGGGTTTGGACCATGCTTCTGGTGTTGAGCCTGTTCTGGAACCGGCAGCAGGACATCTTAAACACCCATGCATTAGCGTTGGTTGGGTTGCAAACTAGTTTTGAAAAAGATCTTGTTTATCGCCGATGGGCTGCGGAACATGGAGGAATTTACGTTCCAGTTACCGAAAACACACCCCCCAATCCTTATTTGAATCAAATTCCAGAGCGGGACATAACTACGCCGTCCGGCCGCCACCTGACACTGGTCAATCCGGCATATATGACCCGGCAGGTCCAGGAACTGAGTGGAGAGCAATACGGAGACCGTGGTAATATCACCAGCCTCAATCCCCTACGTCCGGAAAACACCCCTGATTCCTGGGAAACACAAGCTTTGAAGTTCTTTTCCGCGGAATTAAAGGAGGCGATCGTCATTATGGACCTTGATGGCCAACCTTACATGCGGCTTATGAGACCTTTTTTCACCGAAGATGGATGCCTTAAATGCCATGGCCATCAGGGCTATCAATTGGGAGATATCCATGGCGGCATCAGTGTTTCGACTCCCATGGCTCCTTACCTGGAGCATTTACATTCCAGGCAGGTTAATTTGAGTGTTGGCCATGGTTTGATCTGGCTGATGGGGATCGCCGGTATTTGGCTGACTACGCGCCGGCTCGAAACAGTGGCTCGGGAACGACGGGAAGTCCGCGAGGAGATACGGGCCACCCTTTATGGTATTGGGGATGGCGTAATATCAGTGGATACGAAGGGCCGAATTACCCGGATGAACACCGTTGCCGAGCAGCTTACCGGATGGAGTGAGAGCGGGGCTCTGGACAGACCCCTTTTGGAGGTGTTCCGCATTATCAATGAGGAGACCCGGTTAGATGTCGAGAACCCTGTAAAACTTGTTATGCAGAAAGGGATGACGGTTGGGCTGGCCAACCACACCCTTCTTATTGCCAAAGACGGAACGGAATGGCCCATTTCCGACAGCGCTGCCCCCATCCGCAGCGAGACAGGAGAAATCATCGGTGTAGTGTTGGTCTTTCAGAACCAGACTGCTGAACGCTCGGCGCAGAAGGCTTTGCAGGAGGCCCACAAACGAACTGCCGCGGTTCTGGAATCGATTAGTGACGGATTTGTGGGGATTGGTTTCGACTGGAAATATAACTATGTTAACAACGCTGGTATCAGATTTCTCAATCGGCAGCCGGATGAGCTTCTCGGGCGGCATTTTTTCCAGGTCTGGCCTGATGCAAAAGGCACGGTTTTTGATCATGAGCTGTGTAAGGCCATGGAAAGACGGATTGCCACGAATTTTGAGATATATTACCCGCCTTTAAACGCCTGGTTTGAATGCCGCGGCTATCCTTCCGATACCGGCATTTCTATCTTTTTCACTGACACCACCGAGAGGAAGGCTGCTGAACAGGCCCTTCGGGAAAGCGAAGAGCGTTACCGGAATACGCTGGACAATATGCTGGAAAGTTGCGCCATTATCGGCTTCGATTGGAAATATCTGTACGTGAACCAAAGTTCGATCCGTTACTTCGGACATAACCGTGAGGATTTGCTCGGTCGCACCATGCTGGAAGCTACTCCCGGCTTTGAGAAAAGTCCGTTTTTTAATGCTTATCAACGTTGCATGGAAGAGCGTACACCGGATCATGTTGAAGGTGAGTTTATCTTTGCCGACGGTACATGTGCATGGTATGAGACACGGGTTACACCTGTACCCGAGGGGATTTTCGTACTTTCTCTGGATATTACCGCCCGCAAAAAAGCCGAGAACCAGTTGAAGAACCTTAATGAGATCCTGGAACAGCGAGTCTCCGAGCGGATGGCCGAGTCGCGGCATCTGGCGGATCAGCTTCGGGCTTTAGCTGTGGAACTCAGCCAGGTGGAACAACGTGAGCGTAAGCGGCTGGCCAATATCCTTCATGACCATATTCAGCAGCTTCTGGTTGCGGCCCGGTTACAACTGAATATGGTGACGCGGGACTTATGTGTGGAAGAAGAACAGGCCAAATTAAAGGAAGTTGATTCCATATTACAGGAGATCATCAAGGCATCGCGATCTCTAACCGTCGAGTTAAGCCCTCCTGCCCTGCAGGGTGCGGGATTGGTCGGGGGACTGAAATGGCTGGCGGACCATATGGCAGAAATGAACCATTTCATAGTTCATTTGCAGCTCGACAATAATGCCGAACCTGAAACCGAGGAAATCCGGTTCCTGCTCTTTGAATGCATACGGGAACTTCTTTTCAACGCATTCAAGCATTCCGGGGCTCATAAGGCCCATGTGGCCCTGATTCGTATGAATGACAACCAGGCCAGAATCATGGTCCAGGACAACGGTCGGGGATTTGACCAGGGAGAATTGAAAAACCGTGGTCCCAATGACTTAACTTTCGGTCTGTTCAGCATCCAACAACGCTTGGCCCATTTCGGGGGCCGTATGGAAATAAACACCTCCCCGGGGCAAGGCACGCTGGTTACTCTTTTTTTGACCATAGGCGATTCGAAAACAATCTCAGAGCCGACGTTTGGGGATAGTACGGTCATAGAAACTAGCGAAATACGATTCCGTGAGAAAAATGTGATCCGGGTGCTTCTGGTGGATGACCACAAAATCATCCGGGAGGGCATTTCGAGGCTCCTGCAGTTTGAACCTGACATCAATGTGGTGGGGGAAGCGGCCGACGGTATCGAGGCTATTGATCTTGCTGACCAGCTTCAGCCGGATGTGATTATTATGGATATAAACATGCCGGGCATGAGCGGCATAGAAACGATCAGGATTATTCATCGCAACCATCCACACATTAAAACCATCGGGCTGTCAATGTATATGGACAAGGAAATAGTCAATGCAGTACGTAAAGCCGGAGCGGTCAGCTATCTTACCAAGGATGGGCCTTCGGAAGCTCTCCTGAAAACGATAAGGGCATGCACTCGTTCTCAGTGAAATCTTTAAATGGATCATCTTTCAAAACTAAAAACATGTAATTTCAAATTATGGGTTGAAAAATAACGGCTAAGGGATCACCCGCTGATCCAAACACCGTATTTCAATCTCCATAAAACTGCCGACAATCCCGAGATCATTAAAAACAGGATCACCGCGGATACAATTCGAAATCCGGCCTTATTGATTCTGGCCAGAGTGGCAGATTGCAAGCGGGGATGTTTATTTCCGATCTGCGTGACTGCCAAGGCAATGCTTCCTTCAAAAGCCGTTACCGCCAGAGCGACAAACAGAGGATACCCCACCAGGCAATGTTCAGATAGAAATAAGCACCAGGGGCAATGATGGTTCAGTACCTGGTAGTGATAGGCTGAGAGCACCTCCAGCAAGGTTATCCAGGCCACAACCACCCATCCAAAGCCAACCACTGCCGATAATGCCGTTTCATGAATACTTCGCTCACCTGAAGCCGCCCACATTCTTAAACCCAAAACCACTAAAAAAACAGCTCCGATCAAAAATGAAATCACCCACCAGGCTTGGGGTATGTTCGCAGAAACGGAGATGTCGCCAGGGGACCGGACCATATCATAAACAGCCGCGCAACAATCCACAGGTTGCTGGGTATTCAGGCCGAACATGGTTAGAAAAGTGGCGGTCATTGACAGAAAAACCACCGGAAGTGCCATAAGCAGAAGTCTGGCGTTTGTTTTGACTAAAGTGGAACCAGGAATAGTCTGGTCGATTTTTTCAAGGCCCCATCCTAGAAACAACATAAAGATAGCAACAAAGCGAAACACCAGCGCCCGATTTCCAATACCGTCGGTGGCTTGTATGACCCCTGTTCCGCACATGGCCCCGGGCACGATTTCAGGAAGTACATTAGCAATGGCCACTATCAAAACGATTGTGGAGAAAAAAAAAGCCACGGCCCCAGCCCTGACTTTGATGGATGAAGTTTCCGAGGCTATTTCGAGGTTGAGTTGTGTTCTGTCGGAGGATTTCGGTTTCCAGTGTAGCAGTACACGGTAAGCAGTCCAGGATGCCGATAAAATCAGCAGCATCACAATAAAGTCGGTTACCAAAACCGCCAGCAATGTAGGCTCAAGGTTTAAAGGCATAATCAGTTTTAATTTAAAAAAAATCTTACTCTCGGCCAAAATGTGCAAAAAAAATCATAGCACAAAGAGCCAATTTTGACCAGTCCATTGATCAATTGAACACCCTGATTCGTCCGGAACGAATTTTCAACGGATGTTCCAGGATGAAAAGCAACGAAATAGCCTATAACGTACTGTTTTTATTTTCGTCTATCAGGCAGTTTTTTTCTTGTGTCTACATTTCCTCTGGTTCCCGGCAGTGCTTTCGGCATGGATCCTGGATTCAACGTCGTAATGCCCCTTGCAAAACTTAGTGATTAGGTAATTATTATATATTAGCTTGACAGTCTAAGTACCTGGAATCAACTATTATCGATCTTTTTGAATCGTCATTCCGGCGGAGGCCGGAATCCAGATGGATTCAAGAAGCTGGTTTTTCTGGATGCCGGATCAAGTCCGGCATGACGGAGAACTTTGGACTGTCGAGATATTAGATGGGAAATTGCTTTCTTTTTGATAGGAACTTGCGTTTTGTCAACGAAAATATGAAAGGGTTTAAACTGATATTTTATGGCATTTCATTTTTTAAATTGATCCACCATTAAATCAAGTAACTAAATTAGCAATTCAATTTGAGTGTAACCTGTTTGTGTGAAAAGACTTGTGCTCAATTGTAGGTGCGAATTCATTCGCACAATGTGAACCCCGTTGTCCATTATATATAGAATCTATGCCCCCAGGAAAAAAGTTGCTGGGGCCTCTAAGGAATTTTCTGTAAATCCGTGCCGGATTTTAAGTGCGAATGAATTCGCACCTACAGAAAAATCGAATTTCACACAAAGAGGTTACACTCATTCAATTTCGAGGAAGAGTTTAACGTCATACCGGCGAAGGCCGGTGATTTACCTCCTGGATTCCAGCTCCGCTGGAATGACGGATAACCTGACAAAATCGCTTCATTTAGGAATTAATAAATTATACAGTTACAACAAAAACCGGGGTTGAGTTTACTTCCGGATCCTCTGCATTTTTTTTCGTTGACACAAAATTATTATTTTTCTATTCAATGGTGACGATATGTTTATCGTAATATAATGACATTTCTGAATTATATTATTTTAAAAAATCAGACGCTGGATAAACCATTTGGGATCTGAGGAAACAGAACTATGAACAACCCTGATGCCGTAAACACTAATTTGCTTTCACCCCTTTCAGGTGAAGAAATATTTGATGAATTTTTCGAAGCAGCTCAACATTTTCACGGATATCCGGCGCCAGGTGTCATTTTAGGCTGCTACATGGTGGAAATGGCAAAAGCCTGCATTCCTGATGACATTTTGTTCGAGGCGATATCTGAAACCTCCTGGTGTCTCCCGGATGCGGTTCAATTGAGAACCCCATGTACCATCGGCAACGGATGGATGAGAATTTTCAACTTTGGATTATACGCGGTTTCTCTATATGACAAGTTCACTGGAGAAGGTGTGAGGGTTTTTATAGATGGGCGAAAAATCGGTGCAGTTGATGAAATTGCCAACTGGTTGCTAAAACTCAAGCCCAAGGCCGAACAAAATTCGGAGCGTTTGAGACAGCAGATTCGAAACAGCCACCATCTTATTTGTTCAAGGGAAACCATCAAAGTCGGCCCTGAATATCTGATCAAAAGAAGCCAAGGCCCGATCGCCATTTGTCCGTTATGCCGCGAAGCTTACCCATCAACGCATGGTGAAATTTGTCGCCAATGCCAGGGCGACTCGCCCTATCTGAATCGCAAGACCCGGGATTCTAAAGGATTCGAAACCCCTGCGCTCAAAAGTGTCAGGGTCGAGGAAGCCATCGGACAGAAAATTCTTCACGATATGACCCGGATAGTCCCCGGTGAACATAAGGGGGCTGATTTTCGGCGGGGACAAACCATCACGGGCGGTGACATATGCCGATTGCAGCAAATGGGACGTTACAACTTATATGTAGATGACGCACCCATTGACTCCCACAAATGGATACATGAAGACGAGGCTGCCGAGGCTTTTGCATCGGCAATGGCTGGTGAAGGTACCCGTCCGGAAGGAAAACCGAGAGAGGGAAAAGTCAATATTGTTGCCGACCAAAGCGGCCTTTTGATGATCGATACCGAAAGACTCTACAAATTCAATCTCATACCCGATGTGATGGCTGCCGCGAGAAAAAATTATACAAAAATAAAAGAAGGCAAACGCATCGCCGGTACCAGGGCCATTCCGCTTTATCTTTCCAGGGAGAATTTCAACGCAGCCATAGCGGTATTGGGCGAAAAGCCGCTGTTTAAAGTCCAACCGTTTAAATCGGCAAAAATCGGAATATTGGTGACCGGTACCGAGATCTTTCAGGGACTGGTGAAGGATAAATTCGAAGGCATTTTAACCGGCAAGGTGCTTCAGTACGAATGCAGCGTGGTAAAAACGATTATTGTCCCTGATGATCGAAAGGCCATTACTGATGCAGTTGGCAAACTAATCGACGCAGGCAGTGAAATCATCATTACCACGGCGGGACTTTCAGTGGACCCCGAAGATCTGACCCTGAAGGGATTGCTGGATGCCGGTGCGACCGATCTGTTATATGGAGCTGCGGTTCTTCCGGGTGCCATGACTGTTCTAGGACGAATCGGAAACGTTTCTCTGATTGGTGTTCCGGCCTGTGCACTTTTTCATAAGACCACCAGTTTTGACTTGCTGTTTCCGCGACTGTTGACCGATATTCCCATTAACCGACATGATTTGGCGGAACTGGCGCACGGGGGGCTTTGTCTGGAATGTCAAACATGTTCATTTCCCAAATGCCCTTTTGGGAAATAACTTTTTCACCTAAAGAAAACAAAATACATGCTTGAATCAGATCCGAACGTAAAAACAGTTTCATTCATTTTTTTCCAATTCTTTTTCTATCCACTGTTTTATTTCCGGGCTCAGTTCATGGATCCCTTTGATTCCGCCAATGGATTCTATATAGCGCTTTGCCATATCTTCAGGAATGCGTTTTTCGCACAGTGTTGTTGAACCGTATTTGGTCATCTTCATCAGCACAACCTTGGGTTCTTCCCAGGTATCAATCACGAAATAAATGGAAAAATCATCCGTTCCTCTGACCGGTAGTCGCATAGCATCATGCCAGTTGTTGTTACCCCATTCAAGAAACATGGTCACGGCATCTTCGTGGATCATGTCCCAGTTGATATCATTCAGCCATTGCCGACAAGCGTTCAATTCACTCATGCGATCTTCCTTTCCTTTTAAATTATTCCTGATGGTATTTCAGCCAACGCCATGGTAAAGCTGTGCTTTTTAATTTTTTTTTACTTAAGGATGGCTCATGCAAATCCAATTTAATAAAAAAAAATTACTACTGTACTAAAATAGAGCAGATATATCAGTTGTCACCCATTTAACCGTAAAAAATGTTTTAGGTAACAATGTTAAAGGAATATTTTTTCCCCTTTACGTCAGAACTAATTTTCAGTGCCGGCTTGACACCGGAGATTCTTTGGTCGCCGTGGTTTCAATCTACATGGTGGAAAATATTTTCTTTTTAACCTTCAACCCAGTGCGAGTCGCTCACTCAGAAAGACGGGCAAAGAGTTACCGGCAAATCTTAAAGCCCTTATTCGAAAGATTCTTCTGTTGACGCATATGGGCTGAGGTCGGAGATTACATTAAAGAGCCTTTAAAATCGGCAGCGAGGTTGGGGCCTTCCGACACCGGATTTGGTCATGACAATCTGCCAGATCTGATTTTCCCTGGCCCGAAAAGCTCCGGCACACGATAGTAAATAATATTCCCACATGCGCTTGAATTTTGCATCGTAGCGTTTTTTCAATTCCGGCCAGGCCTGTTGAAAATTCCGGTTCCAGGCCATCAGGGTCTTGTCGTAATGAGGCCCCAGATTATGCCAGTCTTCAATCACGAAAAGCCCCTCTGCGGCTTTACCTATTTGAGCGGTGCTCGGCAACATGCCGTTGGGGAAAATATATTTCGTCATCCATGGATCGCACCCGATCCGGGATATATTGCCGCCGATAGTGTGAAGCAGAAAAATACCATCATCTTTGAGACAACCATGGGCGACTTTCATGAAAGTACGATAATTTTTAAAGCCGACATGTTCGAACATGCCTACGGATACGATTTTGTCGAACCGGCCTTTAAGAGCGCGATAATCGCATTCCTCAAAATGAACGGGCAGCCCTTCGCAAAAATTTCGGGCAAAATGAATTTGCTCTTTAGAAATATTAACAGCGGTAATGGTGCAACCGATTTTTTCAGCGGCATATCTGGCAAATCCGCCCCATCCGCACCCAATATCGAGTACATGGTCGGCCGGGCCAAGATTAAGCTTTGCGCAAATCAGCTCAAGTTTTTTTTGCTGTGCTTCGTTCAAATCATCGGTTGCTTCGAAATAGCCGCAGCTATACTGGTTATAATGGTCCAGAAAGGAGAGAAACAAATCATTGTCAAGGTCATAATGATGCGTGGCAATCAGTGGGGTGCGTAATCTGGATTGCAGGTTAAAGAGGATTGCCGGAAGAAAACGAATTAAATATCGCAGGTTTTCTGTGATTTTCGCCTCTATTCCGGAGCGCAAAAGATGGAAAATCATCTCATCCACGCGTTCGCAATCCCACCAGCCTTCCATGTACGACTCACCAAGGCCAAGATTGCGGTCTTTCATCATTCTTTCATAGAACCGGTCGTCATAAACCAGGATATCCCTGGATTTGGGGCCATCTACGGTAATGTCCGCCGCTGCCAGCAATTTTATGATCAGATTTTTTTGGCTTTCCGGTTTTAACTCCTCGTGTTTTGATGGCAGCGCTTTTCTTGCTATTTGCCACTTTTGCTCTTTGGGTTGCACAGTCATTTGTGTTCTCCTTTTCAAAGTGTTTGGGGTTGGTTTTATAGCCCACCATTTCTCTGAATTGGTCGTCACGTTCTTGCACCCACATTCCATTCAATCACGTCGTGCCAAAACGACAATTAAAGAATTTGGGAACTTGGTTTCGAAGTGTACGGTGCGCTGCCGTTCGGATTGAGCGCTATTTAAGAATTACATGGAAAAGGCATCCTTTTTTCCTTTTTCTTTTCACCATTGGGTGGGATACAAAATACAGGTCTGGTGATAAATCGCATGACCCGCTCGGTGGTTCCACCGAAAAAAATGGCTTCTGGGTCGCCTGCCATACCACAACTACCAATGACAACAAAGTCAACATCGAATTTTTCTGCGTAGCGATTTATTTCCCTGTAAGGAACCCCCTGACAAACAATCTTTTGCAGCGCAAAAGCCGTCAATTGCTCTTGTTCGGCCATGGAATCAAGTTTTTCCCTGACATCGCCGAACAAACGTTTTTTAACATCAGCTTCATCGCCGGCGCAATATTTGATGCATTCGTTGATCAAACGCTCATCAATGACATGCAGCAGAACCAATTCCATTTGCCGGGGCTCAAATAGACCTACCACCGTCTTTAAGGCTTGACTGCAGCAATCGGAAAAGTCCACGGCCACAAGGAGTCGAAGCGGATGTAACGAATTCTCATTAGATTTCATTTAAAATTCCATATTTATTTTTTTCAAGAATTATCCAGGTGCGATTTTAGCCCCTGTAATGTTTTGGCTTCAAGACGATTCACAAATTATATAATGAGTTTGATTTGTTAAGCGCACCACCCGGATACGCCGTGCCCAAAACGACAAGTAACTGCTCCCCCCTTTAAAAAAGAGGGACTTGTGAGGAGTTACTTAGAAGGGATAATAAACATTGGTATCCTACACCCCTTTAATACCTTTCGTGATGTGCCGCCCATAAATGCCTCCTGAAGAAGGCTCAGACCACGGCTTCCCATCACCAATGCATCATAATCACCTGTTTCGGTGTAATAAATTATACGCTCGGCTGCATTGCCTGGTTCCACAAGGATATTTTTAAAGAGTAAACGACACTCTGCCACCATCTGATCTGTTATATCGGCACAAAATTGCTCAAGATGTCCCTTGATCCGACCAATAAGCTCCACTTCGCTTTTTTGCCTGTATTCATCGATATTTTCGTATCCCAGAGTTGCGGTCATGAGCATCTCGGCATTGGGCGGCACTTTTTCGACCACATGCAGCACCGTGACGCGAGCACTATAGGCTTCGGCAAGGCTTGCGGCATATTCCAAAGCCTGATTGGCGTTTTCCGACAAATCCGTAGCCAACAATATTTCAGTAATCCTGGGTTTGTTCAACATTATTTCCCTTGATTTTCGCGGTAAATTTATACTTGATATTAGCTGACGAAAAATCTTTCGTATTCACTGACACGGTCCATTTATTTTACCACTCCAGGTCAATATGATGATCATTATCTGCTTGAGACCGGAGATTCTTCGGTCGCCGTGGTTGCAATCTACCTGTCTATAAACATTTTCTTTTCAACCGTCAAACTGGTGCGAGTCGCTCCCTCAGAATGACAATCGGAAGATGACTTCCAAACCCTGAAACCCCATATTCTAAAGACCCTTCAGTTGACACCCATGGACAAATATATTGCAAATCAATCCTTTTGAAAAGATTGAAATATCACTCCATCAGATTAAATCGGCTCAAATACTCTCCCAGTTTTTGTCGGTGCTCCGTATCCAAAGGCGGGCAATCTTCAACACCTTTAACACCATCGGCCATCATTGCGGCAAAGACCATGCATGTGGCCTCGCCGCATTCACGGCAGTTGATTTTGGGAAGCAGTTTGAGAATTTCAATCATCTGCGGCCTTGGAGCCGCTTTGAAACTGGGAACAATCTTTTCCCGGTTCTCCCATGCGTTGTTGATCTCTCTTTTAAGCCATTCCACGATTTTTCGTGCCTGATCTTCGTCTTTCAGGGCATTGATGGCGATTTTACGGCCATGCACGGTGATCAGTTTTCCATGAACCTTAAAAGTTACCGAAGGCGGCTCTTTTATATATTCAAAGCCGCCCAAAACACTATTCAGATAAGGTAATGCCCCACTCACATCCTGATCCAGATGGGCAAAACAATGAACATTCATGGCACCGGGTTGACAGGCTGAATTAAAAATTTCCAGACGATAGCTTTCAAGCAACATGAAAGCACCTCCTTTTTTTATGGTGATATTGGATTTTGTGCTAATGGAGTGCGAAAGTGGGGCTTTCGCATCATTTTGCTTCGCCTACCACCCGTTTGACTGCTTCCTTGACCTTATCAATTTCGCTTCGCTCCAGGTTGAAATTCTTGTTTTTTTCGATACCTTCATCAGTAAAGATAATGTAATGTTTTAAGGGTACTTCAGCCTGTTTCAAAATGGCCTTGGCACAACCCACCTGGCAACCATCAATGGCCACCATTACAGATACATCTTTTGCCGACTGACAGGTATCGGCGGGCAATTGTCCGGTTTTGTGAACCTTCCTGAGTCAGTTCCACCGCAGCCTGATTGGATAATTGTCCCACATTGGAACCACCGGAACACGCCAGAATCATAATGTTTTCCCCGCCTGCACAGCATTCTTCCTTTGCCATTTTTGCCTCCTTTATCGCCTCGTATCAATTAAAGGTATTCCGTCATTCCGGACCTGATGCGGCATAATTAAAATCAAATTTATTTAATAAGTTAAACGGTTTCCGATTTTCACCTCTTATCGCCACTCTGATGAATTATTTCATCAGAGTGATATTTTTCTTGATAGTATGAGGATGTCCAAAAACCATCCCATTGATTATTTTTGCTCGGCAGCCTGTTGAATCCAGACCTTCATTTTTGCTTTAGGAGGAACTTCTTTCCAGAAGTATTTTTCCGATCTGGTCATCCGACATTTATATAAACTTGGCCATATAACGATATAAAAAAAGCAAAAAATTCAATTACGACAAACGTTTTCCCGCCGGATTTCCGGAAGACGTTCTACCAGTTTCACCACATCGTCATCACTTTCCAACCAGTGGCGAAGGTTTCCCAGCAGGTTGGCCACATAAGGACTTTCACCCCCATCAGCCAAATGGTAATTAACCCACAGCCCATCCTTGGTAAAATTGACCAATCCAGCTTCCTCCAAAATTTTAAGGTGTTTGCTGACGGTGGACTGGGCAAGGCCCAAAGCTTCCTTTATTTCGCACACGCATAATACTTTACGCTGAAGCAGTTTGATCATCTTTACCCGGTTCGGATCGGAAAGTGCCTTCATTACTTTTATAAATTCTCGCATAATATCTCCATATCGTTAAATAGAAATATATTAAAATGAGTTCTTCATGTCAATAAAAAATTCGTGTTTAAATTAATTCTTCGTTTAAACTCCCAGGAATTTCTTGAATAACTTGTCGGGAAATCTTTATTCTTTTTACATCCCAAGGGTTACTCCCGAATCTTGAACCCTGTGTTTGAAAGAACCTTTGGCTAGTAATTTCCATGGCGAATAATTTCGCCCTCGATCATATAGATAACTTCTTCGGCGATGTTTGTAGCATGATCGGCAATTCGCTCCAGATGTCTTGAAATCAATAAAAGATTGATCAGGTAGCCTCCCTTGTCGACACGTGAATCGATGGCGTTTTTAACGTGATCATAAACCTGATCCTTTATGGAATCCACTTCGTCATCAAAGATACTGACCTTAAAAGCAATATCGGTATCCATGTTCACCAGGGCATCCAGGCTCATCTTGAGCATCTGTTCGGTTTTTTCAGCCATGAGAGAGTAATCAAAAGTTGTTTGCGGCTGATCCCATTTGGCGATAATTCCTACCCTCTGGGCAATGTTAACAGCTTCGTCACCGATACGTTCCAGATCATTATTGATTTTTATCATGGCAATTAAAAATCGAAGGTCTATGGCTACCGGCTGGTAGAGTGCGAGTATTTTGAGGCACTCCTCTTCGATATCCACTTCCATTTCATCCAGTTCATAGTCGGATGTGATAATTTTCTGGGCTATTGACGCATCCTTTTGCCGGATCGCTTTTATGGCCAGATGCACCCGTCCTTCAGCCATGGCCCCCAGGGACAGGATCATTTTTTTTGTTTTTTCCAGTTCTCTGATAAAATGTTTGGTCATGGATTTGTCCTTTCAAGATCAACCGAATCGGCCTGTAATGTATTCCTCGGTCTGTTTGAGTCTAGGTCTGGTAAACAGCGCATCTGTTTCACCAATTTCGATGAGTTTTCCTATGTAGAAAAATGCCGTTATATCCGAAACTCGGGCGGCCTGCTGCATGTTATGAGTCACGATAATGATCGTATAGTTTTCTTTCAACTGGTGGATCAGTTCTTCAATTTTCTGTGTGGCAATGGGATCCAGGGCGGAAGCCGGTTCATCCATGAGAAGAACTTCAGGTTCCACAGCCAATGCGCGGGCAATACATAGCCTTTGCTGCTGTCCCCCGGACAGGCCCAGGGCCGAATCATTGAGCCGATCTTTGACTTCTTCCCAAAGTGCCGCCCTCTTGAGGCTTTCTTCCACCCGGTGCGCCAGATATGCCCTGTCTCTGTTGCCGTTTACCCGAAGACCATAAGCCACGTTTTCAAAAATGGTTTTAGGAAATGGATTGGGTTTTTGAAATACCATACCGATCCGGCTTCTCAGGTTGACCACATCCACCGAGGGCGCGTAAATATTGGCACCGTCCAGCAATATTTCCCCCTCGACACGACTGATGGGAATCAAGTCATTCATGCGATTCAAGCACCTCAGAAAAGTGCTTTTTCCGCAACCTGAAGGTCCGATCAGGGCAGTGACCTCATTTTCATAAAAATCTAAATGGACATCATGAAGCGCTTTAAAGTCGCCATAATAAAAATTCAGGTTTTTAGATGCCATTTTTAGTTTTTTTTCCATTTAACATTTCCTCTATTTCATTTTCCTGCGAAGCCGTGACCTCCAGATGATCGCCACCAGATTGAGTCCCAACACCATTACAATTAACACCAGTGCCGTTCCATACTGCAGATGCCTGGTGGCCTCGATTTCAGTTCCTGCGGTGGCCAGAACATATATGTGGTAAGGCAGCGCCATGACTTCATCAAAAACGGATTTGGGCAACCGGGGTGTAAAAAAAACGGCCGCAGTAAACATGATCGGTGCTGTTTCTCCGGCAGCACGACTGAGACCGAGTATCCCGCCGGTTAAAATACCCGGAAGCGCGCTTGGTAAAACCACCCGCCAGATGGTCTGCCATTTGGTGGCGCCCAGGCCCAGAGAAGCTTCCCGATAAGTGTTTGGTACAGCCTTCAGGGCTTCTTCAGATGAACCGATGATGACCGGAAGACTCATGGCTCCAAGGGTCAGTGCCCCGGCCAGAAGACTCACCCCCATTTCCAGATAGATCACAAAAAAGGCCAATCCGAAAAGACCGAACACTACTGATGGAACTCCGGCCAGATTGCTGATCCCCAGTCGAACAATTCTAAGAACCTTTCCCGGACGAGCATATTCATTGATATATATGGCCGATGCCACACCAATGGGAAACGCCACAACCAAGGCGCCGACACCTAAAAGGAAGGTCCCCACGATGCAGGGTAATATTCCTCCTTTGGTCATGGAATCCATGGGAGCCTGGGTTAAAAATGTCCAGTTGATGGCTCTCCATCCGTTGGAAACCAGATAATAAACTATAATCAAAAGCACCACGCCATTTAGACCGGCGGCAATACGAAACATTATAAACAAAAGCTTTTGAAAAAACTTTCGCCGGGCAAGACGTGACCTCGATGACTCAGGTCCGGAATTATCAAAGAAGCCTTTTTCCTTTTTCGATTTCAGAGACACAAAATCGTCCATGGTTTCGACTCGGGATGAATTCATGGGATTATCACTCCTTATAATGTGGCATCACCCACCTGACGATATTTGTGGGACATATAATCCGCAATCAGGTTAAATAAAAAGGTAAACATAAACAGTACTATAGCTGTTGCAAAAAGTGCATGGTAATGATCGCCGCGAAAGGGCGCTTCAGCCATCTCAGCTGCGATACTTCCCGGCATGGCCCTCACCGGATCAAAAATCGAAGACGGGACCATGGCCGCGCCTCCCGCCACCATGAGCACGACCATGGTCTCACCGATGGCCCTTGACATGCCCAGAATTATAGCCGTGCAGATTCCCGAAACGGCTGCCGGAAGAACCACACGGAAAATGGTTTCCAAATGCGTTGCTCCCAAAGCCAGGGATGCTTCCCGCAACGCATCGGGCACACTGTAGACGGCATCTTCGGAAATGCTGCAAATGGTCGGGATCGACATAAAGGCCAGCATAAGTGATGCATTAAACAAATTTAACCCGGTGGCAATATTGAATGTATTTTGTAAAAAGGGTGCCACTACCACCATACCGAAAAAACCGATCACCACCGACGGCAACGCTGCCAATAACTCCACGATTGGCTTGATAAGCTCTCTGACCCGGGGACTGGCAACTTCCGCCAGATAAACCGCGGTCATCACTCCCAACGGGATGGCAATGGATGCTGAAAGCAGCGTGACTGAAATTGAAGCGACAATGAGTGGGAATATACCAAAATCCGGCGGGTCGGATGTAGGGTACCAGTAAATTCCAAAGAAAAAATCCTTGACCGATATGAGATTAAAAACCGGAAGACCCTCTTTGAATAGAAAAATGGTAATTGCCAGCAATATGGCAATTGACGCGAATGCAACCAGAGTAAACAGGTTTCGCATAAATTTTTCTTTTAACTGACGTCTCATAACCATTGCATTCCCTCAGCAACAAAATGACGCGCAGGCAAAAACTTTTTGCACTGCGCGTCTTTTGGTAATTCATGAATATTTAGACATTAATAAAGAGGTACAAACCCGGCTTCCTTAACCAGATTCTGGCCCTTTTCAGGATTGAGCAGGTATTTGATAAAATGTGCCGTGGTTCCCTCCGGCCAGCCCCTGGTAAAAATAAATAAAGGCCGACTTACAGGAAATGCACCGCTTAAAGTCGTTTCCTCTGAACCCACCACCCCATTGACTGCTAACGCTCTTACCGAGTCGGTAATATACCCGAAACCAATATAACCCACGGCATTTTTGTTGTTGGCGACTCCCTGAACCACGGCTCCGCTGGAAGCCTGAAGAAGGGCGCCCGGAAAGACTCTTTCCTTTCTCAGAACTTTTTCTTCCCAAACCTCATAAGTCCCTGATGAAGTATCCCTTGAGATAACCACCACAGGATGATCATTGCCTCCCACATCTTTCCAGTTTTTAACCTTGCCCATATAGATGTCCTGGAGTTGATCCAGGGTCAGATCACTGACAGGGTTATCCGGATGCACAACAGGTACGATACAGTCATAGGCGACACTGAACGGTACAGGATAAGCACCCTTGTCTATTGCCTGTTTGACTTCGCTGTCTTTGATAAATCTTGAGCTGTTGGCAATATCGGTCGTACCGTCTATAATAGCCTTAATGCCGTTTCCCGAACCACCTCCTGAAATGGAAATGTTAACATTGGGAAAATCTTTCATGTAAGCTTCCGCCACTTTCTGGGTAATGGGAAGCACGGTTGTGGAACCCTTAATGACAAGTGTTTCGGCAAAGACGCTTGCTGAAAAAATCATGTTGAATACCAATGCGAATACAAAAAACATGTTCGTTTTCTTCATATCGTTGTTTCTCCTTTTGTTGAAGTTGTTTTGACTATGTTCGTTTATTGTTAGAATTTTGTTAGCGCCATGTAATAATTTTATTAGCTAAATTTATTCCCTGAATCGATATCCAACACCCCGCACCGTTTCGAGATACTTCCCGTAAGGCCCCAGTTTCTTCCTCAGACCCACCATTTGTACATCCACACTTCGATCGGTAACCGAATAATTATCCCCCCGAACCGCATCCACAATCTGTGTTCGTGTAAAAACCCAGCCAGGCCTTCCGGCAAGATAATAAAGAATCTGAAACTCCGTGTAGGTTAAATCGACACTTTTACCATTGATTTTGATAATGCGTCTTCCCGGATGAATGGAAATTCCATGGTGATGAAGCACCGCATCTGTGTCAACCAACTGGCTACGATTTTTTCGAATCACAGCCTTGATACGAGCCAAAAGTATTTTAGGGCTGAAAGGTTTAGTGACGTAATCATCAGCACCCAGTTCTAAACCTGTAATGATATCGGTTTCTTCACCCTTGGCAGTAAGCATAATAATAGGGATATTGGTTTTTTGCGGATTTCTTTTGATGCTTTTAGCCACTTCCAGACCGTTTATTCCCGGGAGCATCAGGTCCAATATCACCATATCCACTTTATCGGTCTGCACTATTTGCAGGGCCTGTTCCCCGGTCACAGCGCAAAGGGTCTGATAACCCTCCCGTTCCACGTTGTATTGCACCAGTTCCAGGATATCTTCTTCGTCATCAACAATCAGGATTCTTTCTTTATTTTTCGACCATGCTTCAGTAATCATTTTCAATTTCCTCTGAAGATTGATAGGTGTGTAAAAAGGTATTTTCGGCACTTTGTCAAAAGCCGGAATCAGATGACTATGAACCCATTAGTGTGTTGGTATTAACCGAATATTAATTTATTGTTAGATAATGGTTAGTCGCATTGCTGGTCAGGCCGGCCGGGTTCCTGTCATGTAGACTGATTTAAAAAATTACCAGGGTTAATTAAATGCTAACATTGGGCGTGAATTGTATTACTATGGAAGATAGAATATAGAGTGTGAATTTTTTGCGAGTCCATCGGAACTGAAATTTATTTTTATCAACACAATCAGGAGAGTCATAGCCAATGACAACTACAAAAAACTATATCATTGACACAAATGTGCTTCTGGAAGATCCCGGTTCGCTGTTAAGACTCAGAAACGGAAGTGAAAACAATGTGTTCATTCCATATCACGTTCTCATGGAACTTTCCAAATTTAAAAAAGACCCCAAGTTAGGATACATTGTCGCCAAGGTGATTCAGATTTTAAGCGACAATCCCGAACATTACTCGGTTTTGGAATCCAGGGAGGTTGCCGATCCTTTTACCAAGCTCATTGACAACTACATATTGGATGAAATTATTCAAAGCGGAATCACCGAACCGATCCTGGTAACCAATGACAAGATTTTCCAGCTGCAGGCAAGACTGAAAGGAATTCACAGCGAGGCTTACAAGGAATCCGTTCCGTTTAAATCCGAGGCGGAATATTATACCGGGTTTGTTGAAAGTCATGAGGAACGGGTACTGAATTCTTTTTCGTGGAGCGATCAGGGCAAACCGGTTTTTCGGGGTATCGACGGTGAAAAAACCATCGATTATCAGCATAAGATCTGGAATGTCGTTCCCAGAAATGTTTATCAGAATCTGGCCATGGAACTGATGACCCGCCCGGAAATCGATATTGTTTCCATTCAAAGTGAGGCGGGCTACGGCAAAAGTTTTCTGGCCCTTGCAGCCGCTCTTTTTTTAACCCATGAAAAAAAGACCCACGAAAAAGTCTATGTGGTCAAGCCCATGATCGAGATAGGCACACGACTGGGTTATTTACCGGGGAGCATTAATGAAAAAATGGAGCCCTATACCAAGTATATTACGGATCTGGTTTTAAAGCTTCACCGGTTGCGGCAGGTAAAAAAAATCTTTTTAAATGACGAAGGACCGACAGTTCGTTTTGATCCCAAAAGATTCGAATTACTTCCATTGGCCTATATCCGGGGTATGAACATCGAAAATTCAGTGGTAATTATTGATGAAATGCAAAACCTTTCAAGGATAGAATGCCGGGCACTTCTTTCGCGTATGGGGGAAGGCGTAAAGTGTTTTTGTTTAGGGGATATACGGCAGGTAGACAATCCTTATCTCAATATTGAAAATAATGGCCTAAACTGGATTGTTAACAAATTCAAGGGGCATCGCATTTACGCCCATATCGTCTTGAAGGGTGACAAATCCAGGGGGCCGATAACCGATCTTGTCATTAATTCAGGATTGTAAAACAAATTATTGCAAATTATAACACGATATCCTATCGTTACCGAAAATTTTAAAAAAAATATTATTTAATTCTGATGATCACCCCGAATGTTGAAAGACTGGCCTGGATCCCATGATTTTTCATATCGACATGGATGCTTTTTACGCATCGGTGGAAATACTGGATAACCCTGACTTCAAAGGCAAACCTGTGATCGTTGGAGGCCTGTCAGGCAGAGGGGTGGTGGCGGCTGCAAGCTATGAAGCCAGAAAATATGGCGTACATTCGGCCATGCCCATGTTTCAGGCTCTGAAAAAATGCCCTGATGCAAAGGTAGTTTCTCCCAGAAAAACCCGCTATAAGCAGGTTTCCGAAAATGTGATGGAAATTTTAAAATGTTTTTCCCCTCTGGTGGAGCAAGTTTCCATTGACGAGGCCTATCTGGATGCCGGGGGTTGCGGCAGACTCTTCGGTTCGGCCGAAACCATGGCCATGGAAATAAAAAATAAAATAAAAGAACGTGTTCATCTAACCTGTTCGGTAGGTGTCGCCCCTGTGAAATTTCTGGCCAAGATTGCATCGGATATGGATAAACCCGATGGATTGACTGTGATTTCCACGGAACAAGTACCCGACTTTGTTTGTTCGTTACCGATAAAAAACACACCCGGTGTTGGTCCGAAAATGGTTCAGGAACTCAAAATGTTAGGCATTGCCACACTTGGAGATGTTCTAAACTTTCCGGAAAAACTTCTGATCGATAAAACAGGTAAATTCGGACGACGCCTGAAAGAACTATCCATGGGCATCGACAACTCTGTGGTTGTTCCCTGTTCTCCTCCAAAGTCAATCAGCAGCGAAGAAACACTTGGTTTTGATACCGCAGATCAAGATCTTTTGAAAAAATATCTGCTTCAGCAGGCCCATGACGTAGGCCGGCAACTTCGGAAATCAGCAATGAAAGCAAAAACAGTCTCAATAAAGGTGAAGCATGCTGATTTTCAGCAAATTACGAGAAGCAACACACTAAAAAATCCCACCTGCTCATCCAATACATTGTATCATGAGGCCTGTCGGCTGCTGGACAACTGTGTGCTGATGAAAAAAGTTCGCCTCATAGGGATGGGGGTGTCGGGATTAGTACTCGTTAATCACCCGGTCCAGATGAAACTTTTTGATTTATCGAATCAGACTGATTACAATTGGGAAAAAGTGGATAAAACCATGGATAGGATTCAGGAACGTTTTGGAAAAGAAATGTTAACCCGGGCGATTATTAAAGGCTCTTAAAAAGTGACAAAGTTATCTTTTGAGGAACAAGATGTTCGATTCTGACCTGGATATAGAGGAGGGCCGGGTTTATCCCGGATGGCAACAACCTTTTGAAGCATCTGTGTTGAATATTGTACCGGAAGGCCTTCACCTTCTGGTCTCGATTCCATTCCCCAGGCCCCTGGATTTGCAGGATTTTAAAATGCTGACAGGTTACGGTATTTTTGCTGATGAATATCCCCTGGTGATCTGGAAATTCGGCAAAAATTTCCTGCTTCCCACACCGTGCAATCCTGAGTTTGAGAGACAGGAAAACCCCAATGAAGTTGCAGATTTTTTTTCAGACGTTCGCACGGATTTTTCCCGTGTCATGATCGATGCTCACGGAATCATCCGTGTATTGCGGCAAACCCGATTGAATCCTGAGTTTATGAAAAAGCTTCATGAACTTTGGACTTTGCCGGGCACGAATTGGAAAAAATACAATGATGGGCTTGGGTATACTTTTCAAACGCCGACCCATCATTTATGGGAAAAAGCGATTTCTTTTGGTTCTTAAGCGGAGATTTTTATGAAAAAACTTTCCAAAGACACACTGGTTGTTCACGGTATTAAGACGGTTTACACTTCTACAATGGATCTGGTCCCCCCCATTCATATGACATCCACCTTCAAATTCAAGGATGCCGAATTTGGTTCAAACATATTCAAAGGCACTGAAAAAGGCTTTATTTATTCAAGAATGGGAAATCCCACCGTATCACTTTTTCAGGAAAAAATGGCGCTTCTGGAAGGCGGCGAGGATGCCATAGCCACCGCATCCGGGATGTCCGCCATAGCCGCCATAGCCATGACTCTGGCTAGACCGGGTGATAATCTTGTCGCTGGCACGACACTATATGGAGGAACTTTTGCGCTTTTTAAAAAACATCTTCCGCTTTTAAACATACAACCGCGTTTTCTAACTCCCAGTGAAGCTTGTCCGATTTCAAACATCGAAGCCAAAATTGATAAAAACACCCGTTTTCTGTTCATTGAAACACCGGCCAACCCGACACTGGATATCTTTGATATCAAAACATGGGTAACGGCGGCAAAAAAATACAATATTGCCTTGATTGTGGACAACACTTTTGCCACCCCGTATCTGCAAAATCCAATAAGCCTTGGTGCGGATATGGTGGTACACTCTGCCACCAAATATATCGGCGGGCATGGTGATATAGTGGGAGGCGTGGTGATCGGTTCCTGCAAAATGATGGCCCTTATTCGCGAAGAATACACAAACCATTTCGGTCCTGCCATGAGCCCTTTTAATGCATGGCTGTTCTTAAGGGGTTTAAAAACATTGGCACTGAGGATGAAACGTCACAGTGACAGTGCCATGAAGATCGCTCAGTGGCTGGAAAGCCATCCTAAAGTTGACAGGGTCTATTATCCGGGCCTGACGTCTCATCCTGGAAATCGTGTGGCACAACATCAGATGAAAAAGTTCGGGGGGATGCTTGCATTTGATTTGTTCGGCGGTATCGATGCAGGGAAAAAGCTCATGGATAATCTAAAAATTTGCACCCTTGCGGTGAGCCTTGGCGATTGTGATACACTGATTCAGCATCCCGCCTCCATGACCCACTCCACATACTCGGCTGAGGAAAAAAAAAAGGCCGGGATCTCGGATGGTCTTATCCGTCTTTCGGTAGGCATTGAAGATGTGGATGATCTTATCGATGATTTAAATGAAGGGTTGTCCTTTATTTAAGTTGATGGCCTCTGCCAAGTTGAGCGATTCCGGTGACAAATAACCGTCATTCCGGCCCCAGGGCCATGGGCGTCAGGTTACCGGAATTGATGATCAGTTTGACTCTTGGTGTGACAAAAGACAAACCGTGCTAACGTAAACGAAAGATTCTTCGTCGGCCAAGTGTCCGTGCCAACTGATAAACGATGATGTCGGCCTCCTCAGAATGACAACCTATAATACCCTTGATCCACACCTTGAGTTAGCGCTTATGCCCATCGGCCCCCCCTGGTGGCTTTGATCGATGCAAACGTGCCGCCGGCAGTTCCGGTGGTGACATCTGTGGTCTCATTAAACCGGATGTGATCATTTCGCGGATATCGCTGTCGCTGTCGGAGATGTTGGGCAGCTGGGGAATTTTAAATAAACCCCTTGTCCCAAAAAACAACAAACTGATTGAAACCCTCGAACCGCTTAAACTTGGATGCCTGCTTACCGGAGTATTTAGAGGATTCCGGGTAGAACCGGGAAGTTGCCCTCCCGGAGCCCCCCCAGAACCGTACGAGCGCGATTAACGCATACGGTTCCTCAGGATTATGGTTTCACTGCGCGAATTTGTGAACTATTCGCGGTTTAAGCAATGGATATCGTTCCAGAAGTCGGTTAAACCGATCCCAGGGCATGTCTTTATTGCGGGATCTCCGATTTAACCACTTGCGCCAGCTACGCTTTATCTGTTCGAATATTTGGGTTCATAGCCGAGGGTTCTTTGGAATCTTCTTTTGAATGTATTTCATAAGACCGCCGCTTTGAACCAATTCCTGCATAAAATTTGGAATGGGGCGGCTATGATAAGTTGTGCCGGTTTTCATATGGGTGATAATACCGGTGTCAAAATTAACAGATAGTGAATCACCGGTTTCAAAACGGTCGGCATCTTCACATTCAAGAATTGGCAAGCCCATATTGAAAGCATTTCTATAAAAAATCCGCGCAAAACTTTTAGCGATCACGCATGAAACGCCGGCAGCCTTAATGGCGATGGGGGCATGTTCACGAGAAGATCCACATCCAAAATTTTTATCGGCAACGATGATATCCGATGGTGAGACCTTTTCTGCAAATTCCGGGTCTGCATCTTCCATACAGTGTTTTGCCAATTCAGCAGGCTCACTGGTGTTTAAATATCTGGCAGGAATAATCAGGTCCGTATCGATATCATTTCCAAACTTCCAAACTTTTCCAGTCACTTTCATTGCACATATTCCTTTTTAAAAAGAATCAGAAGACTCCCGGCATTTTTTAAAACCTCTCCGGTCGGCCGATTTTACTGAAGCTGGTCCGGACCACCGATTTTTCCCAACACTGCGGAAGCCGCAGCTACGGAAGGGCTTGCCAGGTATACTTCGCTTTCAGGATGCCCCATACGCCCAACAAAATTTCTATTGGTAGTGGCTACAGCACGTTCACCCCTGGCAAGAATTCCCATGTGCCCACCCAGACAGGGACCACATGTGGGAGGACTAATCACGGCTCCGGCATCTAAAAATATCTCGAAAAGCCCTTCATTCAGTGCTGTCCTATATACATACGGAGTTGCAGGAATGACAATTAAACGAATGCCTCCGGCCACTTTATGGCCTTTGATAATTTGCGCGGCAGTTCGCATATCCTCGATTCTACCGTTTGTGCAGGAACCGATCACTACCTGATCAATAACCACCTCTCCAACATCACTGATACCTCTGACATTTTCCGGAAGGTGCGGAAAAGCCACCTGAGGCTCGATATTTTTGCAATCAAACTCAAACACCTTCACATATTCAGCGTCCGGATCACTTTCATAAAAGGTGTATTTACGAACGGCTCGGTTTTTTACATATGCTTCGGTTACAGCATCCGGGACAAAAATGCCGTTTTTAGCTCCGGCTTCGATGGCCATGTTCGCCATGGTCAGACGACCGGCCATTCCCATCTGTTCGATCGCTTCACCTGTAAACTCCATTGCCTGATAAAGAGCGCCATCAACACCAATTTTTCCGATGGTGTAAAGGATCAGGTCTTTTGCTTCCACCCATTTGGAAAGCTTGCCCTTAAAGATAAACTTAATACTTTCCGGCACCTTGAGCCACACCTCCCCGGTAACCATTGCTGCTGCCAAATCGGTGCTTCCCACACCTGTTGCAAATGCGCCAAGACCTCCATAGGTGCATGTGTGACTGTCCGCTCCAATGACCAGATCTCCGGGTAGAACCAAACCTTTTTCCGGTAAAAGCGCATGTTCAACCCCCATCTCACCGGCATCATAGAAATAGGTCAGATTATGTGCCCTGGCAAAATCTCTAAGAATTTTTGCCTGCATGGCCGACTTGATATCCTTGTTGGGTACGAAATGGTCAGGAACGAGAATCACCCGATCCTTATCAAATACTTTTTTCGCTCCGCTTTGATTAAACTGGTCAATGGCAATGGGAGCGGTGATATCGTTTCCCAGGGCTACATCAACACAGGCATTGATCAGGTCGCCCGGTTTGACATGGTCAACTCCGGCATGCACCGCCAGAATTTTTTCCGTGAGGGTCATCCCCATTTGCAAATCTCCTTTGTTGGTTTTTCGATTTTTTTTCGATCTCAATCCTTAATCTGTTTTCAGAACTGATAGAAAAGCCGATTGAGGTATCATCACATTCCCAACCATTTTCATCCGTTTCTTGCCTTTTTTTTGCTTTTCCAGAAGCTTCCTTTTTCGTGAAATATCGCCTCCATAGCATTTTGCGGTGACATCTTTACGAAAGGCGCTGACTGTGGAACGGGCAATAATTTTGGCTCCGATCGCACCCTGTATTGCAATTTTAAACATCTGGCGCGGAATTTCTTCCTTAAGCCTGTCACAGGCATTTCTGGCCCGTTCCACTGACCGTTCCTCATGAACAAGTTGGCTCAAAGCGTCAACCCGCTCGCCGTTTACAAGAATATCGACTTTTGCAAGATTCGTAGGTCTGTAATCTATGATTTCGTAATCAAATGAACCATAACCCTGGGTAACGGATTTTAATTTATCATAAAAGTCATAAACAACTTCAGCAAGTGGAAGTTCAAAACTCATTTCCAGGCGGTTGCTGGTCAGATACTGATAGTTTTTGTTAATCCCCCGGCGATCAAGACAAAGTTTCATCACTGCGCCCATATATTTGTCAGGAACAATAATAGACGCTTTGATAAAGGGTTCGCGAGCTTCTTGTATGTTGGTAGGGTCCGGGTAGAGGGATGGATTATCTATAGTAACCACCGAATCATCATTTAAAACCAGTTCGTATTTCACAGAAGGTGCAGTCAAAATCAGTGACAGATCATATTCCCGCTCTAAGCGCTCCTGTACCACTTCCAGGTGCAAAAGCCCTAAAAAACCGCATCTGAAACCAAACCCCAGCGCAGCGGAGGAATCCTTCTCGTAAATTAAGGAAGAATCATTTAGTTTCAGTTTCTCCAATGCTACGGCCAGATCCTCATAACCGTCGGACGCCACGGGATAAATGGATGAAAACACCACGGGTTTGGCTTCCTTAAATCCCGACTTTGCTGTTTCACAAGGCCTTTTCTTATGGGTGATCGTATCTCCGCATCGTGTGTCGCTGACAGTCTTAATGCCCGCAACCATATAACCCACTTCACCTGCTGAAAGCGATTTTTGGGGAATCCTTCGAATTTGAAAAATACCGACTTCTTCCACCCGGTATTCGGCATTATTAGACATAAACCTGATGGTATCTCCGGCCCTGATTATTCCGTCGAATACCCGAAAGTGAATAATGGTACCCCGGAAGGAGTCATAGTGGGAATCGAAAATCAACGCCTTAAGAGGAGCTTCGGGATCACCCTTGGGAGGAGGAAGCTTATTTACAATAGTTTCTAATAACTCATCAATCCCAATGCCCTCTTTTGCAGATGTTAGAATTGCGGCCTCCGGATCAAGACCTAAATCTTCGGCTATTTGCTGCTTAACCCAGTCAATATCTGCGGAGGGCAGATCGATTTTGTTGATCACCGGAATGATCTCCAAATCGTGTTCCATAGCCAAAAGCATGTTGGCCAGAGTCTGAGCTTCTACACCCTGACTGGCATCGATAAGTAAAAGCGCTCCTTCACAGGACGCCAAAGCCCTTGAGACTTCATATGTAAAATCAACATGTCCGGGGGTATCGATAAGGTTTAAATCATATAACTGTTTATCTTTCGCTTTGTAAGGAAGACAAACCGTCTGGCTTTTTATGGTTATTCCACGCTCTCTTTCAATATCCATGTTATCTAAAATCTGGTCC
This sequence comes from Desulfobacteraceae bacterium, assembly GCA_011389745.1. GTDB lineage: Bacteria > Desulfobacterota > Desulfobacteria > Desulfobacterales > SKZT01 > SKZT01. Next base: position 37,927 of record JAABTQ010000002.1, on the reverse strand, counting down.
TTGAACTCTCGCTCGGAAATAACGTCCGTAGTCTGAATCAGCCGGTCCGAAAGCGTTGATTTACCATGGTCTATATGAGCGATAATACTGAAATTCCTAATATTTTTCATATGTATTTTCTGAACGATCTAAAAAAATAAAACTCCCTGATGATCAACTGACATAGTTGATATAAGTAAAAATTTTCCAATAGTCATTTCTTAATAAAACAGAAAAATCCCCAAGGATTTTCAAGGCTTATGGGGATTTTCTATAATAACTACCTTGTATATTAATGAAACCTTAAAAGGAAAAGCCGGTTGACACCATGTTTCTTTCCGGTTAAGATTGCAGCTAATCCTTTAGGGTTATTATCAATTTTATTATTATCAAAAAGCAACAAACACTGTCAAGCCTGAGACTGTTTAAGACAAAAATTTAATATATTACAGTATTAAAAATAAAAAAACAGGAAAAAATGAAAACATGGAAACCCGCATTTTAATTGTCGATGATGATACCGATATCCGGGACCTCATGTGCAAGTATTTAGAAATGATGGGCTATAAAACATTCGGTGCCGCCAGTGCAGAAGATTCTTTGGATTTGCTCAAAGAAAACAAGATACACGTGGTAATTACCGATATTCTGATGTCAGGCATGAACGGCCTGGAATTGACTGATTTTATCAAAAAAGATTACGATATCGATGTCATCGTCATGACAGGATACAGCGGGGATTTTTCCTATGAAGAAGCTATCAGCAAGGGAGCCAGTGATTTTGTTTTTAAACCCATCCGTTTTGAAGAATTGCACCTGCGGCTAAAACGGGTATTGCGAGAACGCCAGTTAAAAAAAGAACGAGATCAGATGCTTGACAGACTTCAAAAACTTGCAATTACCGATGGTCTGACTCAGCTTTATAATTCAAGGCATTTCTACAATCGTCTGGAAATGGAAATTTCCCGGAGTATTCGTTATGGAAACGATCTGTCCCTTCTGCTTATGGATATCGACTTATTTAAAAAATACAATGATGAACATGGGCACCTTGAAGGTGATAAAGTTCTGGTGAAAATCGGAAATATTATTCAATCGTGCCTGCGCCAAATGGACTCGGCATATCGCTATGGCGGAGAGGAGTTTACCATCATATTGCCCGAAACTAAAGCCGAGGATGCCTACACCGTGGCCCAGCGTATTCGTAAAACCATCGAAAACCAGAAATTCATACCTGACGGCAAAGATCCCGTGACCATCACCATCAGCATCGGCATTACTGAATATTGTCCTAAAGAAGACGCCGCCTCACTCGTGCAAAGGTCTGATAAAGCCATGTACATATCAAAACAGAAAGGGCGAAACAGCATATCCTTTCTACTGCCTCAGGATCGCAAGTAAAATTCATGCTCCACTATGATTTTTTCGATAACGCTGATTTCAACCCTCCTGATCTATATATGGAACAAATCACTGCACTTTACCGAAGCCAGGGATGGTGGAACGGAGCGGACAACCCCGACCTGGTGCGTCGTATTATTCAAGGAAGCCATTGCTTCATGATTGCTCAGTTTGGCCGGGAAATTGTCGGAATGGGGCGCGCTATCAGCGACCGAACAAGCGACGCCTACATTCAGGATGTCACAGTGAAAAAAAGCTTTCGGAGAAAAGGTATCGGAACATACATTATCCGGATGATTATCAAAAGACTTCAATTAGACGGGGTATTCTGGGTTGGGCTTATTGCGGAAAAAGGCTCCCATGGGTTTTACGAACCTATCGGATTTAAACCGATGATCAATTCCACCCCGATGATTTTATCGCAACCATGAATTTTAAAAAACTCACTCCCAAAGATTATTCAGAATTCAAACGTTTTTTTGTCAACCAGAAATATATGCACTCTGCCTATTCCCTTTCCTCCATAATTGTCTGGAGCACCGAATTTTTTCAACCTTATGGTGCCGTAGATGGCGATACATTGATTGTCGGCGCAGAATTTACAAAACATAAAGACAGACGGCATCTGATTTTGCCGGTATCTGTTTATGGTGAGTACAGTCCCGAAAAACTTTACCAGTTAGCAAAAGACACCGGTTATGAGCAATATTTTTTTGTGACCGAAGAATATATCAACAAATATGAAAAGTATCAAATAACATCTCTTTTTGAAATAACTGAACAGTCAGCATTTAAAGATTATATATATCTGACCAGGGACCTGGCCGGATTGGAAGGAAACAAGTATTCCAAAAAACGCAATCTCATTAATCAGTTCCAACGGGATTTTGTCGCCCGTAAACGTGTTAAAACCGAGAAAATTACAAAAGCCGCCTCTAATGAATGCATCGAATTTCTGGAAAAGTGGTGTGAAGAAAGAGACTGTGGCCAGGAAACCCAGGAAGAACTTTATTGTGAAAAGCAAGCTGCCATAAATACACTTGAAAATATCGAACTGTTAGGTATCAACGGCCTGTTGCTTCGTATAGATGGCCAGGTAAATGCTTTTGGAATGGCCTCCCGCCTGACCTCCGAAACGGGAGTCTTTCAGTTTGAAAAGGCCTTTTCCAAAATAAAAGGACTTTATCAGTATTTTGATAATCTCTGCGCCAGAAAACTTTTCAAAGGATATACTTACATAAACAAAGAAAGCGACATGGATCTTCCAGGACTGGAAAAAGCAAAAAAATCATATTATCCGTCAAAAATGGTTAAATCATTCAGATTGGTTGTTCGGTGAGGGGTTTTTCCCAACATGCCGCAACCTGCCAAAATATTGTGCCCTTTGGAGGACCTTTTTCGAACAAAGATCTTTTCTTCCACAAGCCAGTCAAGAAACTGTGAAACATCTTTCTCATCAGGAGCCTCAAAAGGCAAATCGGCAAGGGGGTTATAGGGTATCAGATTAACCTTAACTTTCAACGGTTTCAGATAATCAGCCAACTGCCTTGCATGTTCCCGACGGTCATTTAAGTGTTTAATAAGCACATATTCAATATAAATCGCTCCATTGTTTTTAATTGGAAAATCCAGCAAGGCTTCATGAAGTTTACCCATTGGATAAATATTATTGATGGGCATAATTTTTGATCGTATACGATCATTGGGAGCATTTAAAGATACAGCAAGGTTTAATTGGGGCCAGTTTAGCGCCGCAAGCTTTCTGATACCGTCAACGCGGCCGGATGTCGAGATGGAAACATATCTCTTGGGAATGTCCATCCCCCGCTGATCTTCCATGACGCGAACAGCTTGTACCACATTGTCATAATTATCCAGCGGTTCACCCATCCCCATGAACACCACATTTCGTACACGAACTCCAAGTCTGAATTTAGCCATGTACAACTGCCCGACAATTTCTTCTACTGAAAGATTTCGTAGAAATCCATGACGGGCGGTTTCGCAAAACCGACAGCCCATTTTGCAGCCGACCTGGGTAGATATGCATAGCGTATAATGGGTGGCCATGGGAACAATAACGGATTCGATTTTAAAACCATCCTTTAATTCTGTGACAAACTTGGTTAAACCCTCTTCTTCTATAATTTCCGTAATGGGATTAAGATTAATTTCCAAATCCTGGCAAAGTTGCCGACAGAATGTTTCCGAACGCAAAAATGCAGGCGCTTTTGAAATATGCGTATTTCCATTGACATAGATTTCCCTGAATATGGCGGCCGCATAATAAGCGCCTTTGTCATAGCGATTTTTCAGCTCAGATGTAAGCTCGGAAAAGGTCAACTCGAATATTTTAATCGGAGGGGATTTTGTTTCCAAAAATTTTCAAACCTGAATCAATAGCTGAGGGTATAAGTGGAAACCGGTGTTGAAAGAGGGTTCCGTCATAGCGGCAAATGCCGGAATCCAGCGAAATTTAAGATGGTAGTATTTCCGGATGCCGGATCAAGTCCGGCATGACGGAGAACCTTGGACTGTCAAGCAATTAACATTGGATTAAATGGGTTGGCCCTCTTTCCCATTAACCCTGTTAATTATCCTTCGATTGGCGATGGTTTACAAAGATGTCCTTCTTCGGTAGCCACTCTTCCGCACCCTTCACAGTAAAAGTTCATTGCCCCGAGTTTGTCCTTGCAGACATGTTTAGTGTCTACCTCTGGTGAGCCGCAGAAACTGCATTTGGATTTATCTCCGCATGGATTGCACAAGTGTCCGGGTTCATTCGCAACTGCTCCGCAAGTTTTACAAGTATGTGCCATGGTATACCTCCTTGTTATTTTCAGGTTGAGGATTATTGTTTGTCATTGAATATTGAACTAATTTTCGGAAAGTCAAGCAATGAGTAAGGTTAAACGATTTTTTAAGAACCTTTTAAGGGAGATTTAAACATGAAAATTCTAGGAATTTCGGGAAGTCCGCGAAAAGAAGATGTATCAGGCACTCACCAGTTGGTCCGCACGGTTTTGGAAGCCTCCGGGTGTGATTACGAACTTGTGTCCCTAAGGAAAAAGCAGATATCAGGCTGTATCGCTTGTTTAGGATGTGTCAAAGACAATGTGTGCAAGGTCAAGGATGATCTTGAACCGATTCGGGAAAAAATTGTTAACGCTGATGCCTTTGTAATCGGAGCGTCAAATTATTACTCGACCCTGAACGCAATTACCCATGCTTTTTTAGAACGATGGTTTCAATTCAGACATCAGGAGGGCAACCTTTTATGGGGAAAGCTGGGCGTTGCAGTGGGCGTAGGTGGTTCTGCAGGTCAAGCCCCGGCGGATGAAATTGAAAAATTTTTTCTTTATAATTTTATTGAAACTGTGGCCAAGGTTTCAGGACAGGGAGCGGCATCGTGTTTTTCCTGCGGATATGGCGAAACTTGCAAAGTGGGTCTTCCGTATTTGCTATACGGCGAAGGTGTTAAAATAACACCAGAGGATATTCCTGATGTTAAGAAACAACCTAAGGTTATTGAATCGGCCGTTGATGCCGGAAAATTGCTGGGTCAGCGTCTTAAAAACAACCATGATCGACACGCCGTAACAAAAAAAATCCAGGAAAAAATGATGTCCTTATTGAAAAGCTCGGTTTAAAAAGGGGGATTTCATTCTTTATTTTTTGAAATGGTTCCATCCGGTGGGGGTAGTTTGTTCTTTCTTTCCGCCCGGAAATTCGATTTCAAGCTGAGTCGAATCAGTAATTTCACCTATTTCAAATAAGGGGGTATTAAAGGTTTTCCGGTATTTTTCGACAATTTTATTTGACTGATCCGGGGCTGCCGTAAATAACAATACATAATCCTCACCGCCGGCCACAGCATATTGGACAGGGTCGAAATGAAACAGCCGGCAGAATTTTTTGAGGTTTTCAGAAACCGGTATTTTTTCGGCATATATCACAGCCCCGACCCGGCTTTGCTCCAGGATATGGCCCAGATCCGAACCAAGCCCGTCGCTGATATCGATGGCCGCATGGACTCCGCCGCAACGGGCTAAAAACTTTCCTTCCTTAAGATAAGGTCGCGGAATCAGATGAGCATTTTTAAGAGCTTTAAATGCTTCCGCATCATCTGCTATTACCTTGACGATCAAATGACATCCGGCACGACTGTCACCCAAATAGCCGGTACAAAAAATCATATCTCCTTTTTTTGCACCACACCGGTACAATACTTCCTCTTTGGGAGCGGAACCCACAACCACCACATTAATAACCAGATCTTTTTGTGAGCCTGTGGTGTCTCCTCCCAAAAGATTGACCTGAAAACGGGCGGCCAATTGTTTCATACCTTTATAAATATCTTCGATGAATTCAATAGAACAGTCTTCTGGAATCGCAATACTGACAAACGCTTCCCGGGCACTGGCACCCATTGCCGCAATATCACTCAAATTAACTGCCAGGGCCTTATAGCCGATATTAAATCCGGATGTGGCATTTCTAAAAAAGTGGACTCTTTCCACCATCATATCGGTAGTCACAAGAACCACCTCATCAACAGGTTGTATAAATACTGCGGCATCATCGCCTATAGCCTTGATCACATGATCTTTCCTGACCAGACAGCCATCAGACAACTTATTAATGAGCCCGAATTCTCCGATTTCTTTCAGATTCATATCTTTTTCTTTTTCTATAATGTTTAACTTTCAATAATACTGGCTCCCTTTTCAAGAGCCTCCGGCGTGATGTTATAAAGAGCATCAAGCAACCGCACCATGAATGTGCCTGGGCCTGCAGAGCTGTTGCCGGCCATTTCCCCTGCCAAACCAAAAAAAGAAAGAGCCGCAGCCGAAGCACTTACGGCATTCGGATCTACGGCAAGAAACGCTGCAATGATTGCAGTGGCCATACATCCGGAGCCGGTGATAAAGCCCATAAGAGGATGTCCATTTAAAATCCGGATGATTCTTGCACCATCAGTAATAAGATCCGTTGGTCCCGTAACTGCCAATGTGGTTTTTATTTGTCGCGAAAGTTCCTTTGCGGCTATGGCTGCATCATCGACCGTATGAATTGAATCCACACCTTTGGTTCTGGAATCTTTATGCCTGAGAGATAAAATTTCAGAAGGATTTCCGCGAATCACACGAATTTTAATCTTTTCAACGAGCTTTTGAGCGGAAAAAGTCCGAAAGGTTGTTGCGCCGGAACCCACGGGATCTAAGACGATCGGAATATTTAATTCCATTGCTCTTTGGCCGGCCCTCAACATTGATTCCAGCCACTCTTCAGATAGAGTACCAATGTTTAATACCAGTGCATCGGACAGTGTTACCATTTCCCGAACCTCGTTTTTCGAATGGGCCATAACGGGTGATGCCCCCATAGCCAGCAAGGCATTTGCTGTAACATTCATGACTACTAAATTAGTAATGTTGTGTATTAACGGTTTTTTTTTCCGCAGTAAATCAAGATTCTGCGCTGCCTTTTCCGCCAATTTAGGCATCTTTATCTCCTGTTGTCGTTTCTGATCGTTTAAAAATTATAAAATGCAACATCGGGGTTTAGTTTACAGTTTTTTAAATATCTTATCAATCAATTGATTTTTTCTGATCCATCTTATTTAAACCAAACAGCATTATGTTATTCTATAAACACTATAAATTACTTAAAAGCTTGACAAACGACTAAAAAGAAAGTTACCAAAAACACTATAGGCTTGATGGATATCTCGCTCATAACAAATGAAAAAAGCCCTTCGCTAATAAAGTTTTGACCCAAAACCAACAGGAGCATTCAATGAATATGAAATGTTTTTTTCGTTTAAACAGAATTAGCGTTTTTTTCTTTTTTTTCATGATGTCACCTTTATGCCTTTTAGCCCAGGATAGCCGACATTTAATTGAAACCGAAACCGGTTTTTACTACACAGTCCATAAAGGAGATACCTTATGGGATCTTTCTGAACGTTTTAACAATTCTCCCTGGCTCTGGCCGGACCTGTGGAGTAAAAACCAGCAAATTCCCAATCCCCATTTAATTTATCCCGGCCAAAAAATCCGCATTTACCTTCGTAAAGATTGGGAAAGATTTGCTCAGAAAAGACCCTTGGATGACATGCTTAAACAGACTTCCGTGGATAAATCCATGTTTCACCAACCGGTTTATTATCATTACAGCCCCATAGAAAGTATCGGCTTTATACGCAACGATCCCAAGGCTCCGGATGCTTCCATTATCAAAGTCAAAGATGATAAGGAGATGATTAGTATCGGTGACACTGTTTTTATTAAACATCTGGAAAAAAATTTATTTCTCCCTGGTGAGCAATATGTCACCCATCAAGTCATTTCACCGGTCATTCACCCGGACACCGGAAAAAAAATAGGGGCACAATATCTTCTAACAGGTGTTATTGAAATTACGCGCTGTGAACCCAAATTTTCAGAGGCCGAGGTGGTCAAATCATATCGAAGCATACGTGTCGGCGATTACCTGATGCCCTATGAGCCGCGATCTTCTGAAATACCGGTTACGGAGAGCCAATACGGATTATTCGGCAATATCGTTGCCTCGGAAAAACAAATGCGTCTTTTCGGCGACGACACAATTGTTTTTATCGACAAAGGAGATATCGACGGAATCAAACCTGGTCAGCTGTATCCTGTTTTCAAGCAGGATATAGTTGAAATCAATCCCTTAACCAATGAAACAATTCAACTCACACCCATTGTGTTGGGCTCTATTATTGTTCTTCGTACCGAACAAACCACCTCAACGGTGCTGGTCAGTCAGGCAAAACAGGAAATTCCAATTGGGGCTGTTTTCGGAACCCCTCTCCCTTAACAAATGGATAAAAATAAGAGAATAAATAATATTTGGCCTGATGATGACATCGATCCTATGGCTATAATCTCCGCCATCAATGAAGGTATTGTTATCCTTAAGGAAGAACATATCGTCTACGCCAATCACGCTTTTTCAGCCATGGTCGGACAAGATTTTTCCGATCTATTGGGGACTTCCTTTGCCGACCTTATTTCCGGGAAAGAAAAAGAAAATGTGATGGACTACCTGAAAACATCAGTTGGTCAATCTTGTCAACAGGAAGGGATAGAATTTCAGTTTGAAACAGATCCTGAGCGATATGTTTTTATGAAGGTCAGTACTATTCAATGCCATGGTGCGCCGGGAACCCTCGGGTATATCAGCGATATTACCAAAGGAAGAAAAGAGCGGCTCAAGATCAAAAGACTTCATACCAGATTGAGGAGTATCCTCGATCATATGCGCGAGCTGGTGATATCCTTCTCATATCTTGAGGAAATTGATATAGAAGACATGAGCGATTTTTCATTCTTTGATGATCATATTGTTGAGATCAATTCCTCGGCACTGGCTTTTTATGATATCCCTGCATCCTATTTTCTCAATAAAAAAGCTAGCATATTTGATTTTATCCACGATGACGATAAAGAAAAAGTTCTTAACCATTACATAAGTCTTTTCGAGAAAGGAATCGGCGAAATCTCATACAGAATAACTACACCAAAAGGTGATAACAAATGGGTCCTGGATTACGGAAGAGTCGAATATATGAAAACAGGAAAGGTAAGACGAGTCAACCATATTATAGAGGATATTACGGAAAAAAAGAAAGCTTTAGATGAAATCAAGGCCAGTGAAAACAAATACCGAAGGATATTCGAACTCTCCAAAGACATGATTTATGTTCTCACCCCTGAGGGAAAAATTATTGATATCAACCAGGCTGGTATTAAACTCCTTGGACTTGGCAGTAAAGATGAAGCCGCTTTAAAAAATATGAAAGAGTTTCATGGTGATTCGGATGTACGGGATGCGCTGGTCAAAGAAATTATGGATAAAGGAGAAGTCACCAGGCCCAGGATAATGTTCAAAAACGCAAAAGGAGAAAAGTTTGAAGTTGGTCTTAATATTATCGCCCAGAGAGATGAAAATGGAAAGGTCGTATCCTACCAGGGAATAGTCCATAATATCACAGAAGCAATAAGACAAAAGGAACTAGAGGCGATAAGCCAGCTGGCAGGATGTTTTGCGGATGACCTGGCATCTCCGCTGAGTGTGATCCTTATAGGTATTGAAACCATCAAAACTTTTTTATCCGATATTGAAAAGTTAACGGAAAAACTGGCCAATCCGGATAAAATAAATGATTTGGAAGAACTTATCTATGAAATACGCTACAATGTTTCAGATATAAATTACTTTATTAATGAGGTCATGATTGCTGTTAATGATATTAAAGACCGCTTAAAAGAAATCAGAGATCAATATTGGAATTTAAAAAAGGTTTCCGATGGCTCCGGAGGAATCATTTATGAAAGGGCTAGCAAAAACAATTAACTTATCCGTTTTTTTTATAAAAAGCATAGTACTTTAAAACTTTCTCGACATAATTGATGGTTTCAGCATACGGTGGAACACACCCGTACTTATCTACTGCATTGGGCCCTGCGTTATAGGCCGCAAGCGATAGGGATAAATCTCCGTTGAATTTGATCATCATGTTTTTAAAGTACCTGACGCCTCCCATGATATTCTCCCAGGGATCAAATGGGTCTGTTATAGATAATTGCTTAAAATTAAACGGCATGATTTGCATAAGACCCATGGCACCTTTTTCGGATATGGCTGTTGGATTGAAATCGGACTCGACTTTTATCATCGCCTTAATCAGAGGAAATGATACATCGTGATGATTGGCGGCCTCGATGATATATGTATCAATATTGTCATACGAATTATGCTGTTTCTTTGCCCGATCCGCTTCTTTTTGATAAAAGAGAAACTTAACGGATGCGCCTTCCGATTCCACAGGCATGTTTGTAAAATGCATCGCCCCATCTTTGTCTATATGCATATAGATGTCTGCGGATACAGGCAAGGGTTCAGCAAAGATAAAAACGGCAAACAAGCCGATGATCACACCTCCAAACTTGAAAAAATTCATCGTTGATTATTTCCATTGGAACATTTGAATTGGAAATTCAAGCCCCTTTGACGCATGCATGGTCATTAAGGAAACTTTTTCGGCTTGAATGGAATATAAATCCACGTCGGTCTGCAATGCCGTTGTTACCATAAACTCATGTATATTTTTGTCGAATTGTCCGGAAAAATCAAGTAGTTTATTAAAGGCATCTGCACTAAATGTTGATCAACGATTCTCTTTCACCTTCTTCAAAAATTTTTACCCGTCCAAATTCTCCGTCATAACCCGGTGCAATATCTACCTTATTTTTTCTCATTCTATCGATGGATTCCTTTAAAAGCGGGATGCCTGCTTCTTCGATTTTTTCAAGGGAAAGCTTATTGAGAACATTTAATTCCGGACCGAGTTTTTCGAGTATTGAGTGATATTGTTGAAGAACCTTTTTGGTTCGAGGACCGACTCTGAGCATCTCTGAAAGAATATCAACCAAAGGAATAATATAATCATAAGGGTGACTTTTTGCTGGTTTTATCCCTTCAGGACGATCCGAAAGCGCATTAACACGGTACAATACCCCCAGGGTCAAAGGCTTTTCACATACCGGACAAATATTGTTATGGGAAAGGGTCTGTTCGGGGTGAAAACTTATTTCACATTTTCGATGCCCGTCGTAATAATATTTTCCTTCTTCCGGATAAAATTCCAAAGTTCCGAGAAAATGATCCGGATTCCCGGATTTCATGGCTCCGATTATAGCGTCGTAATTTAAATCCGTGTCAAAAATATTAGCTTCTCTTCCCAAATTTGCCGGAGAATGAGCATCTGAATTTGAAATTAAGGTCATATCTTCCAAATCCGATACTCTCCAGTTCATTGCAGGGTCTGATGAAAGTCCGGTTTCCACTGCATAAATGAAGGACGTTAAATCTTCAAAACACTCCCGAACCGAATCAAATCCCGATTTTGAACCCAAAAGTGAAAACCATGGAGTCCAAATGTGAGCCGGTACGAAAAATCCCCGATCCGTTGTCTCAAGAAGAATCTCAAGCAAATTTTTGGCATCCAGTCCAAGAATAGGTCTTCCATCGGACTTAATATTACCAATGGATGAAAGTTTTGACCCTAAACGTGCGGCCGCATCTAAGTCCGGAACAAATATAAGGTTATGATTTTTTCTGGTTCTACCATTTTTTTTATAGATGTTGCTGATCTCAGTCACCAACATAAATGCAACCCTTGAACGACAGGAGGAAGGTACCTGCTTATCACATTGTTTTGCAATATCAGGTTTTAATTTGAATAGACCGTTTTCATCGTAAACCAGTTTTTCCTTTAATTCCTCAAACCATTCAGGATGGGTGAAATCTCCGGTACCAACAACTGAAATACCTTTTAGTTGAGCGGCTATATGAAGATTTTCAAGGTTCAGGTTTTTAGCTGTTGCTCTAGAAAAATGAGAATGGACATGAAAGTCGGAAATAAAAGTCATATAGAATATCTTTCAATTTTTAGTGCATTAAACAATTTTAACATAATGTTTTTCAAAACCTGCCAAACATCGGGATGATTTTTAACATAATTTTTTTTTATCCTAAAACTCGATGGTATTTAACATGATTCAATCTTTTTACCGTATAACTAAAAAGTCGTTTTGATTATTTAATTTAGTATGTTACAAAGTTATTATCGATATAAACAATGCTATATTATTAATTATAATATATGAAACTATTTAAATAATTGTTTAATACCACCCATCAAATTCACCTTACCATTTCAAAAAATCCAAGATCAAAAACAGCCATTGAAAAATTAAATCTTTTGAAAAAAATGTAACTGAAAATTGTCAGGGAAATCTTCTTTTTTTAACATTTAACGTTTTATGGTTTAAAACTTGATTTTAATAAACAGGTTTTTCGACTTTTTGTGAACGACGATAGAAATTAATTATTTTTAAATTTAAACCAGTTATAGACTTGTTATCAATATTAACAACCTATAATTAAATTAAACAATTATATAATAAAATTAATAATAAAAAGAACAGGGTGGGAATCCCTTTGAAAAAATCCTTGTTTCATTTCAACAAACATTATATATTTGTATGGTTATACTGAATTACCTCATTATAAGCATCCCACTCGGCATGCCGAGCCCAAACCCATAAGTAACTGCTTCCCCCTTTGAAAGGGGGGCCGGGGGGGGTGACAAACTGATGCCGGTTAAAAATCCCCCTAAATCCCCCTTTAAAGGGGGACTTGTGAGGAGTTACTTTGAAGAATTCAGATAACCACCGGTTTTAACAATATTCGTTTCAAGAAAGCATAGGATTGATATGGGACTTTTGTCTTCTTCGGTATCTATAACTTGCTATAAAGTTGACGGCACACTCGAAGATCCTTTCATGGATACCGTGGAAAAAAAATTAAAGCAAAACATGATCATGGAAATTGATGACGATGTTTCGGAAAAAGCCATTGGGTGGACATCTATGGAAAATCCGTATCAGCCAAAATTTGAAGGGTCTTCCTTTTGCATTGGAACTTACCTGGTCTTTGCGCTCAGAATAGACCAAAAAAGTATTCCTGCTAAGGTATTAAAAAAATTTTATGTGCTTGAAATGCTTAAAATGCTCTCTGAAACCGGAAGAAAATATCTGAACAATACTGAAAAGCGAATGGTCAAGGACCGGATTTATTCCACGCTTTTAAGGCGATATCCCGCGACTCCCAAGATTTATGATTTAATTTGGAATTATGAGGGTAGTTTCCTCTGGTTTTTCAGTAATCAGAAATCCGCCAATGAAGAGTTTGAAACACTTTTTTCCAAAACATTTCAGCTCAGTCTGATCCGTCTTTTTCCCTATACCATAGCTGACTTGAATGCAGGGTTATCTGATTCGCAGAGAGAACAATTGAATAAACTCTCACCCACACAATTTTCGGAGTAACATATGTTGGATGTGTCAGTTTCGTATAATCGCTATAAATTTTTAGGACATGAATTTCTCACCTGGTTGTGGTTTTTAATGGAAAAAGAGCGATCTTTTCTGCAAACAGAAGTACCGGAGCTGACATCGTTGGAGGTCGGCAATCGAATTGTTTTGGAAAATAGATTTAATGAAGGAGTTGAAATTATCACCATAAAAGGTGATGATGCAGGGCTTGAAGAAGGTATGCTATCTCTTCGGAAAGGGGCCGTTGTGACGGAATTTCATTTGTCCTTTACGGCTGGAGACCAGCAATGGCAGTTTATTTTAAAAGGGGAAAGTTTAAACGTTTCCAACTTGAAGGTTCCTAAAACGGGTAATGTTGAATCGGGAGAGGAACTGGAGGGAGCCGTGTTGGAAAAAGCCTATCTTTTCGAAAAGGTTATCGAGTTGATCAATATTTTATACAAAAGTTTTATTAAGTTAAGAATTTCCAGTGAATGGAAAGAAAAAACAGTGCCTGAAATTAGAAAATGGATATATGCGTAATAAAACGGATAACTGTAACTGATTGGGGAACATGACATGCAATTTACAATAAAAAAAGATAATATTTTACATGTGCTCCAAAAAATTCAAGGACTCACCGGAAGAACCACTAATTTGGCGATCACACGAAATGTGTTAATCAAGGCCGAAAATGATTCCATAACGTTGACCGCCACGGATCTGGATACCGGATTCGAAGGGATCTATCCTGCTGTAGTAACTGAGGAGGGAGTTATCGCAATTCATTCCAGAAAGCTATATGAAATTGTCAGAGATTTCCCAAGCGATGAGATTCATATGATGGAACTCGAAAACCGATGGCTGGAGATAAGCAATGACACTGTACAATATAACATTGTATGCGCAAATCCGGATGATTTTCCCGAGACTTCCTTTACCGAAGATATTACGTATTTTGAAATGGAATCCGCGGCCTTGAAAAAAATGATCGAAAGAAATTTAATGATTGCAGGCGATTCCGGCGATACCCGAGCGCATATGAACAGCAGTTTTTTTGAAAAAATTTTTGAAGAACAGGTCAACAGGGTCCGTCTTGTGTCTACTGACGGCAGCAGATTGTCATTGGCGGAATGCATTATCGACAAAGAAATCCAAATGCCTCCGGAATCAGGTGTTTTAATACCTAAAAAAGAACTCAATGAGGTTGTTAAGTTCCTGGACCTGGACAGTACCGTGATGATCGGTATTGAACAGAACAGGCTTGTGATTAAAAAAGATACTGAAACCATTATTGTAAGACTTGTTGAAGGTGAGTTTCCCGCATACGGGGCTATTTTTAATGCTGAAATCAAAAATATTTTTAAGGCAGATCGTGAAAAACTTTTGATGATGCTCAAGAGAATGTCGATTTTATCTTCCCAGGATTACAAAGGTGCTATGTTTAAATTCGAAAAGAATCGTCTCAAAGTGACAACCACAAATCCGGAAATCGGCGAATCCAAAGAAGAGATGGACATTGAATTCGATGGAGAGCCGATTGAAATTTCTTTTAATCCAAAATATTTTATTGAAACTCTAAATGCCATTGAAGACGATAAAATTTCCGCCAGAATAATCGATCATGAAAGACCATGTTTGGTGGAAGGTGAAAAAGACAGAACCTTTTTAAGTGCAATCATGCCCATGAGAGTGTAATGGAAAACATAATATATAATGAAGGAAGTATCCAGGTTTTAGAAGGGCTGGAGGCCGTAAGAAAACGCCCTTCAATGTACATCGGAAATGTTGATGTGGAAGGGCTTCATCATTTGGTCTACGAAATCATTGACAATAGTATCGATGAAGCCATGGCTGGATATTGTGATAAAATCCATGTCGTCATTCATCCGGATAATAGTGTCAGCGTTGATGATAACGGAAGAGGGATACCCATTGGAATTCATAAGACTGAAAAAGTCCCGGCCCTTGAAGTGGTCATGACAAAACTTCATGCGGGGGGAAAGTTTGATAACAACTCATATAAGGTATCCGGAGGGCTTCATGGTGTCGGCATCAGTGTGGTTAATGCGTTATCCCTACTTTTGGAAGTGGAGATTTTTTCCGGATCAAAGATATACTATCAATCTTATGAAAAAGGCAAAAAGACCTGTGAGTTAAAAGTTATCGGTGAAACTAAAAAAAGAGGTACAAAAATAAGATTTTTTCCGGATACAACCATTTTAAATGACAATAATTTCAATTATGACATCATATGCCGAAGAATTCGGGAACTGGCTTTTTTAAATGCGGGAATTCAAATCAGCATCGAAGATGAGAGATTTGATAAAAAAGAAACTTTTCTCTATAAGGGTGGAATTGTTGAATTTGTCGAATATCTGAACCGGCGAAATGTGCCGTTGCATAAACCGATCTTTATACAAGGAACAAAAAATGAGGTTCAGATTGAAGTTGCCATTCAATATAATGAAACATTTACCGAAAAAATGTTCTCCTTTGCCAACAATATTAACACGATAGAAGGTGGGTTTCATTTGATTGGTTTTAAAGCAGCGCTCACCCGGTGCATCAATCAATATTCGGCCAATGAAAGCCTTGTTAAAAACCTGAAAACAAAAATCAGCGGAGATGATGTTCGGGAAGGGATGACTTCGGTTATCAGTGTTCGGATAAAAGATCCTCAGTTTGAAGGTCAGACTAAAACAAAATTAGGCAATAGTGAAGTCAAAGGTCTTGTTGAATCTTTGGTAAATGAAAAACTCGGTGAATATTTTGAAGAAAATCCGGCTGTAGCAAAAAAAATAATCCTTAAAGCCGTGGATGCATCCAGAGCCCGTGATGCCGCAAAGAGAGCAAGAGATCTTGCCAGAAACACAGGCGCTGTTCTGGATGCGACACTTCCCGGAAAACTGGCTGAATGCCAGATATCTGATCCGGATCAAAGAGAAATATTTCTTGTGGAAGGTGACTCAGCCGGGGGTAGTGCCAAACAAGGACGCGACAGAAAATTTCAGGCCATCTTGCCGTTAAAAGGCAAAATTCTGAACGTGGAAAAAGCAAGGTTTGATAAAATTTTAAGAAGTGAGGAAATTAAAAATATTATTACTGTTTTGGGCACCGGTGTGGGTAGCGAAGAATATGATGTAGACAAGATCAGATACAAGAAAGTCATTATCATGACCGATGCCGATGTCGACGGATCCCACATTCGTACACTGCTGTTGACGTTTTTTTATCGTCAAATGAGAGAACTTATTGATCGTGGGTATCTTTACATCGCTCAGCCACCACTGTTTAAGGTTGGAAAAGGAAAAAGCGAATTTTATTTGAAAGACGAAAACCAATTCAATGAATATGTTTTAAAACGAGCGTCAGAGTTTAAACGGGTTAAAAACGCCAATAAAGATGAGTTTTTATCTGAAAAAGATCTTTTTCTTTTTATGGGTGATCTTACAGAATATTTCACATCCCTGAATAAACTAGAAAGAAACGGTGTAAAAACAGACTTTACTGAATTGATCATCAGGTTAGGCGTTGAGGATAAAAACTTTTTGCAGGATCAGGAAAAGATGTTAAATCTTTTCAACGTTCTTATTGATAAAGGCTATAATGCTCAAAAACCGATGTGGAACCCGGAGCGTGAAATTTTTGAAATCATCGTTGAACCTGTAAAGAAAAAAGATCTCTTTTCAGTTGATGAAACCATGAAAGAGATGCACACTTATAAAATCGGCAGAAGTTTGATATTTTCAGCTGAATATCAAAAAGCTCTTCTTGTGGGAAAAAAAATATTCGAACTCGATTATCCTCCCTTTAGCGTATTTCCCAAGGAAAAAGATGAAGATCCGGTCACGATCGATAATAAAAAGGAGTTGTTAAAGTATCTTATAGAAGAAGGGAAAAAGGGAATCGGCATTCAGCGATATAAAGGTCTGGGTGAAATGAATCCGACTCAATTGTGGGAAACAACCATGAATCCTGAAAAAAGAAATCTTCTTCAGGTCAAAGTTGACGATGTGGTCGATACGGATGAAGTTTTTACCATTCTTATGGGAGATGAAGTGGAACCGAGAAGGGAGTTTATTCAAAACAACGCACTTGAAGTCAGCATGCTGGATATATAAAGGGTTTTACTTAGCAACTTCTGTGGCGTTACCAACGGAGACCTAAATTATGCTTAACGTGCTTTGTATTACCGCAAGAGACATACCGGATGCATGGTTTCAGGCAGTTTATGAAATTTTAGATCACGGGCACGAATATGTAATCGATCGAGGAAGTTTTGAAGGACAAAAGCGACTTGAGTTTGATTACGTTACTATCCAGATAAAATATCCCGGCGTACGTCCTTTGATTCCTGATATTCCCCCGGCTTTAGGCATTCCGAATCCGGTAGCGGAGGGATATATCGAAGAATACCTCCCATATCTGATGACAGCTGAAAAACAACCCAATGAAGATTATACTTATGGGCAATATTTAGAGCCTCAGATTTCCGAAGTGATCCGGATGTACAAAGAAGATGGTCATGGAACCAACCAGGCATATATGACCGTCGGAGATCCTGCGGCCTTATTTCTAAATGATCCTCCTTGCTTAAGAGGAATCGATACACGGATCAGATATGGAAAGCTGCACTTCATGGTCTATTTCAGGTCATGGGATTTATGGAATGGATTTCCCGCCAATCTCGGTGCCATTCAATTGCTGAAAGAATATATGGCTGAGGAAATCGGTGTTGAAGATGGAGAAATAATCGCTTCAAGTAAAGGACTTCATTTATACGATTATATCTGGGAACTGGCTAAACTGCGAACGATGAGATCTTCTAAATAACTTCCGATGTATAGGACAATTTAAAAATCAATGCTCTTTGGTGTCCTCGGAAAGGGAATCACATCCCGGATATTGGATATACCTGTAAGAAACATCATCATTCTTTCAAAACCAAGACCAAATCCGCTGTGGGGAACCGAACCGAACCTTCTTGAATCGATATACCACCAATAGTCTTGCTTATTCAGTCCGAGTTCTTCCATACGGGAAATCAAAATATCCATCCGCTCCTCTCGCTGGCTTCCACCAATGATCTCACCGATTGTCGGTAATAAAACATCCATGCCTGCCACCGTGCGATCGTTATCGTTCAATCGCATGTAAAACGGACTAATTTCTTTGGGATAATTGTATACAATCACTGGTTTATCAAAATGTTTTTCCGTCAAAAATCTTTCATGTTCAGCCTGAAGCGCTTTTCCAAAAGAAAGTTCGTATTCAAACTCATGGCCGGATTGATTGATGATCGCAACTGCATCTTCGTAACTAATTCTGATAAATTCTCCGGACAAGGTATTTTCAAGGCGTGACATCAGGCCTTTATCAACAAATTGTGCAAAAAGTTCCATGTCTTCGGAACACTGGTTAAGAATATGAGATGTAAGACTTTTAATGAAATCCTCGGCAAGATTCATATTTTCATCAAGATCACAAAAAGCCATTTCAGGCTCAACCATCCAAAATTCTGCAGCATGCCGGCGGGTGTTTGAATTTTCCGCTCTGAATGTCGGACCAAACGTATAAACGTCTCCTAATGCCAAAGCAAACATCTCGGCAGATAATTGGCCCGATACGGTCAGGTTGGCTTCTTTTCCAAAAAAATCCATGGAAAAATCGATTGACCCAGCATTTTTAGGAATATCACCCAGGTCAAATGCTGTTACGTGAAAAAGCTCTCCTGCACCTTCACAATCAGATCCTGTGATAATCGGGGTATGAACGTATCTGAAACCTTTTTCTCTGAAAAACTGATGAATGGCAAAGGAAAGTTCGGATCGAATTCGAAAAGTGGCTCCATATTTATTTGTGCGTGGACGTAAATGTGCCATGGTTCTTAAAAATTCATCCGTATGACGTTTTTTTTGTAAAGGATAAATTTCAGTTGCCAATCCAATAATATCAATGCTTGTTGCATGAAGTTCCCATTTCTGGCTTTTTCCCGGAGATTCAAGCATTCTGCCGATCACTGAAATGGAAGATCCTGTTGAAAGGGTTTTTATCTGTTCATAATTTTCAATCGTATCGGCTGCGATAATCTGAAGGTTTTTCAAGCATGAACCGTCATTTAATTCAATGAAAGAAAATGATTTGGAATCCCTCCGGGTACGGACCCATCCTTTGACAAGTGCTTTGTCCAAAGAAGATTCTAAACTCAATAATTCATTGATTTTGGATCGAATCATAATGTGATCTCCGAAATTTTTCAGGAATGAAAAATAAAACAAACTGTTTTTGGGTCATAATTTTACGGTGATGTAATAGCCCTTGTCTCCTCTTTGCAACAGGAGAACCACCGAAGATTTTAAACGGTACTTTATGATCATCTTTTCATAGGCATCAACATTTTCAACCACATGTTCATCGAGTTTTAAAATGGTATCTCCCGGGCGGACTCCGATTTCAAAAAGATATGAATTCTCCAAAACCTTGCTGATTACAACCCCCTTGTCCACCTTGGTATTATAGCGGGATCTGTTTTGGGAGGAAATCTCTTCAACCCGGATACCAATCAGGTTTTCAGATAAATCCATTGCCCTGTCTTCAGGAAATAGGGAGGCAACCAGAGGCGCCTGATGCCGCTTACCGTTTCTTAACAAAACGATGTTGATTTTATCTCCCGATGCAAATTCCCTTAGAGATGATCTGTACGATTGCAAGGATGAAACAGGCCTGCCACCTATGGACAGGATGACATCTCCCGGTAAAATGTTTGTTTTCTGAGCCGGACTTGACTTTTCAATGTCCTTGACCAATACCCCAAGGGTGTTTTCGGGAAGTTCCATATAAGCTGCCAGGCGTGGATCAAGTTCCTGGACAATAATACCTGTCCAGACAGGAAATACCTCTCCATATTGAATCAGGTCGGAAACAATTCTTTTGGCGGTATTAATTGGAATAGCAAACCCGATTCCTTGAGCCTTTGAATAAATAGCCGTATTGATGCCGATAAGTTCCCCGTTGATATTTAAAAGAGGACCGCCGCTGTTTCCCGGATTGATGGAAGCATCCGTTTGAATAAAATTGTGATATACGGCGTCATCAGTTCTAATGCTTCGATTAACAGCGCTGATCACACCGGTTGTCACCGTATGTGAAAAACCAAATGGATTTCCAATGGCGATGACGGTTTCACCAATCATTAAATCTTCGGAATTACCCATAGAAACCGATGGAATGGGCTGTTGTGTGTCAATTTGAAGTACAGCCAGATCTGAATCCGTGTCTGATCCTTTTATCTGAGCCTTAAAATCCCTTTCATCATTCAAAAGTACGGTAATTGTTCCCGTAGATTTGATGACATGAGCATTTGTTAAAATAAATCCCTTTTCACCATCGATAATTACACCAGATCCTAAACTGGTGCGTTTATATTTACGGTCGAATCCGGGATCAAAAAAATCTTTAAAAAAAAAGTCAAAAAACGATTCCGGATGTTGCCCTGAAAACGGGACCGCTCTTCTGTGAACTTCATATTCGCTGCTGATATTTACAACAGCAGGGCTGATGTTGCGAACAGCCCTGACAACAGGTGTTTCTCTTTGATAAGGTTCAGAAAAGACAATACAGGGAAAAAGAAAAATCCAGACAATGAAAAAAAACAAAAAATCTTTAAACTTGGAATTGAAATATTTGAATAATAAACCCATCATAAGAATCACAATCGAAACTTTTTTTACTAAAAAATTGTAAGAGAAAAAAAATTAATATATTAGATACTGTTCGGATAAATATTCAAGCCATAAAGGTATAAAAAACCAAACCAAAAACCATAAAAAAACATAACATGACACATTATACTTATCAAGACATCTTAAACCATATCACCATGCCAAGCCAATATTTAGGGACAGAAATCAACACCGTCAAAAAAAATCCGGATAAAGTTAAATTACGGATTGCTCTTGCTTTTCCTGATCTCTACGAAATCGGAACGTCACATTTTGGCATTCAAATTCTATACTCCATACTGAACGGACAAATGAATATTGCGGCGGAAAGAGTATTTTGCCCCCCAATCGATATGGAGCAACAACTCAGAGCAAAAAAAATCCCATTACTGTCGCTGGAATCTGCCTCTCCTTTAAAATCCTTCGATATCATAGGCTTTAGTCTCTTGTATGAACTCAATTATACGAATATTCTAACGATTTTGGAACTCTCGCAAATTCCATTTCTTGCTGAAGAAAGAGACGAATCCTTTCCGTTAATCATTGCAGGTGGGCCATGCGCTTGTAACCCTGAACCCGTAGCCGGAATTTTTGATGCCGTTGTATTTGGCGATGGCGAAGAAGTCTGTCTTCAAATGACACAAAAATTTATGGAATGTAAAAAAGAGGGTACCCCTGAAAAATCTGAAATTCTTAAGCAATGGTCTTTTATTGAAGGCGTATACATACCTTCGTTTTTTTCGGATAATATTATAAAAATTGACAATTCAGAAATTATTGTTCCTGCGCCGCTCCATGAAAACCACAAAATAATAACCAAGGCGGTTGTCAGGGATTTAAACAAAGCTCATTTTCCTGAAAATCCGGTTGTTCCTTTTGGAAAACCGGTTCATGACAGGCTTAGAATGGAAATTGGAAGAGGTTGCACCCGAGGATGCAGATTCTGTCAGGCAGGAATGATCTATCGGCCGGTAAGGGAAAGATATAGTGACACGATTTTTGATTTACTGCAAAAATGTATCTGTTCGACCGGCTATGAGGATATCTCCTTAATGTCACTGAGTACAGGTGATTACAGTGGTATCCAAAATCTTCTTGAAAACCTGATGAGCACCTATCAGAAAAAGAATATCGCGGTATCTTTTCCGTCTTTGAGAGCAGGTACTTTGACTTCATCACTGATGGAACAAATCAAAAGAGTACGAAAAACAGGATTTACCATAGCGCCGGAAGCAGGAAGCCAGAGGCTGAGAAATGTCATTAATAAAAATATTACTGAAGAACAAATCTTAGAAACTATTTACGATGCCATAAAATCGGGATGGAAAGCCATAAAACTCTATTTTATGATCGGACTTCCAACGGAAACAGAAGGTGATTTAATTGAAACCATCAATTTTATAAAAAATATTAATAAAATTAAGGGGTTGGAAAAAAGCCATTTCAATATCAACGCCAGTTTTACAACCTTTATTCCAAAACCGCATACACCCTTTCAATGGGCAAGGCAGGTCCCATTGGAATACTCTAAAGAAGTTATCTTGCGGATTAAAAAAGAATTACAAAGCAAAAGTATCCAGGTGAAATGGCAGCACCCTGAAACAAGCAGGATAGAAGGCTTATTTGCTCGGGGAGATCGTAAACTTACAAATTTGCTGATGGATGCCTATGATAACGGATGTCGCCTGGACGGGTGGAGCGACCATTTTGATTATGAAAAGTGGATTAAAAGTGCTGAAAATATGGATATAGACATTGATTTTTATACCATACGGCAAAAATGCACGGATGAACCATTGGCATGGGATCATATGGACAGCAGAATCCATAAGAAATTTTTTATGGAAGAATGGTGCAAATCCATTGAAGAAGAATCAACCCAGGACTGTAGAGATGGATCTTGTCATCAATGCGGCGTGTGCGATTTTAAAAATTTACAACCCATTCTCAATAAAACTGAAATCCGACCGGAACAGAACCATAACATTGAAGATGGTGAAGAAAAGCAGACCCAAAAAATTGTAGTGGTATATTCAAAAATAGATCAGGGAAAATATTTTGGCCATCTTGAATTGGTTAATATTTTTTTAAGGGCTATCAGAAGACTTGGCATCCCGATCCAATTTTCAAAAGGATTTCATCCCATGCCGAAAATTTCCTTTGAAGATCCTCTTCCCCTTGGGATGGAAAGTGAGGAAGAAAAATTTATGATTTCCATCGACAAAGATTTTGACCATCAAAATATGGCCCGACAATTGTCATTGATTCTTCCTGAAGGAATAACGGTTAAGGAATGCCGGCTTGTTGATCAATCTTTTAAGGATAAGCAAATCAATTGCGTGTCTTATTCCATAGAATTGGTGGATGGCAATTTTTCTGAAAAAATAGTGGAAGACTATTTAAAATGCGAAAAATTCGATATGATCAAAACCAGTAAAAAAGGAAAAACAAGAACTCTAAACCTGAAAAACATTATTGAAGATATTAAAATTTTGGATCAGAAAAGACTTTTGCTGACAACTTCAGGTGAGCCTGGAAAAAAATTAAGGCCGGCGGAAATTCTAAAAAATATTTTTGGCCTTTCTGAAACAAGTATTCATCAGGCAAGAATTATCAAACTATCGGTCAGGAAAGGGGAAAATGTTCAAACAACTGATTATTAACGATTTAGAACATGAAACAAGGGTTGCTCTTTTAGAGGACGGGACCATTGCGGAGTTGTTTATTGAAAGAAAAGATGAATCTGATATCGCAAGCAATATTTATAAAGGAAGGGTTAAAAGGGTTCTTCCGGGAATGCATGCGGCTTTTGTGGATATCGGTTTAGAGCAGGCCGCTTTTATATATGTGAACGATCTGGTTTTTAGCAGATTAAAAGAATATGAAAAATTATTTATCGATGAGGATGAAAATGATCAAATTCAGGATAACGAGAATGAAACAAATAACCATAAAATTCGAGATGTTATACTGGTTAAAAATGAATTGCAAATAGAAGATCTCATTGTTGAAGGACAAGAAATTATGGTTCAGGTGGCCAAAGCACCCATTGGCACAAAAGGGTCAAGGGCTACCGGTTATATTTCTATTCCCGGAAGATTTCTGGTTCTGATGCCCAACGTCGAACATATCGGCGTTTCAAGAAGAATTGAGGATGAGACGGAACGTAAAAGATTGAGAAAACTCATTCAGGAAATTAAATCCGATGATTTCGGATATATCGTGCGTACCGCAGCGGAAGGTGTTCAAAAAGAAAAGCTTTTATCTGAAATGGCTTTTTTAAACAATATTTGGCAAAATATTTTGAAAAAATATCAAAAAGCATCTCCATCCCGTCTTATTCACCGGGAATTGACTGTAAGCCTAAGAGCTGTCAGAGATCTCTTGACTCATGAGGTTGAAAAACTGATTATCGATTCAAGATCCGGGTACGATACCATCATTTCATTTTTAGATAATTTTATGCCGGGCATGAAAAGTTCTGTGGAATTCTACGATGGTTTTGAACCTATTTTTGATGCTTACAACTTGGAAGGAGACATTAGCCGAGCACTAAAACGGAAAGTCTGGCTTAAATCCGGCGGTTATATTGTGATTGAGCAGACAGAGGCACTATCAGCGGTAGATGTTAATACCGGAAGGTTTGTGGGGAAACATAATCTGGAGGAAACCATTCTCAAAACAAATTTAGAAGCGGTTAAAGAAATCGCCTATCAAATCAGATTAAGGGACCTGGGTGGTATAATCATTATCGATTTTATCGATATGGAAAAAAAAATAAACCAGGAAAAAATTTATAAGGCGCTTTTAGATTCATTAAAAAAAGACAGAAGTAAAACTCATATTTTACCCATGTCAGAGCTTGGACTCATTCAGATGACCCGGAAACGTATTAAAAAACCCCTTAACCGGTTTCTGTGTGAACCATGTTTTTATTGTGATGGAGAAGGATATCTCATTTCCAAAAAAACAATCTGTTATAATATTTACAGAGAAATATTAAGAGACGCACAAGATATGGCAGGTACAACGTGTACATTGAGAGTCAACCCTGAAATCGCAGAACTTTTATTGGGTGAAGAAAACAGAATTATTGCAACCCTTGAAAAAAAAATAAAAAAACAAATTGTTATATTTCCAAACAAACAGTTTCATATGGAACAATTTGATTTTTTCGAAGTATTATCAGAATGAATAAAATCAATATTGACAGTTAAGTAGATATATGATTAATTTACAAGATTCGTCTTAAGAATGTAAATGACACAGGTCAATTTTAAAAGAAAAAATAAAAGATAAAAAAGGACTCAATAATGAAACGCACATTTCAACCAAGCAGAATAAAAAGAGCCAGAACACACGGATTTTTAAAAAGAATGTCGACCAAACAGGGGCAAAAAATCATTAAAAGAAGAAGGGCTAAGGGGAGAAAACGTCTTTCCGTTTAGTTAGTATTGGATATAAATTTGACTAGGATCATTTCTGATTAGGTGAAAAAAGTAATATATTCGGCAGGCACGCGCCTATTTGAGTGCGGAGAATATTTTTAGCAGGTAAGAAATTGGTTTTAAAACGATTTACCAAAAGGGACAGGCTCTTAAAGCGAAGGGACTTTTTAAAGTTATCTTCAGTCGGAACAAAAGTACAAAATAAGCATTTTGTTTTAATTTATTCGGATAATGAAAAAAGAGATAACCGGATGGGAATCACCGTTACCAAAAGGGTTGGAAAATCGGTCGTAAGAAATAGAATTAAACGCTATTGCAGAGAATTTTTCAGGTTGAACAGGTGTATTATACCCGGGAAAAAAGATATTAACATCATTGCTAAAAAAAATGTGTTGGCACTGGATTCAAAACAGATGTCTCAAACTCTTGAAAATATTTTCAAAAAAATTAATTAACATGAATCTGTTTAGCCAACTGGTCAAAATGATATTTCTTGCGTTGATCAGTCTATACCAGTCAATGGTCTCACCTGTAATAGGTTCGAATTGCAGATTTTATCCGAGCTGCTCCAAATATGCTTACCAGGCCATAGATTTGCACGGACCTGCCAAGGGTTTTGTTCTGACGGCAAAAAGACTTCTCAAATGTCATCCGTTTCATCCGGGTGGTTATGACCCTGTGCCTGAAAAAATCTAAAGGCAGACACAAAAAAATCCGAATCTAATGAAAAAAGAACACCATGAGCCGGTCAAAACTTTTCACCTAAACCCGCCTGTTATGCTTAAAAAAAACGGCTAACAAAATTTATATCTTCTATATACTGTAAACTAGTAAAAAAGGAATTCCACAAAATCAGGAGAGTGAAATGGAGCAAGCTCGTATATTTATTGCTATCGCACTGTCATTTTTAATATTCATACTCTGGGAAGTTTTTTTTGTTGACAGAAAAGAATTCGAAACAGTGCCTCAGGAACCAAAATCAATATCTGAAGTTGATCAAAGCAAGAAACAACCTCAGGCATATATTCCTCAAATCAGAGATGAAATATCGAGTGATTCTTCGGATATATCCCAGGATTATCAAATCCGGGAAACCAAGATCAATACACCATTATATACAGTGACGATTTCAGAAAGGGGAGCAACTTTTAACAGTTATGTACTGAAAAACTACAAAGAAAGTCCCAACGAGCAATCTCCGCTCAAGGAGTTAATCTCTGATGAATTAAAAGAAGGAACATTACAGTGTTTTTTTCAGGAAAAGAGTATTTCCGATCTTAACAACGTCATCTATGAAAGTGCTGCTGCCGGCAAATCCATTGATGTATACAGTAATCCTGAAACAATTGCATTTTCATGGAAATCACCCGAGGGAATTGTTTTTATAAAAGAATATGCTTTTTCACCAACTAATTATATTATCTCTATGACCATTCGGATAAAAAATGGATCCGACAAAAATCTCGAAGACCAATTGAAAATTACATTGGCAAATCAGCTTGAACAAAAAGATGCTTATTATGGTTTTGTAGGTCCGAGCGGCTTAATTGATAACAAAATGAAAGAGGTTAAAGTCGGCGATATCAAGAAGGAACCTTTTAGCGAAGGAACAATCAAATGGATAGGCCTTGAGACCATATATTTCATCAATAGTATCGTACCCAAAGAAATAAAACATGCCGCAATGATTCTCAGCGAAGAGAATAACAACATAGTTTACAATAGTTATCTTGATCCGGAAGTAAAAATTGAAAAAGGAACGCAGACAGCCTATACGTATGATATTTATTTCGGTCCGAAAAGCCTTAAACTTTTAAATCAAATGAATAACGGACTTGATAAGTCGATCAATTTCGGAATGTTTGATTTTATTGCAAAGCCTTGTTTATGGCTGATGAATTTCATTCATGATTATATTCCCAATTATGGAATCGCTATTATCATCTTAACGATCATTGTGAAGATGATACTCTGGCCATTGGGAAATAAGAGCTATAAGTCAATGAATGATATGAAAAAACTAGCCCCACTGATGAAAGAAATCAAAGACAAATACAAAGATGATAAAAAGAAAATGAACCAGGAAACAATGGCGCTTTACAAAACATACAAAATAAATCCAATGGGCGGTTGCCTTCCTATGATTTTGCAGATTCCGGTATTTTTTGCTCTATACAGAATGTTATATGAAGCAATCGAATTGAGACATGCCCCATTTTTTTTGTGGATCAACGACCTTTCAGCGCCTGACAGGCTATTTAATTTTGATATTTATATTCCGTTTATGCAGCCTCCATACGGCATACCTGTCTTAACGCTGATTATGGGCGCAAGCATGTTTCTTCAACAAAAAATGGCACCTGCTCCTGCTGACCCCACTCAGGCAAAATTAATGACTTTTATGCCGATTCTTTTTACATTTATCTTTATAAACTTTTCATCAGGGCTTGTTCTCTATTGGCTTGTTAACAACCTTCTATCCATGGGTCAACAATACTATGTTTCAAAAAAGAAAGGATAAAGACGGAGGTTTTTATGACATCAGGTTTGGAATTCGAAGGAAAAAACATTGAAACCGCCATTAAAAAAGCATGCGATACCCTGAAAATCAAGGAGGAAAAACTCAGGTATGATGTAATTTCATATGGTTCAACAGGAATCTTTGGTTTAGTGGGTACAAAAAAGGCTAAAATCAGGGTGACGTTACCAAAACACCTGAAAACCAAAAGACATGAAGAAAATGCAAATTCTGTTGAATCCCAAAGCATGTTAAACGATAATGATAACGATGAAATAGCGTCCATTGTTGAAGAAACTTTCAAAGAAAATGATGTTAATCGTGTTGAGGATACCCAAACGGAGGACTCTCATACCCCTAATTCTCATACTCCTAATAATGATGTTTCTGATGCTCCCATTGATGACAAAAATAGTGATGAGGATACGGATAAAAAAGATGATGGCCCAGCAATCCTTGCAGGCGAAGAAGCCCTAAAAAAAATTGTCGATCTGATTACAACGGATGCAGAAATAACTGTCCGGCAAGAAAATAAGAAAATCAAATACAATGTTAAAGGCGGGAATACCGCGGTATTGATTGGAAAAAAAGGCCAAACCCTCGAAGCCATCCAATATATTGTAGAAAAAATTGTCAATAAAAAAAGTTATGAAAAAATAAGGATTCACGTCGATATAGAAGGGTATCTGGAAAACAGAAGAATCAATTTGGAGAGACTTTCCACAAGGCTTGCGGAAAAATCAAAAAGGATCGGCAAGCCAGTCACCATTGGTCAATTGAATTCATACGACAGAAGAGTCGTGCACCTGGTTTTAAAAAACGATTCAGGTGTAAGAACACAGAGTATCGGGGATGGTTTTTATCGGAAACTGGTTATTTTTCCAAAAAAAATCAGAAAATAGCATTTTACCAAAACAGGGTAATCCGCTTTGATGGGCTGTACAAAGGGATGATGGTTGAATCCGCTAAATAAATCAGAAGAAATATATTCTTTTCCATGTTCAAAAAGAAACTGGTATTCCAGGGATACAATCGCAGCAATAGCAACGCCTCCAGGAAAAGGGGGGATCGGAATTATCAGAATATCCGGAAATAGTGCCCTTGCATTAAGCAAAAGTATTTTCAGGAAAAACACCCGTTCAAAGATAGCATCATCTCAGATTCAAAGTCATCATCTGTATTATGGAAAAATTGTTGATCCGGAAAATGAAGAAGAGATTGACGAAGTGATGCTGTGCCCCATGATTGGACCCAAGTCATATACCCGGGAGGATGTTGTTGAGATTCAGTCACATTCAGGAAGCGCCGTACTTGGAAAAATTCTGAACATTATATTAAAACAAGGGGTAAGGATCGCTGATCCCGGAGAATTTACAAAACGAGCCTTTTTAAACGGTAGAATTGATCTGACACAAGCCGAGGCCGTCATTGATATTATCAATGCCGAAAATGAAATCGCCAGAAAAATTGCAACACGACAATTATCAGGGGGTTTAAAAGACCAACTGGTTCAAATTAAATCAAAAATGATGGAGTCGCTTTCAGAAATCGAGGCTGAAATCGATTTTTCTGAAGAGCAGGAAGCATCTTTCATTAAAGCAGATGCTTGGCAAAGGGATATTTTGTCTTCTTTAAACAAATTGGAAGAAAGTGCTGCGTTAGGACAAATATACAAAGACGGGATTCTGCTCGTTTTGGTCGGAAAACCCAATGTGGGCAAAAGCAGTCTTATGAACCGACTTCTCAATCAGGACAGAGCCATCGTCACCCCCTTTCCGGGAACAACCAGAGATCACATTGAAGAAGGATTTGAAATTGAAGGAATCAGGGTTAGACTGATCGATACCGCCGGCATACACAAAAGCCAAAATCCCATTGAAATATTGGGGATACAAAAGACAAAAGAAATTATTCAAAAGGCAACCCTGGTTCTATTTATGTGCGATATGTCTAATCAAATATCCAAGGAAGATGAAGATATCTTTAAAATTATTCACGATAAAATGAAAATTATCGTATTCAATAAGAAGGATCTTGTGGATGAAAATCATATTCAGCCGATTCCCCTGAATTGGGAAAAGGAAACCAAAATTAAAATTTCCGCATTGCAAAATGATGGGATACACGAATTAAAAAAAGTGGTTGTGAAGCAGGTCTTGGAAAATAAGCGGTTTGGGCAGGAAAACATCCTTATTTCAAATCTCAGACAAAAAAGAAATATTCAAGAAGCTTCAAGGGCCATTAAAAATGCTATTGAGTGTCATGAAAACAAGGCACCGTTAGAAATTGTTGCGATTGAATTTAAAGAAGCGGCTCAGCAAATAAACAACGCACTTGGTGTTGAAATATCAGATGATATTCTCGACCAGATATTTAATAACTTTTGTATCGGAAAGTAATGTTTCACGTGAAACATTGTTTATATTCTGTCCATACTCGATGAATATGGGCTAAAGGAGATTTTTTACATTATGGAATTTTCAACATTTTTCGAAAAATATAAAAAAATCGTTGAGGCGGCGGATAAAGTTTTCGAGCAGATCAGAAAAGAACACTCCAATTGTGTAAAGTGTAAAATTGAATGCTCGGACTGCTGTCATGCCCTGTTTGATATCAGCTTTGTGGAGGCTTTATATATCAGTCTAAAGTTCAGAGAAACCTTTAATGGTCCTGAGCTGGACAAATTGTTGGAAAAGGCCAATAAGGCGGATCGACAAATTTATAAACTCAAGAAAGAGGCATACAGGGATTTCAAGGAGGGAAAAGACGAAACAGCAATTTTTGAAAAAATGGCGGAAGAGCGGATCCGGTGCCCAATGTTAAACGAGTCGAACCAATGCGACATATATGAATTTCGTCCAATTACATGCAGATTGTATGGTGTTCCGACGGCTATAGGAGGAAAAGGCCATACTTGCGGGCTGTCCGGGTTTACTAAAGGAGAAAGTTATCCCACAGTCAATCTGGATGCCATTCATCAGGCCCTTTTTAACATTTCTTCGGAAATTGTAAAACATATCGGATCGAAATATTCAGGGCTGCCGGAAATGGTTGTGCCCTTATCCATGGCATTGTTGACGGTTTATGATGAAGAATTCCTCGGCATTGATAGTGATGAAAAGAAAAAAGATGCTTCAGATGAGGAGGGCAAAAAAGATGACGAATCAGGACAATGAAGAAGAGATAAGAAAGAAAGCGATTTTTGAATCTATGTCTCCAAGGCGAAAGGCATTTATTCAAAAAAAAGGATATGAAAAATGGGATCCATTCATGGAACCCAAAGATCCCATCGATATTCGAAAAGATCAAAGTAACAGGACAAGCCAAATGCTTGTAAGGGAATTTCTCCAGTCCAGAAGTCTCGAGGGTTACAGCAATGCATATGGAAGAGGCGTACTTGAAATGGTTATCGGTTTTATTAACAATGATGATCGGTTTTTGGGTATGTATGAATTTGTTGTCTGGCACCAAGATTTATTAAAATCTGAAAACAGGAAATGAGGCTTATTGTCTCGCTTATAAAATGATACGGCAGTTTTGCCGTATCACCGCAAACTTTACTTTAGCCTGTTTGAATGGAAACTAATGTTTCACGTGAAACATTAAAAGATCTTTAAACCGGAATTCTCATTAATCATGTGGATTTCGGTTTTTTACATCCATAGATTGTTCTAAAGTAGGAAGGAAAACTCTTCTTTGGAGTATCCCTTTTATAAAGCCACATTGTGCTCATCAAGTATGGACCTTGCCTGGGATCTTCATGAGGCAGGGTCCTTTCCGGTGTGGTCGTCCGTTGTTGTCGAAAAACAACAAAATGGACGAGGCCAGTTCGGCCGAACCTGGCTCTCTCCTTCAGGAAATCTTTACGCATCTCTTCGTCTGCCTTCAGAACCGCAGCGATCATTTCCATTAACCCCTTTTCTCATTGCCGGTGCTATTCACAAGATTTTAAGTGATTTGAAACTCGGCTCCGAATTCAAGTGGCCAAACGATATTCTCGTCTGCAGAAAAAAAGTAGGAGGAGTTCTTATAGAAGAAAAAGCCGATGTCCTTATTGCAGGTATCGGCATTAATGTGTCGGAAGCTCCGGTCATGACCTCGTTAAGGTGTTCAGAGGCTGTTCCGGCCACACATCTTAAGGCATTCGGTGTATTGGTAACCCCTCTTGAACTCTGGTCATTAATAATTCAGGAGGTTATGGATCATATCCGTATTTTTTCCTCAAACACGAGTAGTGATAAGTTGTTGAGAGCGCTTGAAGGTAGAATGGCCTTTCTAGGAGAAAAGGTGGTGTTTAAAACCCATGACGCAAGGCAGTTTCCGGCCGTGGTTGCGGGTCTTTCCAGAAACGGGGGAATCCGTTTGAAAACAGCAGACGGAGAAAAAATTCTGTACTCGGGCAGTCTTTTTCCTGTCATTTATTAATTTTTGGAGTGAACATGAAAACGTTTGAAAATGTATGCAAAGAAATAAACGGAAAAAAAATTCTGGTGGCTAACCGCGGAATAGCCGCACGCAGAATCAGCCGCACCATCCGTGAACTTTTAAGTGCAATCCCTGTGATAACCGTGACCGATGTGGATAAAACCGCACCATTTACCGCAGGGGCCAGAGAACTTGTTCTTTTGGGACAAAATCCCAGGGCATATCTGGAGCTTGACCGAATTATCAGCCTTGCAAAAAAGCAGGGTGTCACCGCCGTTCATCCCGGATGGGGTTTTGCTTCGGAGGATTCGTCTTTTCCGGCTAAATGTGAGCAGGCAGGTCTTCTTTTTATCGGCCCGTCCACTGAAGGTATGGACTTCTTGGGAAACAAGGTCAAGGTTAGGGAACTGGCCAGAAGTCTTGATATTCCGATAGTACCCGGATCTCTTGGGGCAGTGGATGTGGAAACTGCCCGTCAGGTAGCCCTTGATATGGGCCTGCCGGTGATGCTCAAGGCGGAAGGGGGCGGGGGTGGAAGAGGTATCTATGAAATTTACGACCTGGATCAGCTGGAAAGTGCGTTTTCAAAAGCGTCGGCCCTGGCCCATGCATCGTTTGGCAATCCCCGCCTTTTTGTTGAAAAACTTCTGACTTCGGTACGTCATATTGAAATTCAGGTGATCGCCGATCGCTACGGTAATGTTTTTGCCTTTGATGAACGCGATTGCACGGTTCAGCGCAACCACCAGAAACTTGTGGAAATTACTCCGTCTCCCTGGCCGAAAATGACGGAAAATCTAAGGTCGCGCCTGAAAAATTATGCCAAAAAACTTGTAAAAGCCGTAGGTTATTATTCTCTGGCAACAGTAGAGTTTTTGGTCGATGATGACACAAATGTATATCTCATTGAGGTCAATACCCGTCTGCAGGTGGAACATGGTATCACTGAATCCCGTTACGGTGTTGATCTGGTGGAAGAACAAATCGCAGTAGCATTTGGAGCAAGGCTTCGCTTTAACGAAGAGAATACCTGGCCGGTCTGCCATGCGATTCAGGTGAGAATCAACTGTGAAGACCCGCGCCACGAATTTACCCCGAACTCGGGATTGATAACCCGCTACCTTTCACCGGGAGGACCGGGCATTCGTCTGGACTCCTGTATATCAGGAGGATATGACTTTCCACCCCACTATGATTCGGCTGCGGCTCTTTTAATTGCTTACGGCAAAGACTGGGAAAAAACACTGGCCATAATGAACAGGGCTCTCAATGAGTACATCATCGGCGGCCTGAAAACCACAATCCCATTCCATCAGCGTATAATCAATCATCCCCGGTTCTGTTCCGGCGATTACAACACCCGGTTTGTAAGCACCACACCAGAACTCATGTATTACAGGGATTTGGATCCGGAAGCGTTACGCTTAAGCCGTCTTGTTGCTGAAATATCTGCCAGAGGCTATAATCCCTTTGTTCAGCTTGGAGAATACCGTGGTATGGAAGACAAACGCATGCCGGTGTTTTCACCGGTTCTTCCGATCCTTGATCAGAGTGGTCCCGAATCCAATTATCCACGTGGAGACCGGAAAGCACTGCTTGATTACATCAGGGATTCGGAATGTATACACTTTACCGACACAACCTGCAGGGATATTACCCAATCCAACAGCGGAAACCGCTTTCGCCTTGCCGAAGACAAAATTATTGGCCCTTACCTTGACCGCTGTGGTTTTTTTTCCATTGAAAATGGAGGGGGTGCCCATTTTCACGTAGCCCTCATGGCCAACATGACCTATCCGTTCAATGAAGCACGGGCATGGAATCAGTTTGCGCCTGTCACCTTGAAGCAGATTTTGGTGCGTTCAACCAACCTGCTGGGTTACAAACCCCAGCCCCGAAATCTCATGCAAATCACCGGTGAAATGATCTGTGAACACCATGACATCATTCGCTGTTTTGATTTCCTGAATCATGTGGAAAACATGGCCCCTCTTGCTGAAGTCGTTTTGAATGAAAAAAGAAATGTCTTTGAACCGGCTCTGTCACTGTCCTGGGCGGATGGTTTTGATGTTTCTCATTACCTGAACGTTGTTGATGAGATAATGGCCATGGTGGCCAGGATCACAGGCTGGCCTGTGAACAAGGCCCAAAGGGAATTCATTATCGGGCTCAAGGATATGGCCGGAGTCTGTCCCCCCAGATTCATCAGTGCGTTGGTTTCCGCAATTAAAGAAAAATACCCCGAACTGGTGATACATTATCACCGACATTTTACGGATGGTTTGTTCACCCCGACGGTGGGGTCAGCGGCAAAAGCCGGAGCCCATATTGTGGACACCGCCCTTGGTGCTTCTGTCCGATGGTACGGCCAGGGAGAAGTTTTATCCACCGCTGCTTATATTGAGGAAGAAATGGGCATTAAGACGGCTCTGAACAAGGACATGATCCGCACGTGCAATTTCGTTCTCAAACAAATCATGCCATATTACGACCGCTATACCGCTCCATACTTTCAGGGTATTGACCATGATGTCATTCATCATGGAATGCCCGGAGGCGCAACCTCCTCTTCTCAGGAAGGGGCCATGAAGCAGGGCTATATTCGTCTTCTTCCTTACATGCTGAGGTTTCTTGCCGGTACACGAAAGATCGTTCGCTACCATGATGTTACCCCCGGTTCCCAGATCACATGGAACATCGCGTTTCTT
This sequence comes from Desulfobacteraceae bacterium, assembly GCA_011389745.1. Lineage (GTDB taxonomy): Bacteria > Desulfobacterota > Desulfobacteria > Desulfobacterales > SKZT01 > SKZT01. The sequence goes on along the minus strand of JAABTQ010000002.1, from coordinate 2,815 downwards.
GCCGTAACCGGTGCATTTAAACGGGGAGGTGAAGACGAAGTCGGCCACCTCCTCTGGGTGATGGAATCGGTTGCCGGGGTCCCGGAAAACCGTTTGAGTGATAATCTGAAGAAAGAGCGTTTAATGCTTTACAAAGAAAGTAATGATGCGTTTCGAAATCTTCTGCTGGGCCGTTTTGGCAAAATGCCCCTGGGATTTCCACCGGACTGGGTTTATGAAAGTGCTTTTGGGCAGGATTATCAGAAATATATAAATGATAGAACCGAGGATTCTCCCCTCAAAACGCTCGAACTGATCGACATTGAGGCAGAAAAAGAAGCTTTGACCACCCAGATCGAACGTACACCTACGGATGAAGAGCTGGTCTTATACCTTAACCATCCGGGAGATGCTCTCAAGACTATCATTTTCAGGCACAATTTTGGAAACCCCAACCGTCTGCCTCTTGATGTGTGGTTTGAAGGTCTCACGGTGGGCAGGGAGATTGATTTCTGTGATACCGACGGAAAGCCTCACCGGATGTCCATCATCGATATCAGCCCGGTTGATATCCTGGGTATTCGGTTGGTAAGATACCATTTGGATGACGAAACGTTCAAGCATCCTGTGCAGGCGGCTGAACCCACAACCACAGGACCAGGGGCTATGGAAATGGCCGACAAGAAAAACCCCTGCCATGTCGGATCCCCTAGCACAGGAGATCTCTGGGTGATGTACGTAAAGCCCGGGGATACGGTAACCAAAGGTGAGGAATTGTTCAACATCACCATCATGAAACAGGAAAAAGCCGTGCTTTCACCGATGGATGGAATCGTGGAACGGATTCTTAAAACAGCGGATTATAAACACGACAAACAGATGACACCGGTGCTGGAAGGAGAACTTCTTGTGGTCCTGGGGCCTGTTCCCAAAAAATGCGAAAAATGCAAAAGCCCGATCAAAGATGAATCGTATAGGTTTTGCCCGGTTTGCGGAAACGATCAGTCATAAGAAATATAAAAGGCTGTTTGAAAAATAAACATTTTTTAAACAGCCTTTTTGTTCTTGTTTGACGAACTGGTTCATATAGATTTCTGCAGGTTGTATTTAACCTTACTCAGGAAAAATCAAAGCATTAACCCGGAATAGATACAGGTGACGCTTTTCCGATAAATATTAGAGCTTCTTCATATTTAGAACGCATATCAACGTGAGCATCGTCTACTTCCTTTTTAATCGGGCTCCCCTCAGTGGGACACTCGTTTCGAAGCGTTTTGAGTGTGGATAAAAACCGGTATTCGGTGTCGACAGGTTATGTGGAATTCAAGGTAAAAGTGCTGCTTGGTAGGGATGAGATTGCGTTATTTTTCGGAACGAAGAAGCTGGCAACCCATTATCGGCTCTATGGCAACAACAAATGGTCGCTCAATGCGCACCATTATTTGGATTTGATATATCAGCGGTCCCTGGCATTTGACAGCGCCCGTCCTATTTTGCTATGAACCGTGGAAATAGGCTGACTACCTGGATCTATATTGCGGGAAGCAATCTAAAAGGCCGTTTCAAATCGTTGCCGGACAGCACTTAGTGCTGAGCAAACCTTCGATTGAATCCGAACTGATTATTTCAAAAAAGCAATTGACACGAACTGACACGAACTGTAAATTACATATCTGTGATGAGATGTAGTTCGGATAATTCTGCCCGAACATAGCAGAGGTGCTCCAGATGGAAAACAAACCATACAACGTCCTGACTATAGAGGAGTTATCCGTCTATCTGAAAATTTCGAAGTCGACGTCTTACAAACTCCATCGGGGGGAGGGGGAATCCCTCCCAAAAGATAGGGCGCCATCTGCAGTTTCACAGAGAACTCATTGTTGGTAGATAGTAGGCGTTCGGAGTCAAAATGAAGAATAGGACCAAGGGCCAATTGGAGGCCGAAATCTGTGAAGCCGTTATAAGGTTTGAAAAAGAGTTTATGGGCCGGGGTCCTTTGGAAACAAAGGCCTACATCATTGAGGATATGGTGTTGGTAAGGCTCCGAAACGTTCTTACGCAGGCCGAATTGAAGCTGGCGGGTGTGCCCGAGGGCAAGGACGGACGGGAGTTAGTCAAACGCATTCGCATCGCGCTGTTGGAGCAGGGCCGGCCATTGCTTGAAGAAGCGGTGGAGAAAATATTGGAGGTTAAGGTGAAGAGCCTGCATACGGACATAAGTACAGTTACGGGCGAAAGGGTGATTATTTTTTCCTTAATGTCAATTCCGGCAAACCTTTCAAAGCAGTAAGATATGAAATTTCGCTATAATCCTATTCTTCTTTTAACAACGTATTCTCTCCTATTCCGTTTTCCCAATAACGCCAATTGAATGTCAAGAGAATGGGTAACTTCTTTAAACCTAATGCCACCATTTTTTGAGAAGTTACTAGAATGGAAAAATCGTGCTTGACAAACATGGCAACGATAATTTATAAAGGCTGACGATCTGCCGAAACAAAAGGTGTATGAAAATTCACAGTTTTTTTCGGGGGATAGGGAAGATAGAACAATAAGACCTTAGAGTTGGACCGACCCCCTTCGACCTTTTAGAAGGGTGCGTGATAAATATAAGGCCGCTGCTTGTTTTTTTAAACGAGCAGCGGCCTTTTTTTATGCCAAAAAGGAGATTTTTTGTGAAGACAAGCAGGTATTCATTATTGCGTCAGGGAAAAGTCCGGGACGTGTATGCACCCAGCGACGATCGCTACCTCCTGATTGTCGCCAGTGACCGCATTTCAGCTTTCGATCACGTGCTGCCCAACCCTATACCCGGCAAGGGAAACATCCTGACGCG